>NZ_CP093442.1:2865858-3582323 GCF_022814725.1 Bdellovibrio reynosensis
GATTTTAAACAAGGTGGTTTTGCCTGCGCCGTTGGGACCGATGACACCGACGTGTTCGCCTTCATTAATGGCAAAGGTGGCATCCTCAAAAAGAACTTTTGCGCCATAAGCTTTAAAACCGGATTGTAATTGCAGAAGTGTCAGTGCCATGCCCGTGAAGTTCCATGAAAAGCATTGTCAGGTCAAGCGGTTAGGCTAGAATGGGTCTAACGACCTTGAGGAGCCTTTATGAAAGAAGTCATCGAACTTTCCATCATAGTTAAATGTACAACGGGTGAACTGTGGCACGCGCTGACCGATTCTGACGAATTAGAAAACTGGTGGGGCGAAGATATCAAACTTCAACCTAAAGTTGGCGGTTCGTTCCGTGAAGAATGGCAAGATGATGATGGCAACGATCAGGTCGCTTCAGGGAAAGTGCTATCTGTGAAAGATAAAAAAGAAATCACCTTTACGTGGAAAGAAAAGGACTGGCCAAGATCAGCTGTGACTGAGTGTAAATTTACTATAGGAACTAAAGAGAAAAAGTCTTTTTTAACCGTTAAGCACAGTGGCTGGGAAACATTGCCTGAAGACCGCAGAGCCAAGGTGATGAAAGACTTTAAAGTTGGATGGCAGTACCATTTAAAAGAACTTAAAGAGTATTTGGACTTTTAGATCCCTGAAACGAAAAAAGCGCCCTGGTAGGCGCTTTTTTTATTTGTTCTTAGAATTAGAATTAGAAGTCGTTAATTCTGTCTTCAAGATTTGCGAAATCTACAAATGGGTTTCTGTTGCCTTGTAGTTCTTTGATCTCTTCATTGCGTCTGATTTCATCTTCATCAATTGGATCTTCTTTAGACCACTTTCTTAAGAAAGCTTCTTCATTTGAATCAATTGGAAGGTCATAGCGTAAAGAGAAATAGAAAAGGGCGCGGGCCACGTTACCTTTGTGATTTTGAGGTGGTTCAAAGATTTCTCTGTTGCCGTTTGCAGAGCGACCGAAGCGCGAAGCACTACATTTAAGTGTGTGAGTGTCTTTAGTAACTTCGCCGAAGTTGTTGTTTCCGCGAATTGAATTAAGTTGAGAATCAGTAGGGTAAAGGTGGTGCATGTCGGCTTTTTGAGTGCCTTTAGCGTGGCGGCCCGAGAATCTGCTTTGTGGCCAAGTGTGTTCGATATTTACGATAGTGTTGTCTGGTACTTGTCCTGGACCTGGTTCATGACCGTGGGTGAATTCGCTCTCGTTTCTTTCTTTATCACAGTACACATCAAAAACACCGTAAGAGTTTCCGTGTTGTATTAGGTAGTGTTTACCCATCAAGAACACGCGAGCCCCGTCGTATCCGACTGATACATGTGCATAACAATTGTTGCCTGAACACTGATCCACTATCTGGTCGTATGTGCCTGGAACTGTAAGGTGGAAACTTCTAAGAACTGCTTTGATATTGAACTTTAAAGAATCGTTAGCAACACCGCTAGAAAGATCTCTGTAAAACTTTTCGCCATAGTAGGGGATTTCTTTGCTAGAATTTGCAGCCAGTGTTGGAACCGATGCAAGTAAAGTGGTGACAAACGCCAAGCCAAAAAGAAGCAACGTCTTCATGAATTCCCCCCTCGAGAATGATGAAACTTTCGTAAACTTAGTCTTTTAGCTTTCATCTTCCAAGAAAATTTGTGGATCTTGACGTGATCCCAACAAATCCCTGCGATGCGTTGCAGAGCCTATAATTCCTCGCACTTTCATTACTTTAGTCCTGTTATTCTGCGCAAAGCTCATGATGCGTACCTAAGAACCCGATAAAGTTCCTATGTACATAAAACGCCTAGCAGTTTTGCTATTTTTTCTTCCGCTGAATTCTTTGGCGCAAACCGTCAATGCGGATGCGGCGTTCGCCCAAATGCAGGCGCAACAGCAATACATGCTGCAACAACAACAACTGCAAGCTCAACAATTGGCGGAACAACAAGCAGCACAAGCCGAAGCGGCTGCAAGTGCCCAGAAAAAACAAGGCATCTTTCAACTGATCTTTGGCTTTTGTTCGAACATGTTTAGAGGGTCGCCGAATACCGCGATGGGATCACAGGGAAAAAGACTTTCTGATGATGCTTATAGTATCGGTGATGCCGCTTATCGCGCCCGTGAAAGTCAAGGTTTCCAATATGAACAAGGCATAGACCGTGAGCTAGCAAGAAGAGTCGGAAGTTCAGCTGCAACGGGGAACTTTAGTGCAGGCTGCAATCAATTTATCAATAAGGAAGGGGAGTTAGGTCCGTGGGGATCTTACGCTCTTCAACAAATTAAAGATAAGCCGCAGTCTTTTGGCGAAAACTTCCCTGGCGATATCACGAACTGGTGTAAAGACTACGGCAAAATGTCCAAAGACCAGCGCGAGCTTTATTGGGTGTGGGTGTTGATGGCGATGTCGTCTTCAGAATCTTCCTGCAATCCGACGAATGATAATCGCAATGCACCCAATGGTACTGCAGTGGGTTTGTTTCAAGTGTGGCAACCTGTTTGTCCAAAAGCCCGCGATCTTCATCGTCCCAATGAAAACATTCAGTGCGCAGTGGATCTGTTAGCAAAAGAACTGCAAAACCGCGATACGTTAATGACTCCTACTTCGCGCGGAAGACAAGGAACCTATTGGGGGCCGTTACGAAATGATGACTGGAATAAAGCCCGGGGTGGGGATATCAGCGGAGCTGAAAAAACCAGAGCCATCATGGGAAAATACCCTTTTTGCAATGGCGTCGCAAATCCGGTGAAAGTTGAAGGCGTCGTCGAAACTGCACCAGCCGCCAATGATCCTAATTTTAATGTGCCGGCTGCAAACGATTCTAATTTTAATTCCACAGAGACTGGCGCATCTGGAAATTCAAACAATCAAAACAGTTCTGCGACAACAACAACGACAGAAACTTCTGAAGATGAAGATGGAGATGTCACTGTGACTAAGAAAACCGTGACTAAAATTACAGAGGTCACCGAAACAAAGACCACTAAAGGGGCCAAAGCTCGAACTCCGGCCGCGGGATCATCAGCTGACTCTAAAAAGAAATCTTCAAACAAGAAGAAATAAGGAAGAGGTTAGGTCCTCTTCCCCTGAAAAAATCTGATTATTTATTATTCTTACGATCTTCAGAACGTTTTTCAGTTACGCGATTTTGTTCATCAACGAAAACCACAGCTGGTTTGTGATCGCGGGCTTCTTCGATAGATAGTCCGCAATAAGCTACGATGATAACCAGGTCCCCTTTGTGAACGTGGCGGGCAGCTGCACCATTAAGACAGATCTCGCCTTTTTCACCTAAGATCACGTAAGTAGAAAAACGAGCGCCATTGTGGCAGTTGTAAATATCAACACGTTCATTGATCAATAAACCTGACGCTTTGATTAGATCAGGACAAATGCTAACAGAGCCTTCGTAGGCAAGATCAGCGCCTGTAACAGTGGCTCTGTGAATTTTTGCGCGCATCATTGAAACATTCATTTTCTTATTCCTTACGTATTGTACTGCAAAGCGATCAACATACCTTTTAAAACTAAATCCGGTACGATCTCGTCGAATATCTTTTCTTTTTCAAACAAATAAGCAAAACCGCCAGTGCCGATCACTAAAGGTTTTTCATCTTGAAAACATTCCTTGGTGATTCTTTCACTCAGTTCTTTAATCGTTCCTAGGTGGCCGTAAAAAAGACCTGACTGAATGCTTTCGATTGTCGATCTTCCCAAGGCTTCATGCATTGAGATGATTTCAACTGAAGGAAGCTTGGCGGTTTTGCTTTCTAAGGCTTCCATGTTCAGGCGTAAACCCGCAACAATAGAACCACCCAAGTAATCCTTTTCCTTAGTCACAGCACAGAATGTTGTCGCTGTTCCTAAGTCTACTAATATCAAATTCTTACCAGGGTAAAGGTGGGTCGCTGCTATTGAATTCGCAATTCGGTCAGCACCTACTTCCACTGGATTTCTGTATTTTACTTTCAATCCCGTTTTAACTCCGGCCTGAAGGATGAATGGATTGATATTAAAATACTTCATACAAGCGCCACGTAATGAGTATATCACTTCTGGCACAACACTGCAGATCGCGATCTTGGTAATTTTTGACGGATCAAAACCATTCTCACGTATCGCACTTCTTAAAAAGATTCCTGTTTCATCCGACGAAGCTCCGCTTTTAGAGTTCTTTCTGAATGAAAGTAGCATTTTGTCTTTGTCAAAAAGTCCTGCGTATATTTGGGTGTTTCCGACATCTAGACATAAGATCATATAGTATCCTTCGGTATAATAGCTTGGGCTAATTCACTAGCCAAACGGTCTAGGTTTTCGCATGGGACGGAGCTTTCGGGGCTGTATAAAGTAAATTTGTGTGCTCCGCTAGAAATATCAATGTCAGTCATATCATTATGAACGACTAAGTCTGCGTGGGAGTTTGTGAAGAGCTTTTTCACTGCTGTCAGCTTTTCTTCAAAACTTGCATGGCTGGTAAGTTTAAATGCAATCACCTGCAGGTCTTTGTTCTTAGAATATTCCTTTAAGTGATCCACGATTTTTGGATTGCGCTTTAAGTGAATGCTCATGCTGTCAGAGTCTGAACTGACCTTTTTAACTTCAAGTGGACGATGTTTTTCGCCTGCGACTTCAATGAAATCCACAGAATAATCACTGACTGCGGCTGCGTGAATCACGTGGGTGAAATTTTCGCCCTGCAGGTAATGCTTCATTTTTGCGTTTAAGCTATCAAAACTAACAAAGACATCACTTCGGGTGACATTGGAAGTTTTTTTGGAACCGTGGGCTTGCAACAAAGTTACATCAAAACCCATTTGGGTTAAGTATTCTGCTAACTTGATTCCAGTTCTGCCAGAACTTAGGTTCGTGATCGTACGAACTGTATCAATGGGTTCTTGTGTGCCACCAGCAGTGACAAGCACTTTTACTTTTTGGGTAGCTGTCTTTGCAGCAGGTGAAGCGCTTGCTGTTTGAGGCTGCTTTAAAGCTTCTAGAGTCAGCTTCAAAATTTGATCGGGATCTAAAAGTTTTCCCCAGCCCTCTTCACCGCAAGCTAAAATCCCGGACGCTGTATCTAGAATTTGAATTCCCAACTCTTTTAAAGTTTTCAGTGATTTTTGCGTTACCGGATGAAGATACATGCTTGTATTCATCGCCGGTGCTACTAAGAACGGTTTTTTGAAATCATGGGCTAAGAATAAAGTTTGAACTAAATCATCACCAACGCCTTGTGCGGCTTTATTAATAAAACTTGCTGTTGCTGGTGCAACTAAAATTAAATCAGCCCAACGCATAAGGTGGATATGATCCATCACATTGCCAGAAGCATACATATCACTGACTACGGGTTTACCCGTAAGGCCTTCAATGGTGGCATTACCAACAAATTGCAAAGCTGACGGTGTAGCCACAACTTGCACGTCGCAGTTGTTCTGCACAAGTCGTGAAATAACATGGCAAGCTTTGTAGCAGGCAATAGATCCCGTAAGCATAAATAGAACTTTAGATTTCGACATTGTCTATCAACCTCACGTCGCCGAGTTTGGCCGCTGCGAATCTGCGTTTACCTATATCCGTCACATAATCCACGACGAATCCTAGATTTTCTAATTTCAAAGCCGCTTCACCAGCGGATTTACTTTCAGTTAGGCTTTTATAAATAGCTGGCGCTAACTCTCGTTGTTGTGCGGTCAAACGGGTGTTGCGAGAACTCATGGCCAAACCATCTTTTTCTCGCACCGTCGGAACGGGCACGATTTCAAGATCCATGAAAAAGCTTTCAACCATGCCTTTGATTAAAGTCATTTGCTGATAATCTTTTTCACCGAAGTATGCTTTAGTTGGCGCGACAACATTAAAAAGTTTCATCACCACCGATAGCACACCATCAAAGTGACCTGGGCGGTGCTGGCCATCTAGTAAGTTTGAATAGTCGTTTTCACTAACTTTATAGCGATATTTATCCGGATACATCTCTTCGTACTGGGGATAGAAAATCGCTTCAACGCCATTACGTTCGGCCATAGCTAAATCTTGTTCCCAGGTCTTTGGATATTTTTGTAAATCATTTGGATCGTTGAACTGTGTTGGATTTACGAAAATAGAAAGAACGACAACATCGTTTTCCTTGCGGGCTTTCTTTAAAAGCTCTTCGTGACCAGCGTGTAAAGCCCCCATGGTGGGCACAAAGCCAACACTGCCTTTAATGTTTTTACGCCAGGATTTAAATTCTTGGGGGGATTTTAATACCGTTGTCATGAGTAACTCTCTTTCTCGGTCGGGAAGGCACCGGTAGTTACTTCTTGGTGGTAGTCGTTAAAAACATCTTTCAAAGTTTCAAAACCATTGAAATATGTTTTTAGGAACTTAGGTTTAAATCCTTCGTTCATCCCAAGCATGTCTTGCAATACCAACACCTGACCGTCGCAGTCAGGACCGGCACCTATGCCGATCGTTGGAACTTCCAAGGAAGCCGTGATTTCTTTAGCAAGTTTTGAAGGAACACATTCAAGCACGATGGAAAAAGCTCCGGCATCTTGCAATTGCAAAGCTTGCTCTTTGATTTTCTTTTGCGCTTTTTCATCGCGGCCTTGAACTTTAAACCCGCCAAGTTGGTTCACTGATTGAGGTGTTAAACCAAGATGTCCCATCACTGGTACACCTGAATCCACTAAATGGCGAACTAGTTCAATATTTCCAGCGGCACCTTCAAGTTTCACAGCGTGGGCGCCGGCCTTCATGATTTTTTCTACGTAATTCATGTTGGCAGTAAGGCCTTTGCGGTAACTCATGAATGGCAAATCACCTATTACAAATTTATCTCCAGCTCCGCGCACGACCGCCGCAGTATGTAGCGCCATCATATTCACGGAAGCATTCAATGTTGTTTTATGACCATGCATTGTCATCGCTAAGGAATCACCCACTAGTAGGCAATCAATATTACTTTGCGAAAGAATCCGCGCAAAAGTGTAGTCGTAACAAGTGATCATTGAGATTTTTTGGTTTTTAATTTTCTTTTCATGAAAGTCTAAAATAGTTTTCATAGCGGCCTCACTTTCGCGGATATTCGGGCCAAAGAGTTTTTAAAAATGCTTTGTACACTTCTTGATAGGGATCGTTTTTTAAAGCTGTTAAATTAGCTTCAACGGTTGCGGCGTCTTTTCTAACTAGGGGACCTGTTAAGGCTTTATCTGGTGCAGCTAACGTATTCGTTAGAACTTTCTGTAAATACACTTCGGCGGCTTCTGCAGGGATTTTCAACTCTGCAAAGCCGGAAAGCATTTTTGCGGCTAGCAGAGTCGTGAAGTTCCCACCTAAAACGCAGTAAGCATGATAAAGGGCTTTTTCAGAAGCTTCGATAACGCTAAATGGATTTTCAAAACCAGGTAGGGCTTTGTTTAAGTGATCCGCACCAGTCAAAGTAAAATGAATTTTTTTATAAAAGCTAAGATCATAAAGTTCCGGCCCAAAAGTCATAAGTGGATGGGCAGAGATCATGCCTTCAAAGTGGTGGGCTCCGGAAAACTGGACAACCGTGATGTCATGGCCTGCGAGGCGCTGACGGTAAAAACCCTCAATCGCGGAATCACTGATCGCCAATAAAACGTGGCTTGCGCCAGCAACTTTTCGTCCCAAAGCATGGGGGTCTTGCGAGCGGTCCCAGGATTGATAGTTTATATTAGATAAATGAAGGTAATGACCGAGATGTCGGGCGACGCGGCCAGAGCCAATAAGCAAATAAGAAATAGAAGATACGTTTTCTGTCGCCTGCATAATATGGGTACCTGTCTTTTAAGGGATCAAGTCCTCTGTAATGGTTCGCAACCTAGCATAATTCTAACAGATTACAAAGCTAAATGCCACGGCGTGGCGTGAGGGCTGACTGGACTTACTTCCTAACTAAGGTAAGTTCCGTGACATGAAATACTTTTATTGGCTGTGTGGTGCTGCATTCCTCGCAACTGGCGTTTATTTCGCTCTGAATTTCTCTTTGGAGCCGAAATCAATTCCAAAGATCAAATTCTCTCAAGTTGAAACTCCTGAAGAGCTTGGCAAAGGCATCTATGAACGATTGCGCATGGAAATTCAAGCGGCTCCGATTGTGATGTTCGGGGTGACGCCAAACTTTGTCGAAGATATGGAAGTTGTGCGTGGCTTTGTTGAAGCCAACCAAACTCCGGGTTCTAAGTATGATGTGATCGTAGTTGAACCAATGCTTCCTTATGTTGAACTATTCGTTTCTTCCATGCGTATTGATATCAAAGAAGAAATGCAGCGTTTTGTTGAGGGAGTGAGAAAAGCCCGTGAACAAGGACTGAGGGTTCTAGTCATCGTTCCTAATATTTATTCTTCGCAACTATTAAAGAATAATCCTGCATATCGATTGAAAGAAGAGTACAAGCTCGATGTGATGAGTTTTTCTGTGACGAAATTCCCGGTGACTCGCGCTCAGGAAGCCACTTTTGAGCCTAAGTGCTTTTTGCAAGAGGGCACGGATTCTGCGGGCACAGCGGCTTTGGGGTGCATGATCCAAAACATCGCAAGAAAAACGTATCGTAAGCAATTTGAAAGCAATAAATATTCCGGAATGATGGAACAAACAGGCGGAAAAGATTATTTGATCCTGTTTAATCGTAACCAGGGACCAAGATAAGGGGACAATATGAAATCTTTAGTTTTATCTTTGTTAACTTTTGTAAGCGTAAGTTCTTTTGCGGCAAGCAACCTTGAAGGGGAGTATTCAAATCTTGAGGGCACATATCAAGTTCGTTTGCACGAGTTTGATGGTCGCCTTACTTTAAATACGCGCAGTTATTATCCGAATGGGGCGCCTTCAGATTATTTCTTTGAATTTAAGGTTCCAGTAAATCGCGATGTTCAAGTTGGCGAAATCCTAAATGGTCGTCTGCGCAGTCTTGATGGTTATTATGGTTGCGTTTTTGATGAGCCAGCAAAAGCGCAGTTAGAAGCAAATGGAAATTTAAAACTTCATTATCCTCTTTTGACTTTCCACCGTGAAACTCGCTCAGTACGTGATTCCCGTGGCAGCGGTTACCGCCGTGTTGTCGATTGGAATGGCTGGGGCTGGGTTGAAACAGTTTACCGCTTTCCATTAGAACGTTGGCGCGTGATTTCTTCAGAGTGTGTCATCGTTCAAAAAAATTGGACAACGGGCGTATTAGTTCCTTTGGACCGTGAACGTCCGGTGCCACGCCCATAATATGAAAAAAATCGCCATCGTCACGGGAGCAAATCGGGGATTGGGCTTAGCAACAAGCGAAGCTTTGGCGCAAAGGGGATTTAAAGTCCTAATGACTATGCGCAACCCCGATAAAGAACAAAAGACGTTAAATGCTTTAAAAATGAAAAACCTGGATGTCGTGCCGATGAAGCTTGATGTGTCCCAGGAAAAAAGCATTAACGATTTCGTTGAACATGTTCGTAAAGAATATGGCTTTGTCGATGTGCTTATTAATAATGCCGGTATCTTGATTGATAAGGAAGATGGCGGCAACCAATCGATCTTTAAAACCAAATCTTCGACCATTCAAAAAACTTTTGCGGTGAATACGTTGGGACCTTTTTTGTTAACTCAAAAAATTTTCCCATTGATGAAACAAGAGGGTTACGGTCGCATTGTGAATGTTTCTAGTGGCATGGCTCAGCTAAGTCATAGCCAGTCGGCCTCAGCAGCTTACCGGCTGTCTAAGACGGCCCTAAATATGGTTACAAATCTTTTTGCTAGCGAAGTTGAAGGCAGCGACATCTGTGTGAATTCTGTTTCGCCGGGTTGGGTGCGGACTGATATGGGTGGGCCCAATGCGGATCGAACGGTTGAACAGGGAATTAAAGGAATTGTCTGGGCGGCAACACTGCCTAAAGGCGGCCCCAACGGGAAGTTCTTTAGGGATCAAGAAGCTATTGAATGGTGATCCGCCTTCGCTGAAGCAACGGCGTGACGAGCCCGCTGTTGAAGCGGGCCCGTGAAGGCTAGTAGATTTCGTGGGCTAGAGGTCTTCTTGGTGCGCGGAAGTAGGTGCGCGGGGAAAGCTCTAGAAGATCTGCAAGCTTTTCCATGTACACGCAAGCATAGCGATCTAATTGGTAAGCAAAATAACTTTCTTCGTTACCCGCTCTCATCAACTGACCCCAGTTTGAATTATACATTAATTGCTGCTTTTTGATCAGCTGGCTGATTTGCGAATCGATTTCAGAAATTGATTTTTGCAAAGTTTCAACTTGCTGTTCGCTGACTGTGCCGACTTTTTCAATCTTGCGAGTCATGTAGTCAGTCAATTCATCTTCAAGAGGCTCTTTTTTTCTCATCAGGATTTCGATTTCCTGATTCAACGGTTCGGCCGCTTTATTGTTATCAACTTCAACGCTAAGCTCTTCGATGACCATAGCTGTTCTCCAGTTACAGTCTTTTTTCAAGCGTAGGATATCGCCGTAAATATGATCCCCGATATAAAGAATATCATCACCGGCAAGCTCTAGGTCCGCGGTGAATTTCTTAGCGTTACCGCCCTGGTAAATTCCCGGAGTCAGTTTGCCTTCCATATTCGTCATGGTGCCATCAGCGGGGTTCACGCGCAGATACTTTTGGCTTTCATAGAAGAATTTAGGTTTTGAAGCGAAAGTAATTACGATTTCAAACAAATCCTGCCAAGACTGGTGTTCTTTTAGGAAGGGTTGAACAGCGTAGTCCAAAAGAAGTTTTGTATAATGGAAATCTGAGTTCGTAAGAACGAAAATCTTTTTTCCATGACGACGGAACTTTTCTAAGCCCGCCACCAGTTCTGGATCTTTAATAATAAAATGTTCCAGGTTCTTTTTAACTTCATCTTTTAAGGAACCATCACGGTGTGCTTCATCTAAAGCATCAAGAACGTCGTCAGCAATTTGCGAGTATTCAGGATACTTGTTACCAACGTCTGTATCTTTAAGTTCAACAATTTGGGCAATCAAGTTCGCTAACGAGATAGAAAATGAAGTATCTACTGCCAAGTAATCAGTATTACTAAGGTCAATGTAAGTCGATTTATAAAGCTTTTGATGGCTTTTGAAATCTAGCGGCTTTAAGCCATGGTAACTAGCGCGAATCGCCGTGTAGCGGTTCAGCTTTAAAAGATTTCCCATTTTGCGATCAATAACCAGTCCGCGAATCGCGAAGTTATAATCGAAAGTCAATTTGCGCAAAGTTTCAGGGTAACCGCGTTTAACTAGTTTGTTAATCATCGTCGTGTGCGAAAGTCTTTCGAAGTTTTCACTGTTATAACGAACCAACGTGTGGTCCATGTCGACGCCGATGTAACGAATCTTTTTAAGATTCAATGTTCTGTTTACAAAAACTTTTCCTGGCATATTTTTTCCTAATCCGTGGAAGCTAAATTATTTTTCTGTAGGAAGTTGTAGGTTGTTCCAAAGAAGCATTCCGCCCTGCATGTTATAAACATGGGTGAAACCATTCATCTGTGCATAAGCTGTTGCCTTAGCTGAACGCTGGCCACTGCGGCAGATGAAAACAACAGACTGATCCTTGGGAAGTTTTTCAAGATGATCTGGTAAAGTATCTAGAACCATAAGTTCAGATCCTGGTACGTGGCCAAGCTCACCTGTGTACTCGTCGGGTTGACGAACATCGATCATTTTCACGTTTTGCATGAATTGCTGAAGCTCAGCCGGTGCAATATCAAAAACGCCTTCAAAAAAGGGATTTGCAGATTTAGTTTGGAATTTTACGATCTTTTCCGTCACTGAAGCCTCCAGCGTCAAAGCAGGTAAAGAGATTTAAAATAACATCTGACCAAATTTACAGCAAGCCGCATTTAGAAATGAATCCTACTTGAATTTGGACGCCCGCCCACCGTCTTGCCCGCCGTCTTGTCCTCCGTAGCTTTAGCGAAGGGCGCGGGGGCTCCATAATTAACCCACACCTTGTGTCAAAGCCACTCTGCTGGCATGATCTGTCCCTATGAGCCGTGCCCCCGTAGAACTTTCAGCCGAACAAGACAGTGCCCTGGATCTATTAAGATCTGGTGAAAACGTCTTTTTAACGGGCGGTGCAGGCAGCGGAAAAAGTTTTCTTATTCGCCACTACATGAAGGAACTAGATTCCAAGGAAATGCCGATTCTAGCTAGTACAGGAGCTGCGGCAGTTTTACTTGGAGGACGAACCTTTCATAGCTTTTTTGGCTTAGGAATTATGGAAGGCGGCCCCGACGCGACTTTCGAGAGAGCTTCAAAAGACAAACGTCTAATGACTCGTCTAAGAACCGTGGAAGGCGTCATCATCGATGAAATTTCAATGATCCCCGGCCAAGCGCTCATGATTGCAGAAGCCTTAAGCCAAAGGGCGCGTGAATCTAAACTTCCCTGGGGAGGGATGAGAATCATCGCTGTCGGTGATTTTGCGCAACTTCCGCCGGTCACGCAAACCGGTCAACGTGACTGGTGTTTTTTAAATCAAGTTTGGGAAAACAGTGGCTTTCAAAATGTTCTTCTTTCGCACAACCAGCGAGTTTCAGAAAACTTGTTTTTGGATATCTTAAGCGATGTTCGTCATGGATCTGTTTCACCTCGAGTGCGTGAATTTTTAAATGATCACGTTAAAGAACACGATGAAGATCATCCGGGGACAAGACTTTTCCCAAGAAAAATCAACGCTGAAAAATTCAATCAAAAGAAATTAGACGAGATCAATGACGAAGAAGTCACGATTGATTCCATTTATTTTGGTTCCGAAAAACATATCGAAATGCTGATGAAGGCGGCACCTGTTCCAGTAAAACTAGTGCTGAAACTTGGGTGCCGAGTGATGTTCTTACAAAACGATCCGCAAAAAAGATGGGTCAATGGGACTCGCGGCTACATCACAGATATTGCCACAGATAAAATAGTCGTTAAAAAAGATAATGGCCGGGAAGTGCAAGTGGATAAAACTTCATTCGCGGTTCAGGATGCCGAAGGCAATATTATGGCTTCGGTGATTCAGTTTCCACTGACTCTTGCCTATGCTACGACGATTCATAAAAGCCAAGGAGCTACACTGGATGATTTATGGTGTGATCTAAGTTCTTTGTGGGAACCAGGGCATGCCTACGTGGCGTTAAGTCGTTTGCGTTCTTCCGAAGGATTGCACCTTATTGGCTGGAACCCACGATCCATTATTGTGGATAACAAGGTTTTACAATTTTATAAAAGCCTTAACGGCATTTAGTTTTGAGACACATCGATAGTATTTTTATATCAACCTGAGACGGCTGATCACTTCATAGACTTTTTTAATATCTTTTCTATTAGACCTGCTAAGCTAATAATGAATCGCTAGTTCTGGGGGGAACGAAATGAAAAAAGGGATATTGCTTGCCTATGCAAGTACGCTTGTACTTTTCTTTCAAAACTGTGCGCCTAATAATCCTTCTTTCGTTGAAGTTCCTGTCGAGGCTTCGGGGTCTGAAGACCTGGGTTCTACTGAAGCAACTGAAACGTCGCAAACTTTCAAAGTAACTTTTAATCACGAGACTGCTCCATTAGATATGATTTGGGTTGTGGATAATTCAAGCTCAATGACTCAAGAGGCTGCGATTATTCGTGATAATTTAAAGTCATTTATTGCAGTTCTTAGAACCAGCACTGATTTTAAATTTATGCTAATTAGTAAAAAAGGTTCCACTGGCACAAGCGTGTCTTTAGATCCGACTTTGCCAGCATCTTCATTTTCCCAACTGGATATGTTTGTAAACTCTACGAATGGACCGGCGCTTCTGTCTGGTAATTTATCCGGGGCGGCTAAGGATTTTTTTAGAGAAAGCTCAAAGAAAGTCATCGTGTTTGTGACCGATGATGAATCTATGTGGGGATCTAAAATCATTTTGGATTCTTTAGCTGCTTCAAAGAACATCAAGTTGCAGGATCTAAGCATCAGTTCATTCATCACGGTTACTAAGGCTTTAAGCCCCTGTGGCTTTAAAGCGGGTGCGATCTATGGTGAATTAGCGACTGCGACGGGCGGACATACTTATAATATTTGTGATGCGAATTGGACGGGTTCTTTCAATGATATTATTGATAGATCAGTTGCTAAGGCCGTTCGCCGTTTTGCTTTGAAAACTGCGGGCGTAACAGAAATTATTGATGTTCGCGTTGATGGGGTCGTTTTGGCTAAAGCAGATTATTCCTTTGACGGCAAAGCGCTGACATTGGCTGACGGTGTAAGTCTTGTTCCGAATTCTATTGTTGAAGTGAACTATTCATTTTAGTTTTCTTAAATTTCGAACTTGATCAATAAACATGGCAGAAGCATTATTTTGCCATGTTTAAATTTTTATTCTTATTTTCAATTATTTCCTTAAAATCCTTCGCTCTTGAATTGCCATTGCCAGTGGGCCATCGCGAAGCCTTTATCGCTAATACGGGCGTAGCGATGCCAGAATCCCCAGGGAATACTTTGATCAACCCGGCAGGATTGGCTTTCCGTGCCTCTGATAAAACCTCTTTAACCGTCAGCGGTAACGCCATTGCTAGACAAGAGTTTACAATTCCGGGAGTGGCCGTAGAACCTGAAGAGATCGCAGTCCGTCCTCTAATAGCGGCCGGTATTTATCCCGCAGATCGCGGCAGCAAAGCGATTTTCATTAGCAGTCCATTAACCTATCAAGTTGTTGCAGCATCAAATTCAGAAGCGGCCGGGGTTCTTACCAAAAGCATCGTACGCACTGAAAAAACAGATTTAGTGGCGGGCGTTTCCTATGCGCGACCTTGGGAAGGCAATGAAAATGTGGCTTTGGGAATCTCTGCGGGTGTTTCCACCGTTTCAGAAAAAACCCATGGCTATACGACAAGCTCCCAAGCAGGTGTTTCTGCAGGTACTCGCTTCATTCAAGCGGATGCAAAGACCAACTCTGTTTTCGTTGTCGCTGGTGTGATGGCGAAAGTGACGGATCGTTGGAATGTTGGGGGATCGTTAGGTTTTTCTCCGTTTAAAATTTCTTCTAAGGGAACAGCGATGGCGAGCCTGTTAACATCCGATGACCCGACAAATATTCAAGAAGAAACGATTGATTTTGATCCGCAAACCAAAGGGGAAATCTCTGCGCGCATGGGTCAAGAGTTGCGCCTAGGGGAAAATAATTTTTTGAATGTTGATGTTGCTTATCAATCAAAAACAGAGTCTGAAAACTATGCGGGCTCTTATGAAACAGCCGCCGCATGGACCTATGCTGTGGGTTTTCGTATGGATGCTTCTGAAAACATCAAGCCTATGCTTGGTTTTGCAAAGAACACATCGGAACATTCAGATACTGATTTAATCACGTTGGGTGTTGCTTTGCCTGAAAGAAATAACGAATTCATTATCGGCGCATTTCAGTTAAATAATCGCCCCCATGATGAAGCGGAAGGTTCATTAGCAACCTACGGAATTATTTTTTCTTCCAACGTAGAGTACTAAAGCAAAATCCAGATGATATCTTTAAGCATCCCAATGACGACGATCGAAGCTATTCCGATCATATAGTAGTACCAAGGTGGTTGTTTGTATTTGGGAGGCCTGCTCATATTTACTTTTTCGGATCGCATAAACAAATCTTTAATTGTTTGTTGGTAATTTTGAGCTTAAATGTGTTAACTGATTTGGGTCCCAACTATCTGATATTACTGAAATTCTTCAAGCTTGAATAATGTCTGAAATGCGGCTACTGTCTGTGGGTTTAAATAATCTAATGATTACTCTGACTTAGGAGGAAGTATGGCTCAATATTCTGAGCAAAATCCAGTGGGCCTTGATGGCGTCGACTTTATTGAATACTCAGGACCCGACGCCCATTTCTTTGAGCAAGTTTTCAAACGTTACGCCTTCAAAGAAGTTGGTCAAGTTCACGGCAAAAACATCAAACTTTTTCGCCAAGGTGACATTAACTATATTTTAAACTGTGAACCGCAGACGTTCGCGACTGATTTCGCGAAGGCTCACGGACCCTCTGTATGTGCTACTGGTTTCCGCGTAAAAGACGCGCAACAAGCTTTCGAAACGGCGGTAGCACGTGGTGGCCGTCCTTACGAAGGTGACGATCATCACCGTGGTGCGACCCCATTCCCGGCTATCTATGGCATTGGTGATTCTTTGATCTATTTCATGGATCAAAAAAACCAAGACAAACTTTATAACGAAATCTTTCAAGTAAAAGAAGAAGACAAAGCTCCTAAGGGCGTCGGCTTCTTAGTTATCGACCATTTCACCAACAACGTACCAAAAGGTGAAATGGATAAGTGGTGTGACTTCTATACGAAAGTTCTTAACTTCCGTGAAGCTCGTTACTTTGATATCCGCGGAGCTAAAACCGGTCTTCTTTCAAAGGTGATGAGATCACCTTGCGGTAAGTTTTCTGTACCAATCAATGAACCGACTGAATCAAAATCTCAAATTCAAGAGTACTTGGATGAATATAAAGGTTCAGGCATTCAGCACATCGCTTTATTGACGAACGATATCGTTGATAGCTTGGAAAGCTTAAAAAGCAGCGAGATTCAATTTTTGACTCCACCTCCGCATAGCTATTACGAAATGTTGAATGATCGCGTACCGAACGTGTCTGAAGATCTAAATCGCTTAGAGAAAAACGCGATCTTGGTTGATGGTGATGCTCACGGTTACCTTCTGCAAATTTTCACTAAGAATACTTTTGGTCCGATCTTTTACGAATTGATTCAACGTAAAGGTCACGATGGTTTTGGCGATGGAAATTTCCAAGCGTTGTTTGATGCTATCGAGCGCGATCAAAAAGAACGCGGTTATTTAACTTAACAATATGGAACATATCCATCACATCAAACCACCGGCAAGAGGAACAAAGCTTTCACCTGAATCGGCAATGCGCTTAGCGATCAGTGAAGCTTACAAAGGGGCGACGAGAGTGAGCCCCAATCCTTTGGTGGGTTCTGTCGTGTTGGATGCAAACGGCGGATTTTTATCTTCTGGCTATCATGAATTCTATGGTGGCCCCCATGCTGAAGTGAACGCGCTTAAAAATCTTTCCAATGAAGAACTGCGCGATGCTCATGTGTTTGTGACCTTAGAGCCCTGTGCCCATGAAGGAAAAACACCGTCATGTGCAAAGATGATGGCTAAACTTCCTTTAAAAAAAGTGACCTTCGGATTGATCGATCCAAATCCTCTAGTTGCAGGGCAGGGCGCGGATATCTTGCGCGCTGCTGGAATTGAAACCGAAGTTTTTTCTTCAAGCGACGGCAAAGAAGATCACGAAATTAAAATTAAACTGGAAGAAGTCTGCGAAACCTTTCTTTGGAATTTCAGAGAGAAAAAAGTTTTCGTCGCTTTAAAAATGGCTTCAAGCCTTGATGGACAAGTTGCTTTAAAGTCAGGTGAAAGCCAGTGGATCACCGGTCCTGAATCCCGTGAATATGTGCACTACATCCGTGCTTGTTATGATGCGGTTCTAGTGGGTAAAGGCACTGTGCAGTTTGATAATCCTTCGCTTAACATCCGTCATCCTGAGCTTGATAAGCGCAATAAGGTGGTAGTTTTAGATGCTGAAGCAGATCTTCTTTATAAATATTCAGAGCTAAAACTTTCGCAAGTTCACGCTAGTGGTGATGTGTTCTGGTGTGTGGCGGAAGATTTAAAAGAAGACGTGACCAAGAAACTTTCTAGCTTGGCGTTGGCGCCAAAAGTTTTATTCATCAAAACTTTGGTGGGCGGTGAGCTCGATTTAGAAAATCTTTTGGCACAACTTTACGTTCAAGGTTTGCGTTCAGTGATGGTGGAAGGTGGTGCGTTCACCGCCAGTTCCTTTGTCAATTACCAGCTTGTAAATCGACTTTATCTTTTCCAGGCTCCTATGATTATGGGCTCTGGGGGATCACGTTCTTGGACTGAAACCCTTCGAATTCCGACCATGAAAGAAAAGATTCACATGAAAAATCCTCGGTATTTAACCTTCGGAACTGACTTCATGGTGACAGGAACCTTTTAAGCTTTCTGGACAAATAAGAATTCGTACACAAACTTAAGTTAGTACGGAGATATGATGAATCAGGAAGCCTTTTCAGCAAGCAAATCATTCACAGCCAATTACCGTTGGACTCGGGCACCCGATGGGGCCTTAGCGGGAGTTTGTAAGGGCCTAGGTACAGCCTTAGGTATTGAAACTTGGATATTGCGCGTCATCTGGATTGTAGCAATTTTATGGTTCGGCTCTGGCGTGTTGTTTTATTTGATCCTAGCAGTGTGTTTACCTCGGGCAGATAAGCTAGACCAAGCTCTAGATGGCAAGGTTCTTGGGGTGTGTGCTAGAATTGCTAAGAGATACAGCATCGAAGTGGGGCTGGTAAGAACCGGCTTTGTGTTTTTGGCACTGATCACTTTCGGGGCTGCGATCCTGGGTTACGGCCTTTGCTATTTCTTTGTTCCTAAGGCTGATGAACCTGCAAGTCGCTCAAAGAGCGCAGGAGTCTTTTAATTGTTATGGGTGATGGTAGTAGTAGCGGTAAGTCGCTGGTTCAGTCCCTAAAAAACGAATGGTCTTTATTCTGGGAAGCCTTCCAAGGCGACGCAGAAACTAAAACGCAAAACGCCTTCGAAACTGGAAAGCTTGAAATTTTATCGCTGGATGAAATCCGCGATATCACAAAAGCCCTTCTTCAAGATCGCAAAAAAATAAATCAAAAGATGGAATCTCTTTATAAAGAGATCGATTTGAATTCGGCAAAACTTGAAAGTCTAAGACTAGTCGGTGGCGAAGAAGAGCCGGTTTTGAATCGGATCAATGAACTAAGTGACTTGGGTCAAAGCATGTCCAATGCCCTTAGCAAGCTTGATCAAAAGCTTAAAGAGTTCCGCGATAAAGAAATTCAAATTCAAGAAGATCTAATCACTACCTAAAATGACGTGGCTGTTGCTGATTTCTATTCCCGCAGCAGCCCACCTTGTCTTTAGCGGCAAGGTTGAAAGCCTTCAGAAAAATCAGTTGCAGGGTAATTATCTAGTTAGCTTTGATACGTATTCAAAGCCGCTCATGGTCGACAGAGGTCCGCTATATAATTGCGTACGTGATGGTTTAAGTTCACAAAAAGATATCGAGTTTTCTTTTGATGTGAAGCTTGAAAAGATCGTGACCTGCAAGGCGTTACTGTAGGTCTTTTTTCTGAAAGCTCTTCCATTCGCGCAGCTTGCGAATACTTTGTTGTAAGACTGTTTCTAAAATCACCAGTTCTTTTTTAGTCGGAGTATTTTGTAAAAGCATGCGGCGAAGAACTGTGTAGACGTTGATCTTTCTTTGGCGGGTTAAATCAAAACCCATTTCTTCTAACCATGTTTTTAAAGTCACATCGGGATCAATGCCTTTAATGCCTTGAGGCGCGCGACGCAATTTTTCGCCATCTAAGCGAGTGCGATTGCCACCCCATAGTTTTCTTAAAGAAAACATTCCTAATAAAGTCGCCTGGGCTAGGTTCAAGCTCCAGTTTTCGCCGAAGGTTGGAAGGCAGGCGCAGAAATTCGCATGTTCAAGGTCATCCGCTGATAACCCCCAGTCTTCGGGCCCAAATACTAAGTGAACAACGAAAGGCGTTTCGCTTTCAATTTGGAATTGCGGGGCATGGTCAGAAATGTCGTTAAGAACTTCATCAATGTCACGCACCTGACGACCTTTACCGTCGCGGGCCGTGAAGCAGATCTTTATGCTTTCCGGTTCTTTTTCTAAAAATTCATCCCACGAAGCATAAGTGGTACGATTTTGTAAACCCGTTTGGCCAGTGGCCGCCGCTTGTTGAGCTTCGTACGTAATTTCGCACGCAGGATTTACTAAGATCAGATTATCACAGCCCATGTTGCTCATAGCGCGAGACGTGGCACCGATATTTCTTTCATAAATCGTGCGAACTAAAACAATTCGCACCTCAAAAGGACGCTTCATTCTAAGGAACTCCAACTAGGGCCAGGCCTTCATCAATAAGGCCTTTGGTTTTTTCATCACGCTGTGAAAGGCGTGAAAGCTCGTTTTCAAGCTTGGCTTTTAATGCAGAGTCTTTAGCACGTGCATGGATTAATTCCAAGGCTTCCAGATTTAACAGCCATTCTTCATGGAAAAATTCCTGGTGGTCGGCCATAACTTGCTCAATGGCTTGGCTTAAGGCTGCGCCTTGTACGCCGCTTTCACGCACTTTGCGAAGATTCCCGAAGCTTTGGTGGCGTGAAAGTTCTTTGGCAGAGTATTGAGGGACTGGAACGCGTTTAGCGACGAAATCCGAGGTTTCTCCGTAAGCTTCACGGTCTGCAGCACCTCCGAATACGGAAGTCACTTTAGAGCCGATGGCCATATCGTAGATTCCCCATTCAGGCGCGAATAGAACACGATCGCCTAATTTTGCTGTGGCATTTTCTAAAGCAAGAAGGATCGTTTTACCATCAGTGACTCCACGGCCTTTAACTTTTCCTTCAACCACGACACCTGAAACGAATTCAAGGCGGACGGTGTTACCTACTTGGACTTTTAGGTCTTGCCATTCTTGATCGCTGAACGTAGATGGGCATTTGGACGGATTTGATTTTAAAAATCCAACTGGGGTTCCAAATCCATGGGCGTGATACGATTTATCGTGGCCCGATAGTTCCTTGTCTTTGTAATTAAGTTGGCTGGGGCCTTCAAAACGTAAGTAAGCAACTTCACCATTGGCAGTGATCGCTTCGGTGATAACTCCTGAAATTTGAATTCCGGAATTCAGTTCAGCCGTGTTCACCGACTTAGCTTCGATGGCTTTATTTAAACCCTTTAAGCCGCCCACTTTGAACGCCATTTGTTCAGACATTTCATCTAAAACTTTCGATAAAGTTTCAAAGTCAGGTGTCACAAATAACTGAGGTTGCGGTTCAGTGATATCGTAAGTGGTCTTAATGCAATCGACTGTCAAAGGAAGCTTTTTTACTTTTTGAGTTAAACACCACTTAGCTTCACCCACACTTGAAAGAAGACCCGCGCCGAAAATTTTTGGATTATCAAGTGTTCCGATCAATCCATATTCAGCAGTCCACCAATTCATGCGCGAAAGTTCTGAAGCTTCTGAAACATGGGTGATACTTTTGCTTACTTCATCCAAAGTCTGTTCAGCAGCCCTAATCTGTTCTTGCGTAGAGGTTGGATTTTCTTTGATATCAGAAAGTTCACGAATTGCTTCGTAAAGATCCAAATCTTCCTTGCTGATGATGGCTTTCTTCGCCACTTGCGCATAACGAGTTAAGTAAGCAGAAAATTCTGGATGAACTAAGATGGGCGCATGGCCTGCGGCTTCGTGAACGATGTCAGGCGCAGGAGTATAGAGCAAATGATCCAAAGTGCGCATATCAGATGCGATCGGTAGAACACCCAAAGCTTGAAGTTCCATAAACGCTGCTGGCGGAATGAATCCGCTGACAGGTAAAGCGCGCCAGCCGAATTTTTGCAGCTTTGCGCTGATGTCTTCAATGCGTGGAATGCGCTCAACGTTGATGCCGGTTTTTTCTAAACCTTCTGCATAACATTCATGGGCGTGTTTTGATAAGAAGGCGCGAAGTTGTCTAAGGATGTAACGCCACACTGCTTGATCTACAGGAGTGTATTTTTCGTAGTGCTGTTCTACGACGTATTTTCTTAAGTGAGGCGGTAAAAAATCAGTCTCCATAAATCATTCTTCCTTAAAGCGATGGATCGTCTTTAGAAAGATAGTTTTGCACATAATCGGCAACTGCTTTTTCTAAAGGCCATTTTGCAGGACTCATTCCTGCTTTTAACCACTTGTCTGTTTTTGCTTCCGTGAAATACTGATATTGTCCGCGAATATTTTCAGGCATTTCCAGCCAATTGATGTTCATGTCTTTTTTCATCGCAGAAAAAACAGAGCCTGCTAGATCAAGCCATGTGCGCGGTTTACCGAAACCCATGTTGTAAACACCGTTAGCTGGTTTTTTGTCCATCAGTTCAGCCATCCAACCTGTGACGTCTTTAACGTAAACAAAGTCGCGCATGAATTCGCCATCTTTGTATTTCGGATCAGCGGATTTAAATAGGCTTAAAACGCCCGTGCTGTTGATTTGGTTGTACGCTTTAAAAGCAACGCTGGACATGGCTTCTTTATGGTATTCGTTTGGACCGAACACATTAAAGAACTTAAGCCCATACCAGTGCGGAGGAGTTTTCGTTTGTTTTAATGCCCAACGGTCAAAAAGAACTTTGGATTCACCGTAAAGATTCAGGGGACGAAGTTTTTCTGGATCCGTCGTATCATCAAAACCAAGTTCACCAGCTCCGTAAGTTGCGGCACTAGAGGCATAGATCATGGATTTTGAATGCTGCGTGCACCATTCAAAAATTCTTTGCGTGTAGTAAGTGTTGTTTTCCCAAAGGAACTCTTTGTTGGTTTCTGTCGTTGAAGAGCAAGCACCCATGTGAATAATCCAAGTCACATTTTTCTTTGCTTCATCACTGTCTAGGAAAGCCCAAAGCTCATCTTTTAGCAGAAATTTTTTGATGGATCTTTTGGCCAGAAGATTTCTTTCAGAAAGAGAAACTGAATCCACGGCAACGATATCGGTGACTCCTTTTTGGTTGAGTTCCCATACCATCACACTGCCAATAAATCCGTTTGCACCAGTAACTATAACCATAACTTTTCACTCACTTTTTCTGATATTTTCAACCTATTACAAGGGGGGCTTTTTCTCAAGGGAAGGGGGGCCGTGTTAGACCCCTAATCAGTCCAGAAAAAAATTCCAAAAACCCTGGAAAATCACTGTCTAGTTGGAACTAATTCGATCTGGGGCGGCATGGGCGTTGCTCAGGAATGTCACCAGTCGGAGGACGTTCACGTGTTTTATTCCCCTCGATTTTTCTTAGTTTCATTGTTGGTATTGGCCGTAGGGGTCAGTCTTTCATTGTCACGTGATTGGGGTTCTGCAAAACCGGCGAAGGTAAAATCCTCTGAGGCTTATTGGGCGGAAACGAACCTAGGCCCTGAAGCCCTTGAAGATCTGCTGCAAGATCAAACTTGCTCTAGTTCAGAGCGCTATTTTCTTGCTTGTGCGAACTCTGTTTTGACTGTTGCCAATCGTTATAACCTGAGTGTGAATGCTGACGGTAAGCTCGTCGACTTATCTCAAGCTCTGTCCACCGACATGAGTTCTGAAAAAAACCAACTGACTCCGTGGAAAGAGCTTTTTACGGCTGAAAATCGTAAAGCTTCAAAGATTTCATTTTTAAATTTGTGGAATGAACTTGAAGAAAAGCACATCGAAGTAAATCAAAAATCTATGATGGTGGGGTTGGGACTTAACGGCTTTATTTCTGTTTTCAGGGATCCTCACACGTATTTGATGCCAGTATCCCAGTTCCGCGAAGTGGTTTCTAAGGCTGACAATCGCTCTACTTCGCTAGGTATTACCTTGGGTCCTTGGCTTGGCAATTTCGTCGTTCGTAAAGTGACTGAAGGTAGTGCCGCAAAAAAAGCCGGAATTAAAAAGGGCGATATCCTGCTTGCTATCAACGGTAAAAAAACCAAAGGTCTTTTGCATGCTCGCATCAGTGAACTTTTAAAGGGCGAAGTCGGCGACTG
This sequence comes from Bdellovibrio reynosensis, assembly GCF_022814725.1. Classification (NCBI taxonomy): domain Bacteria; kingdom Pseudomonadati; phylum Bdellovibrionota; class Bdellovibrionia; order Bdellovibrionales; family Pseudobdellovibrionaceae; genus Bdellovibrio; species Bdellovibrio reynosensis. The sequence continues at coordinate 2,889,465 of NZ_CP093442.1, forward strand.
GACAACTCTTGTTTACATGCGGGACGGTGAAGTTAAGAAATCCAAACTTTTAAGAAAAGAAATCACTGTTGCCACAGTTTCTACGCAAATCATTGAAGGCATCAAACCTATTGGCGTTATCAGCATTAATAAATTTGCGAAAGGTGCCTGCGAAAAAGTAAAAGAATCTTTGACCCTGGTTAAAAAATCCCACGTTCGCGGTTTGTTGTTGGATTTGCGTGACAATCCAGGTGGCCAAATGGAAGAAGCTGCATGTATTTCTGGATTGTTCGTTGGTGCAGAAAAGAAAATTTTTGAAGTTCGCTACATGGAGCCAGAAAAAACTCCTGAAGAATATTATGGCGGCGAAGAGCAAATGTTTGATTTGCCTATGGCTGTTCTTATCAACGCAGGTTCTGCAAGTGCGGCGGAAATCGTTGCTGGTGCTTTGCGTGATTTGAATCGCGCGGTTTTAGTCGGCGAAAGAACTTTCGGTAAGGGTTCTTTCCAAGAGGGTGAATTCTGGTCGCAAAATAAAAAGATCGCGTTGTTTGAGACTAAAGGTTTCTACTATCTTCCTTCAGGACGCTCGCCACAAATGCGTGGGTTAGAACCGGATGTGACTGTGCAATTTGATAATATCGCAACAGCACGTGAATCTGATCAGTTTATGAATCCATTAAGAGCACCAGAAAGAAAAGTTCGTTCGTTGGATACTTTGCTTTCAAGTGAAGACTGTTTGGATTTAGAAGACGGGGAGTCTTCTGAAGACGTGCAACTAGTGAAAGCACGCCAGGTTTTATTTTGTACAGGATCTGTTGCGGGGGCAGGACTATGATTTCAACTCCATTATTTAGGCATAAATTTATTCCGGCAAAAAAGAAATCCGATTATTTAATGATCGTTCTGCACGGGCGTGGCGATAGCATTAAGCCTTTTTATTCATTCAACGATGAGCTGAACATCCCCGAGATGAATTATCTTTTGCTGAATGCTCCAAGAAAATTTATGGACGGATATACTTGGTATGGAGAGCCGCCATTTCAAAGTAACGGTGTCCTTAAAATCCGCGAAAAACTTTTTGATTTGCTGAATGATTTAGAAAATCAGGGCTGGAGCAGTGAGAAGATTTTCTTATTTGGATTTTCCCAAGGCTGCTTAATCAGCGCCGATGTGGGTTTGAACTATCCTAAGAAATTAGGTGGCGTTGTTGGTATCAGCGGATATTTTAATTTCTATCCCCGCTGGCGTAATAACTTGTCATTCGAAGCAAAGCGCACCCCATGGCTTTTCACCCATGGGCACCAAGACGATATTCTTCCGTTGGAAGAAACTAAATATGGCGTTGAGAAATTAAAAGACGCAGGTCTTGCAGTTAATTGGGTTGAAATGAACAAAGACCATTCCTTACAAGAGGAAGAGTACCCTTTGATCAGACGCTGGGTGCGTGACCAATTAGCTACTTTTGAGCCTTAACGCCTTCTAAAGAGGGTGCATCGGTCCTACCGGCCTTTGGCACCTCTACATAGACTTTTTCAACAATGACTTTGCTGGCTTGGGCTGCTTTAGGTCCTAAACCTCCCATGGCCCAATAGACAAATCCCAATGTAATTATGGCTGCTATGGCTGATGAAGTATAAATCAATATCTTCATCGGCTGCCCCTGTACAGACGTACAACAATAGATCCCATGAAATTCCCCCTGAAGAGGTTCTTATGCAAGTCCATGCCATATATGAGCTGCAAATAGGAATCAGACGGACGTTGATGGATTTGACAGCGTTTATTGTGTGAACATCCGCCTTCGCTGGAAGCTACGGCGGACGAGTCCCAAACTGAAACATTTAAGAAATATTAAATTGATTCGCTGTTTTCTTCTACCAAGCTTAGCAACTTCGCGAACAAATCCATTTTTACGGCTGGACGGCTTTGAAGCTCGCGATAGTAGCGACTTACTGGCACTTCTGGGTTGCCGTTTTGTTCAAAGACCAAGCGGTCGATGATTTTTTGGATTTGCTCCATGGATAAGCCCTTTTTCTTTTCAGAGATGATTTCTTCAACCATTTCAATCAGAGCGTTACCCGTGATGCGTTTGTCGGTATTTAATTTTTCAGAGCGTTCGCAAATGCCTTTAAGAATGCCTTCTGGTTTTTGTTTGCCCGCTGCAACGTTAACCAGTTCGCGATAGGTCTTTTGGAAGCTTTCAATGTGACGACGTTGTTTTTCGCCCATGCGTGCGTCTTTAGCTTTCGCAAAGCCAGAAAGGATTTTTTTAAAGAACGTATTTTCAAGCATCCAGCGTTTATCAAATGGCAGCGGACTTTCTGAAAGGAACTGTGGATATTCGCGCATGATCGTGCGCATGTTGTAAAGGGCTGCGTGGTTCACACCGTCAGCCACTCTTTCACTAGATCCACTGATTTTAGCGCGTTCAAAGTAAGAAAACTCTTTGTCGAATTTTTCAAACAAACCTGGTTGCGCAAAGATATTATTTCTTTGAGTTTCGTTAAAGCCCATACGGTAAAGGATACGATTTGCTCTTTTCGCATCGAACAGTTCGTTAAACTTTTCTACTTGCGGATGGTTGGCAAACTCACGCAATGGCTTTTTCTTTTTAGTTTTTAGGTAATCCACCATTTGCACAAAAACCTGCACGATCAATCGCGCCTTTTGTTTTTGTTCATTTAAGTTGGTAGAGAATCTTTCAATATCATCATAACGATATTTATCGTGGCGAATACCGAACTGACGTACACTGCCGTAGTCGATGATACCCGCATCTGCTAATACGTTGTCGCCGTCCCAATCAAGCCAAGCAAAGATATAATCAATATCAAGCTGGGCCGTAAACTCTGCAAAGGCTTTACATACGGCACTTAGCATCTCGTCGTATTTTGCCATGCCTCTGGCAGTGATGTTCCAAGCTTTGTTAGAGATCTGTCTTTCGATCAGATAATCAGTCGCCGCTTTCAGGGTTTCGTATTTTTCTTGTTTTAAGTATAAGAACAAATGGGCAGGGCGGATTAGGTTTTGCGCAGCTCTAACACCGATGCCGTAGCCTTTTCCTAGGTCAATCACGCACAACATGCGTTCTGTTTTTAAACCTTGCAGATGCATGATCTCTGCTAAAATCGAAGCGCCAAATAGCTCATCGATTTCAGCAAGACCACAGCCATAACCGAATTCAGTGCCACCAGTCTTTAACGGCTTTTTTGCTTCAACTGCACCCGGAGCTAAACAGGTCACACCCGTTCCGCGACTGGAAACGTCCCATGTGATGCCACGGTGATAGACTGTTCCGTTCCAAATCCCGCGGCCGTCACCAGAAGTTTTACCTTGTTTGTTTGCGTGTTGAAGTTGCAAATAGCGAGTGGCCATGTAGCGGTGGGGGCGGACAGTTTCAGGATCAACTCTTCTTTGCACAAGTTCGTCGTATTCATTAATGATTTGCAAAGAGAAAGTTTCAATCAGTTTATTTTCTAGGTCTTCCGTCATCTGATTTGGATGATCCGGAGGAATCAGTCCCATTTCTTTCGCGAGAATGAAGTTGAAGTATGCGACTTTACCGGAACGCAATTCGCGCACTTTGTATGAAACATATCCGTCAGTGACTGCATCCATCCACGGATGAACTCCGTTGATTTGATCGAAAGATGAATAAAAGTTTGTCGATTCTTTTAATTTGCGAGCGCCACTATGTTTCATCGTCATGGTGTTTCCACACTCCTTGTAGAAAAATGAGACACTCTAAATATCGGCAAACTTTAGCTGCACTTTAATATTAAGCCCTAAAATATTTCTTCCGAATACTGGACTGGACATTGTAAGGGGTTTTCATGAAAACATCTGGCGTTCTTCTTCTAGTGCTGCTGTCGACATCTTCCTTTGCTGTAAAGAATGAAACCGCAGGGAAATTGCTGCGCCCTGAATTTCTGCAAGCTCCACCTTGTGATCAACGCCCGGAATTCCTTACAGATATGCGGGCAGAGTTTGTTAGCAACCTTGCAAGCCTTCCGGAAACAGTTCTGGTGGCCCGTAATGCCGAATTTTATGTTGAAGGTGAACAAGCAGGAGTTCCGCTTAAGCTTCACGGCTATCAATCCTTTTTAAGATCTAACTCTGAAGCTGAGGTGCTGTGTGGAAATTCTGCGGATACAGTCAGAAACCGGTTTGCGCTAATGGCTCCGACACTTATTGATACTCATGAGAAAATGAAGGTGGGCCAAAGTCTGTGGCAATTTCAGATGATGGCTGAAGGATCTAAATTTTCATTTTGGAATTTGAAAAGTAGAACGAACGGAAAGAAAGAAAGCTTAGAGGCTTGGTTAAAAAATTCGGGCGCGAATTATAAGATTTATCAGCGATCCCATGACGAGTACGAATTGTTGATTGTTAGAAAAGACAAGACGGTGACTCAGTATTTGTCGATTCGTTACGATGCCGTTAGCAGAATCAAGGATTAGCCGTTGTTCTTTTCATCGCCCTGGCGAACGTCTGAGTAATATTTAGTAAAGCTTAGTATCTGTTCCATTAGATTCCACTGTAGAGTTTTTCTAATGGACTACAAGGTAAAAAGCCAAAACTGGATGGTAATTGGCAAAGAAGTGATCTTTAAGTTTTAGCTAAAGATCACTGCGGCAAACCCGCCAAAAGGTGTGCGAAGGTTAGTAACCTGACCTTGATATAGTCTAGCAACAATTAGCTGCAAGCGCCCCTGATAAGCATAACAGCGCAGATCAAATTTAAAATCTTGAGGCCCGTTCGGCGTTTCAAAATTCTTTTCCGGCGCTGGAATGTATTCCTGTGCGATGATGTCTTGATCGATGAGTTCTTTAAATACTTTATTACTTACCGAAGCACCCTTATAAGACTGTTTTGAACCAAAGGCGTTCTTTGGTTTAAAGAACAATGTCTTACGTTGAGCCCAAAGTTCTTCAGCGTTTTCAGAGCGTAGATCAAATGATTTGGGTAAAGCCGTGCGGAGCAATTTTAGTTCGTTATTAGAAAATCCATGGGATTCTAAAAATCCCGGTTGAGCCCAATCGATAAGACGTTGCTTATCCGCCAAAAGAAAATATTCGTAAGGGTTGGGCGACAGACAGACTTTTTTCGATAGATAACTTTCTTTAAGCTCAGTGCTGCTAGCATCATTCAAAAAGAAATCTGTATAGCGGTTGTAGATGAAGTCAGGTTTAAAATCTTTAAAAGTGTCGCGGTAATCCAGAATGCGCGAATCCCAACCCCAGGATTTGAAAAGTTCATTATAGACCAAGAATTCAACAAACAATCTTTGTTCCGAAGGTTTTTCATCAATGATTGCTAAGGGCAAGTTCGCGGCGACATTTTTACCTTGAAGCTTCAGTTCTGTTTCGATGCATGAGCGAATTTCATCCATTGTGAAATCTGCAACCGGCTGAGGAAGCCCTTTCATCTTATACATCTCTGAACCCAGTGCCAGGAATGCGGCATTGGTATTGATTTCGATCAATTTGAGGTTTTCATTTTCGTCTAAATGAAAATCGTAACTCATCATGATTGATTTGTTGCCAGGATCGGTAAGACCTTTTTCTTGAAGCAGGTTTTTATAATGATCGCGGTAACTTTGTTTTTCACGCATTGAAAATAACAATGAAACAACGTCTTGGGCTTGCTTAAGAACGGGTGAAGGAAGTTGAACCGAAAAAGGGGAAATCAGATTTTCAGCAACAATTGTTTCAAGGGGCTCGTTCTTAAGCCCCGGGAAAGATGTTCTTAGTTGCTGAATAAAATCTGATTTCAATTCCATGATTACTTCAATGGAGTGATGTACATGTCACCTTTTTTCCAGCCAGCTTGGCAAAGCTCTCCGGATTGGCAACCTTGAAGAACGCGCAAAATTTCTTTTGCATCACGGCCCACAGAAGTGTTGTGAATTCCCATGTACTGAACTTTTTGATCTGGATCGATGATGAAAGTGCCGCGAGTCGCGATACCGCGGTCTTCAAACAAAACACCGTAATCTTTAGCGATGCGTTTTGTAAGATCGGCAATAAGTGGGTAACCAAGGTTACCAAGATCATCGCGCAACCAACGTTTGTGTGAATGTACGGAGTCAACGCTGCAGCCAAGAACCACTGCGCCAGATGCAGTAAATTCTGCTAAATGTTCACGGAACTGAGTTAATTCAGTGGGGCAAACAAAAGTAAAATCTAGAGGATAGAAAAATAAAATCACCCATTTCCCTTTGTAGTTGCTTAGGGAAATATCTTTTACTTCGCCTCCGTCAAAAACAGCTTGGGCATTAAAATGAGGCGCGGGTTGATTAATCATTGGCATAGCACTTTCTCCTTGCATCTGCTATTTATAGTGACGCTGAACCGAAACACAAGGAGAAACTGTGAAAATCGTCTCTTGGAATGTGAATGGAATCCGAGCTTGTTACAAAAAAGGTCTAATGGATTTCGTGAACAGAGAAAAGCCAGATATTTTTTGTGTTCAAGAAACTAAAGCTCACATCGATCAAGTTGAGGACGAAGCACGTAAACTTGCTTGGGAATATTCTTATTGGTCTTCGGCGATTAAAAAGGGTTATTCAGGTGTGGCAACGTTCACACACGTCGAGCCTAAAGCAGTTCAGTATCATTTTAATAGTATTCCTGATTATGAATCTGAAGGCCGCATTGTCATGTCTGATCATGGGCCCTTTGACCTGTACAATATCTATTTTCCTAATGGAGGTTCTGGTGAAGAACGCCATTTATTTAAACAGAAGTTTCTTAAAGATTTGTATGCTCATTTAAAAGAAAAATTACAGACGGGACGCGAAGTCGTTGTTGTCGGTGATTACAATGTGGCGCATGAGTCCATTGACGTTTATGACCCTATCCGCATGTCCAAGGTGAGTGGTTTTTTCCCAGAAGAGCGTGCATGGTTTGATGATTTTGTCGATTTAGGCTTTATCGACACCTTCCGCCATCTTAAACCAACCGAAGCGAAGCGTTACTCATGGTGGGATTACCGCACTCTAGCAAGGGTTTCAAATCGCGGATGGCGAATCGACTACATTTGTATTTCAAAAGGACTTGAGAAATATCTATCTTCGGCAGATATTCTCGATCAAGTTGAGGGTTCAGATCACTGCCCTGTAGTAGCGACTTTGGACCTCTAAAGGAAAAATATGTTGGCCATTCCTTTCCCACTTTTTATCGCTGAAATTATTATTTTTATTTTCGCTTCAAAACAGTGGGGATTTTTAAATACTTTGGGTCTTTACCTTCTGCCGTGTTTGTTAGGTCTATTTATTGTAACGACCTTGGGGCGAATGGCGATTCTAAGCTTACAAACTTCAGTTTTGCGTGGGCAGTTGCCAGCATCAAAAATCCTTCATTCCGGCGCGCTTTTTCTTTCTGGGTTGCTGTTTTTAATTCCATCATTTTTTGCCCGTGTCGTTGCCTTGGTTTTATTTTTACCGGGTCTAAGACATTTAGCGGTGTGGAGATTTAAACTCTATATGGCCAAACAAATTGCGAAGGGTGCCAGCAGCTTTAATTTCTCCGGCGGACCTTTTGGTTTCGGCGGGGGCACGGGTGGATTTAAATACTATTCAAGTCGCCAAGGCTTCGGTCAGCAAAACGGTTTCGGCGAACAGAATGAAGAACGTGAAGTTCGTGAGGCTGAAGTTTTAGATGTGACTCCGTTAGAGATCACGCACGAGAAAAAAGAAAAGGGGCCGTAAGCCCCTTTTCTTTATTTGGTAGAAGAGATCACTCTTCCTTTTGATTGATTTGCTATCACAGGTCCAAAATATTTTCGGAACATGCTTTGTCCCAAGTGGGCTGACTTCACTGTCCAGAATTTCTTATTCACAGTGATGGCAGCGACTGCGATCTTGCGCTCATCATCAAGAGCATAACCTACGAACCAGTCAACACGGCCGCGTGGGTTGTCGCCAGTTAAGTGGCCGGTCTTTCCACCCATTTCGATTTCTCTGAATTTGCGGTCTTTAGTAATTGGTCTAAATGAACGGCGAGAGGTTCCTGCAACTACGGTGCGCTCCATAAGCTCACGCACTTTTGCAGCAGATTCCTTGCTCATGATTTCGCCGTTAGTTAGCGTGCTTCCGGTGTAAAGTGCTTCGCCTTCAAGGCCCTTCACTTCGTCAACTAAGTAAGGAACTACGACTTTACCGTCGTTGGCTACAGACGCTGCGATCATCGCGCCTTGAACTGGGCTCATGCGGTTCGTTTTGTTGTAACCAGACGCAACCTCAGCCATTTCAAAGCCTTTTCCTGGAGGAACGTAGGCAACACCCATTTCAACCGGGAAGTCTGCTGGGATTTCCTGATTGAACATGAAACGGTTCGCGTAATCGTTCAGATCAGCAGGATGAAGGTTTTCGATACTTAAACGACCAAAAGCCGTGTTGATGGATCTTGCGAAAGCGTCTTTAAGCGTGATTTCGTGGGTCCAACGAGTGACTTTGTCAGAAAGAACGTTCTTTTTATATAAAGTGTACGCTCCGCCGTTGTAACGAATCTTGTGTTCAGGGGTTACACCAGCTTTATCAACCGCTGCTGTTGCCGTAACAACTTTAAATACAGAAGCGGCAGGGAAGGTCGCTTGCAAGTTCAGGTTCGGAGCCTGGGGATTGTCGCGTTGATAACTCGACATCGCCAGAACCTCGCCCGTCATTGCATCAATCATAAAGATGGCGCCGTAATCTGGGCGGTATGACTTCAGTAAACGGTCGGCTTCTTTTTGCAGATTTTCATCAATAGTGTATTTCAGGCTGACGTCTTTTTTGTCGCCATCCCAATCTAACTGAATCTTTTCAGGCAATTTATTTGAACGAACGTTTTCACCCAACGCTTTTGCAATCAATGTACGTTGATCAAGTTGAGTTTGAATTTTTCGATTGGAAGGGACTTCCTGACTTTCTGAAGCAGTAAACCCTAAAAGAGAATACATACCAAATAAACAAGCTCCAGAAAATACGAATAGTTTTAATAACTTACTTTTGTTTTTTGCGCGCATTATTTGATGGTAGCACCAAATTTTCAACGCTTTCAAGGCCATTCTCGAAAGAAAACACTCTAAGAGCCGCTCCTTGCGCTGTTTTGACGGCCTCTTGACTGGGGAGTTCCTTCGTATTCTTTAGTGACTCTCGAATGAACATAGACTAAAGACTAAGTGCATGAAGACCAAAGAACGAATTCTGCTCACTTCCGTCGATCTCTTCAATCGCAGTGGTGTTGTGGCTATCACAACCAATCACATCGCGAAAGCCATGGATATCAGCCCTGGAAATTTATATTTTCACTATGACAACAAAGAAGAAATTCTAGTTGAGCTTTTTAAGCGCATGGCAAAAGAGACTTACGATGTTTGGCGTCCGCGCCGTACACGCAAGGTGACTCCTTTGGAATTCATTAGCGAGAATTTTGAACTTTACTGGCGCTATCGCTTTTTCCACCGTGAGATGTACGCCCTTCGCCGCAAAGACCAGCAGCTTGCTAAAATGTGGCGCGCCCATATTCAGAAAATGATGAAGTTGATGGTCATCTTGTACCGTCAATGGGTGAAGGACGGCAAAATGGCTAAGATCGACGAAGTTTCAGAGATGCAGTATATCGCTGAGTCGCTTTTAGCAATGGCAACGACCTTCTTGCAGTTCTTTGAATCCGCTGAAAAGCAGCCCGGTAAACGCAGTATTGAACGTGGAAAGCACCACGTAGCGCGTTTGCTTTTGCCTTATACAGCTGGCGAAACAAAGAACGAGTTTGAAAAATTTATTAAGTCCAAGCCAAAAACGTCACCTGAGAATCAATAAAACCGGTTTATAGCAGGCAAACTCTTTGCTTTAGTGCCAGTCAACGTGAGTGAAAGGCTGGTGCTAATGAAGTCTGTTGTCGCATTTATCTCGATCATCTTGTTTGCTTCCCAGTCTTTTGCTGCTTCTGAGTGCGCGCAATTAAAAGCCGAACTAAAGCAAATGCAAACTGCACAACAGCAGATCATGGCAAGTCTTGTGAACAATCACGAATCATTTGCTTCCTCTATGGAAGAGTACTCTTCAGTTGTTCAAACTTCTCAAGGTTCACAAATTAAAGGTGTTGCTGGCGAAATGAAAACATCAGCACAAGCTTTCCGTACTCGTGGAGTTCAAGGTAAGAAAATCGCGAAGAAGTTGAATGATGCTTCTACTGATTTACTTGCACGCGTGGCTTCTTGTTTAAAATAATTTTCTAAAATTTTATCGAACGCTCGGGGGAGAGTTCGTGTTTTCTTTGAAGGCGATCTTCTTTGTTGAAGATCGCCTTTTGCCATTTGTGTTTTTGAGGTTTGTCGTTCGACAGCCCGAGAGTCGCGCCAGTTGTGAGTTTCATGTCTCATAAAGAGATAAATGCGGCCAAATTCCAGTAGCTCTTTTGTTTTCAGAGTGACGGCGCTAGAATATCTTCCGGCGATCAGAGTGGTCGCTTTATTAGTTAACGCATTGCAAGTTTGAGTTTTGGTGGAAATCCAATTTAAGAATTCATGTAAGATTCTGACTCGAGGCTGATTTATTGTGGACGATGGCGTCGGCGCATCCATGACCGCATCTTGATATTCGTTAGGATTTCCAAAGATTTGTTTAATTTTAAGTTAATGTAAGATTTTTTTCTTGCAAAACTTACACGGCTAGAACTTAATAAGTCAGTTCCAAATTGGCACTCAAGCTGGAAGGAACGGGGGGCACTATGGCTATCTCTGAAAAGCTCATTGGTGAATGCAGACAGAAGCTTTTGCAATCGAAGCAAGACATTCTAAATAGAGTGAAAGAGGCTCGATCAAACCTGGATCAGAACGAAGAAAAGGGCGGTGATGAAGGGGATCAAACTGCTCGCGTACTTGCTGAACAGGAATTCCTAAGCATGCACGAAAGACTTCGTTCGCAATTGATGGAAATCGAAAGCGCTTTGGCGCGCATCGAAGGCGGATCATTCGGCTACTGTGAAGAAACAGAAGAAGAAATCGAACCGGAAAGACTTCGTGCGATTCCTTGGACTCGCTTAAGCATCGAAGGTGCTGAAATCCGCGAATCCATGAATAAACGCTACGCTCGCGGTTAATTGGCTTATATTTTCTCGAGGGGTTAAAGGGAATGTTGCTTCGTGCAGCGTTCCCTTTTTGCGTTTTGGAACTGGGATTTGGCTATCGAACGAGGGTCTTGGATTGTGGGAAGGGCTACTTCACTTCCCCTTCTGCGTGGTCACGCCATCTGGGCTCAATCGCCGCCGCAGCTTTGCTGCGGTTCGCGCCATCGTGGCGCCGGCTAAGGCCCACTCCGAATGAGAAGTGAAGTAGCCCTTCCCACAATCCAAAACTGTTCGAAGTCAAAATCAGTCGAAATGCAACAGCGGCGCTTTGCTGGCCGGATTCACTTTAATACTAAAATATAAAAGAATTTAGCTTTGTTGGTTTTTTGCTGGATTCTTTCGGACTGAGAAGTGCCAGAACTATGTGAAAGAGTCTGGCCATTCTGTTTTTTGGATCAGTGTTTTTACTATTTCTTCTAGGTGTTTTTGATCAACTTCGTCGAAGCGATTTAGCACTGGAGCATCAATATCTAAAACACCTAGTACTTTATCATTCATGATAATTGGAATAACTAATTCTGATTTCGAATTGCTGTCGCACACGATGTGGCCTGGAAATTCGTCGACGTTCGGTACTAGCAATGATTTTTTTTGTTGGGCTGATGTTCCGCAGACGCCTTTGCCCATTTTGATTCTTGTGCAGGCTGGTAGGCCTTGGAAGGAACTTAGTAAGAGTTCTTCTTTGTGATTTAGATAGAAGCCTACCCAGTTAATTTGTGGGAGATGTTGATTCAATAGGGCTGATAGGTTCGCTAGGTTTACGAACCATTCTTTTTCTAGGATGCCTTCTGCTTCACTTTTTAGTTCTTTGTAGAACTTTTCTTTGTCTGCGTAATTTATTTTTGCTGGTGTGTGCATGGGCATAGCCATAGCACACATTTTTAAAACTTACGAATGAGTCCTACCACGATTCCGCGGATTTCTACTTCGTTTGGCTCGTACCACATTGATTTCATGGTGCTGTTTGATGGTCTTAGTTCCACCATGTTGTGTTTGTCGCCTTCAGGGCGTGGGCGGATGTAGATTCGTTTTACCGTGGCTTCGTTTTCTACTGTGGCTACGACGATGTCGCCGTTGCTTGCGGATGTTTGTTTTTGAATAAGGATGATGTCTTCGTCAAAAATGCCATCTTCGATCATTGAGTCGCCTTGCACTTTTAATGCGAAAGACTTTGATGGGTTTCTTACCATTGATGGCGGTACATCTACGAATTCGTCGTGTTTTAATGCTTCAATAGGTTGGCCTGCGGCTACTTTCCCTAGAAGGGGAAGTGACAGGATCTCATCACGGGCCTGGAGGAGCTGTGAGCGAGGAGACCCTGTCGTCGTCGAGACTTTTTTATGTAGTTGATCCTGCACAGCCGAAGCTGAGTGGAGCACCTGGATCGCTCGTTTCTGGCCTTGGGGATTTTCGATATATCCCTTGCTTGTTAATTGTTTCAGATAGTTCTGAACCGAATTGAACGAAGCCAGACCGAAATGATCCTTAATTTCTTGATATGACGGAGAAACTCCTGAACTTAAGATATGGCTCTCGATAAACTCGAGGACCGATTTTTCTTTAGGCGTCAGTGGGGGGAGGGGCGTTTTTTTCGTCATAAGTTACATATGAACTTACAGTGTAAATAATGTGTAAGTCAATACTGTATTTTAAAATTATTTTGGGGGTCCTGCGCTAAGCCACTAGGGCGACGTAAATTGTCCTCTGTCTACTCTACAGTCATCTATCACAATATGTTTGCCACCCTAAAGCGGTTAGGCACTGGAACGCCTTTTGTAAATAAACTCCCGTATGAAAAAAGCCAATTTTATTTATAAGACTGCGTTGCCCCTATTTTTATTCATTACCACAACAATGGCGGCGCATGCGCATGGACCACAAAAGGAAATCAAAAATCTAGATGTGATTCAAAAATATTCTGCCCTTATGAAGGGCATCGAGAATAGTAAAAATGCCGATGAGTTCGATGGCTATTATCACCAATTAAGTGACTTATTTGATAAACCTGGATCTAAATCTTCAGCTGCAAAACTTTGCAGTCATTTAAACTCTCTTTCTATTGGCGAGTTAAAATACCTTGAGGATGCGATCCAAAGTTCAAGTTCTTTCGCTGACGATTGCAAAGAACTTATTCTAGCGAAAGTTGCATTTAGTAATAGTTGGTCTACCGATGCGTTGGAATTAAGTATTCAAACTATTAAAAAAATCCCGTTTGAGGAAAGAGAAGTTCCTGAAATGACGGTTAAGCCTGACGGAACAATCAGGCCACTATTTAGCGGGAATCTTAAAGACAAAGAAATCATGTTAACTTTTGATGACGGTCCATCTGCAGCAACTCCTTACATTTTGGATGCTCTAAAAGCTGCCGGCGTAAAAGCCGCATTCTTCCATGTAGGCAAGCGAGTAGTATCTGATAAAAGCGATGGCCCGTCTCAGAAAAAATTGAAAGAAGAAAGAAAAAGCATTCTTAAGAGAATTCTCGCTGAAGGCCATATTTTAGCGAACCATTCTTATTCACACACGAATGCGATGGGTTCGAAGAATTTAAAAGGCAATTTAACCAAAGACTATTTTATGTCCGAATTCGTCGGTGGCCATTTAAGTCTGTATCGTGGCGCTGGCTATGTGGATCCTTTTTTCCGCTTTCCAAATGGCGATCAGAACAATGTAATTGCGCGCGAAGTTCGCGATGCTGGTGTTAAAATCTTCCATTGGACACTTGATACTGAAGACTGGAGATTTAATGCGAAGGAGCTGTCTATCGCACAGAGAAACAGGTCTGTGCTTGATACTCTAGTTAACGGATTTAAATCATATAAAAACGGCATCATGTTAATGCATGATATTAATATGCACTCGGCTGAGGCGCTTCCGGGTATTCTGAATTATTTGGCTAATAACGGCTATAAGGTTGTTTTGATGAAGCCTAAGAATCGCAATGTTTCTTCGCCAAGTTATTTACCGGTTATTTCTGAAGCGACAAACTATCTTTGGAAAAATCATTTGGATGATGCTGATGTTTATCCTCCAAGTCCTGACGACGCCTACAAATATCGCTCACGCATCGATTTCGATCTGATGTTCGGACGATAAGATTTGACCCCGAAAAACAAAAAGCCAGTAAGAAAACTTACTGGCTTTTTTATTCACAGCAGCACCGAAGCGATGGTGATTTGGCGCGCCTACTGTAGGCAGCTTTCTACTTCTCTCTGCGCGTAGTTTGATAAGTTCAAACTTACTTTGCCGTTCGAATCCACTTCAGAATAATACAATTCAGAAGCATCACTGATTCGTTCAATCAAACACGCCTTATTCACGCGATTGGCTTCGTAGCGCACCAAGCACAAACGATTGCGCAATGAGCAGCGGATTTCTTCAAACGTCACAGCACTTTGTTTTTGATTCAAATTCTGTAAAAGAAGTTCTTCTTCAGCATTTGATAGAAAAGCGAATGCAGAAGGAGCTGACAGCAGCAGAGAGATTGTAATTAGAAACTTCATAGAGCCCTCCTTGTTGGGAACTAGCTTCAAGCTATTGTTCTAACAAGGGGCCTATGATTAGTAAAAGACATAGAAAGAATTCAGATATTCATCTAACGAATAATACTGAAGTCGATTTATTCAGCGCGAACGCATTCTTTTTTGGACTCTTCACAACCAGGCTTCGTGATTTCGGCCACGATGGGTTGTGCCTCAGAGGCAATTTGTCTCGAAATGACCACGTTCGGTGTGGTGTTTTTCGCATAGCTTATAGGCGCCATTGAGCAGTTTTGATAAAACAGTATTACTACTGGATTTATCACCAACATTGCTACGAAACTAAAACCGCCTCTTTGAACCATCGGAGCCTCCAACTGAGTCCTTAATGTCACACCCTTTACATTACGGACGAAAGGCCTTAAGACTTTAGTCAGTTTCACAATAATTCTGTGGGAACATGATGTATTCTCAAACTGGGGCGCATAAAAAGCTGCTTTCTCATCTTGAGAGAATCCACAGAGCTGGTGATAATAGGGATGTGATGACGAGGTTTTTTCAAACTACATTATTTATTCTGATGTTCATGTCAGCCGGATCAGCGTTAGCTGAATTTTCTAATTTGCAACAGGACTGCATGAATGAACTTAAAAAATTCCCCGGCGCTTGGGATGATAAGCTTCTTAAGCAAGCATGTGACAGGGTCGCGGTGAAATCACTTTGCGTAAGTGCAGAGGGTCGTCCTATTTTCCATTACGAAAAAATGTCGACCGCGCCCGGTGCTAAGAAGGTGATCGTATTCAGTCTTATACACGGCGATGAAACGCCAGCAGGAACTGTTGGTCGCTACTGGATGGAAAGATTAGAAGGCATCGATCCACGCAATTCATGGAGAGTGATCCCAGTTCTAAATCCAGACGGTGTAAGATATAAGACCCGCACTAACGCGAACAAGATTGATATCAACCGTAACTTCCCAACAAAAGATTGGGCTGCGGGAGCTATCGAAAACTGGAAGCGTACAACAAAATCAAATCCAAGAAGATTCCCGGGCAACGAAGCCGCCTCAGAGCCGGAAACTAAATGTGCTATGAATCACTTAGAGGACTTCCAGCCAGACTTCGTCGTATCAGTTCACACACCGTTAAAAGTTTTAGACTACGACGGACCAAAAATAAGCGCGCCACCTAAGTATGATTATCTTCCATGGAAATCATTAGGCAATTACCCAGGAAGTTTAGGTCGCTATATGTGGTTTGAAAGAAATACTCCAGTACTAACAATGGAGCTTAAAGAAAGTTTACCAACGAATCTTGCGCCCTTCGAAAAACTGCAAGACATTATTGGAACACTTGTGAATTTCGAAAAAGAACGCAAAGCCACCAAATCCACAGCAACACCTACAACAATGCTGCCGGTAGCCTTAGAACACTGATAAATAAAACGAAGGCGATAAAATAAAAAATCCACCGAGAGGTGGGTTTTTAAAATGGAAACAGGATATGGATACATTCCACATCCTGTCTCGGACGACTCTCGAAATTTCTTTTACGAATCTGAGATTTCTCACTTCATCGTTTTTTAGATCATCGAGAGATCGTTTCTATTTACAAGTTCATAGTACACCCAAAAAAAATATTTGGAGCAGCCAGTGCTAACAAGCATCAATTTTTAGACGATTTTGTCCAGAAAAGCCCACGTTAGATATGAAGACAAAAAACTAAACTAATGCCCTAAGACTTAGCTATAAGAAAAAAGCTTTTTGATCTTTTCATTCATCTCTGCCGATAAAGAAATTTTCAATGAACCCAGGTTCTCTTGAAGTTGTTCGATGCTGGTGGCTCCTAAGATCACGCTGGATACACCAGGTTGCGCATTTGCCCATGCAAGAGCTAATTGAGTGCGCGAGCATCCCAATTCATCAGCTATTTTTTTGAAATCAATCACGCGACTGATATTTTCATTCGTATAGAACTTTTCTTTTAGCCAATCGATTCGCGAAAGGCGGCCATCGGTGACCCCTTGATCGTATTTACCAGTAAGCATTCCTGAAGCAAGCGGGGACCAAGTTGTTAAACCCATGCCGTGTTCCAGCGCTTTGGGCTGAACATCTGTTTCGAAAGCCTGACGAGCTAAAAGACTGAACTGCGGCTGTTCTACTTGAGGTCTGTAATAACCCCAGCGATCGCAAATATCCATGGCTTCTTGAATTTGCTCTCCGGTCCATTCGCTGGTTCCCCAGTAAAGAATTTTTCCGTGGTGAATAAGGTCATCCATAATACGCACAGTTTCTTCGACCGGAGTTTCAGGATCATAACGATGACAATAATAAATATCTAGATAATCAGTGCCGATTCTTTGCAGACTTTTATTCACGGATTCCAAAACATGTTTGCGGGAAAGGCCTTTGTCATTGATGTCGTCGCTCATCGGCCAGAAAACTTTTGAAGAGATCACAAGTTCATGGCGGGGGAAATCTTTTAAGGCAGAACCCATGATGCGTTCGGATTCACCTTTGGCATAAATGTCGGCTATATCAAAAAAGTTAATTCCGTTTTCGTAGGCAAGCCGCAGGATGCTGCGAACTGAAGTGAAATCTTTAACGGTCCCACCAAACGTAGTCCATCCGCCAAGTGCATACGAACTTAGTTTAAGTCCGCATTTTCCAAGACTGCGATACGGCATGTTGGGATGAAACATAAAGGGCCTCCTGTGTCAGAAGCCCCATTATCTTAATGAAGGTTATGGTGTTGCAAGTAATGATTAATTTCTATGATTCGATCTTGCTGACTGACGACGGAGTCTTGAATTTCAACAAGCTTCAGCATGAGGTTGTCTTTAGCAAGCTTTATCGCCTGGTAAATATCCTCATGAACTCCTTCGGCCTCCACAGAGGCGTCAGCTTCATTTAGAACTATCGCAATTCTAAACAGCTTCTTTAATCCCTCTTTGGTAAATTCTTTTCCTTCAGTCTCGTATTGAATCGCAAGTTTCTTAGGATCCCGGGCAACAACCGAGATAACGGTCTGTTGAGTCACAAATCCTTCGAACTCCGCGATCATTTGATAGATGTAGGATTTAACCTCTGGATTATTCTCAATAAGTTCAATGGTGGGGTTTGGAAGGTTCGTCATGGGCGTCCTCCTATTCCTCTGGTTATAGTTTAACAATGAGTCTTTAATTTGTCCGGTCAAGATATGGGACTTGTTAAAAATAATTTGAAAACTAATAGGATTGCTTTAGAATCCTGAACCTAGACCTTTGTCATGTGTCAGAATGAGATGGCTTATATTAATATTGATTCCCACTTAGATAATTCCTGGAAAAAACGTCTGCACGGTGAGTTCGCAACCGAGAAAATGCAGAAGCTAAAAACTTTTTTAGCGACGGAATATAAAGCCGGAAAAATTATTTATCCGCAAAATGATGAGTATTTTGCAGCTTTGAATTTAACTCCTTTCGACAGAGTGAAAGTGGTCGTCGTAGGACAAGATCCTTATCATGGCCCGGGACAAGCCCATGGACTTTCTTTTTCGGTGCGTGATGGAGTTCGTTTTCCCCCGTCCTTACAGAATATCTTTAAAGAACTTCGTAGTGACTTAGGAATCGAACTTCCACAAAGTGGTTCATTAGTAAAATGGGCTAAGCAAGGTGTGCTGCTGTTGAATGCGGTGCTTACTGTAGAGGATGGGAAAGCTGCGGCTCATCAAGGTAAGGGTTGGGAAGAGTTCACGGATAAAATCATTCACGCCTTAAATGAAGAGCGCGAACATGTTGTTTTCATTCTGTGGGGAGCCTACGCGCAAAAAAAGGGTTCTTTCATTGATCGGAACAGGCATTTGGTGATTGAAACTGTGCATCCTTCGCCTTTATCGGCGCACCGTGGATTTTTCGGAACAAAACCTTTTTCAAAAACCAATGATTACCTGCGCAGTCACGGGATTCAGGCCATCGACTGGGATTTAAATTCTTGAAGTGAAATCAAGCTCCGTTATAAGCTGGACTCCTTCTTAAGGAGTCCAAAAATGAAAGCATTCATCCTTTTTATTTCACTTACTTTTTCTTTTTCAGCCTTAGCTACAACTAAAGAAGAGGTCTCTGAAAAAACCAAGGCTGCAGCCATTGCAGCTGCTGATTATTCTGTTGAACAAAAAGAACAATTTCAAAAAGACATGGAAGTGAAACTTCAAGATCTGAAATCTGAAATTGCCGACTTGAAAAAATCAGCAAGCGAAAAATCGGGCAAGGTAAAAGCAGGTATGAAAGAAAAAATCGCTGCTTTAGAATCAAAACAAGACGAGATGAAAAAAGATTTAGCTAAACTTAAAAAAAGTTCTGGCAAAGCATGGACTGAGATGAAGTCTGGAATGAATGCCGCTTGGGATTCTTTATCTAAATCCTACGCTAAAGCGAAATCTGAATTTAGCGAGTCGAAATAATGAAAAGTTCGCTGGTATTTGCCCACAATTTTCCTAAAGCGAAAGATATCGGCGACGAAGTCTTAGTTATCTATGATCAGATTTTAGCAAAACGTTCTAAAGACTTTCAAAAATGGATTCAGTCTTTTCCGCTTAGCTATCCAGTCAGTGCCGGTGAAGAATTAAAATCCGTAGCAGCTTTTCCGAAGCATATTTCTAGTATCGTCAAGATTTGCGAAAATGCTTCTTCAAGAAAATTGAAGGTGCTAGCTATCGGCGGCGGCAGCGTCGGCGATTTTGCCGGTTTTGTAGCAAGCATCCTTAAACGCGGTGTTGGCTTGGTCCACATGCCCAGCACCTGGCTTGCTGCAATTGATTCAGCCCACGGGGGTAAGACCGCTTTGAATGTTGGGGGCGCTAAAAATCAGATTGGTACTTTTTATCCTGCTGAAAAAATCTTTTTAGTTAAAAAACTATTGTTAGCCCAACCGGCGGTGCGAAGTTTTGAAGGCTTTGGCGAGCTTTTAAAGATCTCAATTATTCAAGGTGGCGTTTTGTGGAAGCAGTTGTCACAGAACCGAGAGATCACTCACGACGTTCTTTGGAAGCACTTAAAGGCAGCGATTGAAGCGAAAAACAGAGTCGTACAAAAAGACCCTGAAGAAAAATCAGGGCATCGTCACCTTTTGAACTTGGGTCATACAGTAGGACATGTTTTTGAGGCGGATGGCCAGATTCCCCATGGCGTGGCCATTAACTATGGACTTTCTTTCGCGCTTCAATGGAGCCTAGAAAAGAAAATAATGTCTCAGTCAGTTTACAACAAAATGATGTCAGCTGCTGTAATGGGTTATTTGCTTTCCCCACATCGTGACCAGTTGATTTCAACCAGTCCTTCTAAAATTAAAAAATATCGAAGTCTATTGCTAAGCGATAAAAAGAAAACCCAAACGGAAACGGTTCGTTTTATTTTTGTCAAAGCCCCGGGCCAATGTGTGATCCAAGAAGTGGGCGTTGATGATATCTTAAATGAAATGTGCCGCCAGGCTGAAGAAGAAGACATCGATGGCTGATTTGCATTTTCAAGGCACCATTCCAGGTTCAAAATCGGTCTTTAATCGCGCGCTGATAGTGCAAAGTTATTTTCCAGATTTCGTTATTGAGGGTGAGTCTGAATGCGATGATGTTCGTTTCATGCGCGAAGGCCTTAAAATGATTTCCACAAAAAGCCACGTTGAATGCGGTGAAGGTGGAACAACTTTTCGGTTTATGAGCCTTCGCTTTGCCCGCGAAAAGGGGGAACACCATCTTCATGCAGAAACAAGGCTGCTACAAAGACCCCAGAAAGGTCTTTTAGATTTGATTAAGCAGTTGGGAGTTGAGGCTTATATTCAAGGCCAAGCGCTGGTAATAAACGGCGATGGTTGGCTGAAGCCAGCAAAGCCTTTGCAAGTAGATATTTCAGAATCAAGCCAATATGCCTCGGCATTAATTCTAAATGCCTGGAATCTTCCCTTTGATCTGCATTTTGATTTGGTGGGGGCTAAGGTTTCTGAATCCTATTTTCTTTTAACGATGGAAATGCTGAAAAGTTTTGGCATGCAATTCGTTAAAACTGAAAATGGATATTTAATTCCGGCAAATCAAAATTTAAAAATCAAAAACTTCCGCGTAGAATCTGATTTAAGTTCAGCCTTTACTATGGCAGCGGCAGGGGCCTTAAACGGCGAAGTTATTTTAGAAAACTTTCCGCTTAAAAGTGCGCAACCGGATCTAGTGTTTCTAGAAATCTTTAAGCAAATGAACGTGCCGCTAAAAGTAGATGGTTCAAACCTTATTATCACCCACGCTCAGGATTTAAAAAAAGCGGAAGTCAATTTAGCTGAGTCCCCAGATTTGTTCCCAGTTTTAGCAGTTCTTTGCAGCTGGGCTGATGGGGAATCCAAATTATTTGGGGCACCTCACTTGGTAAAAAAAGAATCCAACCGTATTAGTAAAATTTCAGATCTTTTTAACCTTCTTGAAATTGCACACACGGTTTTACCTGATGGCATGATCATTCAGGGCAATCCCCGCCAACTTCTTAAAAAGCGTGTGACGTTTAATCCCGATAAAGATCACCGCATGGTCATGGCAGCTACACTTATGCGTTTGAAGGGTCATGAAATTAAGATTGAAGAGCCTGAAGTTATCAACAAAAGTTTCCCAGAGTTTTGGCAGATGATAGGAATCAAACCATGATTACAGCAGTTGTTGGTCACCGCGGTACCGGTAAGTCTGAGTTGATGAAGCGTCTGCAAATCTATCTGCGCGATCAAAACGTCGATTTTGTTGATTTAGATGAAGAGATTGAAAAAAAGATTGGTAAAAGCATTGGTGATCTTTTTTTTGATCATGGCGAAGATTATTTTCGTGAATTAGAAAGACAGCTTTTTTTAGAAACCCTGCAGAAGCCACAAAAGGATATGTATTTAGTATTGGGGGCAGGATTTGATCTTTCTGTTATTCCTGAATCCGTAAGAGTTTTATGGGTAAAAAGAATCACGGATCTTGATGGACGTATTTTTTTAAATAGGCCTCGCCTAAATCCTGAGGTTTCACCGATTGAAGAATATCAAAAACGCGGTGTCATCCGTGAAGAAAAATACAAAAACCGAGCCGATGAAGTCTACCTTATGCCTGAAGGTATTTTTGAAAATCATCACCATGCGATGACTGTTGAAAAGTCCGTTCTGACCCATACGTATTTAAATGTGGGTGGAGCGATCACAGTTTTATCAGAACACATTCTTAATGAACATCGCTGGCAGTTGTTCAAAAACCGTTTTGCAAATAAAGGTATTAGTTACTTTGAACTGCGTGATGATTTATTAAGTCCTGAGCAGATCCAAAAAGCTCTAACAGAACTTCCTGGCGAAGAATTCATTTATTCTTTTCGTTTGCCGTTGGAAGGTTCCTTCCCAACTAGCACTGAAATTTTACAAAAAGCAAAATGGGTGGATTGGGCGTGGGAGCTGGGGAAACCTGACGAGCTTTTAAAACTTATCCCGGCAGAAAAAGTAATCTTATCTTTGCATGATGGCCGTCAGTTTTACGAATGGTCAGGATACGAATCTAAGATAGGTCATCTTAAGTTTGCTCCGGAAGTGAATTCTTATTCCGAATTATTGTCAGGACACCAATGGCAAAAAGAAAACGATAAAAAGCGCAGTTACCTGCCACGATCCAAAGAAGGTCGGTGGGAATGGTATCGCTTATTGCAAAAAGGCCACCAGGAAATAAATTTCTGGAGAGAAGGTGATGGCACCGCTTCAGACCAGCCTTCACTGTGGAAGTGGTTAGCTAATCCTGAACTTAAAAACAAGTTTGCAGCAGTCCTGGGTGATCCTGTTCGCCATAGCTATACGCCGGTTGAACAATCCGATTTTTTTAATCGTAAAAATGTTCCTGTTTATGCTGTTTCGATTCGCAGGGATGAATGGGATGAGGCTTTTCCGATTTTAACAAAATTGGGATTAGGCTATGCTGCAGTGACAGCTCCACATAAAGAGCATGCAGCTGAGGTCGTCACTGAAAAAAATTTGCAAGCGATAAACACATTATTTTTCGATGAAACTTCGAAAACGTGGAAGGGCACTTCCACGGATGAACAGGGGTTCTTTGAGTTGATCGAAGGTGTCGGCATGATTGCCCCGCTGCAAAAGCATATCTTTGTTTGGGGCGGTGGTGGAACTTTAGAGATGATCAAGAAAGCCATTCCACACGCGACTTATTTTTCTTCACGCAGTGGAAAGCCCCGGGATGAATCTTTTGAAGTTCCTGAAAGTCCAAAAGTACTTGTTTGGGCCGCGCCACGATCCATTGAAACTTTAATGCCTCCACTAGAATGGAAACCAGCAATGGTGTTTGATTTGAATTATAAAGAAGATTCCCCAGGCAGGGAATACGCGCAACTGTGCGCTGCTAATTACCAATCCGGTTTAACCATGTTTACCGCTCAAGCACAGGGGCAAAGAACTTTCTGGAAGAAGTGTGAGGAATAGATAATGGGTGCAAATACTTTTGGATCTCGATTCACTTTAACTAGTTTTGGTGAAAGCCATGGCACCGCTTTAGGAGTAGTGATTGATGGATGCCCTGCCGGAGTCAGCTTTGATGAAATGATTCTGACAAAGGAACTTGAACGCCGTCGTCCAGGTCATCATGGTTCAGGTCAGATCGTTTCAGGTCGTCAAGAGGCTGATCAGGCAGAAATTCTTAGCGGCATTTTTGAAGGAAAAACTTTGGGCACGCCCATTGCGATGATTGTAAGAAATCAAGATGCACGTTCACAAGATTATACTCAAATTAAACAACAATCCCGGGCAGGTCATGCTGATGATATGTGGAAGCAGAAATTTGGTCACAGTGATCATCGTGGGGGTGGTCGTTCTTCAGGTCGGGAAACTGTCAGTCGTGTGATGGCAGGTGCTGTCGCACAAATGATGCTTAAGCAGGTTTGTGCGCCCATGAAAGTCATAGGTTATGCTTCCCAGATTGGGCCTCTGACGTTGACAGCTGAAGAAAAAGCCCAGGTTATAAATAAAGATATCGATTCATTTCAGGCGCGCTTCCCCTCTAAAAATGATCAAGCAGTCGCCGATCTTTTAAAGAAGGCCCAAGAAGAGGGTGATAGTCACGGGGGTGTGGCAGAAATTCTGATCACCAATCCCCCTGCATTTTTAGGGCAGCCTGTTTTTCACAAACTTAAAAGTGATTTGGCGCAAGCTTTTCTTTCCGTGGGTGCGACGAATGGTTTTGAATTAGGCTTGGGTTTTGAGTCTTCAAGTATTAAAGGCACTGATTTTCATGGCACCCGGGAACAAAGCCAGTACGGTGGCATTCGCGGGGGAATTTCGACGGGTGAAAATATTCTTTTACGAGTTTCTTTTAAACCGACCAGCTCAATTTTAGATGTAGCAAAAAAGGGGCGTCATGATCCTTGTATTGTGACTCGCGCTATTCCGGTGCTAGAGGCCATGACGTATCT
Organism: Bdellovibrio reynosensis; assembly: GCF_022814725.1. NCBI lineage: Bacteria > Pseudomonadati > Bdellovibrionota > Bdellovibrionia > Bdellovibrionales > Pseudobdellovibrionaceae > Bdellovibrio > Bdellovibrio reynosensis. Next base: position 2,913,484 of record NZ_CP093442.1, read on the forward strand.
GGTGTTGGCAGATCATTACTTATGGTCTAGAACCGATAGAATCTGATTAGCACTCCGACTTCATCGGAGTAAGGCGTTAAGGGAGTGGGCACATGGTTTCTGATATTTTTAATCCTGAGTGGTGGACAGAAGTTCCTGGTTTTAAGTTTCAAGATATTACTTATCACCGCGCCAAAGATCAGGGAACTGTGCGCATCGCCTTTAACCGTCCTGAAGTACGTAATGCCTTTCGCCCACAAACAGTCGATGAACTTTACACGGCATTAGAACATGCTCGAATTTCTGCGGATGTGGGTGTCGTTTTAATTACGGGCAATGGTCCTTCACCGAAAGACGGTGGCTGGGCTTTCTGTTCTGGCGGCGATCAACGTATTCGCGGTAAAGACGGTTACAAGTACGAAGAAAAAGAAGCTCAAGGTAAAATGGACCTAGCTCGTTTAGGTCGTTTGCATATTCTAGAAGTACAGCGCTTGATTCGCTTCATGCCTAAAATCGTTGTAGCAGTTGTGCCAGGATGGGCTGTCGGTGGTGGTCATTCACTGCACGTGGTTTGTGATCTTACTTTAGCAAGTCAGGAGCACGCGATCTTTAAACAAACAGATCCAGACGTAGCAAGTTTTGATAGTGGCTACGGTTCAGCTTATCTAGCTCGCATGGTTGGACAAAAAAGAGCGCGCGAAATCTTTTTCTTAGGCAGAAATTATTCGGCTCAAGAAGCTTTCGATATGGGCATGGTGAACGCCGTGATCCCGCACAAAGATTTAGAAAAAGTAGCGCTTGAGTGGGCTTATGAAATGAATTCGAAATCTCCGACAGCAATGCGCATGTTGAAATATGGCTTCAACCTTTGTGACGATGGATTGGTAGGACAGCAGCTTTTTGCGGGCGAAGCGACTCGTTTAGCTTACGGAACCGAAGAAGCTGTAGAAGGTCGAAATTCTTTTGTTGAAAAGCGCGACAAAGATTTTTCTAAGTTTCCTTGGCATTATTAAACTAAAATAAATTGATGCAACTAAAGTCTTAATGCAGTTGTACGCATCGTGATTTCAATTATTTACGATACATTTGCGTACAACTTTGCTTTCCATAGATTTACCTAGGGTCCCTAAATGGTCTAGGAAACATGAATCCTTTTTCATTTCAAAAAACAATGTTGTTATTCTTCAGTCTCCAAACCAATAAAATTTCTTTAACAGTTCTTGCGTGATTTTCAGCGCGCTCTATCTGCCAGGGAAGTTTTTGCGAAAAACAAAAAAACTTTGTCTAACTACAAGGAGAAGTAATGACGACAAAAATGAAGCTGGTCCAAGCTATGATGGCCCTGCTAGTGGGCACGACGCTTGTTGCCTGCTCTGGCGGCGGTGGCGATTCTGCGGCATCTACAACAGATGACGATTTAACAATCTCAGGATCTTTAAGTTCCTCATTTGCAATGCATAAGATGAGTGGCGAGCTGCGCACGCACGCTATCAATCTTTCTGACTTAGAAATCTATGCCATTGCATTCACAGTTCCACCAACAATTGGACAAGCAAACGTTGGCGCTAATGGATCTTTCTCTGTTGAGTTAGAGGGCGCAAAAGGTTCGCAAATCATGGCAGTATTCCGTGACAAAACTTCTTTGGTTTCTGTCGGTACTGTTACTTTCCAAGATACTTCTAAAAAAGATATGGATGGAAATCCGCAAGAGTCTTCATCTTTGACTCTTACTGACAGTGTGAACCTAGGTTCACTTTCTATTTCTGAAGAAGGTAAAGTTGTTGTAGACGTTCAAGACATCGCATCTGTTGCTGATACAACTCCACCTGCAGCTTCTGCAGCTATGGATTTAGGTGGTAACTGGACTATCGCTAAGTACACTGGAACATTGCCTACTGGCTACTACACGGCTTGTACTCAAGGTGATAATGACTGTCACGGACCTGCTGACGGCGAAAATCTTTTCTTGATCAGACTTTCAGGTAATGAATTTACACCTGGTGTGAACTGTACTGATGGAAGCTGTACTGAATCAGAAGGTACTGTTTCATCAACTCCTGCTTACGGTCTTTCTTTCTGGTCAGACGCGGCTTCAATTGCTGCTTGCGGAAATAAAGTAGGGTTCACAGAAGACGACGCTCTTTTCCAAGGTCGTATCGCTTTGAATTTCCCTCAAGCTTATACTGATGGCACAACTTCTGGAAACTTAGGTTTCGGTGGTTTCGTATTCACGGCGCCAACTGGTTTTGGTGGCGACGACTGTGACAACAATCCTGGTCCTCAAGTTGGTAACGGTATCTGTAATGCTCATTGGATGGCGACTGGCGCAAAAGCACAGTTCTCTATGAGTGAGTGCAGCCGTATCACTATTGGTTCTAATAACGTCGGCGTTTGTACTATGGATCACGCTACATCTGCAGATGTATACTCAGCGCACGTAGAGGGTGGCGGTTGCTTCACTTCAACTGGTAAGCCTTTGATGGTTGATAACTGGGCTAATATCACTGGTAACTGCAATAGCCAAACTGCTTTAACTGGCGACATGACTGGTTTCTATTCAGGTTCATGTACTTATACTGGAGCACCAACTCAAGGTGCAGCTTCTCAGACATTCACTTGTACTTGGACTCACGGAAACTTTGATACTTTTGATGGTACAACTTTGTCTGATCCAAAAGCTCAAAACTTTAATATGAGCGGTTATACGCCTAAGTCGTTGGTAAACGCGAATGCAGATTGCAAAACAATCGAAGACGATATGACTCGTTACCGTTGTTATGCAAACGCTTACTGGCAAACTGATATCTCAGGAAATGGTTGCTACAAACGCTATCATTTTGACTGGAGCGCTACAAGCATCGCGAACTTCGTGCAAACTGAAGGCCGTGATAAACCAAAAAACAACCACATGACTGAAAAAATCATGTACACACCAGATGGTAACGGCGCAGTAGTAAGCAGCAAAGAGCACAGCTCTGTAACTGTTCGCTCTGGTTCACTTGAATCAGTTTGTGAAGTTGAAACTGGAATGGTTCTTAACTTCAAGAAGGTCACTTCTTCTCAAGTTATCGTTGATATGAAACGTTTAGCTCGTCTTGTTAATACAAGCGATCCAAACTGTATGGCAAACGCTAAAGTTCCTAAGTGTGAAGAAGATGCTAACAACGATGGACATGCTGATGGCGGTCCAAACTGTGAGCTTCACTGGCGTCTAAGTGAAAATGGTCAAAACTTCATGTTCTATTTGAACAAATAATTTAGTGTAGACTTTCTAAATTATGCAGAAGGGCCTCGCAAGAGGCCTTTTGCTTTTTGTAGACAAGATTTACCCAGTGAATTAATAATTTATTATGGAGGCGTTTATGAAATTTCTCATCGCGATTATTTCCACTTTGTTTTTTACTCAATTTGCATCAGCTCAAAATCCAAAGCTAGCCACACCACCTCAGTTGACTCCGGAACAACGTTCCCAACAACTTATGCAGCAACATAAGATGCACATGCAAAACTTCCAAATGCATGAACAGCAAATGGCAGAAGCTAAAAAAAGAGGCGAGCTTCATCATTTGCGTCAGGAACTTGAAAAAGTGAATAATGAAATCAAAACACCCAGTGTAGTGCGCGCAAAAAATTCTGAAACACTGACCAAGAAAAAAGCTGATTTAGAAAAACAGATTAGCGCTTTAGAAAAAGAACTTAAAAGGAAATAATAAAAGCGGAAGCAACTTCCGCCTTTATTCTGTTTTAAAGTATTCTTACAGACTATTCAAAGTCATGTCGTTTAAGCTATCAATCGTCCAAGTGAACGCCGTACCTACAGTAAAGTTGCTTGGGGCTACGATATTGCCGCAACCTGCGCCAAGAGCATTCGTTGAAAGATCAATACACTCACTCGCAGCTGATCCGATGGCAGTGGTGTTATCCAGTGTCCCGTCGTTATCAAACTGATAGTGAACTTTCACAAGGCCTGTTGAAGCATCGCCCTTTAGACCGAAAGCACCACCACTTACAGAAGCACCGTCTTCGTTACGGAACAAGAACAAGTCATAAACATTGTCATCTAAAGTTCTAAACTGAACAGCGGCCTTTTCATCAGAACTAGCACCATCAGCGGTCATGTAGAAATCTAGATAAGCATCTTGTTCGCTTGCATCACGCAACCAGTACATCTCGATATCGCGATCGTCTTCAGCGGAATGCAAACGGGCATAGCCCGAATTCAACCCATCGGCTTCGCAGGTAAATTCAACCTTAAGCATTGGAACAGCGTTAAAAGAAATGCTTACGGACTTCTCAAAACTGTTGCCAGCGTGGGCTCCATAATGAGCTGGAACTGTCTTAGCCGGAGTGGCAAAAGAAATCACAATCGTCTCTCCATTTTCATTAATCGTTTCCGATCCTGAAGTTGGAATAGATGCACATGTTGTGTATCCCATTTGGTAAAGACCACCGCCCAGTCCTTCTTCACTCATAAGATTTTTGATGATTCCCACCAAACCACCTTCAGGTCCATTTGGAATCACGTATTCAGCAGTGGGCCCCACCACTAAAAAGTATAAAAATCTAATAAAGTCAGCGCGTCCTGCAACCGTGCCTGTATTCATATTTGCAGGATCCAATGTTGTTGTTGCCAAAGCTTTTTGGGTTTCCAAAAGCCCGGAACGCATTTTTTGAATTCGCGTACCAACAGAATATTTCTTATAAGAATCTGATGTACGAATCGTCATTGGTAAAGAAAGCGCGAATATAAGTGTGAATTTAATCCAGTTATTCATAATCGTCCTTCCTACATACACGACGTTTCGCCGCATTGGACTTCGATTTCAGGAAGTGGGCTTCCTGCCGTAGCGGAAGATTCTTCTTCCGGCTTATCTCCGCATGCCGAAAGGAACAGCATTGCAGATACCACCATCAATAGTTTCATTTTACGCATTGAGGGACCTCCATATTTACGTACAACTAGGGACCCAATATTCTTCGGCCACCACATCGTCCCACTAGAGAGCCAAATTGAGAATCGACAAGAATGTGAATCAGTTCAAAACAAAATTTGTGTTCTATTGCACAGATATAAATGCAATTAAATCATTCCACATTTATTAGGAAATTAAGCATCGGGATTAAGTCCGTAAAAGGTAGTGTTTCAAGAATGCAAGTACCCGCATTTCTACAGCAGGAGGATGATGTAGCTATGAAAGCACTTATCTTCTTCTTATTGCTAACTTTCGCAGGTTTGGCATTCTGGGGATGCCCAACGAAGAAGTATATTCCTGACCCAACACCACCTCAACCTCAGGTGCGAAGTTCATACGATGAATTGTTGAGTTTGGAAGGTCGCGCTCCCCCTGCAGGGTCGCGCGTGATGTTCAAACGAATGCTTGCGGAAACACAAGACAAGAAGGTCGCCGTTTATTTAACAGTGCCTTTATAGATGTAAGCAATACCACCAGTTAATGTGATGTATTCGCAAGTAGAAAAAGCGCCAGTTTCTTTCATCATTTCTACGAAACCTTCTTTACACGGAAATGCTGCAGAAGATTTTTGCAAATACTCGTAGGCTTCTTTTTGGCCAGTCACAAGACCACCAATTTTAGGCAAGATATTTTGCGAATAGAAATTGTAAAGGGCACCAAAAACCGGAATGTTCACTTGGCCAAATTCAAGCACCATGACTTTGCCACCTGGCTTGGTCACGCGCGCCATTTCGCTAAGACCCTTCACAGGGTTGCCAACATTGCGGATACCAAAAGAGATGCTAGAAACATCAAAGCTGTTATCAGCATATTGCAATTGAGTGACGTCAGCTTGTTCAAACTGAATCTCTAAACCGCGAGCTTTCGCTTTACCTGGGGCTGGAATTAACATCTCAGCGCAGAAGTCAGTACCGACCACTTCGCCAGAGGCACCCACTGTTTGTTTAAATTCAATCGCTAAGTCACCAGTGCCAGTTGCGCAGTCCAAAACTTTTTGACCGTTTGAAACGCCACTGTACTTAACTAATTTTTTTCTCCAAAGGTGGTGGATACCCATCGACAAAACGTTGTTCCCTTTGTCGTAGTTTGCAGCCACTTTAGAAAACATGCTGCGGATCACTTCTGGATTCGGAGAATGTTTAGTTTGCATAAACCAGCTCCTTATGAAGAGGTTTGTCAACAGCAGTCAAAATTCTTTCAAGCTTATTCATCATAACTTTGAAGTCATTCAAAGTCAGAGCCTGCATGCCATCAGAAAGAGCTTCTGCTGGACGAGGGTGAACCTCTACGATGATACCATCAGCTCCCACAGCCGCAGCTGCGTAAGCAAGATCTGGAACCAAGGCGCGAATTCCAACAGCGTGGGAAGGATCCACAATCACCGGAAGGTGAGTGTTGCGTTTAGCGAAAGCGACAGCATTGATATCAAGCGTGTTGCGAGTCGCAGTTTCAAAAGTACGAATACCGCGTTCACATAAAATTACATTCGGGTTTCCGCCTGCAGTGATGTACTCCGCTGCTTTCACCCATTCTTCGATTAAAGCTGCGAAACCGCGCTTTAACATCACAGGTTTTTTCTGCATGCCTAATTCTTTAAGCAAAGAATAGTTATGCATGTTGCGTGAACCAACTTGGAAGCACGAAACCATGTCATAGATTTCTTCGATTTGGCGTGCATCAGTGACTTCAGAAATCAAAGTCATATTGGTTTCTTTGCAAACCGCTTTAATGAAATCAAAAGAGGAAGATCCCAAACCTTGGAACGCTTTAGAAGATGTGCGCATCTTCCAAATACCACCACGCAAGATGTGCGCGCCTGAAGCTTTTACACCTTTCGCAGTTTCCAAAAATTGATCATAGCTTTCGATGGAGCATGGCCCAGCGATCACTGTGAATTGGGGACCCCCAATATCGAACCCACCGACATTGACAATTTGGGTTGAGGGACTTGTTTGCATAGTTTGCATTTCCATAATACGACTTCTTTAGTGGAACGGCAGAATAGCATAACGCTCTCAGGCATTACAAACTTTTTGGAAGCAGGGGCCCTCTTGCGCCATGAGAGCCAATGGATTCTTATTGAAGGTCCCTTCAAAGCCGCCTCAGATGCGAATAATGATGAATTTACAGTGTTTTGCCCTGATTTTTACGATCTTCCATCAGGTTCTTTTTGGCGGGGCGCGCGAACTTACAGGCTTTCCACCCCAGAGTTCCACCAGATTTTGCAGGAATTCTTAAAGCAATCTCCCAGTAGTGTGCCCCCCTTACTGAAAGCGTCTTGGCAAGAGCCTGCAAAAAACGACTTTAGCAAAGCCCTTTTGCAGATCCAAAAACGCATTCATGACGGAGAAATTCAAAAAGCCGTGCCCGTTGTTTTCGCAAGATCTTCACAAAAAGTTTTGCGCGAAGAAAAAGCACAGATGATTTTGAGCTTACTGAAAGCGCCGGCGAATCTTTATGTCTATGGTTTTTGGCAAAGTGAAAATGGTCTATTGGGGGCGACCCCGGAAGTCTTATTTGATTATTCAAACCAGGTTTTAAAGACCATGGCCCTAGCTGGAACCTGTCCAAAAAACGAAGCTGCCCATCGAGAAAGTCTGCTGGCTGATAAAAAAGAAATGCAAGAACACGGCCTTGTCTTAGAGGATATTTTAGAAGTGCTAAAAGACTTGGGTGAAGCGAAAACCCGCGGGCCTTACATTGCAGAACTGCCGACTTTGTATCATCTAAAAACGGATATCGAGATTCACTGCAACCAGGATCCTGACTTTATCTCGCTAGTAAATAATTTGCATCCAACCCCTGCTTTAGGGGTGGCTCCGCGCGGGTTCGGTTACAAATGGATGAAGGAATTGCCTGGCCAGGAAAGCCGAAAAGCATTCGGGGCACCCTTTGCACTTTTGACTCGCAAAGAAGCTCTCTGTCTTGTAGCCATTCGCAATTTACAGTGGAATAATACCGAATGCATGATTGGTTCAGGTTGCGGGGTGCTTGCTGCCAGCGAGCTTGAACGGGAATGGCAAGAGTTGTATCAAAAACGTCTGTCTGTAAGAAAGATTTTGGGGCTTGAAGCATGACAAATATGGAATTAGCAGGGAAGGTCATTCAAGAGCTGGTACGCACCGGAGTGAGAGAATTTATCCTGTGTGCTGGCGCCAGAAACAGCCCCTTAGTTAACATCCTTGATGAAAATAAAAACCTAAAAGTGTATTCGTTTTTTGAAGAACGTTCGGCCGCTTTTTTTGGTTTAGGTCGTATTGCTAGCACAAGAAGACCTGTTGCCATTATCACGACTTCAGGAACGGCGGTTGCTGAATTAATTCCTGCAGCTGTAGAAGGAACTTATTCTTCGTTACCGTTGATTATGGTCACAGCCGATCGCCCAAAACATTTCCGCGGAACAGGGGCTCCACAAACCATTGAACAAGTCGGAATCTTTTCTTACTACAACGAAGTGGCGTTAGATTTAGATGCGGAAAATTCCCATCTATCATTTAAGTCTTTGTCTTGGAAAAAACCAATTCACGTGAATGTTTGTTTTGAAGAGCCCTTACTTGATGGCCCCATTCCAAAAATTGAAATCCCAACTGTATCAGAACGTACGAAGCTGCCAGGGCAGTTGCCATTAGGGACGTTAAAAGAAATGGAAGATTTTTTAAATACTCACCAGCCCTTAGTGATGGTGGGTATTCTTCCGGAAAAAGCCCATAATACCGTTCTAGAATTTCTAAAACAGTATAAGGCACCAACTTATTGTGAAGGTATTTCTAGCTTGCGTGGTCACCCAGATTTAAAAGATTTTGAAATTCGCTCGGGCGAACAAATGATTCACAGAGTTTTCAAAGAAGGCATTTGTGATTCGGTTCTAAGAATCGGCGGGGTGCCAACGACACGTTTCTGGCGTGACTTGGAAGATAAATATAAAAACATTCCGGTATTCTCTGTCAGTTTTAATCACTACACGGGCCTGAGTCGTCCGGTTGAGCATTGCAATTCGTTAGATCTTTTAAGTCAGGTAGAGTTCACTCACCCGCACCGTGAAAACGTAAAACTTAATATCGAAGATTTGGCGCTTGCTGAAAAAGTGCGTGCGCTTTTAATGAAGTACCCTAAGTCTGAACAGGGTTTAATTTTTGGTCTTTCATACAAAATGAAGGGCGGATCGGTTTACTTAGGCAACTCGTTACCGATTCGTGAATGGGATTCTTGTTCAGCCCATGAATCAATGCCAGTGCGTGTGGCGGCCAATCGTGGCGCCAATGGGATCGACGGACAGATATCGACGTTCTTAGGTTGGGCCCATCCGGAAACTGAAAACTGGTGCTTAGTAGGCGATCTAACGGCGATGTATGATTTATCGTCACTTTGGGCAACTTCTCAACTTGATGCGCGCAAGCTCCGGGTTGTTGTTATTAACAACGGCGGAGGTCAAATTTTCTCGCGTATGTTTAATAAAGATATATTTATAAACAAACATCAGATTTCTTTCGAATCATGGGCTAAGATGTGGAACTGGGATTATCAGAAATGGACTGAGATTCCAGATACCACACAGTTTACCGATCGCCAGGTGCTTGAGATAGTGCCTGACTGGGATCAAACTCAAAGTTTCTGGAAGGAATACGAGGCCCTTTGGAAAGAGTGAACCTGTTTTTACTGCATGGATTTTTAGGAAGACCCGCTGATTGGTCTTCTGTAAAGGGCTACTTAAGTCTGAATGAAAATCTAAGAATTTTTGTTCCCGACTATTTCAAAGAAGCTTTATTAAATCCTCAACACAGTTTTGAAAGTTGGGCAGAAAACTTCACGCGCTGGGTGGATCTGCAGGGATGTTCTAAAGATAAAAACATTCTTGTCGGGTACTCGCTTGGTGGCAGGTTAGCACTTCATGCCCTTAAAAATAGACCACAACTTTGGACGAAAAGTTTATTTGTTTCCACGAACCCCGGTTTCAATGACCAATTAGCCACTTTTGATCCAGAATCACCAGAGCGAAAACAAAGATGGATTAATGATTCATACTGGGCCGAAGAATTTTTAAAAGCCCCGTGGGAATCGGTGTTGCGCAACTGGAACTCCCAGGCTGTGTTCAGTGGGGGCTCTGAAGAACCAGCGCGATTAGAAAAAGATTATTCTAGAGAAAACCTAAGCCTTGCCCTGACCCAGTGGTCTTTGGCGCAACAACAGAACATGCGTCCGGTGTTACAAAACCAAGCCGAAAAGGCTTTGTGGCTTGTGGGCGAAAGGGATGAAAAGTTCTTAGATCTTTCGCGCCGTCTGGTTCAAGACATCCCGAAATTAAATGTGTCGGTGATACCAGGGGCTTCCCACCGTGTGCTTTTTGATTGTCCGAAACTTTTAAGCGAGAAGATCTTAAGCTTATTGGCTTAGTTTTTCAGACTGTTCTTTAATCCACGGCATATATTTTTTGATGTTCATGTAAATCGATTTTTCTGCACATAGATCTTTATTTAGCATAAAGGCTTTACGTTCTTCTTCGGTCATTTCAACCGGAGTCGTCCAAGAGATGGCAGAAGCAATACCAATCGCGTAATCGTTATTTTTATAGCGGAAAATCGCCGGGCCCCCAGAATCACCATTGCAGATGCCTTTAGCAAAAGTTTGGTTTACATAAAACTCTGACTGATCAAGGCTGATACTTTCGATTTTAGTCTGAACATGGCGAAGGTAACCCGTGCCATAGTTGGCTTTGGGGTTTATGTCAGACTTTCCGGAAATGCGCCCATAACCAGTAGCTATGAACTCGTTACCAGCCACAATGTCTAAATCCTCTGGCGGAAGTGCGATTGGAAAGTACCCAGTAGGAGCAGTGTTCACCAAACGAATCAAAGCCACGTCATGACGGTTGGTCCCATCTTTTTTATAAAGTTCATGGTGAATCGCAGAGTGCACATCACGTCTGATGTAATTGCCATCCATAGGACGAATGCCGAAAGCAATAGTCATATCTTTTTCATTAATACCAAGACAGTGGGCGGCGGTGAGGATGATGTTTTTTTTAATTAAAAAACCGGTGCAATGGGTGTTCGTTGATTTATTATAAATAAGCGCAACGTTTTTAGACCAAGATTGATCTTGAGTCGATTGAGAGCCGCCGATTATCCCAGCGTCTGGAAAATTGCTTAGCTCAGAACTTTGCACGCCACAGCCGATGTTCATCGACGCTAATACGAAGCAAAGCAGGATGCTGAAGAACGACCAAGTAAGCATAATTCCCCAAATTGTGAGGTGCCAAAATAACAAAAGGGCCGCTATTTAGGTAGCAGCCCTTTTTGATTTTGAAAAAAATTTTTAAATACGAATTATTTAGAAACTTGCGGAGCGGTTAAGGAAACCGAAAGCTTTTGGGCCATGCGGTTGATCCATACTTTGTAATATAACGCGCTTGTGTATGCTGAGTATTTAGAGCAATCGTTGTCTTCGTCGTTAACACCGCGGCTTGTAACTCCCCAAAGGTAGTATTTGCCTTTAACTTCAACATACGCAGGGCCGCCAGAGTCACCGTGGCATGCGCCTGTGCCTTGCGTTTGATTTAATTTTACTTCTGATACGCTGTACAAAGGATCTTCAACTTTGACTGAAGTCATTTTCAAAGTACCAGCACCTTCACCAGTCACGCCATTCGTGATGCCGTAACCTGCAAGCACTACTGTTGAACCGCGTTTTAGTAAAGACTTTTGCGAAGCCGCTAAGAAAGTTGCGGGTTTATAGCCAGCAGGAACAGTTCCTGTGAAATGCAAGATCGCGATGTCGCCCGTATTTTTTTCTTTTAGTTGGCGAGATGGCCAGTACGGAGACACTTCAAGTTTATCCACTTTGCGACGTTCACTTGTTGCTGAAAGTGAAAGATCAAAGAAAACATACATTTCTTCAGTATAAGCACCCACGCAATGAGCTGCTGTAAGAACTAGATTATTTGGAAGTAAAGAGCCTGTGCAAAGTTGGCCTTCTGCTGCATCGTAAACTGCAACGATGCTTTCAGTAATTTTATCGCCAGCTTGAACCACTGACCCGCCGATAATAGCGCTGTCTGCCGTTTCGATTAAATTTGAAGTTGGATTTTGATTTTGTGGAGCACACGCTGTCAGCGCCAAACTTGAAAACAAACCTGCTAAGAACAACTTATTTCTTTTCACAGTAATCCCCCCGAGTTACGCCAATCACCCCTGATCGCGTGAAAGCCAATAAACCCAATTTGGAACCACTTTACAAGATTATAATACTTATGCCTGCCATAAGCAGGCACAGTTGATGAATTCTTTACAGTGTTTTGAAACTGTCAGTCGCTTCTATTAGAGCTGAGCGGGTTCCAGGTTCAGCAGCAGCGTGGCCCGAGTCAGCGATGAATGTAAATTTTGCTTCTGGCCATGCTTTATGAAGATCCCACGCCGAGCGAGCCGGGCAAACCACATCATAGCGACCTTGAACAATCGCGCACGGAATGTGACGAATGCGCTGAACGTTTTCAAGCAGCCAGTTGTCGGTTTCAAAAAACGCGTTGTTTGTAAAGTAATGGCATTCAATGCGCGCAAAACTAAGCGCATAATCAGGATCATCAAAATCGTCGATCGCATTTTGATCAATGATCAATCTTGAAGTTGCTGCTTCCCACTTGCTCCAAGCTTTGGCGGCCTCTAAGCGAATCTCTGAGCTGTCGTGGGTCAGGCGTTTATAATACGCAGTCACCATATCATGTCGTTCGTTTTCAGGAATGGGTTTTAAATATTCATCCCATACGTCAGGGAAAATTTGCGAAGCGCCCTCTTGATAAAACCATTTAATTTCAGAAGGACGGCAAAGAAAAATCCCACGTAAAACTAGCGCCCTCACTTTTTCTGGATGAGTTATCGCATAAGCAAGGGCTAGCGTTGAACCCCAGCTACCACCAAACACAACCCACTTGTCGATGTTTAAATGAGTCCGTATGGTTTCAATGTCTTTCACTAAGTTCCAGGTGGTGTTTTCACGAAGCTCAGCGCACGGCGTGGACTTTCCTGAGCCACGTTGATCAAATAAAATAATTCGATAAGCCTTGGGATCAAAGAAACGACGATGGTCAGGGGCGATGCCGCCGCCGGGACCGCCATGAAGAAAAACCACCGGGCGACCTTCAGGATTTCCGCACTCTTCAAAGTAAAGAGTATGAAGATCGGAAACTTTCAACATGCCTTTATTATAAGGTTCAATCACAGGATAAAATTCACGCACGGGGGCCTCCCTTTTTTCAAAGCTAGAGGCTAATCCCGGGTGAAGTTCATTGTCAAAGTGCTGTGCGTGACTAGTGGAAAAGATCGCGACCGTCGCGGTGAGATTCGGCTTGTCCGTAGACCTCGCCTCTTGTTTCCGCTAAATAGATTTTATTGATTTCGTTGGCGATTTCTGCGCTGATAAAAATAATCAAAGACGAATAAAAGACCCACATTAAAAGTAGAATTAAAGAACCCGCAGCGCCATACATATTGGCTGTGGCGCTTTGTCCAAGATAGATCCCGATCAGATGTTTACCGATGGTGAACAGAAAAGCAGTCACCAGTCCTGCGACGAAAGCGATTTTTGGTTTAATTTTTATTTCCGGAACAAAATAATAAATAGCACCGAAAACAAAACTGAAAACGACCTGAGAAGCTAGGAAAGCAAGGGCTTGACCAAGGAAAGCTTCCCCTCCTTGAAAAATCACAGCTATCGCCGAAGATGCGACAAGCGAGATTACTGAAATCAAAACGAATGTCAGAACCATGCCCATGGTGAATACTTTTTCTTTAATAAAATCGTAGGCTGATCTTAGAAAAGATTTTTTCTGTTCCTTTTTGGGTTCACATTGGTCTGCTGTTTCAAAAATAACATTTAAAGAGGCTCGCAGTTGACCAAAGATGGCCCCGGCAGAAAAAAGGAGGGTTAATATACCGGCAATTCCGGCAACATTACGCGCAGTGGGAGTTTTGTCTGCATTTTTCGCAATAACACCAATAGTTTCACCGGCTTGTTTCCCTACCAGAGCTTGAATTTGCGCAATCAACTCGTTCTTAAAATCCTCTCCTAAAAATGACACCCCAAAAATTAAAATAATAAGCAAGGGTGCTAGGGAAAGGGCTGAGTAATAAGATAGGGCTGCGGCCATATCCATAAGTTTATCTTTGCTTAATTTGTCTGTGAATTCTGAGCTTTTAAGTTGGTTAATGACTTGTTTGATTTTCATAACCAAAAACTAACAGAACAGGTTTTTCGGGGCTGCCAAAAATGACTAGAAGTGGCTAGAAACATGGGATGGCAATTATCACTTTAAAACGGTTTTTCCCTCTGAAGTTGCAAATCAGATGCTTGTTTATATAAGGATTACGTACTTTGTCGGAATAATGATTAAGTTCTTGTAGGGAACCAGTCCTCAGACGGAATGCCTTTGATATTCTTAATTTCGCTGTGTTAGTTGTGTTGAACGAATTCACAGATTTTTTTCGGACTTATTGTTAGAACACAAATTTATACACTTCGACATCGTCGCTGTGTAACTGACACGTAAGGTGAAAATGGAAAATAATCAGCTCATTGATTCAGCTAATCAGGGTCGTGCAGGAGAGTTGCTTGAACAGCAACGCCTTCTTATTCGCTCTCATTTGCGGGAATTAGAGGTTCTGAAAAGATCTGCTGAGGAATCAAACCTTGCTAAAAGTCATTTCCTGGCAAATATGTCCCATGAAATCAGAACGCCGCTGGCGGCAGTTCTAGGTTTCGCTGATGAACTTCAGCAAGAAAACCTGACTGATTCTGAACGCAAAGATTATCTTGCAGCCATTCGTCGCAATGGCGAAATGCTGATGCGTCTGATCGACGATATTTTAGATCTTTCTAAAATCGAATCGCAAAAAATCGAACTTGAAAAGTCCACTTTCGTTTTGCATGAACTGCTTGATGATGTGAAAAAAACATTAGCAAGTAAGGCAGAAGAAAAAAGAATTCAGCTGACCGTAGATCTTCCACAGAACCTTTCCTTTTACGGCGATACCTTGCGCATAAAACAGATTCTTTTGAACATCATTGGTAACGCTGTGAAGTTTACTGATTGTGGTGGAGTGCACGTGCGCACGCAAATCTTTGATGCTCTTGACACCGGAAAGAAAAATACCACAAACGTGATCTTCACGGTCAGCGATACGGGCGCGGGTCTTTCTATTTATGAATCACAAAAATTATTTCAACCGTTCACCCAAGCTGATGTTTCGGTGACCCGTAAATTTGGCGGCACGGGGTTGGGCTTGGTGATTTCTCGCCAATTAGCGCGTTTGATGGGTGGGGATTTGCGTTTAGTGCAATCCCAGGTCGGCGTAGGATCTGTTTTTGAAATCACTTTAAATTTAGAAACTCAAAGCCAACAGGCGGAAAAAAAAGAGGCTCTTGGGACACCGGTAGCGACTGAGATGAAAATCAGTTTATCTGGAAAGACGATCTTGGTTGTTGATGATGTCAGTGACAACCGCTTCTTAATTGAACGCTATCTAAAAAGCCATGAGGTGAAGCTGCTTCAAGCTTCAAACGGCCCAGAAGCCCTAGAGTTGTTTTCAAAAAATAAGGTCGACCTTATTCTTATGGATATTCAAATGCCTTCCATGGATGGCCATGAGGCGACCCGCAGAATCCGCAAAAATAATATCGATATTCCCATTATCGCGCTTACAGCCCATGCCATGCGTGATGAAATTCATAAGTGCATGAATTCTGGCTTTGATGCGGTTTTAACAAAGCCCACTCGACGCCACGAACTGATAGAGCTTTTGCAAAAATGGCTTTGTAAACCGTCTAAAAAAACCGTCCAATAAAAAAAGCGCAGGTATTTAAACTTGCGCTTTTTTATAGTTCTATATTTTTCAATGTAACGACTTATTTAAAGTTCTTTTTAAAATCCTGCCAAACTTCTTGATAGTCTTCCTGCAGGAAGTTTTTTGTCATTGCAAAGTCGGTCACCATGTAGGGGATGCGAGATTCAAACATAAAGGCCATGGTGCCGTCGATTTTAAATGGTTTTAACTCTGCTGCAGAAGCCTTTTCAAAAGCCTCTACGTCAGGTCCATGGGCCGAATAAAAGTTATGAAGACTGCCGCCGCCAGGGCCGAATCCTTCTTCTTCTTTTGCATCGTAAGTCCCATAAATCAGACCCATGTATTCACTCATACAATTGCGATGGAAATACGGAGGTCTGAAAGTATTTTCAGCCACCATCCAACGTGGCGGGAAGATCGCAAAGTCGACGTTGGCGACGCCGGGTGTATCGCTGGGTGAAGTAAGCACTGTGAAAATTGACGGATCTGGATGATCGAAGCTTACGGTATTGATGGTGTTGAATTTACGTAGATCATATTTAAAAGGCACATAGTTCCCGTGCCATGCAACGACGTCCAATGGAGAATGGCCCATTTCTGCTGACCATAATTCGCCGTTAAATTTTCCGATCAGTTCAAACGGCCCTTCAAGATCTTCAAACGCTGCTACCGGGGTCAAGAAATGACGACGGTGAGCCAAACCATTTGCGCCAATCGCACCTAGTTCAGGTAAACGGAAGGGGCTACCAAAATTTTCAGCGATGTAGCCTTTGCAGTTCCCTGGTTTTAACGGATTGACTTGAAATTTCATTCCACGAGGAACAAGAACGATTTCACCAGGCTCAGCTTCAATGAAGCCAAGTTCTGTCTTTACTTGCAGGCTTCCTGATTGAGGTACAAAAAGAAAATCACCATCAGCATTCATTAGGTATTTGTTCTGCATACCTTGGTTGAATGAATAAAGATGAACTTGAAGGCCGCGTTGCT
The DNA here is from genome assembly GCF_022814725.1 of Bdellovibrio reynosensis. Lineage (NCBI taxonomy): Bacteria > Pseudomonadati > Bdellovibrionota > Bdellovibrionia > Bdellovibrionales > Pseudobdellovibrionaceae > Bdellovibrio > Bdellovibrio reynosensis. The sequence continues at coordinate 2,930,255 of NZ_CP093442.1, forward strand.
CGTGGCTCATCCCTGTGCCGCATACAGTACGGATACCTTCAATAAAGTTTCCGCTTTCTTCTTTCAAAGCATTCCAACGCATTTGATTTGGATTGATGTGCAAAGGTTTAAAGAAAGTTTTTAGTGTAAGCTCTTTTAAAGGTTTGAAAGCCTTATGCATGACCGAGGGACGAATGCGGTAAAGCCAAGAATAAAGATTCGTGTGGCGGGGAGCTGTGAAAGCAGAACCACTTAATTGTTCTGGGTAAAGCCCCATAGGAGCTTTCTGTGGAGAGTTTTGATCAAGTGGCAAAGCGCCCGTGCGCGCCTCTGAAGAAAAATGATTTCCAAAGCCTGAAAGATATTTGTTTTCCATGCCTCTATAATCAACTCGAACGCTAAAAAGTCAATCAGGGACAGGTCAATTCGTGCGCCAGCCAACCTTTTTCGTCCACTCTAGGAATTCAGCATGTCGCTTCACTGGATCGGTGGGGTGGAAATCACCGAGTTTTTGAGTGATGACCAGGCTTTCTAATGGGAATAGATTCATTTCGGCACGGCGTTTATTTAAGTTTTCTGGATCTTCAACATCGGTGACGCGCAAAATTCCGTTTTCATCCCAGTCGCTATTTGTGCCATAGATCTGCTTTCTTCCTTCGTAAAAACGAATGCGGTCCATCAAGAAAGCCACATACATTTTTGGCACCCGGCCGTCTTTCGCTAGATCCACTAAGACTTCTTCTTGTGCTCGCATAAAATCAGGCCAGCTAATGGCATGAAGAACAATTCTTAAGGCAGCCACGCAAGCTTCTTCACCCACTTCGCCAATAGTGGGAAAGCCCTTGTTCAGTTCAATCAGCTCTTTAAGTCTTTTGGCGTTTCTTAAGTGAACTTTCTCCATCTGGGGATGATATCCGTGGAAAAGTTCACCGGTACTTGCTAGCGCTTCACGCACGACTTCATCTTCGCGCATTAGATGTAATAACTCTTCAGGCAGATTTAAACTTTCGTTCACTTAAAAGAAATCCTTTTTAAACTGATTTTTTTCGCTCTCAGAAATAAAGCTCGCGTTGAAAGCGATCTGATTGCAACGGGCAAAGTCAGCTTTGGTAAAGCCATGCACTCGGTGCAAGACTTCGTAATCATCACTTAAGGTTGTAGCAAACACGCCCGGATCATCCGAGTTCACTGTGACTTGCACTCCAGCTTCCATCAATTTTCTGATCGGATGCTCTTCATAGGTTTTAAAACTTTGCGTAAGGTAGTTGCTGATCGGACAGATTTCTAAGGGAATCTTTTTTTCTTTTACAAAATTTAGTACGGCAGGATCATTGATGATTTGAATGCCGTGACCAATGCGTTCTGCGCCTAAAATTTCAATACTGTCTTTTACCCACGGGGCTGAATTTGGTGTTTCACCTGAATGCACCGTCAAGTGAAGGCCCGCTTTTTTCGCTTTTTGAAATAGCGGTGCAAAGATTTTTGGATCAAAGCCGTCTTCGTTGTCAGCAAGATCTAAAGCTACAAAAGAACCTTTTTTATCAATGGCGAAGTCAACGACTTCAGCGGCGACATCGTAGGATTTAATTCTTTGCACGATGCAGATTAATCCCACGGCCATGGGATAAGTTTTTTTTGCTAACAAAACGCCTTCAGCTAAAGAGCGATGGATCTTTTCAAAATTAAGTTCGCTATGTCCATCGGCGATAAAAGTAGGGGCGTAGCGTAGTTCTAAAACGCGGATGCCATCGTTAAAAGCGTCTTCGCAGGCTTCATATGCGATACGAGTTAGAATCTCTTCACTCGCTAAGACTTTTTGTGCGTTTAGAAACTTATTTAATACCGATCCCAGGTCGGTCATCGGCCCGGTGATTAGGAATTGGTCCTTCTGCCCTTGAACCGTGTCGGCCAAGGGGATTCCGACTAGGGGCGCAAGCTCGATCAAGGTGCTCCAACGCACTGAGCAGTCAAGATGGCGATGTAAATCCACTTTGATTAAGTCGCGAATATTATGGGAATAGAGTTTTTCCATGTTTAACGCTCCCGGTAAGCTAGCCAGTTCCCTTTACCCATTTGGGCTTCCAGAGTAAAACTTTATCCTATGACAGAACCCATCCAAATCAAAACAAAACTCGCGGGGAACCCTTCTCAGGAACCTCAATTTAAAACCTATGTCAAAAGTAAAGACGGACGACAAATTCCTGTTGTAGATCCACGCTCAACACGTGCGCTTGTGTCTTTGATGGACATGAATGCCGTCCTCGGCGGTGCAGCTTCACATTACGGCGGCCCTGCGGCGTTTGCTGAATTAATGTCTGCACTTCATGGTTTTGTTTTTGATGAAGCGACGAAATCAAAAAAACAATGGTTTGATATGTTCCACATCGTCAACGATGCCGGTCACTGTGAAAACGGACTTTACGCATTGAAGGCCAACTATCAAATGGCGGGCTTGAACCTAGATAGCCTTAAAAAATTCCGCTCCATTGAAAGCGGACTGACAGGACACGGTGAAGTTCACTGTTTTGCTGAAGGTGTGTTTGTTTCTAACGGTCCGTTGGGTTCAGCGTTTCCTCAGACGCAAGGTCTAGCGATGGGTGAAGCCCTTTCAGGGCGTAACCGTGTAACGGTCACTGCGATTTCTGATGGCGCTTGTATGGAAGGTGAAGCGAAAGAATCTTTCGCAGCCATTCCGGGCTTAGCACAAACCGGTAAGATGGGTCCTTATGTTTTGATCATCAGTGATAATAACACCAAATTGACGGGCAGAATTGATACCGAGAGTTTCTCTATGACTCCGACATTCTTGTCTTTGAAAACTTTGGGTTGGAATGTGATTTCATTGGCAGAAGGCAACGATTTACAGAAATGTTACGATGCCATTGAGTCAGCGATTGAGACTGCGAAATTAAATCCAAAAGTTCCGGTTGTGATTCATGCTAAGACTGTTAAAGGTATTGGCACAAAGAAAACAGCAGAGTCAGCAAGCGGTGGTCACGGTTTCCCACTTAAGAGCCCAAGCGAGCTTCCTGCGTTTTTAACTGAGATTTATAACGGCGAAAGTTTCCCGCCAGTTTTCAATTCATGGATTGATGAACTTAATAAATGGGAAGCAGACATCAAAGCTAAAGCAGTGAAAGACACGGGCGAAAAAATTCAAACAGGTGTTTCAGCTGCGATGGTGCGCGCGCGTAAAGCGGGTTTGCCAGTTTTAAGCGTGACTTCGGATCTTCCAGGTTCAACAGGTGTTGCTGGTTTTCGTAAAGAATTCCCGCAAGATTCTATCGACGTGGGTGTTGCAGAAAGTAATATGATTTCTACAGCAGCGGGCTTATCTAAGTTGGGTTATATCCCAGTTGTAGATACCTTCGCGCAGTTCGGTGTGACTAAAGGTGCGTTGCCATTAACAATGGGGGCCCTTTCTGAAGCGCCAATCATTGCAATCTTCTCGCACACAGGCTTTCAAGATGCGGCCGACGGGGCTTCCCACCAAGCTTTAAGTTATCTTGCTATGGTGTCTTCAATTCCCCACGTGGATGTGTATTCACTTTCTTGCAGTGAAGAAGCAGATAATTTGGTTTATGCGGCGATGGAAAATTTCGCTAAAGCTCGCCAAGAAGGATCAGTTCCAAATTCTTCGATCTTCTTCTTAGGTCGTGAGAACTTCCCAAAATCTTACGTGACTCCAGCGGCATACGATTTGAAAAAAGCGCAAGTGTTGATAGATACGACGAACGGTAAATCTAAATCTGTGACGATTGCGACGACCGGTTCATTAGTTCCGCAAGCTTTAGCAGCTGTACAAACTCTAGAAGCTAAAGGTGTTGGCGCTGTTGTTGTAAACTGCGCAAACATGAACCATGTGGATGTTGCGACATTAAAAGGTGCGGTTGAAAAAACTCAAGGTCATCTTGTCACCGTAGAAGATCATCAAGTTATTGGTGGCTTTGGTCAGATGTTGTCCCATGCTTTGTTGCAAGCGGATGCTAAGTTCACACTTAGAAGTTTGGGTGTGCATGGTGAGTTCGGGCAAAGCGCTTACACGGCATTAGAACTTTATAAAAAACATAAAGTGGATGCGGGCGCGATCGTTGATGCCACAGCTAGTTTCTTTCAAAAAAGTGGCGCTTGGTAAATAAAAGCCCATACTTTCTTTAGTAAATTCATTCTACAATCGTAGGAAAAACCGAGCAGTGTTTAGGCCAGAAAACCTAAACACTGCTTACATAGGTTAGGTTTCTGTACTTTCAGTAACGTTGAACCTCTAAAGTTCCCTGCTTAGCTACCCGAAGTATGCCTCACGTTCGGATAACTATCATACAGAGCAGGGACAACATGTTTAGTTCAATCAGTCTTAAAACTAAGCTTCTATTATTATCGTGTTTTCTACTTTCCATCAGTGTGGCGGTGGGCTTCACATCCAATATTTTCTTTCACAAAGTCACTTCAGAATATGATGTCATCGCTGACGTCTCTATTCCGAAATTTAAACTGACTTATGAAATGATGCTCGATTACCGCTCGGTACGAATTAACTTAAGAAGTTTTAGCTTCACAGACTTAACCCCGGAACAAGCCAAAGAGGCTTGGGGTAAAGTGCAGGCTGCTATTCATGATTATGAAGAAAAAGAAAAAAAGTATCTTAAATATCTAATCTCTCCGCAACAAAAAGAGCTGTATGAAAAGGTTCATATCACTTGGCAGGAATACAGAACAACGGGGGAAGATGTTTTTAATCTTTATAAACAAGGGACGCCTGAAGCCCATGAAAAGATTCATGACATTTTAATTAAAGACGGACCTGAAAAAGCCAAAATTTATACTGAGGCTATGGCAGCCTTGCTTGAATACAATGACAAAGCCATGAAGGCTAGCATCAAGACAGCGAAACATGATTCGCAAATGGCTGATTACTTTATTATTGCAATTATCGCTATCGGCGTTCTTTTTGGTATGACGATGGGATACCTGGTTTCACAAAAAGTTTCTAAAATAATCGGTGCTGTGGCAAGTGAACTTGCTTTGGGATCAAACCAAATACAGCAAGCCTCAACGCAAATTTCTGAATCTTCACAAGGCCTTTCACAAGCAGCCACCGAGCAGGCAACCAGCCTCGAAGAAACCGTTTCTACCATGGAGGAAATCACAGCCATGGTGAAATTAAATACTGAAAATGGAAAACAAGCAGCGGCTTTGGCTTCGAGCACTAGGGATGTGGCCTTAAAAGGCGAAAAAGAAATCAAAACCTTAATTGATGCAATATATAGCATTTCCGCAGATTCACAAAAAATCGAACAGATCACAGCCGTCATTGACGATATCGCTTTTCAAACAAACTTACTTGCGTTGAATGCAGCGGTAGAAGCAGCAAGAGCGGGTGAACAAGGAAGAGGTTTTGCGGTTGTTGCTGAAGCAGTTCGCTCGTTAGCGCAAAGAAGTTCCCATGCTGCTAAAGACATCACGGATCTTATTAGAAATAGTGTGGAAAAAATTGAAAACGGCAGTAAACAAGCAGCGCAAAGTGGACAGGTGCTTAGTGAAATCGTGACGTCAGTTAAAAAAGTCGCGGATCTTAACTTTGAAATTGCGAACGCGAGTGAAGAGCAAAGTACAGGGATTATGCAAATCAATAAGGCTTTGACTCAATTAGATCAGGTGACTCAGCATAATGCTGCTTCTAGTGAAGAGGCTGCAGCTTCTGCTGAAGAACTTTCGGTGCAGGCCACATCCTTGGTGGATATCGTGCATACACTTGAAGATTTGGTTTTTGGTAAAAATGGTGAGACAGAGGTAAAGAAACCAGCGGTTGAATCGGCTGCAAAAGCCAGGAAAGTTGTTTCCAATGTCCATCAATTAAGAACAAAGTCGAAGGCGGAAACAATAATCCCTTTCGGGGATGTAGATGCGCCAAGAAAAGTTGGCAGTATTGATGGTTTCTAAAATAAAAAATCCCCTGTCAAAAACAGGGGATTTTTTTATGCATAAATTTGTTTTAAATGCGGATTAAGCTGCTTCTTCAGCGGCAGTCATCACGCTCATTTGACCCATCTGATCCATTGAGAATGCAGATACGATATCCACCAAGATCACAACCTTGCTATCAACTTTACCCATGCCGCGAACAAAAGACATCGCAGCCTGGTTACCCAAAATTGGAGCGGGTTCGATTTGTGAATCTTGAAGATCGACAACCTCTTTTACCGAGTCAACAATCATACCTACTTGGCCAATTTCAGTGTCGATAACGATAATACAAGTGTCACGTGTAGAATCTTGGGGAGCCATTCCAAATTTGATACGCAAGTTCACTACAGGAATGATTTTACCACGAAGATTCATAACACCCTTTACGTAGTCAGGTGTGCGCGGAACGGGAGTGATTTCTCCAAATTGATTGATTTCACGGACGGTTTCGATCGCTACACCGTATTGTTCTGACATAAGTTGAAACGTAAGATACTGCCCGGGTTTCGCTTTTGTTGATGTGTCGTTCATACAAGACCTTTCCAAAATGATGACCAGCTACTCTTCGAGAAAAACTGCTTAGGACTTTAGAAGATTTAGCTCTTTTGGCTAGAACATGAGCACGGCTCGGCCAAGAATCATGGGAGCGCTCGCATTCTGAGATTCTATACCTTTGGTGCGGTTACTTCGACTCAAGTTGTGCCGACTAGTTAGCTGATCAAATTAACGGAGCGTCTTATGAGTGATGAAAATGATTTTTTCGTAGAACTGCAAGCTGACTTTCTAAGCGAATCTGCCTTCATGCTGGAACAGTATGAAGAATCGATGATGAAGCTAGAAAATAGCCAAAATCCTGCAGAAGATTTAACTGATATTTTTCGTGTAGCCCATTCAGTAAAGGGTGGTGCGGCAGCAGTAGGTCTTTCAGATTTAAGCAAGTTTGCCCACGTGATGGAAGATCTTTTAGATCTTTTGCGTTCACGTCCTGAGCTTGTAAACTCTAATATTATTTCCTTGTTGTTGCGTTCAGGAGACGAACTGAAAAACCGTGTTGCGTTCTTGCAGCAAGGTCAATGCGGTATGTGGGATACATCAGAACTAGTTAGCGAACTGAAAGTGGCGCTAGCAGATCTTGGTGGTAAAGAACGTAAAGAAATGGTGAACGTTGAAGATCTTGAAATTAAAGAAACTGTGCCTGATGATTTTTTTGATGTTCCGCCTGCAGATATTCCTATGGCCACGGCAAGTGCAGAATCAGAAGATCACACCAACCATGAATTGTTAGCAGAACTATTAGCCCAATTATCCCCTGAAGATCAGGCTGAGTTCATGGCTAAAGAAGCTGCTGAAAAAGTAACAGCTGCTCCAGTTGAAGCAATTGCTGTAGCTGAAAAATGCACTCCGAAATTAGAAGTTAAACCAGAACCTGTGCTTAAAGTCGTTCAAGAACCGGTAGAGCCACAAAAACCCAAAGCTGCATCTAGCGGCAATGGTGGCGGTGGTGCAAACAAGGCTAACGGGAAATCGCAAAATAGTGCGATCAAAGTGGATACGGGCCGGGTTGATTCCGTATTAGATGCTGTGGGCGAACTTGTGGTTTTAAAAAACCAGCTAGTTCACGATGAAACTGTTCGCAGTGGCGTGAACCTTCGCTTAGAAGCTATCGTTGATCAGCTAGATAAAGCGGTGCGTGAGCTTTACGAAAAAACCCTAAGCATTCGCATGACGCCGTTAAAGTCCATGTTTCTTAAAATTCAAAGAATCGTGCGCGATGTTTCTATCACTTTAGATAAGCCCGTAGATTTGCAATTAATCGGTGAAGACACAGAGGTTGAAAGAACCGTGTTTGAGCTTTTAGGTGATCCTTTAGTTCACTTGGTCCGTAACTCTATGGATCACGGTGTAGAGAAAAAAGATGTTCGCCTAGAACGTAATAAGCCGGCCGTTGCAAAAGTGGTGGTATCTGCCCGTCAATCGGGTGGTAACGTTATTATTGAAATCATCGATGATGGTGGTGGTATTAACCGTGAAAAAGTTTTGAAGAAAGCCATTGAAAAAGGTTTTGTTCCTGCAGGTGTTGATCCAGCGACGATTCCTGATGAACAAGTATTCCAATATATTTTCTTCCCAGGCTTTTCTACTGCCGATAAAATTTCAGACCTTTCTGGTCGTGGAGTTGGTCTTGATGTGGTGAAATCAAACCTTGATAAAATCAATGGTAAGATCAATATCTTTTCTAAAGCAGGACAGGGCTCGACGTTCCGTTTAACTATTCCATTAACGACTGCAATCACTGACGGTATTATTGTCGCGTTAGATGGCGCAAGATACATTCTGCCGATTCACTCCATTCGTGAAATCGTGCGCGTGCAACCGAAAGACTATACCAATGTTTCTGGTGCAGGCAAAGTGGCAAGCATCCGTGGCAGTCTATTACCGGTGATCGACGTCGGTGCAAGCCTAGGATTTATTAAAGAAGCATTTAACAAAAAAAATGATTCTTTTGGGCAAAGAAAAGAAAACTCTTTAAGTGCCCGACGCGAAGAAACAATGCTTGTTATCATTGAATCTTTCACAGGCCAGGTGGCTTTCCCCGTGGACGACGTTTTAGGTCAAGCCCAAGTGGTGGTAAAACCAATCACGACAGGCCAAGATATTCCAGAGGTGGCGGGTGCTGCCATTCTTGGTGATGGTCGAACCGTCCTCATCCTAGAACCGGGTGCCCTAGTTCACCGCGCTTCTAAAGGCAGGGGCGTAGCATGACGGCGGTTAAAAAAGAAGCTGTCTCTTTCATAGCGAATTTTGAAGAGATCAATCTAACAGACAAGATGTTTGATAAACTTTCAAAGCATATGTATGAGCTTGCAGGGGTTGATTTACCCAACACTTCAAAGAACCATGCTTTAATTCGTAACCGCATTGTTAAGCTTTTACGCCGTCATTCGTTAAAATCTTACGAAGAATATTGGGCACTTCTTGAAAAGGGGGGGCCGCAAATCACTTCAGAATTTATTTCTGCATTAACGACGAACATGACTTCTTTTTATAGGGAGTCTTCGCATTTTGATTTTCTTTCAAGTGTTTTGCCGACCCTTTTAAATAAATTCCCTGCTGAACTTCGTATCTGGTGTGCGGCAGCAAGTACTGGGCAAGAGCCTTATACAATCGGAATCACGGTGAATGAGGCTTTGCAGGCCAATGCAAAAAAAGTGCGCATCTTAGCAACGGATATCGATCTTGAGGTTCTTAAGAAAGCTTCGGCCGGGATCTATGAAGAGCGTGAAATGCAAGGTCTTAGCCCAGTGCTAAGACAGAAGTACTTTCAAAGCCAAAAAACCAAGGAAGAGTATTTCAGAGCCCAAGATGATCTTCATTCGATGATTCGTTTTGCTCCGTTTAATTTGATGAATCCAAAATTTGAATTTCAGCACAAGTTCCATGTGATCTTTTGCCGGAATGTTTTGATTTATTTTGATGAAGCAACAACCAAGCGCGTGATTGAGAATTTGACATCGTGTTTGGCTCCGGGTGGTTACTTGATTTTAGGTCACTCTGAATCAGGCAATGTTAAACACCCGCAGTTAAAACCGATGTCCCGAGCGGTTTACCAAAAGCTTTAAGGTGGTAAGTATGGCGCAAAAAATTCGAGTTTTGATAGTGGATGACTCAGCGGTTATCCGTAAAATGCTAGAAAAGATTTGCAGTTCATCCCCAGATATTGAAGTGGTGGGAACTGCTTCTGATCCCTATATCGCTAGGGATAAATTAATCGCATTAAAACCTGATGTGATGACCTTGGACGTAGAAATGCCACGCATGGACGGAATTAGCTTCTTAGAAAAAGTCATGCAGCATTTTCCTACTCGCACGATTATTTTTTCTAGTTTAGCGAAGACAGGGTCTGAAACTTATTTTAGAGCGTTAGAGGCCGGTGCGATTGAGATCCTAGAAAAACCTTCTTTGGATGTCAGTCAGACTTTACAGTCTTTATCGCAGACTATTGTTGATAAAATCAAAGCGGTGGCGAAAGCCCGTTTGCAGTCAACAAAACCTGTTTCAACCGTGGCTAAACCTGCCCAGACTTCAACTTCTTTGGCGCGAACGACCCATCAATTGATTGCGGTTGCTTCGTCAACAGGTGGAACTCAAGCATTGAAAGTGTTCTTAAGTGGAATGCCTGCGGATATCCCAGGAACTTTGATTGTGCAGCACATGCCGCCAGGCTTTACGAAGTCTTTTGCGGATAACTTAAACGCTATGTTTCCGTTTGAAGTCAAAGAAGCTGAAGAAGGTGACCAAGTTGTTCCTGGCCGGGTGCTTATCGCGCCGGGGAACTATCATATGGAAATCGTGCGCAGTGGAGCTTTCTATCACGTGAAACTTCATCAAGGCCCGGCACTTCACAGTGTCAGACCTGCTGCTGATTACTTAATGAAATCCGTTGCTAAATACGTAGGTAAAAATGCTTTAGGGGTTGTTTTAACCGGTATGGGTAAAGACGGTGCAGAGGGTTTACTTGAGATGCAAAAAGCAGGTGCATACACAGTCGTACAAAGTGAAGAAACTTGTGTCGTCTATGGTATGCCCGGCGCTGCCGTGGCCCTAGGTGCGGCTGATAAAATTTTGCCGCTAGATAAAATTGCTGGTGATCTTTTAGAGTGCGTTCGTCAAAGGAATGCCGCTTAATTTCGTTCTAATCCCCTTTTAGACAAAAAGGGGCCAAATCTGTCTATGAATACAGTAGAGAATAAGTTTTAACTGCTATAGAAACCTTGCCTATCAAAGCGAGGTTTCTATGAAAAAATTAGTTCTTATAGCTGCATTATTTTTAACGGCTTGTAGCCCGCAAAATTCCAAAGATTTAGAAGTTGACACTGAAAGCACCGGTATAGTTGGTGGCGAGCAGGTTGAAAGCGCATCTGCTGTGGGTCGAAGCACGGTCGGTCTTTATGATTCTAAAATTGGTTATATCTGTTCTGGAACTTTGATTGCTAAAAATTTGATTCTAACAGCAGGTCACTGTGTTGATCCGAAGTCTCAAAATTTAGTGGCAATCTTTGCCCCTGAAATGAAAAAAGCAAAAAAAGAACACATCCGCAAAGTGACGAAGTGGATTGTTCATCCAAATTATTCCACCGAAATCGTAGAGCGTGATATGGCCGACATCGCCATTGTTAAAATTGAAGGTGAAGCACCAGTAGGATTCCAAGTGGCTCCGTTATTGTTTGGTTCTCAATTAATTCAAAATGATGTGCGTACGATTGTTGCGGGTTACGGCCTTAATTGGACAATTGGTTTAAAGCGCGGTGCAGGGACGTTACGTACTACGACTTTAACAATTGATAAGGCTTATTATTCGCAAACAGAAGCGTTGTTAGGTCAGTCACTTCGTCGGGGTATATGCAGTGGTGATTCAGGCGGACCTGCTTATGTAAGTATAAATGGTCAATTGCACGTATGGGGTGTGGCAAGCCGTGGTGACTCGTTACCAGGTTTCTTAACTCCGAAATGCATGCTGTTTTCAGTATTCACTCGTGTCGATGCTTACCAAACTTGGATTGAACAATCTATTACTGACCTAAACTAATTCGCATAGACAGATTTTAAAAACAATGGCGATAATAGACTTCTTGGAAACTTTAAGGAGTCTATTATGCCACTTCCACGCTGGTCCTTATTCTTTTTGCCCCTTTTATTTGGCGCTTGCAAAACTAAACCAGTTCAAGAACACCATGCAGATTCTGATCCGTATCTTTATCTAGAAGAAGTTGAAGGCGAAAAGGCCTTAAACTTTGCGCGAAAAGAAAATCAAAAATCTTTTGATCATTTTAAATCCTTACCGCAGTTCCCTGTCATCGAATCAGAAGTGCGTAAAATCATCTTAGCAAAAGATCGCGTGCCGGGAGTATCGCTTAAAAAAGGCGAGCTGTTCAATTTCTGGCAAGATGAAAAACATGTGCGCGGGGTCTGGCGCAAAACCTCGATCGCCAATTACAAAACGGCGGATCCCCAATGGGACGTGATCTTAGATTTAGATGAACTTGCTAAAAAAGAAAATGAAAACTGGGTGTGGAAAGGGGCTTACACCTTACCGCCGAAGCACGAAAAGGCTATCGTCTATTTATCACGAGGTGGAAAAGACGCCACCGTCGTGCGAGAGTTTGATTTAGTAAAAAAAGAATTCGTGGCGGATGGCTTTTACTTAAAAGAAGCTAAGAACAATATTTCTTGGAAAGATGAAAATACGGTCCTGGTAGGTACGAATTTTGGTAAGGATTCTTTAACAGATTCCGGTTACCCACGAATCACCAAAGTTTGGAAGCGCGGCACCCCTTTAGAACAAGCAGAAATAGCATTCGAAGCAGAACAAACAGATATGTCAGCCTATAGCTATACGATTTTTAATCCTGAAGGAAAATATGTCATCCACACCCGACGTATTGCTTTTTATGAAAGCCAAGATTGGTATGAAGATGATTCGGGTAAAGAAATTTTATTGCCGATGCCCGATGATGCGGAATTTAATGGTGTCTTTAAAGCCCACTTCTTATTTATTCTTCGCTCTGATTTAAAAGGTTTTAAAAAGGGCAGCCTTGTGGCGTTGCCATTAAAAAATATCAACGACGGCGAAAAGGCTGTTGATTCCTTGCAATTGATCTTTGCGCCAACAGATAAAAAATTTATTAATTATGTCAGCACGTCTAAGAACTATTTATTCATTCAAGCATTAGATAACGTGCTAGCAAAGTTTATTAAGGTTGAATTTAAAGAACCAAATGTGTGGACCCAAACTCCGGTTTCACTGGGGGCCGCTGAAGGCATGGCCCACATTACTTCGACTGAAGATGAACATGACACTTATCTTGCGCAGTATGTGGACTTCTTTACACCACCGTCCATTTACATAGGTGATGCTGGTGATAGCAAAAACCAATTTGAAAAAATCAAACAAGCGCCGGAACGATTTAATGCTGCAGGTTTAAAAACAGAGCGTTTTGAGGCGATCAGTGCTGATGGAACTAAGATTCCTTATTTCGTCGTTGGTAAAAAAGACCTTAAGATGAACGGCAAAAATCCAACCTTGCTTTACGGTTACGGTGGTTTTGAAGTGGCGATGCAACCTACTTATTTAAGCGTAATCGGTAAAGCTTGGTTAGAACGTGGCGGAGTTTATGTTTTAGCAAATCTGCGCGGCGGAGGTGAGTTTGGACCAGACTGGCATCAATCGGTATTAAAAGAAAATCGTTATAAGGTTTATCAAGATTTTATTGCGATCGCTGAAGATCTTATTCAAAAACAGATTACTTCGCCACAGCACCTAGGAATTAAAGGTGGATCTAACGGTGGTTTGCTGGTTGGTGCTACGTTCACGTTAAGACCTGAATTATTTAAGGCGGTCTTATGCCAAGTTCCATTATTAGATATGATCCGTTACCACAAGCTTTTAGCTGGGGCGAGCTGGATGGCTGAATATGGAAGTCCTGATGATCCAAAAATGCGCGAAGCTATTTTAAAATACTCGCCTTATCAACGAGTAAAAAAAGACACCGTTTACCCGGAAGTATTTTTTATGACGAGCACCAAGGATGACCGCGTTCATCCAGGCCATGCCCGAAAGATGGTGGCTAAGATGAAAGATCAGGGACACAATATTTACTATTATGAAAACATCGAAGGCGGACACGCTGGCAGCGCGAACTTAGAACAAAGTATTCTTTGGACAAGTCTCGAGTTCACGTATCTGTGGGATAAACTTGGATACTTTAAGTCAAAGGTCCAGTAGAAGCGTGTTTAAGAAATGCCGAAAAGAATTTACTTAACTCTGGGATGCATTCATATGAAAAAACTGATTTTTGCAGCTTCAATTTTAGTAACACATTTCGCTTTCGCTGGGGAATTGATTCAAGGCGGATCAAAGAAGCTTTCTTTGACTAATGATGAACTTAAAGGCGCGCAAAAAATCCTAGAAGCTCGCTGCAACGACATGAACGTGGTGAATCGTTTAAGCATGGGCGCAAAAGAATGCATCGCCAAAGTGTCAGCAGATCATTATAGCAAGGTTGCCGCACAAAATTGCTCTGCAGGTTCTGATTTTTTCTTTTTTGAATGCCTAGCTGCTTCTAAGGGTCTTGATATCCCGCAAGAGGTTTATGATTTTTGTAAGCCCATGAAAGATGGCGATAAGAAATGGTCACCCAAAGCAAATTGTTTAAATCATTTAGCGACGACGAATTTTAAGTACAATAAAAAGTCATTAAGCGATTGCTACAAATATATAAATCTATCAGAAAACAACATCGCCTTCTGCCAAAACATTCTGCGCGACCGTGATGTATCAGATAAATTTGTGACGGACTGCCTAATTAAAAACGGCAACATAAGTTCAAGTAATGTGACGGAAAAGACTTTGAATTGCATGGCTAAAGAGGCTGAATCAGCGAAATCCATCGCGTGCGCTCCGTCTTCAACGGCGGCTTCGGAAATTCGTGCTAGCAATGGTCCGAACTCTCGCACGGGTGTTCGCTAATTATCCCGTCAGTGCTTTATTGGCTTTGCGCAGGCGGGTTGAAAGTGTCTTCACCAATGCTTTCGCCCACGACGGTCGCGCAAAGATTACGTTATCAATCGCACTATTTGGAATTGCAATAAGCTCAACATCACTTACAGCTTCTACTGTTGCTGACCTAAGCTCGTGATTAAAGTGACCCATCTCGCCGACGAATTCACCGGCTTTGATTTCACCTAAGATAATTTTTTGGCCGTCGTGGTCGTAACAGAAAGCTCTTAAAGAGCCGTTTTTGACGATATAGGCTTCTTCCGATTTTTCGCCCTCTTTAAATAAGATATCGCCTGGCTTAAGCTGTTTGATTTCGTAATTTTCTTGTGGCGACTTTTCTTCTTTTTTTGGAGAGATAATTTTATTTAGGCATTCGATCAAAGCGTGTTCACGGTCAGGCTCAGTTAAGAATTGTACTTGGCCCGAATTCACTTCGTTAGCGAACACTTCGTGATCAGCGATATAGGACATAATAATAAGACTGATATCGCTATTGTTTTTGTCTTTAATGATTCTGGATACGACATCAAGCCCAGAGCCTTTTGGCAAATACTCATCCACCAAGATAGCCTTGGGATGAACGTTAGCTAGTTTGTATTTGATTTCAAACCACTCAGCAGCACAGAAGACTGAAGAATTTGGTACGTGACGGTTAATAATATCCGTGCATTTTTGAATGCGCGTTTTATCGCCGCTAATAATTAAGAAGTTACACTTTTTTTCCTGTCCCATCGCTAAAACCTTCCCTAATTAAACCGGACGACCCGGTCAATGGTGAGACACTCCTATTATCGTATCTTCGTATGACGACAGCAAGTCGGCAGCCTCAAATCGAAACTGCGCGTATCACCTTGGGAATATGCCTAAAATTTAAACTAGTGGTGGGACTCTTCAGCAGATCTAAGTTGGGGCATGCGACTGTACTTTTCAGCTTGCTGAATCCAGTACTGCATTTGCGTTCCTGATAAAGAATAATCTAAGTGAGCTAGTTTTAATGCCAAACCGAAAGCTTCGTTTTGCACGAAAGCCATCTGACGGCGTTCACCTTTGCGCGCATAACTTTCAATGCGGTGAAGTCCTTGCATGATATGCAGGGCTTTAAAGAACACGGCGGCTTCTTGTTTGAAGATACCGATTTCTTCGCGCATGAAATACGCAAGTTTTGGATCGTTTGTTAACTCGTCATGATTCCAAGGTTCTTCACCATATTGCGCTTTCATGAAAGCGATCATGAATCCCGCAAAAAGCTCTGTCGGATTGCTCTTATCAAGGCCTGAAGAATCAATTCTTGCTAAATGAATTTCAAAAGTTTCCATTTTAACTGGATCAGTAAAAATAGAATAAACTCCTGGTAGGATTTGCTCCATGATGTGCAAATCAAAAAGTTCCATGAAGGCTAAATGTGGTTCTTTCAAACGCAAGAACTTAAGCCATTCTTCACGACGGCGCGGAAGTACTGATTTTTTTAGTTCAGCACTGCACTCAGCAATTGCTGCGCGCATGGTAGTCTCAATTGAAAAATGCAATTTGTGCGACAAACGAATGGCGCGAAGAATGCGGATTGGGTCTTCGATCAAACGCTCTTTTGGATCGCCGATCATACGAAGCACGCGATCTTGAACGTCTTGAATACCACCGCAGTGGTCGATCAGCTTATGTTCACCTGGATCATAGAAGATTGCGTTGCAAGTAAAGTCACGGCGTTGGGCATCTTCTTCCGAAGTACCAAAATAGTTATCGCCCTCAACCGAATCATCGCCCATTTCATCAGCCTCTTTTGGCGTGATGTTGCGACGGAAAGTTGCGACTTCGAACTGTTGGTCACCACGTTTTACTAAAACCAGTTTAAAACGGCGACCAATGACATAAGCATTCTGAACTTTTTTGCGAACTTGGTTTGGTAAAGCACTGGTCGCGATATCGAAATCTTTTGGATGAATGCCTACAAGCAAATCGCGCACGCAACCGCCCACTAAATAAGTTTCAAATCCTGCGTCTTGCAGGCTGCGAACTATTCGTAATGCATAGGAATCAATCCAGTCCTCATGGAGGTGGGGCTTTTGCTGCGTACTCATCGGGGTGAATCTATACCCCTTCGCATCAAAATTCAAACCGGAAAACAGGTTTACACTACCGCTTTGGCGGAGTAATGAAACCCATGGCTTATTTAGATAATTTCTATCATCAGTTTTATGGACCTGAAACGGGTCGAAAATGGGTGTTTTTGCACGGTTTGATGGGTTATGGCCAAAACTGGCGCAAGATTGTCGCAAGTCTTGAGTCCACCGAACGAGTTTTGACCTACGATCAACGTGGTCATGGTCGCTCTTTTCAGCCTGAATTCGGTTACTCGCCTGAAGATTATGCCAACGATCTGGCCAAAATCTTAGAAGAGCTTGGCTGGGACAAAATCATTCTGGTTGGGCATTCTATGGGCGGTCGCAATGTTTTAAATTTTGCCACTCGCTTCCCTGAAAAAGTCGAAAAACTTGTGATTGAAGACATTGGCCCAGAAGGGAACCCTTTGGCCCACGAGTATTATGAATACTTGCTGAACTTGGTGCCCACTCCTTTTGTGACCCGCGAAGAGGCGCGCCGCTTCTTTTTTGAAGATTTTATTAAAACCGCAAAAACCAGAGAAAATGTCACGGTTATGGCGAACTATTTTTACGCCAACATGGCGGAAAAAGTGGATGGCACCATTGATTGGCGTTTTTCTAAAAAAGGCATCATCGATTCTGTTCGCTATGGGCGTTCAGATGATCGCTGGCATGAAGTTGACGCTTTGAAAGTGCCGACTTTACTGGTTCGTGGCGAGAACTCTAAGGAGCTCAGCCCTGAAAATTACGAGAAAATGCTGGCCAGCAACTCGATGATTAAGGGCGTCGTAATCCCTAATGCGGGCCATTGGGTCCACTCAGATCAAGCTCAGCCTTTTATCGAGGCTTTGAAATTGTTTGTGGGTGGCTTTTAAGCACTTTTTTTGACTTTTCGCTCCCTGATCAGTAGTTTGGGAGCTTCAGACCGGAGTAGTTAAAGTTGAAATTCTCAGAGTTAAATTTAGAGTCTAGTTTATCGTCAGCAATCCAGAAAATGAACTATGAAGATTGCACGCCGATTCAAGAGCAAGCGATGCCTTCGATTCTTGATGGCAAAGACGTTGCGGGTCTTGCGCAAACAGGTACAGGTAAAACAGCAGCATTTGTAATTCCACTTATGGAGCGCATCTTGCGCGCTCGTCCTGCAGCTGGTGATGTAAGCGAAGATCAAAAAGCAATTATCGAAAAACGCGCGTTCAAAGATTGGAAGCCACAAAATTTTATTTTGATCTTGGTGCCAACTCGCGAACTTGCAGAACAAGTTCAAGATAACATCACAAAGTTCAGCGTGGATTCAGGTTTGCGTGGTTTTGCTATTTACGGCGGAACTGGTTACGACAAACAAAAAGAAGCGCTTAAAAATGGAGTTGAGTTCATCGTTGCGACTCCAGGCCGTTTGATCGATCTTTACAAAGAACATCTTGTCGATTTGAAACAAGTTCGCGCCATCGTTTTTGATGAAGCGGATCGTATGTTTGATATGGGCTTTAAAGACGACATGAAGTACATCTTGCAAAGGGTGCCTCGCGAGCGTCAGTTCCTGGTGTTCAGTGCGACTTTGAACTTTGATGTTCTAAATACGGCTTACCAATTTGGTTCAGAGCCTGTTGAAATCAACATCAGCCGTGATCAAGCCAAAGCTGAAAACGTGAAAGATCAGATCTTCCACGTGGGTGGTGATGAAAAGCCTCAGCATTTGTTGTCGATTTTAAAAGTGCACAATCCAAAGCAATCAATAGTTTTCACAAACTTCAAAATGAGTGTTGAAAGAATTGCTAAATTCTTAAACGACAATGGTTTGCCTGCAGTGGCGATTTCTTCGCTGTTGACTCAAGCTCAGCGTAATAAAGTCATTGAGCAGTTTAAAGGTGAAAACAACATGAACATTCTTGTGGCTACCGACGTCGCGGCTCGCGGCTTGGACATCAAGGGTGTTGATATGGTTGTGAACTATGAACTTCCAATGGACAGCGAATCTTACGTTCATCGTATCGGCCGTACGGGTCGTGCGGGAACGACGGGTCAGGCGTTTTCGTTGGTGGGCGATAAAGACATCGAGTCTTTGGCGCGAATTGAAGAATACTTGAAACACAAAATTGAAGTTGGTTATTTAGAAAACGATCAACTAGTGACTGATTTCAAACCTTTGCAATCCCACTTCGAAGGTCATTATCCAAAATCTTTGGACAGAGCTCGCGCGCCTCGTGAAGGTGGTCGTGGGCCTCGCCAAGGTGGTGGTGAACGTCGCAGTGGTGGTGGCCCTCGTGGTCCTCGTCGTGAGGGTGAAAGATCTGGTGAACAGCGTGGTGAACATCGTGGGGGCGGCGAACGTCGTCATCACGAAAGCAAGGGACCGCGCGATCAACAGCAGAAGTCTGCGCATGGCGGTCGTCCTCAGCGTCCTGAACACAAACGTCACGAAGGTGGCAAGCGTCCAGAGCATGCTCACGCAAAACGTACTGAGCACGGTGGTAAACATCATCAGGGTGGTAAACGTCCTGATCACCGCAAACAGGGGCACGTTAAGAAGACGCCTGCAGTGGTGGCTTCTAAATCCCTGGGTCAGAAAATCACAGGGTTCTTTAAACGAATCTTCTCTTAATAAAAAGGGGCTTTATAAGGCCCCTTTTTTTATGGGGTCTGTTCTCGTTCTTCGTCTTTTTTTATTTTGATATTATTATGGATGTCTTTCACATCGCGGATCTGTTCGATCAGCTCTTCAGTCATGCGTTTCATTCTTTTTTCAGGCACTGTCCCGTTAAGGGTGACGTAGCCTTCCATCACAAGCACTTCGATGTCATGGGCGTCGACGTGGGGATCGTCAGTTAGTTTGTCGCAAATCTCTTCACGGATTCGTTCATCGGTTCTTTTGAAATTCTTTGGTCCACGTCCCGCATAGTGGCGGCTGATATCTTCAGGCAGCAGATTTTCGTGCAAATAGTCTCGGCCTTCAGAAGAAGACTTTGGATGTTGTGATTTATCATAAAACGCGCTGTAGGGTGCGCCGTGGAATTGCCCATAAGGTGTTCTGCGTTCTGACTGATGAAAGTCAGGTTGGTTGCGATGATTGGATTCACTTTCCCAATCGGATTCTGGTGGGCCTCGGAAGGCGCGGTTTTCGTTGGCGATCTTACTGTATTGGTAGTTGTTGCGTTCATCGGGATTGAAGTGTTGATAATCATCTTTATTGTATCTTGGGCGATCTGAATTGTGATTGCTCATACATCTCCTTAAGCTTTTTTGCCGCTACTAAAACGGTAACGGGGCTTCGCAAGGGGAACAACCCGCGGGGGAAAACTTATCAAAATACAAATACCTGCCTTACGGATTTATTAATCATACTGTGAGTAATGAAACTTTTTGGAGGATCTATGAAAGCAGTCATTATGACGTTGGTCTCTCTTTCTTTTCCGCTCGCAGCTGTGGCGGCAGTAACACCGGATGATAAACCAGTTGCGATTATTATAAATGATCCCGAAGGCAAAGAGGTCGGCGCATTGAATATGACCCAGGAAAAAGATGGCGTGCGCGTGCAAGTGAATTTAAAAATGATGAAGCCTGGGACTTATGCTGTTCATTTTCATGAAAACGGGTCCTGCAAAGGGGCGGATTTTAAATCTGCTGGCGAGCATTTTAATCCGAATAAACAAAAGCATGGTGCCCATGCGGGGGACTTAAAGAACATCGAAGTGAAGGCGGATGGCACTGGAGAGATAGCCGAGTTAAATACTAAAGTTTCTTTACGTGAAGGGCCTAACTCACTATTGAAGTCAGGCGGCACTGCGATTGTTGTGCATGAAAAGGCTGATGATTATAAAACTCAGCCTTCGGGTGGTTCGGGTAAAAGAATTGCTTGTGGTGAGATTAAACGGCCGGATGAGACGAAGGTGAGTCAGTAAAGACTCACTCAGTTGTTGAAAGAAGATTAACCGTTCTTTGATCTTTATTTTGTCGTGCGATATCAAGGGCTGTTAGGCCCTTTTTATCTTTAATATTCCTTTTTGCGCCTTGGTCAATTAAATATCTTGTCACCTCGTGATTGCCGAAACGAACACTGCGTGAAAGAGGCGTTTCTCCTTCTGCATTTGTTTTATTCAAGAGTTCTTTATTTTTTTCCAAGATCATTTTTGTCGTCTCAAGATTGTTACCGGCAGAGCCAATGAGTAGAGTATCTTTTCGAGAATTAGGAATCACTTGATTGACATCTGCACCCGCGCCAATGAGTCGTTGTGCTACCTCATAATGATCTCCGTTGATGGCTGCAGACAGTGCTGTTTGACCTTTTTTAGTTTTCAGTTCTATGTCGGCTCCATTTTTCAACAAGAGTTCGACGACATCTATTTGTCCACCAGCCGCGGCACTGATAAGAGGGGTGTAGCCTTCTTCATCTTGAGAATTAATATTAAGTTTTCCTTGTTCTAAGCTTTCCTTTATTGACTCCATATTTCCAGTTCGCGCAGCCTCGATTGCTGAGTTAATTACTTCGGACTTGGAAAAAGAGTTTTGTGCAAATGCGCTTAGCGTGATAACAGCAATGAAAAGGGTGAATACAGATTTCATTTTTCGTCTCCTGCCGATATGGCGAATTGCTCTATGAGATTTGAGTCTTTATCAAAAGGTAGTGGAATGAGTTTTCTATAGTTCAAACGTTGCGGCCCACCATTGTTCCTTAATAACTCAAGTACCTTTTCTTTAATTGGACCGATTGCTAGGTCTGCATCCTCTTTGCTTTCTGCTTGGTATAGAACGGCAAAATAGAATCTTCCTCTTGCTGTTGAAGCAACACCAGCTAATGTTTTTGCTATATTTACTGTTCCAGTTTTGGCGATAACCGCATTTTCAAATAATCCAGTGAAGTCTTCGAGTGTAGATTGATTGTCTGTGCGAGCAACAGCCATTATGTCTGTTAATTTTAGATTCTGATTCTTCAAATACTTTTCGACCTTTACCATAGTTTTAATAACCGCTGGACATGTGCCTGTATTATAAGTGTCTTTACCTGAACCATTCAGATAGCGTGCATTGTTACCCGAACCAAGGTGGAATTCGAGTTCCGCGGGACTGACAGCTAATGATGATTGAATAAATTTATTAAATTCACTAGTTCCACCAAGGTTCCAGAAGAGATGATCTGCGATATAGTTATTAGACTTGTTGTTCATGTTCTTCAAGATGCGGTGAAGGGGTGAGGATCTATATATAAACGTTCTAGTTTGTCCAGTTCTATAGAATTGAGATCTGGGTTTAAATTCTACTCTACGAGCGCTTATATTTGAAATGGGCGCTATCAGAATACCATCATCATTTGCTTCTGATTGAAGCTGTCTAAACTGTGTTTGGTCCAATTGTATACCAAAGCCATAGCTTAGATTTCTTTCAGTTGCTGCATTCTGATCATTCTGTGTTTTAAAAAAGGGGGTATTTCCACCTATTCGGTCAGGTTGTTCCAGACGCCAATCAAATAGCACGTTTTCATCAAAGCTTAATGTCTCTATTCTGTTGATATTAAAGCCAAGCTGACTCAATTCAGACATTATATAGTACGCTGCTCTTTGTCCTAAGGCAGGATCCTTTGAGCCCTCCATATGAATGTCTATTGAATCACCTCCTACTGGGGTCACATGAAACTTGGTAATGAATCTATGATTAATTCCCAGTCGTTCCATCGCCCATAGCGAAGTCATAATCTTGGAAACGGATGCTAATGGTTGTCTACGATTTTTAACGTAATCTCCCTCGATGGGAGAATTGGGTGTCTCGCTCTGATAACAAAAGGCTTCGGCCTTGCCTTGTTGTTCTTCGACGACGGGATCAGTTTCCTCAGTGCCATTTGAAGTACAACTTGTAAGTAGAGAGATGAATATTACAACGATCAGAAATCTTCCCTGAAGTTTCATTGTCACTCCTGTGCAACGACAGGGCCGGATTTAGATCGTGGCCCCTGAAACTAAAATGTTAGGGAATGCATGAGATTACGACAAGGATGGTCGGTTTAGTATTTTAAAATGCAAGGCTGGAGCGGTTATTTTGTGGTTAGTAGTTTTGCAACAGCGTGGTTTTGTGCCTTGTTTGCTATGTCTAGAGGCGTTCTGCCTTTTTCGTCTTTGAGCTGAAGATCAGCACCTGAGGACTTTAGAATCTTCACAGTTTCCTCGTTTCCGTGCTTAGCTGCTTCATGAAGAGGCGTTTTTCCGTACTTGTTAGTCTTGTTTATTAGAGTTGGATCCCTTTTTAAAATAAGTTCCATTAACTCGTTCATATTCACAGAAGTTGAAAGAATAAGTGCCGTATCAGAATGCTCACTTTGATCAGAAAGTTCGGCACCTGCGTTCACTAATAACTTTGCTGTTTCATTCTGCGTGTTTGTTATTGCATAGTACAGAGCTGTTTTTTCTTCTTTGTCTTTCAGATTTAACTTCGCTTTTTTAGCGATTAGAAACTTAACCACTTTGTTTTGCCCGTTAGCTGCAGCAATCATTAGTAGAGTTTCACCCTTACCGTTAGTTTGATTCACGTCTGAACCCTTTTCGATAGCTTGAGAAATTATCGAAAATTTGCCTTCGTAGGCGGCTTGAAATACATCAACGGTTTTCTTCTGCGCTCCGAAGCCGGCAACAGGTACTATAAGAATGGCGCAAATTAAATGTAACAGTTTTTTCATGGGTTGCATCCCTAGTTCAACTTATTGTTCAGCTTAGTTTCTTCTACGAAATTAGCATAATCGTCAGTTGGTGTCATTGCGCCAATTTGTTCATAGTTGAACGCCTTAAGTTTCAGTCTCCCAATAAATAAAGTCACTACGTCACGAATATAAGATCTAGCCAGACCCGCATTGGTTCGGTCTAGAGAGTCAGGGTTAGTATATACAGCGAAGTAAATAGCGCCTTCGCTTGTCGATAGCATTCCACCAAAAGTAATCGCTTCATTTGCAGTGCCAGTTTTTCCTGCGATGGTATTCTGAAAAACCGAACCACCATAATAGTGCTTAAGTGTGGAATTCAGCTCTTCTTTTCCTCCTACAGGCATGACGTCAGCGAGTTGAAATTGCTTGGAGCCTTTATACGCTTTAATCATATGATCTAGATCTTGGACAATTCTTACAAAAGCGTTGCAGCTAACCGTGTTGTCAAATCGATCCGGCTTTGTTGAGTTTATCGGATATCCTGAACCATTTTTTACTGAAACCTGACTTCTAATCCCAAGTCTATTTTCTATAAAGTTTGAATAAGCTTCTGTACCACCTAATTTTTCGAACAATATATTTGGTGGTATATTGAACGAATAGGCATTGAACTCTCTCATCATCATGTATAAGGGACGTGACTTAAATGAATAAGATTTTACTGTTGCCGTTTTTAAATACTCTTCATAAGAGACAGAGTTAACCGGACCTACAGACGAACCCTTAAATCTAGCAGGAGCGAATTTTTTTACATAATTTAAAAGGGCTGATTGAGTAGTAATTGGTCCATACCAATTATCTGGGTCTCCATCTCTAAATCCATCAGCTCTATCATCGCGATGCTGAATGACGTAAGTACCTGTCGCTTTATGAAACGGAATAACCAGTTTTTCATCGTAGGAAACTTGTTTTACTGTAGCGCAACCTTGAGCTTTAGCCTTTTCATCGAGCTGTGTGAAAGCTTTTTGAAGCATTTCCTTTCCGAAGAAGATGTCTTGATCGCCTGAGAAATGAACATGGCAGGTCTTATCTGGAGCAGTGGCACTTATAGAAACCTTGGTTTTGAACCTGTATTCCAAGCCTAGTTTTGCAACTGCCCAATGGGTCACCAAAATCTTAGAGAGTGAGGCAATACGGAACTTCTCACGTGTATCTTCTGCCGTAACCTTGGTTGGTCGGGTGACTTGGTCATCTTTTTCTTCTGCGGCCTCTGCGGCAGTAATGTTTAATGGTTGCGTGACTGCTCCGCTCTTGTCTTCCAGATAGCACATGGCATTTACTGAATATCCAGCAAAGGAATAAGAGGAAATAATTGATACTCCTAAGATGCAAACCAATCCTCTAGCAAATAATTTTTGCGCCATCTACGTGCTCCTTACTTTTGAACTCTCAAACATTCTTCAAATTCTGTGCTTACCAATTATGGCATTATCGGCCATATAATCTTTTTAAAGTGTCATTAAAATTAACACTGCCAAAAAAAGCCGTTCACTAAAAATATTTTCAATCAACTACGCCATCTTCCATTATCTGCGCGCCAATATCCCAAGACGTTCGTTCACTATTTTTATCGGATTGGCCATGCATGAAGGCTGCGATTTTCTCATGCAAGTTGTAACTATCGTTTATTCCTTCGACCGGAAAATAGTTGAAGGTATAAATAATTTTTCCGGCCTGCGTGTATATCAACTCTTTTTCCGTGGGCGCAAGACCTAAACTATTAAAGTATTGTACTGATTGTTGAAACCTGTTGTCGATGTCGCTATTTCTGTAGTTAGGACAGGTTTTGCTTTTGCATTTAACCCGTGGTTTAAATGTGTCGCCATATTCGTAGGCTGTTCTTAATAGCAAGCTAGGTGCTACATAAATGCCCGAATTGTCTATATTCCATAATGGGCTTCTGAATGACTTGTGTCTTGCTAGATAAGGCAGAATTGAAGGAGCATTGAAATAATTCTGAAACTGACGGATCAATTCTGCCTGGTATACTTGCTCAATTTGAGTATGATCTAAAGAATTGCTGCACTCTGTTTCGTTAAGGCTTTTTAAGCTGCCGTCAAACTCTTTTTCGATCGTGTTTAGCTGTTGAAAAATTGCGAATGATTCAACTACAGCACAACCAAGTTTTTCTTTAAGATAAGATGAACCTATAGCATTGTTACTAATGGATCCCGATTCAGCAAATGCACTTTCTAATTTTTCTTCGATAAAAGAAATATACAGTAGCTCAGTATCTGTTGGATTTATATTTAATTCACTTGCAGCACGTGGATGATTCAGGGAAATCAAAATCTCATTTAATTTGATATTAAAAAAGATTTTATCGAAGTTTTTATTGAAACTTCCAATATTCAGCGGATCTATGTTCCTTTTGATGATTTCTTCAAGAATTTGTACTTTGTTAAATTTTATAGCAAGACCAGCAGGTGTAGATGATTCACCTTCAAAGTTTGAATCTGCGGCACTCATTTCGCCAAGAACATTTAAGAATTCCTGGTGTGTAGCGAATTCTATCGAATTTAGTAGATTTTGTTGGTTCTTTGTAAGGACATTTTTATCTGACTTTTTAAATGTATAGAGTTTCGCTACCGATTCAGTTGGATCTTTTGAAAAAGTACATCCCACTGTAAATAAGCTAAAAAGGATGATTAAGATAAACTTTATCATAAAACTTCCTCTTTATTTTCGCCGACAGAATTGTTCTTTTCAATATTTGGACAAACTTCAGCTTTTAGCGCTGATAAGCTTTTCTCGTGCTCTTTTAGTTCCTCGGGATTGTCATTGAGATTATCCATCGGATTGAAAATGGTGGTGACAGTGAAATCCTCGAATTGTGACGTTGGATATAGAAACTGATGAGCTTCAGTTATTGCTAAAGCATTATTATAATAGTTAGTGCATAACTCGTTGGCACACCTTTCACGGTCTTCATAATTTAAAATATGGGTTTTGAGTTGGTACTTTTCAGAGTTAAAATCTTTACCATTTTGAGAATAATCTCTTAATACATTTACCCATTGCAAAATTTTTTCTTCATCATCAACGCAGATAGATTTTAGTGCAAGAAGGGTTAATGGATTTACTTTGTGCTGGCTAGCATCGCGGTACTTTTTAACAGAACTTAGATTGATGGTAATATTCTTTGGTTTATTCAAAGATAGAATGAAAGCCATAAAGTCATTTGATTCGAAGTTATTTTGAAATTGGCTAAAGAATTCCAAAGAGGCCCACTCAGAAATCTTTTCCTTAGAGAATTGGCGGGAACTGTCAGCGCAAGCAGACTTGGTTAAGAAGTCTCTAATAACTGTTTCTGTCGGGAGAAGATGGGTTGCTCTAAAATAAAATCCTGGAAATTCAGATGTTGTCTGAAAATATTTGATGTCCATCAGAAAGCCGGTGAACTTCTGACAGCCTCGAACATCTAATTTTAGGTCAGAAATGGATGTAAAAAACTTTTGTATGGAATAGCCATCATCTGGATCGCCATATCCGATAGGTCTTGGGTATAAATGCACAATACCGAGAATACGATCTTTCTGCGCTGTTGTTATAATATCATTAAGATCTTCATTAAACTGTAGATCAGAAATACTTTTTTCGTTCAAGTGAAACGGATTTAGTCCCATAATCAACAGGTGATTAAGAACTTTCGGCTTATTATATTTTATAGTGATATCTAGAAGAGATTCTTCTTTATTAGAAAACTCGTTATAAGCTTTTCCTAAACCTTTTAATTCGCGTATCGCCCGATCCTCATCCGGTTGGTTAATTATGTCAGCGATTTTGAGGGTAGGTATGACTGTTTTAGTTTCTTCAACTACTACCAATTTTACCTGTCCCGTCTTCGGATTCTTTTTAAACGAACAAGCCCCCGCCGCCAGGAAAATGGCAGCCAGAATCAAGTGTCTCAAAATGAGAATGCGGGACGAGGTTTTCATCTGACCTTTAGAAATGCAAATAATGCCGCAGGTATAGCGGGGATTTATGCGGTTTCACTGACTAAAGATTTAACAAGGGACGAAAGAGGGCAAACAGGTTTGGATTTTGGGTTTTCCTTCTTACCACCGTATCGGTTGCTAGGTATGTCATAACTGAATTGTCATGTGTGAATTTGTTGACGAGTTTTTTGTCTCGTTAAAATTCGATTTGCTAATCTGCCTTTGTCGGTTTTATGAAAAATGTCTCGTTGATTGAAATTCACTCAGCTATGAGTCGCTTAAAGCGTTTGATAAGCTAGGCTTTTAGCGTTGGCGTTCGCCTGAAAAAAGAGATCAAAAATCTCGTGTTATACCTTATTCAACGCGGAGGTTTTCATGGATTCTCTATCACTTTTATCAAATAAAGAGCTGGAATTGCGACTGAAAGATTTAGTTCAAAAGGAAAGAAAGCTTTTACATGTGATCTTAGAACATATCCGTGAAATCGATGTTCGTAGGCTTTATCTCGAAAAAGCTTATTCCTCTATTTATGAATACCTTACTAAGGAGCTGGGATACTCGGGTTCAGCGGCCATGCGCCGACTTGAAGCTGCTCGACTGCTTCGGGAAGTTCCGCAGGTGGCGGACCGCATTCAAGAAGGTTCATTGAATCTTTCGCAGATAGGCGAGCTTTCCCGCGCAATAAAAGAAAAAGAGAAGGTGAGTGGCGTTAAAGTTTCCGTTCTGCAAAAGCAAGAGTTGGTGGATCAGGTGTCGGGTTTAACCGCTGGTGAAACTCAGAAAGAGGTGACTCGTGTTTTAGATCTCCCGGTCAAAGAGTTTGACACTAAGAAAGTTCAACAGGATGAGTCGGTTCGTCTTGGAATCACTTTGTCTAAAGAGCAATACGAAAAGCTTCTTCAATGTAAAGATCTAGCCGCGCACATCTTGTTACAGGATTCTGGATCGGTCTCTTTAACTGATGTTATTGAATTTTTGGCTGATCAATATTTGGATAAAAAATTTAAGCCAGGAAAAAAGAAAAAAGAATCAGTGAATTTAAACACTGTTGCCGAGGAAAGCAAAGATTCCAGAGATGCAATAGTTACCACCGATGCGGTGGTGGAAAGAAAATCGGTTACTACGAAGCTTCGTCGTATGGTTCTTCAGCGGGATAAATGTTGTCAGTATGTGGATTTGAAGACGGGGCGGAAGTGCAAAAGTTCATTTGCTCTGCAGGTTGATCATAAAACTTCTAAGTGGGCCGGGGGAGTAAATAGTTTGGCGAATTTGCAATTACTCTGCTCGCAGCATAACCGTGAAAAGTATAAAAAGGAGTTGAATGTGCGTTATAGATGAGCAGATCTTTCTCGGAATAGAGAATAGAGAATAGAGAATAGAGAATAGAGAATAGAGAATAGAGAATAGAGAATAGAGAATAGATGCTAAATATTTATTGGATTATTAAATCCAAACTCTCCGCTTATCTTTCACACAAGTTGCGGTTTAAATTTTTCGAACTTCAGTAGCATTGTTGCTGCTCCGTCATTCTGCGCTAGACTTTTGACTGATAAACGAAATTTCTGAAGGCCAGATTTTCGTTCGCGACCCTTGATAGAAATCATAATCATCCGACAAATTTAATGAAGGAATTTCAGTTATTAAACAAAAAATGGTTAAGGATCGATTGATGAACATCGCACACCGCTTATTAATTCATATAGCAATGATTCTATTGCTAGTGTCGTGTTCATCTGGTGATGACGGTGATATTCTTTCGTCAACAGCTCCTAAAAGTCCAGGCCAAGTAACTCCGACTCCGCAAGCTCCGCAGGAAAATCCTGAAGCTCCAATTCCAGCGCCAGTTCCAGTTCCTGCACCTGTGCCTTCGCCGGAAAATCCGTTGCCTGATGATCCAGCTCCTGCGCCTTCACCAGAACCAAATCCAGAGCCATCACCGGCACCAACACCAGCGCCTGTTCCTGAACCTACACCTTCTCCAATTCCCAATCCGGAACCGACACCATCTCCTGTGCCGGCACCAACTCCATCGCCAATTCCGGAACCTACTCCGTCACCGGTGCCAGTTCCAGAGCCCACGCCTTCTCCAGTTCCTTCACCGGAGCCTGCTCCAACACCAGCACCTGAGCCTTGGCCTATTCCAAATCCAATTCCTCTTCCTGAGCCAGAGCCAGCACCGTCGCCGGTGCCAATGCCTCCGCCAGCTCCTGTTCCGGAACCGACGCCGTCGCCAGTTCCGATGCCGCCTCCTACTCCTAGTCCTACTCCTGCGCCAGAACCTACGCCTGCACCGACGCCAACGCCGGAGCCAGCTCCAGTGCCTGCGCCCACGCCTTCACCAGATCCAAAACCAGAACCGACTCCAGCTCCGGAGCCAGCGCCTACTCCTGCGCCTACTCCGACACCAGAGCCAACTCCAACTCCGACACCAGCGCCGGAACCAATTCCAGTGCCTGTGCCTGAGCCGGTTCCAACTCCAACACCGACTCCAGAACCAGTTCCCACGCCGCAACCGCCACCAGTTGCGACTTGCCCTGCAAACTTCGAGTTCGTAGCAGCAAACACAACTCTTGGAACAAGCGCGTTCTGTATTGCAAAATTTGAAATGAAAAAAAGCGATTCGGGTCTAGCCGTTTCTACTCCGAATCGCAAACCTTGGCTTGCGGATAAAACAACCGCGGCAGCAGCATGCGCAAATGTGGGTTATCGTCTTCCGACAAACAGCGAATGGAACGCTGTTGCGCTTGAAATCTTTAGCACCACAGCTAACTGGGATACTAAAAAAGAAACCTTGATCACAGGTTATTATTCCGGTTGGGAAGAACCTATTGAAGTGACCGACGAAAGCGATCCTTATAATGGCGTTGGCCAACAAAAAGGTTCTGAAAAACGTACATTCACTTTAGCAAGCGGCAAAATTATTTGGGACTTCGGCGGAAACGCGTGGGAGTGGGTGAGTGACACCATCTACGGAAACTCCTACACGCCAGATTTATCTTCGAACTACGCGCGCACTTATCACAATAACAATTGGGATATGGCTCCGGGGTCAAAACAACTTTTCGACTTCACAGGCATGACTTCTGTCGATAAAAAAGACGTCTACATGGGGCAATTCTTCGGTGGTAGCACAGGAAAAGTCATTCGTGGCGGAGCCGTGTGCATGCACGGCAAAGGCTTCACTGGAATTTTTGCAGCGAACATCGGCGATATCACAGCTAATGAAATGCAAGCCCCCGCTTCATGGAGCCTAAACACGAACAACGTCGGCTTCCGCTGCGTGGTTCCTGTTCAAAAGTAAATCCATTGCCGAAACAACCCGAAAAAGCTAAAGTCAGTCCGTGATTTTAGCTTTATTGATTTTAATTTTTTTCCAACTGATGGGTGAAGGCACCGTTCGCCTTCTTAATCTTTTTATTCCAGGCCCCGTGCTAGGAATGGTTTATTTCTTCATAGCACTCCTCTTATTCCCGCAACTTAAAGAAAAAGTAGAATCATTGAGTCGTTTCATGAATAAACATTTAGCTTTATTCTTCGTCCCTGCAGGCGTGGGCATCATCGAGTACTTCGATCTATTCACTAAATTCGGTGTCGCGATGGTCCTTACCTTGGTCATCAGCACAACAATCACTCTTGCGGTGACAGCTTGGTTTTTTAACATCCTTTTGCACGGAAAAAACAAGGGCCAAACCCATGATTGAGCTCTTTTCAATTATCATCACTTTTGGTTTTTACCTGCTTGCAAGAAAGATCAGCGAAAAAGGAAACAACAATCCGTTCCTAAGCCCGCCAGTTCTAGCCATGTTTGCGATCGTCATCACACTGCTAACTTTAAATATTCCATACCAAGAATATTTTAAAAGCGTGCGCCCAATTCACTTTATGCTAGGACCGGCAACCGTAGGATTCGCACTACCTCTTTACAATCAGCTCACAAAACTAAAAAGAGTCCTAGTGCCTCTCATGCTGGCGCTTTTTGTAGGATCATTCGCAGGAATCTTTGCCGCTGTTTTCGTCGGCCACGCATTTGGCTTAAATCACGACATCCTATTATCGCTAGCACCGAAGTCCGTAACCACTCCCATCGCCATGGGGATATCAGAAAAAATCGGTGGAGCACCAGCCTTAGCCACAGTTTTCGTCATGATTACAGGAATCGTCGGCGCTATCGTCGCAGGTTCAGTCATGCGCATAACGAAGGTACAAGACCCATTAGTAAAGGGATTCGCCATGGGACTTTCCGCCCACGGTCTTGGAACTTTCAGAGCTTTTCAAATCAGTGAATTAGCTGGAGCCTTCGCAGGACTTGCGATGGCCCTGAACGGTCTTATGACAGCGATTTTAATTCCGCTTCTTTTGTTTTTGATCCCTTAATCAGACTAGCGAAATTCGCCGTCCACTCTGGATCCGCATTCAAGCACGGGATTAAGAAGTAATTTTCCCCGCCATGCTCTTGGAATTGTTCTTTCCCGCCTATGCCGATTTCTTCTAAAGTCTCTAAGCAATCAGCGACAAACGATGGGCAAATCACAGCGATATTCTTTTTACCTTCTTTAGCAAGCTTTTCAAGAATGCTATCTGTAGAAGGTTTCAACCATTCCGCACGACCTAGGCGAGATTGAAATGCCAAAGTCCATTGGGAAGACTGTAAACCCAGGCGCTTAGCAATTGTTCCCGCCGTAGCAAAACACTGCGCGCGATAACAATTTTTCGCACAAGCGTTCTTCTGAACACAGCAGTCCGGGGTAACCAAACAGCCTTCAACCTGCTTAATTTGTTCTTCAGGAAGCCCGTGAAAAGAAAATAAATAATGATCGACCGACTGACCTGTCAAAGACTCGTTCATCATGCGCACAGAAGGATCAATAAAGGCGTTATCATCAAAGAACGGAGGCAACACCTCAAAATCAAAAGAAATCTTCAAATGCTTTGCAACTCTTCGAACTTCTTTAACAGTCGATCCAGTTGTGGCTTCAGCGTACTGCGGATAAAGGGGAACAATCAAAACTCGCTCAACACCAGCAGCTTTAAAATCTTTTAAGGCATTATCGATAGAAGGATCAGAATAGCGCATGCCGATCTTAACCAAATAATCAGAACCAAGTTGTTCCTGCAATTTTTCAGAAAACCTTTGAGTATAAACTGTCAGCGGAGAACCCTCACCCTCAAGCCAGATTTTTTTATAATTCCCAGCAGAATAGGGCGCACGACGAGGAACAATGATTCCATGAACAAGAGGCCAACGAAATACGAACGGCAGCTTAATGATATCCGGATCCATCAGAAACGTATTTAAATAATTCTTAACGTCACTGACAGAATAAGATTTAGGGCTGCCGATATTAGAAAGAAGAACACCTGTTTTAGCCATGTTTTTTCCGAATAATTTCTGCAAGCATTTGGCTGCGTTCTAGAATTTTACTTAAACCGATTCCACCAAGATAATTGCCATGCAAATAAAGATTCTTAGGTAAATTTGCATCGCGAAGATCAGCCAAGGCGCCTTCAAGATTTAAATCGTAGTAAGGCAAACCTAAAGGCCAACGATTTATTTTATAACCTAAAATCTGATCTTGAAGACCCAGAACCTTTTCACGTTCCGCACGAATCAAATTTAGCAATTCTGCATCTGAAAGGTTCAACAGATCTTCCTGATCATGGCCACCCATTATCCAAGTTTCATTATAAGTTTTATCGCGCTTTTCAAAGATATATGAATTCATCAAGATTCCCAGGGTCTTTAAACCATAGCCTCGAGGAATCAAACAGCCAAATCCCTTAAACTGAGCCTGAGCTTTGTCGAAAAACACCGTCACACTCATAAGGGAACTCATCTTAATTTTGGCAAGCACCGCTGATAAACGCGGATGAACTTCACGAGTCAAAGCCGCAGCACCCGAAGCGGAAGTCGCAACCACCACAGGACCAGTAAGATCGTTCAAGTTCACTTCACTATTAAGATGAATATTGACGCCAGCTTCTCTGATTTTCTGCTCAAGCTTATCAACCAACCCTTGCATGCCAGAAGAACTGGTTAGAAGTCCCTTATACTTGCTGCGTTTACGATTCCCAAACAAAGGACCCAAAATTAAGGCAGAACTTAATCCAGAAATATCATTGGCATATATTCCCTGCATCGCGGGGCCCAAAAGAAACCTTGTTGCCGAAGAACCTAAATGAGCCTCGCCCCAAGTTTGCAAAGTCTGATTTCTTTGAGGTTTTAATTTCTTCTTAGCAAAAAGCAGCTTCGGCACCACTTTAAAAAGTGTTGTCACACTTTCAACAAAAGTTAATGGCCAAGAACGTGGATGCTCGCGAAAGAAAAATCTTTTCTTAGAAGACTCTAACGGCAGACTTGGCGTTAAGCCTAATTCTGTAAAAAGGGCATCCGCCATATCCGTACGAATAAGCGCATTAGCAGCCTTTTCTGCAATCCCAAACTCAGTGTTATCAGTTCCAAGCAATCCGCCCAAGCGATCCGATCTTTCGTAAAGATCCACTTGAAATCCCGCCTGCGCTAAACGCAAAGAGACTGTCATACCCGCAAAACCTGCTCCGATAACACTGACTTTTTTCATATAGACTGAGAGAAAATCTTTGTTTGAGGTTGTTTGCTTTTTAATCTTTCATCAAAGAACACACAAGCATTACGCAAAAACGGTCGGCCTGATTCATTGACGATCAATTTATGATCTCGAACTTCAACTAAAGAGTCTTTAATCATTTCAGCTAAAAACTCTTTAGATTTAGATTCTTGTTCGTTATCAACAAAAGAAACCTCAAATTCAGTCATAAGTTTTAAGATTTGCTCACGACGAACTTGATCTTCTTGAGTCAAAACATGCCCACGCAATGTCGGAAGACGACCTTCATTTAAAGTCGCTTCATACAACGGCAAAACCTTTTCATTTTGATGGAAGCTATAAGGAGTTTCAGAAATAGAAGAAACACCCAAGCCCAACAAAACATCCGTGCGATGATCCGTGTAGCCCATAAAGTTACGGTGCAAACGCTTTTCATTCATCGCAATACAAAGATTGTCTGTCGGAAGAGCAAAGTGATCCATGCCCACTTCAACGTAACCTGCCTCTAATAAAATACCGCGAGCAATTTCATAAAGTTCACGCTTTTCAGCAGACTTAGGAAGATCTTCATCCTTGAACAAACGTTGAGCCGGTTTAATCCAAGGAACTAAAGCAAAGCTATAAAGCGCAATGCGATCGGGACGAAGTTGCACAGTTGCTTTTGCAGTGTCAGCAAAAGATTCTGCTGTCTGCTTCGCTAAACCATAAATCAAGTCGAAGTTCACAGAAGTGTAGCCAAGATCACGAGCAGCTTGGGTTAAGTTTGCAGTGATATCAAAAGGCTGAATACGATTTACTAAGCGCTGAACTTCAGGATTGAAATCCTGCACACCCATACTTACACGGGTGAAGCCCATTTCACGCAAAGCTTTTAATTGCTCAGGCGTCGTACGACGCGGATCCACTTCAATCGATCCTTCAAAGTCATTCATATCCACTTTCACGCGAGACATGATTGGTTTTAAAAGATCAATCAAAGTCTCAGCAGAAAGGAACGTCGGTGTCCCGCCACCCAAATGGATGTGCTTTAAAGGTTTCGTTAGAAGCTCAGGAACTTTCTCAATATAAAGTTCCCATTCTTTTAAGATCATCCCCACATACGGAGATTCTTTTTTATGATCCTTAGTAATGATCGTATTGCAACCGCAGAACGTGCAAAGCGATTCACAGAATGGAATGTGCAAATATAAAGACCAAGATCCTGACGTCTCTTGCAAAGTCGCACGCAAATGCTGCACCCACTGATCTTGAGTAGGATTTGTTTCCCAATAGGGAACTGTTGGATAAGACGTATAGCGCGGAGCTGGTACGTCGTATTTAGCTAATAGATCTTTCATTACGAAAGCTCCTTACGGACAGTGTCCACGAAGAGTTTCACATTTTTTTCAGGAGTCTTTGGTAAAACCCCATGACCAAGACCACAAACCCAACCAGCACGTTGAGCTGGAGTCATTTCTTTCATCGGAGCTAAGAACGTGTCCAAAGCTTTCTTAAAGTCAGCATCATCTAAGAACAACAAGCTTTGATCGAAGTTCCCTTGAACAAAACCTTTATTCTGAACCGCAAAAGAATCTGGAATATAACAACGGTGATCAAAACCTTGTCCCGCCCAAGGAAGACTTACGAATTCCTTATTAAAGAACACAGGTTGAGTCCCTTTAGAGTAGTATCCAATCTTACCAGGATAATCTTGCGCAATCTTCGCAAGGACCGGCTGAATAAATTCTTTAAAGAATAGCGGGGATACTTCACCCGCCGCCGTATCAAACACCATCACAACCTCAGCACCACCTTCGAATTGCAATTTGATGTTTTCTTTTAAAAGCGGATACATTTTTTCTAAGAACTTAGGGAAAAGATTGATCAAAGTTTTAGATTGGATCAAAGAGCCAGCGTGGGAGCCTTCAACCGCGTAAACAAATAAAGTCCAAGGACCGCCAACAAAGCCAATCAAGCTTTTATTTGAAGGCAATACGGCACGAGTCGCCATCATCGCTTCTTTTTGGAAACCCATGAATTCAACAGCTTTATCAACAGGACCCAAGTTTCCAATAGTTTCAGGATTTAATTTAAAACTCAATTGTGGGCCATGATCTGTATAAGCCAAGCCCATTCCCAAAGCTTCAAGCGGGAAAAGGATATCGCTAAATAGAATCGACACATCAAAATCAAACTCAGCCACAGGTCCCAATGCTACTTGAGCTGCTAATTCAGGTTTTTTACAAAGATCTTCAAAAGAATTCTGTGCTCGCAAACCTTGATAGTGTTTGTGGTAACGACCAGCTTGACGCATGAACCAGATCGGGGGTACAGCTTGCGGAGTTCTTTGTAGAGCGTTTTTAAATAATGGATTCATATCGTTTCCTCCGTAGACCACTGGTAGCCAACACCACGAACAGAGCGAATGTGTTTTTCTCCGTCGTCGCCAAGAAGCTGGCGTAAGCGCACAATAATATTATCAATAGTTCGATGACTTGGGTTCTTATCAACGCCCCAGATTTCATTCATGATTTCATCACGACTTAAGATACGCGGGGACTTTTCAATTAATAGCTGCAAGATCTTCATGTCAGTCACAGGCGGGTACTCAATTTGACCCGATTTCTTTTTGACAGACATGTTAGTGAAGTTAACCACGCAGTCTTGCAGTTCAATTTCACGAGTCGGAGCGTGGGATTCTAAAACGTGCTTCACACGAATCAAAAGCTCTTTTAAGTGAAATGGTTTTGGAATATATTCAACCGCACCTAACTCAAAACCAGTAAGGCGGGACTCAGCGTCGGCTTGCGCAGTAAGGAACAAAAATAGGACCGGAGAGATTTGTTTAATCTTATTCGCTAATTCAAAGCCACTGCCATCTGGTAGGCCCACGTCTAAGATTAATAAGTCCGTATCTTTGTTTTTAGTAAATTCAGTCCAAGCCTCAGTTAAGCTTTTAGCCCAAGTGACTTGGTATTCTTTTTTAAGTCGATCGGTCAGGGTTTCACCTAATGACAAATCATCTTCAACTAAAAGAATTTTTCTCATGGCAGGCGGCCCTCCACTAAAAGAATAGAGGTAAAGCCCGTGCTGCCGTTAGATTCAAAAGAAATATCACCCTTCATCTTTTCTAAAAGACGTTTGGTGATTAAAAGACCAATGCCATTGCTGCGAGTGTCGCGGGATTTCAAAATTTCAGATCCAAGTTTTCCCAAAGGGCCTTTAAATCCTAAACCGTCATCTTGGATTCTTAATTCCAAGCGGTTAGCACCAGAAGTGCTGACTTTAATACGTACATTCTGCGCTTTGCCGTGCAAAACGGAGTTTTGCAGAAGGTTTTTAAGAATGCTTAAAAGCGCACGACGGTCACCGCGAATGAAAGCCTCTTTTTCAAGTTCTAAAGAAAGCTCTTGGAACTCGTTACGTAGACTTGAAAGAAGACCGCTTAAAGAAACTTCTTCTAGTAAAAGCTCACCACTTTCGAGATTCGCCAACAACAAAGAATTCTCTAACTGCAGATCTAGCCGTTGAATGTCTTGTATCAAGCGCTTCATCACGGGATTCGCCACAGTTTGATCTTCTTCCAAAACCTCGGCCTGCAGGCGAAGTCTTGCAATGGAAGTCTTAATGTCATGACTGAAAGTAGAAAAGAAGAAGCGCAGACGTTCATGGCGCTTTTGATCACGGTAAGTAAAGATCACTAAAGCCGTACCACCAAACAAGATAGCCGCAAGTAAAATTGAGCCTTCCCAAGCAAACATGCGATGAGAGGTTTTAAGTTCTTCAAGGCTGACATTGTCAGGATTAAGCCGAACTAAGAAAAACACCCACCACCAAGCCACAAGCGAAAACGTAAAGACGAACCAGATGATCGCTAACGCCGTTTTCACATGGGGTTTAAGGTGTTTCTTATACATTCTTTATTCCGCCGCAGAAATAATGATGTGAGCTGCTTCTTCTAACAATTCATCAGAGTGCGCCCAAGACACAAATCCCACTTCATAAGCGTTTGGAGCCAGGTAAACACCTTTATCCAATGCTTTTAAGAAAAGACCTTTGAAAGTGCCACCTTGGTTTGCAGGGATTTGTGCAATCGAACGAATTGGCGCTGGCGTTTTGCCATGAATCCAGAATAAAGAAGCCACTTGGCTTACTTGCAGGTCAGAACCTTTCTTCGCTAAACCATCACGCAAAGTTTGCGCGAATTTTTCAGTACGTTTATTTAAAAGATTCCAACCGTCTAGGCGCTGCATTTTTTTAAGAGTCGTAAGACCCGCACGCATACCCACAGGATTCGCACTTAATGTACCAGCTTGGTAAACATCACCACTTGGCGCAACCATGTTCATCAATTCAGCTTTACCGCCGTAGCAACCCACAGGGAAACCACCACCGATGATTTTACCGTAAGTCACTAAATCTGGAGTAATTCCGGTTTCAGCAACCATGCCGCCAAGACCTACGCGGAATCCAGAGATCACTTCATCATAAATCAATAAGCTGCCGTTCTTTTTGCAAAGCTCAGCCACTTTTTTAAGGAACTCTGGACGTTGCACTAAAAGACCGTAGTTTGCTGGCAACGGTTCAATGATCACAGCGGCGATGTCTTTACCTTGGGCTGCAAACACAGCCTCTAAAGCCGCTTCATCATCCAAAGGTGATACAACTGTTTGCGCTGCTACTTCAGCAGGGATACCTGCACTAGAAGACGCCGCAGTTCCGGCTAAGCCGCTACCAGCTTTTACTAACAAGTTATCAACGTGACCATGATAGCAGCCTTCAAATTTTAAAATTTTATTACGGCCCGTTGCCGCGCGAGCCACGCGCAAAGCACTCATCACAGCTTCAGTACCAGAAGATACGAAACGAAGCTTTTGCATGAACGGTAAAGTCGTCGTGATCCATTCAGCCAATTCCAAAGAATAAACTTCAGTCGCACCGAATGTCCAAGCTGTGTCCACCATGCGATGAACTTCTTCTTTCACTTCAGGATCCAAGTGACCCAAAATTAAAGGTCCAAAGCTTTGGCAGAAATCGATATATTTTTTATCTTCAACCGAAGTTAAAAATGCACCTTCAGCTTTGGTAAAGAAAACAGGCGCACGGTCTAAACCTTTAAAAGAACGAACCGGAGAATGAACTCCACCCGGAGTGATTTTTAAAGCGCGTTGAAATAATTCTTCCGAGGTTACTTTGTGCATTGTTTTCTCCAGTCGTCTTGATCCAAGAAAATATTTAAGCGTTTTGGATCAAATGCATTTTTCTTTTCCATATAGGCGCGGATTACTTTGTAAGTGTTCCCTGGCCCACAGGCGTGATGTTTATTTAAAATCTCAGGAGCTTCCTGCATGGCTTGCAAGAACTGACTCCCGCTGCTCCAGAAGAAACTTTCTTTTCCAGTAAAGGAATTTAAAACTCCTTGGGGCTTTAAGCTATAAGTAGCAACTAAAGGCATAACACCCGCATCTCTTTCAAAACCTTCTTCGTGGGAAAGTTTCGCCCAAGCTAAAGAGTTGCCAGCAAGGATATCCATGCGAGCATCTTCTTGTTCCCCTAAGCTTTCAGAGCAGCCGTGAACCCATATACCTTTTTGCGCAAGGCTTTTCCATGTTTTAAGCCCCGCAGTCCAAACAAAACCAGCAAAGTTTAATCCTTCTGGCCACGCTTCACTGCGCGCGACATAAAGAGCGGAAGTTCCTGCAGGAATCTTCACATTCTCCAAAGGAACGCGGTCTGCTTTCACGTCAGAAGACCACAATTGGTTTGCAACAAAGGTAGAAGGGGAATCGCCGGCTAAATCACGTTTTTCAAGGACAACCCCTTGATCAGTCAGGCCTTTTAATATCGTGATTTCGCCATAAGAACGATGAAGAACAGCAACGCCGATCTTCTGGTGGCAACCACCACCAAAGCTAGAAAGAATATCACGTTCTTTTTGCGCACAATCAAAAGTACTTTGATCATGAATCGCTGAAAGCAGCTGAGCTAAATCAGAACGCCCTTTGGTAATTTCAACCGCCAAAGCACCTTGAGCTGCCGCATTTGGATTTACGTTTAAAGGTAAAACCATCCAAGTAAGCTCTTGAAGGTAACCCCGTAATAATCCACGAACTTCATTAAACTCGTCAGCCTCTGCAGTCAAAAGACGATCTAAGGCTGCTTTCGCCACAATCAAGCCATCTGTTTCAGTGCTTTCAAGAAGCTTACGAATGCGCGTCGGAATATTTCCACGCACACTTTCAAACTTTACAGACTCTAAGCCAAACGGCAGATGATTTTTGAAAAACTCAGTCAGGTTGTATTCACGACGGGGTGAAGAGCTGAACACGCGTAATGCACGCGCCGCTTTGATTTTTTCAAAATGCGATTTTTTAAGAAGTAAAAGATCCCGTTGGTCCGCGCGAGGTAAAGTCGCAGCAATGACAGTGTCATCTTTAAACTCAGTCGGAAGATCCTTCCAAGAATGCACAACCATATCTGTTTCACCACGAATCAATTCACCATAAAAGTCTTCCGTGAAAACTCCCTTTTCAGGAATTTTCCATAGAGGTTCCGTTAGGTTTTTATCACCCAAGGATTCTTTGAAACGGTATTCGATTTCAAGATTCTGATGTTTTTTTTTAAGAGCGTCTCCAACCATGTAGGCCTGAAGACGGGCCAAGTCACTTTTCCTTGCGGAAATTTTTAAGCGCATATGTCGTCCCACCCAAGTGGACGAAGCTCCGTTCTTTGCATGAAGGCTAATGCCTTCTCTAGTAGAATCGCTTTCAGGGCAGAGATCTTTGTGGCCGTATCTTTTTTCATTTCTTCGATCTCTGCAAAGAATTGGTGCAGTCCCATGACTTGCACATTCGGAAATTGTTCTGCAACTAGTGAAGGAAGATTGTTCTCTTCACCACGTAGGTCATAAATCGCTAAAGGACGGTTGTCCTGTTTATTCATGAGTTCCAAAATGCGGGCATCAGTTAAAGGGGCTGCGATCACCATCGCTTCGCCGTGTATGTAAGCTTGATTGTAAGTAGAAATGCTCAAGTTGTTGTACTTCTCTGCAAACGCTTGAAGTTTTGCAGGTTCACGACAGACGATTTGCATCGACTTTTTATGAGCCAGCCATGGAAGGATTTCCAAAGCCAATTGACCAGAACCACAAAGGGTCACTGAATCATAATCTTTAGTATAACGGCGTAACAGACTGCCGTAGCTTTGTGAACCTAAGCCCACCAGATGTTCAGAACGAGTTTTTTTGACTTCAGCGAAAATGAAGTTCAACCATTTCTGGTGGTCACCAAAAAGGGTATCGCCAAGTTGTTTTCGGGAATCAACGAACGCCTTAAACTGACCGAAGACTTCCGTTTCACCAACGATGGGTGAATGCAGGCCACATAGAATCTCAAGCAAAAGACCCAACGCATTTTCGCCACGAAGAATGATGTCATCTTTTTCAATAACATCACCAATCGTGTTCAGTTCCATCTCTGTGCAAAAAAGAATCTGGCGTAAACACGTTTTCCAGACTGCTGTATCTTGCAGAGACTCGCTGAAGTTTCTATTGGATTTTCTGTGAACGAGAAGTATATCTTCCATGTACAGATAGGTTTATCACTAAACTTTCAATAAAGTGTCATTGAATTGTCATGCTTGTAATGTTGATAATGCTTATTAATTAAGCGACAAGCGGAGGTATTATGAAGCTCACCCAACGCCCACGAAGAAATCGCAAAACTGAAGCCCTGCGACAAATGGTTGCAGAGACAGATTTGAGAGTCTCTCAGCTCGTTCTGCCTTTATTTCTTTGTGAGGGAAAAGGGGAGCGCCAAGTCATCAATTCTATGCCAGGCATCTTCCGAATGAGCCCTGACATTTTGTTGGAAGAGGTTGGTAAAGCGGTTCAATTGGGGATTAAAACCTTCGACCTTTTTCCGGCTCTTTCTGAGACACTGAAAGATTCTTACGGTAAGGAATCGTTAAACCGCAACGGATTGTTGCCTACCACATTGAAAATGATTCGCGATAAGTACCCGGAAGTGACATTGATTTCTGACGTGGCACTGGATCCATATTCTTCAGACGGTCACGATGGCGTCGTAAAAAACGGCCAAATTCTAAATGATGAAACAGTTGAGATCTTAGCAAAGATGTCGATCGTTCATGCTGAAGCAGGTGCTGATATCGTGTCACCATCAGACATGATGGACGGCAGAGTCGGTGCGATTCGTGATGCCCTTGATGAATCAGGATTCACCAACACCGGCATTCTTTCTTATTCCGCAAAATACGCTTCAAGCTTTTACGGTCCATTCCGCGAGGCTTTAGATTCAGCACCAAAATTTGGTGATAAGAAAACTTATCAAATGGATTTTCGCAATGCCCGTGAAGCGCTAAGAGAAATTGAACTTGATGAGATGGAAGGTGCTGACATGGTAATGGTAAAACCAGCGCTAAGTTACCTTGATATCATCAGTCTGGTAAAATCCCACACTCACTTGCCGGTCGCAGCTTACAATGTCAGTGGTGAGTACGGGCTTATCAAAGCAGGCGCCAAAGCTGGGATTATTGATGAAACCCGCGCGATGGTTGAAACACTTTATTCCATCCGCCGTGCAGGTGCTGATGTGATCTTCACCTACTTCGCATTACCAATGGCAGAATGGCTTCGTAAAAACGATCGATGAAAACGACCCATCCGACTGCGTTGTGCGGTCTTTTACTTTTCTCCGGCGTAGCGCTGCCTCCGTTTCGTAAAAGATCCTCCGCGCTTTGTTGCTGAACCATTTTGATCGATCTTTAATTGAAAAGGCTTGCCGATTGCGCAAGCCTTTTTGCTTTTTGAGAGTAATGAAAACTTCGTACTGAGGCTTCAATACTTTTTTCCGTCATTTCTTTGATCTGTTTTCCAAGCTCTTCACAGTGTTTTTTTAAAGTCATAAATTCCTCCGATAAATCTAGTTTCGGCTTAGAATATTGAGAGAAAGTGGAACCTTGTATGAGCTTGGATTAGCTAACCTAATTCATTGAAATCTTTAAATAATCCTTAATCTCAATAAGGATCATTAAGTCTTTCTGTCTTAAATTAAATCATGTACTTGGCTTAAACCTGTGTTTACAATTTTTCATTAACAAGGATGTTTTATGAAGTTAGGTGTAGAAGTTC
Organism: Bdellovibrio reynosensis; assembly: GCF_022814725.1. Lineage (NCBI taxonomy): Bacteria > Pseudomonadati > Bdellovibrionota > Bdellovibrionia > Bdellovibrionales > Pseudobdellovibrionaceae > Bdellovibrio > Bdellovibrio reynosensis. The sequence continues at coordinate 2,973,188 of NZ_CP093442.1, forward strand.
TTTTAGCAAATCCAAAAATGCTTAAAAGCCTTAAAGGCAAACGCGTGGGTTTAGTTTGTCACCCAGCGAGTGTTGATGAAAACCTGCAACACAGTTTGGATCTGCTTTCTAAAAAAATAAAACTTTCTTGTGCGTTCGGTCCTCAGCATGGTGTGCGCGGCGATAAGCAAGATAACATGATTGAAAGCCCTGACTTTGTTGATCCTGTTCACAATATTCCTATTTTCAGTCTTTATGGTGAAGTTCGCAGACCAACACCTGAAATGATGGAACACTTTGATGTTCTGCTATTTGATCTACAGGATCTAGGCTGCCGCATTTACACTTTTATCACGACTTTGCTTTACGTGATGGAAGAGTGTGCGAAGTTAGGTAAAGAAGTTATCGTGCTTGATCGTCCAAATCCCGCAGGTCGCCCGATTGAAGGGTTTAAAATGTTACCTGGTTGGGAGTCCTTCGTCGGAGCAGCACCAATCCCTATGCGCCACGGTCTGACTGTGGGTGAGTTGGCTTTATACTTTAAAGATTACTACAAAATGGATTTGAAACTTCAGGTCGTGAAAATGAAAGGTTATGCACCTTCTAAAGGACCGGGTTTTGGTTGGGACATGAAGCGCGCGTGGGTGAATCCTTCACCGAATGCAGCAAGTTTAAACATGGCCCGCGCTTATTCAGGAACTGTATTAATTGAAGGAACCACTTTATCTGAAGCACGCGGTACGACCAGAGCTTTAGAAATCATTGGAGCTTCTGATATCGATTTTGCCGAAGTCCTCGTGCGCATGAAAAAGAAAGCGCCGCAATGGTTTAAGGGAGTTCTTCTGCGTGAATGTTTCTTTGAACCCACTTTCCATAAACATGTCGGAAAACTTTGTCATGGTTTCCAATTCCACACGGATATTCCGATGTACAAGCATGACTTGTTTAAACCATTCCGTTTGACTGCACTGATGCTGAAGGTGATTCGCGAAATGCATCCAGACTATCCAATCTATCGTGATTTCGCCTATGAATATGTTCGTGACCGTTTGGCGTTTGATGTGATCAACGGTGGACCGGCTTTGAAAGATTGGATTGAAGATAAAAAAGCCACTGTTAAAGATCTTGAAAAAGCATTAAGTGCCGATGAAAAATCCTGGGCTAAAGAGCGAAAGAAATATCTTTTGTATAAGTAAGATGGAAAGATAAAAGCATGACGCAATTACCTTTTATGGGCCGCCGAGTTTTAATTGTCGATGATAATTTCACCGACCGGCTTATCCTCAAAGAGATGTTAAAAGGTTTGGGCTTTACTGATATTCAGGAAGCTGAAGACGGCGCCATTGCTGAAAGTAAGATCGACAACGCAGTTCAGACAAAAAATCCATTTCATTTGGTATTCTTAGATATTCGCATGCCTCGTCAAGGGGGCCTATCTTTACTTGACCGTCTTCGTGCAAACTCAAAAACCCACGACCTTTACGTGATCATGATGACGGCAACAGCAAGTTTAGAAAATATCGAAGGTTCGCTAAAACTAGGCGTGAACGATTTTATCGTAAAACCGTTTAATCCTGATGTGATCGCCAGCAAAGTAAAAGCGATCCAATTTAAATAATTTATTTTTTGATCGAAGTGTCAGCTTTTTCTTGGGGTGCGGTATTCCAAGAAAAGCTTTTCATAATCTGATTGCAGCTTTGCAGGGATTTCGCAAAAACCGGCTTATCAGCAAGACAAGTTAGAATGGCCACGCGATCTTCATTTTTCAAAATCACTTGGCGAATCTGTTTGTTTTTAGATCTAGAAAGCATATCCACAACCAATGCCGGACTGCCATTTAAAGAAAAATTCTTAGCAGAGATCACTTCAAAACCATAACTAGGATAATCACGCATCCACTTACGGGTATAAAGTTCTAAAGAAGCATCCTTAGCTACTTTGTCAGTACGAATACTGAGGCTGCCATCTTTGGCGTTTTTTGCGCCAAAACGGACTGTATCAAGCAGACTGCTTTCTGATCCAGCTACGGGGATCCAATCAGTGCCTTCGGTTTTTAGGCTAAAACCTTTGTGCAAGAAATAAAGACCTTTTTCAGGCGCAGTAAAAGCCGACGTGCTCGTCGCCGGATAAGGGGCGGCAAATACTTGAAAGCTTAATAAAAGAATAAAGCCAATGAAAGTCTTCACTCTTTAAGAGTAGCTTGGGCTGCGCCTTCTAGGCAAGGCCCTAAATCGTCGGGCAACTGTAGAATGTAAATTTGTTTTTTATCTTCAAATGTTCGTAAGAAAGCCAATTTCTCGGGGGTTTCTGAAGATATAGCAGGGGCTGTGAGTGAATCTGTTCCCTTAAATACGACCTGAGTGCACTTTTTTTCAAGATTATAAACTTCAATCTGGTAATACTTTTCGCCCTTACGAAGGATACTATAAAAAAGCCTTGCCGGTGGTCGTGGTGCAAAGATCAGGTCTTTATAATCACCCTCATTAGCTTTTAAATCTTGGGCTGTTCTAGTTTTTAAATCGTAAAAACGTAATTTCTGTTCTGAAGTTTTTAAATTTTTATCGACCCAAACAAGACTGTTCTGATCGGGCGTTATAGCTGCAAATCTTTTTTCTTTATCTTTTTCTGAAGCCACGACGGTGACCGGAAGACTTTTTAAATCAATGCGATAAATACCGACAACATCACGGCGGGAACTAAAATAAATCGCAGGGCGGGTGGGATTGGAAACAAACATAGGCTCGCCGTCATACCCCGGCTGATGAGTGATACGCAGAATATCTGTTCCGAATAAATCACTCATATAAAGATCTGAAGGCGGAAATTCTTTATCGAAAGTCTTATTTAACAAAGGACTTTCTTTAATTTCATCTGTGGTTGAAGCGTAAATGATTTCAGATTCACTGATGTAACTACCATCAAACGCATCGCCATCTGAATAGGTGACTCTGCGAACTTTGTTAGAAGTTAAATCTAGTTCATAGATCTGCCAGCCGCGGTGATTGTTTTTATCTAAGCGGCTAAAAAGGATCTTCTTATTATCCAAAGAAAAGCGCGGATGAGCATGGTCACCAATGAAGGTAAGCTGTTTTGAATCCTTCGCTAAAAGATAATCAGGGGTAAGCAAGTTTTTAGTGACACTGATGTGCGAACAGCCAAGAAACAAAAGCAAGCTGCCAATCGAGATGAGAATCTTCATGCTTCAACCTTATTCAAAACTTTTTGCAGCAACGAAGAAGGATTGACCTTTTTTAGCTCTTTTAAAGCCACCCACTGAAGGTTTTTTCCAGTCAGGGATTTCTTTGCTGTGATTTGAATAAAGATATCATGATGAGTGATGTTGTGTTTAGCATCATAGGCCTTAGGCTTGCTTTTTTCTTTAGAAATCTCCCCAGGAAAAATCATCTGCCCTTTAAGGAATGGGGTGTAATCATTTGTTATAAGGGCGACCTTTTTATCTTTGATCGCAACTTGCGGCTTCCACACCCAGACTTCCGATTCTTTGCGCGGCTTTTTTAGCGGTAACGTTTCAATCAAACCTTTTTCACGGGCCACACAAGCACTTGCCCACGGGCAAAGAATGCAAGTCACTTTTTGCGGGGTACAAACCGTAGCCCCTAGCTCCATCAAACCTTGATTGACGACATCGGCTTGTCCCAGTTTTGACAACTCATCAGAAATATTCTGTAACTGCTCGCGACCTTTGTTATTCCACCATTCTAGTTTTAAACCAAAGCGACGGGATAGAACACGAATCACGTTGCCATCTAAAACGCCGACCTTTTCCCCAAAGGCGATACTTGCAACCGCGCGGGAAGTGTAGGGCCCAAAACCAGGAAGCTCTAAAAGTTCGGCGGCTGTTTGCGGGAACCCTTGTGCAGAAAGTGCTTTGGCAGCTTTATGAAGGTTGCGCGCGCGGGAATAATAACCCAAACCCGCCCAAGCTTCTAAAACTTCATTTTCAGGTGCATTGGCAAGTTTATGCACGGTTGAAAACTTCGTAAGAAATTTTTCGAAATAAGGAATGACCGCAACGACGGTGGTTTGTTGCAACATAACTTCGGAAAGCCAGATGCGATAGGGATCTTTATTAGCTCGCCAAGGAAGGTCGCGGTGGTTTTTTTTGTACCATTGCGTAAGCTGTTTATGATCGAGTTTATAGTCGTATTGTGCCGTCATCCGCGGTAATGTATTCTTCGAATAATTGAGGAGTCAATATGGAATACAAACCCTTAAGCGGACGCGAGTTTCCCCGATTTTCCGCGATTAAAACCTTCTTTAGACTGCCCTACGTTGAAGTTGATGCAGACTATGAAGTAGGAATCTTCGGAATCCCTTACGACGGGGGAGTTTCTTACAGACCAGGTTCCCGTTTTGCGCCTGCTAAAGTGCGTGAAGTATCAAGTTTAGGCCGTGGCTTCCACATGACCCGCGCTGAAAACTTTTTTGAAAAATTAAAAGTCGCTGACATCGGCGATTGCCCGACAGTTCCTATTGATCAAAAACAAACTTACGAAAAAATTGAAAAGTTCGTTGGCGAGCTGGTCGCTAAAAACAAACGCTTCTTAGCGGTGGGTGGTGACCATTCAACAACGCTACCAGTGTTGCGGGCCTTAAGAAAAAAATACGGAAAGCCGTTGGCATTCATACATTGGGATGCGCATTTAGACACTTACCCTGCAGCGTGGGGGCAAGAATACCATCACGGGGCATTTGCTCGTCACGCAGTTGAAGAAGGCTTAGTAGATCCAAAAAAGATGATACAAATCGGAATCCGCGGCCCCTTAGCAGGTGGTGATGATTTAGATTTCGTGAACAAACACGGCATTCGCGTAATTACTGTCGATGAAATCCGCAATCAGACATTAAATGATTTCTTAAAAACACTCCCAACATTCGACGATACTCCAACTTATATTAGTTACGACGTCGATGCCTTGGACCCTAGTTGCGCCCCGGGAACAGGAACTCCAGTCCCTGGCGGTTTAACAACTTACGAAGCACAAAGAATCTTCCGCGCCCTGCAGATTAAAAACCTAATAGGCGGGGACGTCGTGGAAGTATGCCCAGCGTTTGATAACAGCGACATCACAGCATTAGCTGCATTGGATGCGTTGTTTGAGATGTTGCATTTGTTTGAGGCGAAATAAATCAGTCATTGTAAAAAGTATTGCTACTGTTTTCTTTTAGTTCTTAAACAGTAGCAATTCGATTGAAAGTTAACGTGATGATTGTTCCGTGGTTCACTTTGGGTTGGATATTAAACTCCTCTTATTGTCCTCAAGCAATAAACCGAACTTCAACATGATTTAACAGGAATTTCGATACTCACTCTCGTTCCAATATCAAGTTTTGAATCGATTGACATCTTTCCGCCAGCGTCTTCAATCTGCTCATAGGCGCTTTTAAGACCGATGCCAGATCCTGATTTTTGAGAATCACTTTTTCCAAAGCTAGCAAACTCCTTATTTCTGAATTTTTCCAGAATATCTGGCGGAATACCTTTTCCAAAATCGATTACCGAAATAATTAAATTATTATTTCGCTGTTGTGTTTCAATAAAGAGCGAGCCATCGTCGACTATAGCTTCAATTGAATTGTTAATCAGATTTGAAATAATTCTTAATAATATTTTTTCTGGGACACCTATTTCAAGTTCGTCGGGCAAACTATTTAGTCTTAAGGAAATATTAACTTTTTCATGTCCTTTAAATTCGAGCTGTTTTTCTACCACTAATGATTTTAGGGCTGGAATTATCTTATAAGTGCTCACTGGTCGTGCTATGGGGTGTGATTCTGCTTTTAAGAACTCATCGTGAGAATTCCGCTTTTTTGTGTGGGATAAAAGATCATCCGCTATATCATTTATTCTTTGGGAAACCTGCTTAATAATTGTCTTAGGTTCTCCAGCAATTTCTTGCGATGATCCAACTAGCATATTTAGTGCGGATAATGGTGAACGGATATCATGGGCTACTCTTCTGGCCATCTCTGCCATCTCCCGTGCTAGTTTTGTCTCAATTTCTTGTTCATACGCCTTTATTGTGTTTTTTCGAAACTGGTATAACCAAACAGATGATATTAGCAATAATATACACCATACAAAAAGGACTTCTAATATTAGCGAAAAAAGTTTGTACGAGTATGTAGCATGAGCGATCTTTATCCGGCGTTCAGAATCAAAATAGATCGGAACTGTAATTTTATGTTGAAAGTAAATCTGCGATTCATTTCCGAGGGTAATATCTTTGCCGTTCGAAAAATCCTGCAAAAAAATTTTGTTAAATTCATTTTTTGAAGGCGTAGATAACGCTTCAGTGATTCTTCTATAATCTTTTACCAGTAAGGAATTAGAAAGAGAATCCGTCAAGCTATAAGCCAATGACTTTTTATTTCTGTATGTAGCGAATTCAATTGCAGTTAGAATCGCAATTAGCGAGAGAACCTGAAAAACAGCAAAAAAAACCCAAAGACGTCTAAGGCGATATTTTAAATCGTTTACGCCAGCGGATGTGGAGTTTTGTTGACCATGTTCCATGTCCAAGACTTCCCTGTGAACTGCGTTAAGCGCGTTAAATTAACATTGTCTTTTTCTGTCGGTCCAAAATAGAGGTCCTGCAGCCTATGATCGGTAGCTTTCACCACTAAGAAGGGAGCACCTTTAAGTTCTCCCGTTAATTGAAGAATTTCGTAAGGAATTGTTTCCGTTTTTAGTTGGCTAGCTTTAGTTCGAGTCTCTAGCCCTTGAGTAAAGAAAAAGGAAATCACACTCTCTGTATAAATTAGATCATTACAAAGCGCCATGTGGGTATCGGGTCCCCAAAACGACTGAGCCTGGAAATTGGCGATATCAAGAACTGGCAAATTGTTGGACATCAGATTAGCTATAATCTGTCTTAAACCTTCGTACACGGCAGAACAAGCGGCCTTAATCGGATCGATATCACATCCCATACCAAACATCAGACCCAAAGGCTTTTTGTTCGCGTTCAAACCGTGTGCTACAAATATAAAACTACTACATTCATTCGCCGAGATCATTTCAGAGAGCTGAAAGCAAATCCCCTGACTAAGAAGAAACTCAAAAATTTCAGGCTTAAAACCAAGGTTCTCAATTCTTATTGCAGCCATTAGAAACGGGGTTTTTGTTAAGTAGTGACAGAAGAAGGCGTCACGCTCAATCAATTCGCAACGCGCGGCCAAAACGGCGTTTTCTAACGAAGTATGGACAGCCATGCCATTGGTTGTTGGAAATTTCATGCTCTCAAAAAATGTAACTCTATCTATCGCTTCACTAAAACCCTTTAAGAAAGAGAGTTCCTCTGAATCAGCAGATCCTCTTCCCTCGCGAACTTCGCCATTTACTTTTATACTTACTCTGCAGTCAAAAATATTTGTCTCAAAAGGTAGATTCCATTTAAATGCATTAACTGAAAGGTTAAGCCTTTCAGAGTTGTCCAAAATCCACTGAATAGTGTTTTGGTTATTATTCATGCTTAATTGTCCAAAAAGGAGTTACAGCAAATGCTGGATTCCCATCAAATTTCCATGGTTTTTTTGCGATCGCTAAGAAAGACGAGACACCAACCGGGATTATCTGTCCATTATTTAGCATATTAAAATGCAGGTTTCTGAATTTCTGTAGTCTATCGGATCTATCTGAGGTCTTGAGATAGTCAGACAACCAAACTGTAAACTCGTCGTCACTCATCCCGAATCCATTTAGGGAATGCGTATAATTTAGAAGGGAAAGGTTATCGAATCCCCCGGCGTCCGTAGCAATTGAAAATACGTCTGGCGCATCAGGAGACTTAAGCCCCTCAACCTCTCCCAATTCTTTAAATTTAAAATTAGGAAGCGAATTTATAATTTCTTCTTTTCCTTTTCTCGAAAGAAAATCTGCAAAATCGGCAGTAACAGTTTCATTTATATGGGTGGGGGCATTTTCAAAAGTATTTTTTATTATCTCATATTGCTCAGGTTCTATGGCTCCTTCACCCACTATTGAAAAATACTCTTGCGTTTCTGTTAATTCTAAAGAGTCTTTGAACTTGTTTAAATAGGCTGCCTTTAGTATTTTACCAACTACAATTCGCTGCTCGCTGCTAAGCTTTTTAAGTCCCATATCAGTAAAAACCAATACGGTAAGGCGTATAGGTAATGTTTTATATAGGTTGTATTCTTCAATCGCGCTAATTTGTTCGAGATTTTTTTTAAAGACTAAAGTGAAAGTCGGTAAAATATCAACAATTCCCCTATTAAGCATTTCAATCTTATTGGCGCCGATCTCATTAAGGAGATGAACGTGGGTGGGATTCTTCATGCTTGCAAGTGGATTTGAAAGATTTATTGAAAATATGGTCTTTTCATTATTTGTAGAGGATACAAAATAGGGACCAGACGTATTCTTATAATCAATTATTTTTAGCGTAACCGGATCTAATGATTTTTTTGGAATAATCGAATAGTCAGCACCGGCAACTAAAGGTAGGAAAAAAACTATATAGTCTGGTGACTTTAGTTTGAATTCAACCTTGTTGTCTCTCCAATTCAAACCAGAACAAGAATCTGAAAGTCTTTTAGGCAAAATTTCGCAATCAAGAAAATCAATCAAGCGTCCATGAAAATTTCTATTGAGAATTAGCAGCCTTTTATAGGAAAGATAAACATCTTCCGCTGTTATTTCATCTCCATCAATGGTTTTTATTCCTCGTCGAATGGAGAATGTTATACGGTCATTTTTAGTTTCGAAACTTTCAGCAATAGCACCCTGTAGTCTTCCAGCGGAATCATAGTAGAGCAGAGATGAATAAATTGAATTCAAAACTTGGTATTGTACACCATCAGTAATATTTGAGGGATCAAGGGATTCGATGTTTAAAGTCGAATAGAAGGGAATTCTTACGATAGTATTCAATTGTTCCTCGTTTTTTTTAAAATAAAGAAAGATGCTCGCGCTGGAAAGAATCACCAGCACAAGCAAACTTAGTTTTTTGTCGAGTTTAAAACATGATAAATTCATTTAGTTAATTTGGTTTTGGAACTCCACCACATCGAATTCCACTAGAGCTATCAGAAAGAACTTCTTTTTCGTTCAAAATCCCACGTTCCCTAAGTACCTCAAAAAGACCCTTATCAACGCGGACAACGCCATTTTGATCGATTGATAATTGTTTTTCGAACACCATTTCTTCAATAATATCAGCTGAAATTTCAGCTTTTACATCTGGGGTGGCTATTTCTGACGCTTGGACAGTTATGCCTGCCAGTAACGCAACACCTGCCGTAATTGCCGGGGTTTTTTTAGACATATGTTCCTCCTTGTTGAAACAGGATGTTAATTGAATCCTGTTTATAATAAAATAAATTTTTAAAAATAGAGCTTAGTGCTGTAAACTCTTTAAAATTAGATTCAGTACACTCTCTATGAGCAGGAATGAAGATGTCTCGTGAAAGTCAAAATTTTAGAAACCAATATCTTTGTGCCACTTCTGAAAAAGACATGGATGGTACAAAAATTTTCAGTCTCGAAGTGTTGACACCTTTTCCTATTTTTTTCACTTTTCCACTGCTAGACATTTCCGCTCAACTCTTATCAGCCGAAGCGAATTTTGCAATTCTGATGCCAAACAATTCTGTGTTCTGTGGTGTCCTTTTAGCTCTAGGTTACAAAGAGCAAGTCTCTTCAGAAGGACTATTATTTTTTATTGAGCCTGCATCTTTAAGACATCCTATTTCGTTTGGTATGAAGGAGTACTTTCAATTTGCGAGTCTTCAGGAACGGTCATACTTTGGACTTTCCCATTCAGATTGGAAGTTTTCCCCGACATCCCATATCTTACCGAAGTTTGAATTGCCAAATAAGAACCGCAACATACATTCTTTCGCCGATTTGATAGCGGTAAGGAAATCTGCAGTAGCATACAAAAATACGACCGTTGGATTTAAAGGTGATTACGATCTTCTGTTACGTGATTGTTATTATCTTAATGAAAAAGGAAAATTTCCGGTCGCCACTGCTGGTGGCTTTCAACATTTCGAAATATATTTTGCTACCTCCGGATTAAAAGATTTAGATCGTGGACTCTATAGAATTTTTTCTTATAAATCGGAATGGGAAAAGATAAGCACTGATGATTACACAAAGGCAATCTGGGAGAGTGCCTTCAGTCAGGAGTACACTAAAGATTGCACGAATTACTTTTTATTTGTTTTGAAGTTGTCCGAAATGAGTCCGAAGTACGGAAGCCGGAGCCATCGGTTCGCGTTCCTTGGCCTCGGTGGATTGCTTGATCGTCTTCATTTATCATCAACTAGTTATGGTGCGTCCTACAGAACCATCGGTGGCTTTGATGAAGCAATCATTAAAACCATCTTACGGATTACTGATGAAAATAGAATTATTGGCGCCGTAGGTGCAATCGGCTTTGATTAAAAGGTTTTATTTTTCCTCTCGCACTATAGAAGCCAACTGATTAAGCCGCGCGGACTTTATCGAAGTTTCATTTAAAACCTTTAGCAAGCGATGATACCCATTATAAGTAACAATGGCGGTATAATCCTTTTCCCGGTAAAGGATAATCAGCATGGCACCAGCATAGATACCGCTGTCTTTTAAACGGTCATCGTCTGACTTAATCATTTCTATGATTTGATCAAAAATACTTTCACTTAAGCCGTTCAAGCCTGCGGCTAAAATATAATTTCCTTTGGTGCGGTACGGATCTGGGTCGTCTTCAACTTTTTGATTTAATACTTGGGCACTTTCGAAATCATTCCACTTAGCAAATAATTCTACAGAGTTTGCCATCATTCGACCGTCCATGGCATCAGAGTTCGCTAGAAGTTCAGCCGAGTATTCCGGTTTCCAGTTATTTTTTGGAACTAAGGTTTTACCTAAGCTGATGGCTGTCGCAACAACGTTAGGATCTGATGCTTTCGTTCGCAGTAGTGAAAGAGTCGTGTGAAGCCACTTTTCTGAAATTCCAGGGCTGACTCTTTTTACACGAAGATTTTTTAATAAGTTTTCTGCAACTTTAATCTTTGTAACGCTGTCTTCAGCGTCTTTTAATAGAAAGTTCAGTTGTTGCGAAATCCCTTCTTCGCCAAGGTGATAGGTGCCTAAAGAAATGTTGTCATTAAAATCGTAGAATGAATTGATATAGCAGACTGTTAGCGTGGCCTCTTTTCTTGAAACGGACCTTTCAAGGTAAGGTTGCTTGGCTATTGAACTGACTTCAGAAAATTCTTCTGGCAACATCACAAGAATATTTTTCTTTTTTTCTTGTTCATCAATATTTCCCAACATTCGATCAGATAGGTAAAGTGCTGGCCCAGAATAATCATACTTTGATGGTGCTACGTCCATTTCAATCGGCGATGTGACAATACTGGATTTTACATGAAGTGTGACATCCCGATGATTTAGAAATTCAAACTTTAAAGCAGAAAACTCCGCAGAAAAATCTCGTACGAAGGCTGCTGCTCGCATTTCCGCATCTGAACCAAGAAATACGTAGACAACCATATCGCCAACGCGTTCTTCAAAAAGCCCGCCATATCTGTAGGCGCACTCAGCTGAAAGCCAGGCAAAGGTTTTTTTCACCTTCAAAAGATAGGCATCATTGCCTTCATAGTTGTAGGAACCGTATTCGTTGATATCGACTCGGGCGACTGTGCCTTTAAAGCTAAAGGGGAAAGTGACATCGTGTTTAAGTTTTAATTCCTCTAAAAGCGCGTATTCAAGCGTGTCAGCATAGTACACTAGCTCGCTGCGAAGATAGCTAAGCTCGCGTGCAGAAGCTTGTTGAATTGAAGTTATATTAGCTTCTTGTTCTATTTCTAAAATCGCTGCCAAGCGATTGATCGGTTTATACCAAAAAGGAACTTTATGGGTACGTCGGTAGAGCTGGCGCATGTGTTCTATATTTCTTAATACGAATATCGCCCACATCGCGATAACAAGCCACGCAGCAATCAAAGTATCGACTAGTAAACCCATTGAAAGTTCGAAGGGGTTTTGGCGGAAAAGTTCAAAGTATGAAAGTTTGCTGCCTACGGTTTGTGCTAATAAAAGCTTCGCTTGTCCAATAGTTTGTTTTTTATAGGCCAGGGTTCCGGTTGAAATTCGAATTGTATGGATCTTACCTTCTTCATGGATTGGATACGCTGCGATGTCCACGTCTTCAGGCATATAGCACTGAACAGATTCTGATTCGATACCATAAATGGTGACTTCGTTACGGTCGTAGGCTCGCTTTAGGAAACTGCAAGCTTCGCGATACATCTCATTTTTTAAAAGCGAAACGGTGTGTTTTTCAGTAAATGAAATGTCATTTCCAGACTTTTCATTTGTCTGTTGGTTAGCGCGATGAGTGTAGTACGCAAGATAAAAGAAAGTCGGCGGCCAAAACAGCAGGATAACAATGAGAATGACCTTCAGAGCTTTCTTTATCATCATAATTATTTGCTGATAACTTTTTTAGGATAATGAAGATAGAAGGCGCCCCAAGACTTTACAAAGCTTTTATCGCCGAAATAGCAGAGGTCGCTTTCATTTCCGTTATTTGCAACACCGACAACGGCTTTACCGCCCATTTTCTTGCAGTAGGAAGCTGATGGGTTGCCGACATATTCAGAACTTTCCGTGGGGAACGAAAACTTTTGCACTGCTAAAGTGTGCGCCTGACACCTAGGTTTAGCATCTTTAGATTTAAAACAGTTCGAACTTAACTCTAGTTTATCAAAGCTCTTTAGTTGAACGATTTGATATTTATCTTCTAAAAAGACCGCAAGCGCATTCACTTTTAAATTCTTGGGACGCGACGGAGCTGAAAATCCAGGTAAAGAAACTGTTAATATAAGAAAGCCTAAAACATACTTGTTCATTTCTATTTTCCTTTAACTCGTTTAAGCGACTGGCCATCATCGACAAAGCGAAGTGACGCCTTACTTGGTACCTGACCCAGGTTAGAACCCTCTTGAGATAACGTAATACTGACGCCTTCATTGCGAAGGTCTTTAGAAAATTGCGGGTTATCGTAGGAGGCTGTGATCTCTTTATATTCTTGCCCAGTGATGGTGTCATTTCTTTGTAAGGTCGTAATCGGCACTGAAGTTTTAAACTCATTCGGGGTACGATTGCCAGCAGGGCGCATAGCTGGCGATGAATAATTTAAAGAGCTGTTTAAAGATGTACCTGAGGCGCCACTAGCTGACGGCATAGATCGCTGGCTCGGTTCTGCGATTTCACCGTTTTTAGCTAACGTGCCGCGCGCAAGGACCGCTCCCGCAGTTTCCGCAGAACTTGAACCATCTGGACTTTTTGCTCCAGCGCTAGCGTTGACTTCAAATGAGGAACCGGCCTTCGGTTCGTTACTTGCTGAAGCGACTGACCTGGTTTTCGCGACAGGATATTTGTCGGCTAAGTATTCTTCGGTTGTATAATAGGTATCATCATCAGTTGAATCACTGGCTTTCGATTTTGATCCAATGCCAGAAGTCGATTTTGATGTTTCTAGAGAAGCCGCAGCAGTATTTATCGAAGGCGCGCTAATATTAGAACTGCTGGTGGAAGTGTCGCCTTTGGCAGAGGCGGCATATGCAGGACTTTCAATTATGCCGATAGTTCGGTTGACTGCGCCCGCGAAAGAATCAAAGTTACTAGACATTGTAGAGGCGATCGAACGAGTTGCTGCAGTTGACTCCGGGGTATCGACGGGCGATTCCAGAGCCTGCCAATCTTTTTCAGTGAGAGTCACTTCTTTAATCGGCGCTTTTTCCACTTCTTTTTTTGCTACCGCCGCGGCTTTCTTGTGTTCTTGCTCTTTTGCACTTTTGATAGTGTTTTTCACAGCTAGTTGTGTTGGGATTCCACCGCAGTCGTTTGGCATTTTAATACATCGCTTCATTGTGTATTGTTTTTCACAAGATTTATTTTCAACGGCTTCTGGATTTGAAACGGAAGCACAAATCGCGTCGAAAATTGCTACTCTTTTTTCATCTTTTACGCCTGCTTTATGCAATAACTCGTGGCTCAAAATAGCATCCGTCGTCATGCATTCGTTTTTGAGAAATTTTTTTTCTGATACGGGCAGTGTTATTGTTCCGTTAATGAATTTTGCATTAAAGGCTGAAGGTATCTGAGAATCTTCGCAAGAAATAAGAACTGGTGCTTTCATTTGTTTTGCGAGGTTTTGCGAATTGGCCATTTCATTTACTATAAGTTCTAGGTCTTCATCAAAATTTTTAATTTTAGAAAACTTATCCTGTGCAGACTTATCTGAGAGGCATTTAGCAAGATAAGAATCACCCTTAAACAACCCTGCAGCAATAGTTTTTATTTTTAGCTGCTCGGTAGGAACCAGCTTTTCTTTACAGGAGACATCCAGCATAGCTCGCCCGAGGGAGGGAGAATCTTCTATTCCTTCAAAAGTGGCAATCGCATCTATATTTTTTGCTAGCCGATCAATTTTATTTTCTGCATTACAATTGTCACTGTAAAGTTCCTCATTTGGCTCTCTGATAAAATTAACTGATAGTTCTGCATTCTTTTTTTTATAAAAAAAAGTGTAAGAATCGCGTTTTTTATCGCTTACAAAGGTGTACACGGGAGTGTCGTCCACAAAAAAAAGTCGTAAGTAACCGTTATTTTTTCGAAGGACCGCAGATCTTAACTTTGTGTTAATCGTAAGTGCTATGCCAGTGTCATTAGATATTGTTCGATATTGTGCAATTCTACTTACATGAGTTCCTGCGTTTGCGGGGGTACTTAAGGAAAACAAAACAGATATTGTGAGCAGGTCTTTCGATGTGGCCATTTCGTTTAGCATAGATAAAAAAAATAAATTAAAATAGACTAGAAATCATGAAATATACTTTTCTTTTTACGGCTTTACTTTGGTCGGGTGCTTCATATGGGGCAGATGTCGAATCCTGTTTCGCGACAGTTGATCCTGTCACCTTTCCTAAGTCTCAAGGCGATCTAAACCTTAAAAACTTGCCCCGTATACGATCCCAGGGTGGCTTTAACTCTTGCTTTGGGTATGCGTCAGCGACCGTGGCTCAATTTTATCACTGTAATATGAGCAAGAAAAAAATAGAACCTTGTTCGGGGGCGCAACCCCAAAACGAGGTTTCGCCCATTGGCATGATCAGTTATGCGAATCGTACAAGCGATAAAAGTCACGATCTTGATCCTGCGAATCACGACAATATCAAATTTGGAGGCGCAGCTATAGCTGCTTTAGGAAACATGGCATACTTTGGTGGTGGCTTTGCCGAGAGTTGCTATCCTTTCGATGGAGTCGTCAATAAACATGGGGATGATCCAAAAGTTTCTGATGCTGTATTGAAGCGACTTAGAGACCTGTATCAAACTAACAAGAAAAAAACCGAAGGTGAAGCTTGTTTGGAATGTATTAGCAAAGCTGCGCAAGAGGATCTAAAGTCCAACACAAATTTTTCAGATATTAAGCGGGCTCTTTCAAAAGGTACATTTGAAGAATTTTTGTACTATTTAACTTTAGGAACCGATCAAATATCCGCTTGCTCAGATCTCGTAGAGATAGACCCGCCTGCTAAATTTAAATTTTATCCAGATAAGAATAAATCCGCTTCGCCGAAGGAAACTATAGATAAAATTCGTGAAGTTCTTCAAGAAGGTTATCCTCTTGCATTAGATGGCATTTGTCCCATCAAGATAAACGGGGAATGCAAAGGCCTTCATTCTTTAGTTATAACTGGATATCGCGAACAATGTACAAAGGACAACTCTCAATGCAGACAAGTGGTACGAGTTCAGAATTCTTGGGGCGAAGAGTGGCAGAGAGAAAACAATGATGGCTGGGTTGATGCTGAGACTCTGCTTGGAAAAGATAATATCGAAGAGGGCGGTCTTTCGTGGTGGACAAAATAAAGGCACATTTAATCCTTAAAAAGAAATATTAAGTCATTAAAAATCCCCACCAAGCAGTGGGGATTTTCTTTTTAAGAAGGAGTAATCTCATTCGGAGGAGTAAGACCTTTCTTCTTAATCTTCTCCACCAGCGTGGTCCGATTCAATCGCAACAACGCCGCGGCTTGGTTGCGATTCCAGCCGGTTTTTTCAAGAGCCTTCAAGATCAAAGCGTTTTCGTAAGCATCGACAGCAGAGTTAAAGTCCATTCCCTGATCGGGAATTTCTAATCCCGTGCTTTCAGCAGAAGCGGTTTTTCCTGACTTGTACTTCACAGGTAAATCAGACACATCAATCTGACCTTGCCCTTTAAGAATCGTCATGCGTTCTACTAAGTTTTCAAGCTCGCGGATATTTCCCGGCCACGGGTAATTCACCAAACACTCTAATGCGTCAGCGGTAATTCCAGTTAAGCCACGGCCTTTGCTTTTATTGAAGATTTCCATGAAGTGATTTAACAACAATGGAATATCAGTCTTACGTTCGCGCAAAGCGGGAACTGTTAACGGAATCACGTTTAAACGATAGAAAAGATCTTCGCGGAAACGGCCTTCTTCCACAGCTTCTTCTAAATTGATATTTGTCGCTGCAATCACACGTACATTCACGTTTACAGTTTTTGTTGAACCCACAGGCTCAAAACTGCGCTCCTGCAAAGCACGTAGTAGTTTTACTTGTAAAGAAGGTTCAAGGTCACCGATTTCATCTAAAAAGATCGTTCCACCGTCAGCCATTTCAAAACGGCCGACGCGATTGGCGATAGCACCCGTAAAAGCCCCTTTGATGTGACCGAAAAGTTCACTTTCTAAAAGCTCTGCAGGGATTGCACCGCAGTTGATTGGAATAAAAGGACCTTGCGCGCGTGGGGAGTTATAGTGAATCGCGCGGGCGATAAGTTCCTTACCGGTTCCAGATTCACCAGTCACAAGAACTGTAGAATCAGAATCAGCGACTCTTTCAATTAAACGCAATACGTTTTGAATTTGTTCACTGTTTCCAATGATTTGATCAAACTTGTATTTCTTATTCAGTTCAGAACGAAGCTGTTGGTTTTCTTGTTGCAGCTTTTTATGGGTCAAAGCTTTTTCAATCAAGCTCATTAGCTCTTCTAAATTAAAAGGCTTAGTGACAAAGTGAAAGGCACCTTTTTGGGTCGCACGAATCGCTGATTCAATTGTCGCGTGACCAGTAAGAATAATAACTTCCGTTGCGGGGCTTAGTGACTTTAAATAAGTCATAAACTCAATGCCATCGCCATCGGGAAGATTCAGGTCAACAATTGCAAGATCAACGGGAGTTTCGCCTTGGCACAAAATCTTTGCTTCATCGATTTTGGTGGCGGTGATGACGTTCAAACCTTTGCGATCAAGAACTCTAAAAAGAGCGGTGCGGAGTGATGATTCGTCATCTAATATAAGGACTCGCTGGCTTCGCATGAACCTTCCTTCCATGGTGGGTTCGTTAGTTAGATTTAGGATAGAGTGATTTTGACGGTACTGTCAAAAAATCCGCGCCTGGTAAGGCTTTCAGGACCATAAAACTGGACGCCAACGGGAAATTTTTGCCATAAAAAAGCCAAACTAGACCCTAAAATCTCGAGGATTTTTTCGCAAAAAAATGCACGGAAAAATTAACCGGAATTCGCTAACTACATAAGAACACTATAAGAACTTCTCTACGCCCAAAGAAATTTGTCGAAGACTTAAGCACCCTCTGTCGAAGAGCCCAAAAAATCCCGAATCCTTTTCGAACTTCATGAAGATGGACAGCACGGATTTTGAATACTAGAAAGAAGGAATGTCATCCATCAATCCTCATTTCACTTTTCAATATTCCCAGCCCGAGGATTATCATTTTTCCCACGACTCGGTTTTTTTAGCGCGACAAGTTTTTGAACTCGTGCAAAACCACAATCTTAAAGACACGCGCGCTTTGGATCTGTGTTCCGGCTGCGGGATTATTGGTTTAGATTTTCTATATCATTGTAAGCAAAACAAAATCCCTGTCCCTGCACAGTTTGATTTTCTTGAAGTTCAGGATATCTATAAAAATCATTTCGAAACCAATGTGCAGAGCTTGGGAACAGTCAGCACCCGTATCCACTTCCTAAATCATAACTATACAGAATTGCTAAAATCAGAGTCTCATAGACGCTACGATCTAGTTTTATGCAATCCCCCGTATTTCCGCGCAGGGCAAGGCAAATTGTCCCCCTCCGATTTTAAAAATCGTTGTCGCTTTTACTTAGATTCCGATTTTAAATCGCTGCTGCTTGCCTTGCAGAACGTTTTATCAGATCAGGGTAAGGCCTATATCCTTTTAAGAGATCTTTCAGATCACGGCTGGAATGCATTTGCAGAGGCTCAAGAAATTTTAGATCAGTCGATAACTTTAAAAAAAGTTTTTGAAATCCGTGGAACTGACGTGGTCTGCCTAAGTAGAAAATGAAATCAAGAAATGCCAAAAAAACAAAGGGAATCCAGTGGGGATTCCCTTTGCAGAGCTTATTTGAGGACAGAGCAAGGGACAGTATTAGACTATGAAAGCCTCCTGTTAAAAGCGTTTAAAAAACACTTACACAAACAACAAATCCAGTGTCAGGAACCGGGGCCGGTTTCACACCTAGACCCCTTTATCAGATCATTTCAAAAATATATTCCAGTGGTTCCGAGTACTTTGTTTCAACGATCTGATCACCTGATAGAATAATTATCGGCCCTAACAGTCAGGCAAATATAAAGGAACTGTGTTTCTTTCAACATAATGCTGTATCACTACGAGATTCTGTTGCTAAACTATTTAAGATTGAAACGGAACATCTCTATGGCGCGAATACTTTTAGTTGAAGACAACGTGACAAATCAAATCCTCGTCAAAGAAACTTTGGCGCACCACCAGCTTGTCATAGCCGACACTTTGCAAGCAGCCACTGAATATTTAAAAACTGCCGTGGATCTTGTATTATTGGACGTGCATCTGCCAGATGGAAATGGCTTTGATTTCTTTTTAAAAGTACAAAAGCAGTTGCCCGACACTCCGGTCATCTTTTTAACTTCAAAATCAGAAACGGCAGATAAAGTTGTCGGTTATACTTTAGGGGCCGATGACTATATCACAAAACCTTTTGAGCCTTTAGAATTCCGCGTGCGCGTGGATTCACGCTTAAAGAAGCTTAATAAGGATTCTTCCCAGCGTTTACACCGCATAGAAAATATGGTGCTAAACCTGGATTTACAAAAAGTCACTGTAGAATCACCGAGCGGCCCTTGTGAGCTTGAGCTGACTTCTTTTGAATTCAAATTGCTTTTGTACCTAGCTAAGAACAAGAATATTTTATTAACCCGCGACCAATTAATGGAAAATGTATGGGGCGGGAACTTAAACGTTCAAGATCGCGCCATCGACACGCATATGTCAAAGCTAAGAAAAAAATTAGATGGCACTTATTGGACGATCAAATCCGTTTACGGTTCAGGCTACCGATTAACCCAAAAAAACGATTAAACAGTTTCAATCATCCCAGCGCGATTTAAGTGCAGGGATGCAAGCTTAAACTCTGCACGCAATTGCAGGTAAAGGTAAGGAAGCTCTTCGGCGTTTTTATTGTGGGCCGCCTCTTCGAGGCGACCGCAAGCCTGTGCCATACGGCGCAAACCTGCATTGTTACAAGTCGACTTTAAGTGATGAACTAGCGATACGGAATCAGCAAAAAGATTGTTTTGAACTTTAGATTCTAAATCCTGCAGAACCGTCGGGGCTTCTTTATTCCACTGCGCCACGATTTGTTTCATCATATTTTCAGCTTGGGATTCGCTAATCTGTTTTAGGCGTTCTAGCGCCTTAGGATCGATCACTTGAGGATCTGAGAAATCAATTCTGCGTGACCAAAGGCTTAATTTTTCATCCAATTCAGCCATCGTAAGCGGCTTAGATAAATAATCACACATTCCCGCGAACAAGCAGTTTTCCTTATCACCTTTCACGGCATTAGCAGTCACAGCGATGATTGGCGAAGAGTTCCACCATAAGCCTTTAGCTAAAGTGATATTTCGTGCAGCTTGATAACCATCCACTTCCGGCATATGACAATCCATAAGGATGACGTCATAGTCTTCGGCCGCGGCAGCTTCCATAGCTAACTTGCCATTTCCTACAATCTTAAACTGATGTTTCAAACGCGTTAGCATGACCTTAATAACTTCTTGATTGGTTAGGTTATCTTCAGCCACCAGAATATTTAACGGCGCATAGGAAGAAACAAATTCGGTTTGCGCCACTTCTTTATTGGGAATCGCATTAATGGCTTCAAGTGGGACGGTGACTGTAAAGGTACTTCCTTGCCCCTCAGCACTTTCCACTTTGATTTCGCCCTTCATAAGATCAATAAGCTGTTTGGTAATCGAAAGTCCAAGGCCAGTGCCGCCGTATTTTCTGGTGGTACTGCTGTCGCCTTGTTCAAACGGCGAAAAGATTTTTTCTTGGACTTCAGGGCTCATTCCTAAGCCTTCATCTTTAACTTGAATCATTAATAAAGTTTTAGAGTTTTCAAGGCGTTCAGAGCTGACATTGATATACACTTTGCCTTGAGAGCTAAACTTAATCGCATTTCCGACAAGATTAATAATGATTTGACGAAGACGTAAGGTGTCAGCAGAAAAAGCCACCGGGGTTTGCGCTGAAACGTTGGCTTCTAAAGTAAGGCCTTTGGCTTTTGCTGAATAGTCTAAACTGTCGGTAACTTCTTTAATGATCTTGCGAATATCTAAATAGACTTGTTCAAGTTCTAGCTTTCCTGATTCAATTTTAGAAAGGTCTAAGATCCCGTTGATTAATGATAGTAAGGAAATCGCTGAATCTCGGATCACATTTATTTTTGTTTTTACATCACCTTCGATTTTTTGCGACAGTAAAACTTCAGTCATACCCAGAATACCATTCATGGGCGTACGGATTTCATGGCTCATATTAGCAAGGAAATTTGACTTAAGGCGGGAAGCCTCAATAGCCTTATCCTTTGCTTCTCTTAGCTCTTCTTCAACTTGGCCGCGCCGATTAGATTCCATGTCCGTTAATAGAAATGCCAAGACAATTAGGACAAAGCTCAGACCGCTTCCTAGCATCAGCCAACCTTGATTCCTTGACGAAGCCACGTTTGCCTGGTCCTTGGTTGCGTGCAACTTTTTACCTTTAATGCTTTTTAGATTATCTATACGCAGACGGATTTCATCCATCAGGTCCTTACCCCTAGCACTTTGAATGCTTTTTTGGGCTAAGACATACTTTTTTTGATCTACAAACTCGATCACTTCGGTCGTGAATTTAAGTTTTTGATCTATTAGCGGCAAAAGATTTTTGTAGTTTGGGTTTTCTAAAAACTCGGCAGAAGCCAAGCCTTTAAGTTCTTCCAGTTTAGGACCAATAACGACTAAAGATCTGTGATAGGGCTCAAGAAAATTTTTCTGCTGAGTGATCACATAACCACGCTGCCCAGTTTCCACATCCACCAAAAGTGTCGCCACTTCATCCAAGGTCATCAGAATTTTTTCAATATGTTGTTGCTGAACTAACAATCTTTTATGGGTGTTCATCGTGGATAGATTCACCACGAAAATAGACAAGGTCGCAATTAAACCCGCAGCAAAAACACTGAATGTAAAAGCCTTAGTATACTTAATTTCAGAAAAAGCCATTTTTTAAGAATAAAGAACAGCCTGTGGTTTCGCAACTTCGCCAGGTCTCGACTAAAATCTATTTTTCAAGGGCAGAAAAGGTAACGAGCGCTAAATTTTCTTGAGCATCACTTAATGAAAACTCTAAGACCGCTTCATGGTCACGAAGAATTTGCGCGGCCACCGAAACACCTAAGCCTAAAGGAGAGGTCGGATTTTTTTCAGGCGTCCCGTTGTCTTTAATAAGAATCTGCCCAAGACCATCTTTAACGGCCACTTCAATATCAAGCAGGGCCCTAAAGCCTTTTACATGACGAATACGATCGGTCAGGCGATCAATCGAGTTTTGCAAAACATTTTTCAAAGCTTGCGCTAATAAGTTTAAATGGCCAATCGTCGAAATTTCTTCGCCAGGAAAGTGCAACTTCACTTCAATACCCTGGGACTTCGTTTGAAGTTCCACGATTTTTAAAGCACGCAAGCAGACTTCCTTAAGACTGACAACACCTTCTTGATCAGCATTAGGATTACGAGTGAAGCCTAAAAGATTTTGCACGATTTCTTTACAGCGTTGAACGCCGGCTTCCATCTCGACGATGTCTGGATAAAGAGGATTGTCGGGCTTCATATCCATTTTAATCAACTGAGTGAAAGACAGAATACCACCTAATGGATTATTTAGTTCATGGGCAATACTTGAACCAATAGTCCCAAGCTCTGCCATTTTTGCAGATTCAACGATCTGTCTTTCCATTTTTAACTGTTGAGTGATGTCATGATAAAGATTCACGAACACCGGTGGCTTTTCTGGATCTAAAAGCAAACTTTGACTATAAACTTCATAACTTCGCGGCGCCGCCGTGTTCTGCGATTGCACGCGGAAGTTCGTCCCGCGTTGGCAACCAGGACAAGGTTCTTCACGGTTATACAAAACTTGAAAACACTTTCTAGATGTGTGCTCGCGATCCTGTTCTTGCAGTCGTTCGTCTAAAGCTTTATTCGACTGAATAATATCGTAGTTGGTATCAATCAAGACGACGGGATCCGACATCGCATTAAAGGTCGCTTCCCATTGTTCTTTTAAATCTTCAGACTCTTTTAGTTTTTGAATACGGTCCATGGCTAAGGCCACAGCTTCAGCCACGCGATTTAAAAAATCACTTTCATCACGTGTAAAAGGGTGATCAGGGGCACGCAAAAAGAAAATCGATCCCACTTTTTCGTGATGCCTGAACAAAGGCACTTGCAACTGAGTAAAATCCAGCTGCGTTTGCACTTGGCGGGCAAACAACTCATCTTGGGGATGATAGAAAAGGCGAATCCACGAAGTTTGCACGGTCGCAGCCATGGATTCATTTAAAAGCTGTTCAATTTCAATAACAGAACTTGCCTGATGCACAGCCATTAAGGCGCGTTTAAAACCTTCAATGCGGGAATTTGTAAGAAATAATTTACGACGTGCCTCAGTTAAGAAACGAGTTCTTTTCTGTACACGTTCTTCAAGCTCAATCTGAATTCTTTTAAGCTGCCCAGTTTGTTCGCGAATCAAGAAAGCTAAGTTTTCATCTTGCTTACGCTGATTGGCTTCTTCCAAAGCTGAAAACAAATGGCTTTCAAGCTGCGCATCTTGAAAACTCGACATCACTCTGAAAAAAGAAAACTCTTCGTGCAACAAAGCTAGCTGGGTCGCCGAAAAATCTTCAGGCACCACAGCTATGAACTGGGTCGATGGCGAGTTTCTTTTAATCTCGTGATAAAATTCTGGAAACTTTTTTCCTAAAATTAAAGTGATAGATAAAGCCACCACATCGTAGGTGGAATCATGGATCCAATG
Organism: Bdellovibrio reynosensis; assembly: GCF_022814725.1. NCBI lineage: Bacteria > Pseudomonadati > Bdellovibrionota > Bdellovibrionia > Bdellovibrionales > Pseudobdellovibrionaceae > Bdellovibrio > Bdellovibrio reynosensis. The sequence goes on from NZ_CP093442.1 coordinate 2,996,625, forward strand.
CCAAGCCTGCGATAAGTCCGTGGCAATATGCGCACCTAGCTCTTGCAGGCGCGAATCCCAAGGACCAATAAGTAAAAAGCTGGCTTTTAAAGTCCGCATTTAGGAATTAATTCCTCGTGATTATAAATCGTAAAGTCAGGGTGGTCTTCAGGATACAAAGGCTTTTCGCCCACATGTTCGCCATAGGCAAAATAGCAAGTGTCAGCACCAACACGTTTTCCATCGCGAATTTCGCTTGAAAGACGATTGCCAATGCTTAAAAGCTCGTGGGGGTAGTGGCTAGCAATACGCACGATATCGCGGAAGGCGATGTCTTTTTTTTCTCCGATAAAGCCATTTAAAATATAAATTTTTTTAAAATGTTTTTCGATTTTAAGCGCTTTGATTTTTCGAACCTGGGATTCATATGATCCCATGGTGACTAAAAACAAATTATAATTCGCAGAAAGTTTTTCTAAATTTTCTAAAGCCTTTGGCAGCAAAGGCAGCTGTTCTGGAACTTCAGGATTGTAAAATTCATGAAGAGCATCGTGAATCGCGCGGCCGGGTTGATTGGTTCCATAGTGATTAGCAATTTGCGTGAAGATCTCGGTGTGTGAATAATCCGACGCCAATGATTGGCGCATATCCAAGCACTCTTGCAAAGTGCAACGCACTCCCGCTTCAATCATTTTTTCACAAGCTCTTTGCGCCGCTCGGGGCACAAGCAAGCCGGATGTGTCTAATAATGTGTCATCCAAATCAAAGGCGATGGATTTATATTTTGCCATTCACTTAACCTTAACCAAAAGTTCAAGTCCCTGTTTGAAATGGGGCCATACCAAATTCAAATCAATATTTTCTTGTTCTTCAATACAGATCACCGGGATTTTATGCTCTAGCCAGCCGTACTGACCAAGGCTGCCCGGGGTGGGATAGCCGATATCTTCGCGGCACTCATAGCCCGTTCCGGTAGCAAGTGTTTCAGCCGCTTCTTTACCGGGTGCGCCTGTATAAACAACGCAAGGCTCCCACGAATGAAAGTGTACTATGATCTGTGGCTTTTCGTCCTCAATCAGTTTTACTAAGGCTTGAACTTCGACTTCGCTTCCGGGCGAAGGGCCGGGATAATAGCGTGGAGCCTTAGCTTCCGAGCTCCAGTCACGACAAGGAAAGTTGCGGTTCAGATCAACACCATTGCCGTTTGTGCGTTGTTTTTTCGAATATCCATCAGGATTGATACAGGGAATTAAAATCCAAGGACGAATTTTCTCAGGTTCTTCGGTCTCTTGTTGAAGCAGCCAAGCCAAAAACTCCTCGGCTAAGCGGACTCCTTCGGGTTCATCCCCATGGACACCACCGATAAATAACAAAGGAGCTTCATTATAGCCTTCTAAACTGTGTGATTTTTTATACAGCTCAATCGGCGTCCCCAGAGTGGTTTTTGCCCAAGAAGTTTGGTGAAATATTTTTCCTTGCATGTGATAATTAAGCCTGTTTTTTTCTAGGAAGAAAAGCTTTTAAAAGGAAGATCTGGAATGTCTGTAAATACAGAAAAGTTAACGGTCATCGCACTAGCGGCTGGTAAAGGGACTCGTATGAAATCACCTTTGCCAAAAGTTCTTCACCCCGTAGCAGGTCGCCCTATGATTGAAAAAGTCATTCAAGCCTCTAAGGGTGCTGGCGCTGCGGAAGTTCGCGTGATCGTAGGTCATGGTCAAAATCTTGTTCGCCAAGTTGTAGAACCCATGGGCGTTGCTTGTTACGTACAAGATGAACAATTGGGAACTGCCCACGCGGTTAAATGCGCGAAACCTGAAACCATCGAAGGTGATGTTGTTATCATGAATGGTGATCATCCCTTGATTGAAGCATCTGACATCAAAGAATTCTTGCGCATCTTCCGTGATGAAAAGTGTGATCTTGCGGTGGTGACTGCAAACGTAAAAAATCCAGGGGAGTTCGGGCGTATTGTTAGAAACCGTGGTGACCTAGTTGCTATTGTTGAAGCGAAAGACGCTTCTGCTGATACTTTGAAAATCAAAGAAATCAATACCGGCATCTATGTTGTGAAAGCTTCTATTTTAGCGAAGTATCTTCCATTGATTAAGAACAACAATTCTAAAAAAGAATTCTATATCACGGATTTGATTTCTCTGTGCATCGCTGACAAATGCAAAGTTCAACCGATCATCTCAACGCCGAAAGTGGCTGTGGGTGTGAATAATCAGGCCGAACTTGCAAAAGCGACACGTCTTTTGTTTAAACGCAAGGCTATGCGTTTAATGGAAGAAGGTGTTTTGATGATCGACCCACGTTCTGCCTATGTGGAAGAAAGTGTGGAGATTGGCGCTGGCACTGTGGTTTACCCGAATGTCTTTATTCGTGGTCGCTCTAAAATCGGTTCTTTCACAGTGATTGAATCAAATTCATTTATTTCGGATTCAGAAGTAGGTGACAGTGTGCAAATCCGCGCTGGCAGCTATTTAGAAAGCTCTCGCTTGCATAACAAGGTTTCTGTAGGACCCTATGCACGCCTTCGTCCAGAGACGGAAATCTTTGAAGAGGCCCACGTCGGCAACTTCGTAGAAATGAAGAAAGTAAAATTTGGTAAAAAATCAAAAGCAGGACACTTAACGTACTTGGGTGATGCTGAGGTCGGCGAAGAAGTGAACATTGGTTGCGGAACTATAACTTGCAACTATGCTGCGGACAGAAAGAAATATAAAACGAAGATCGGTAATCGCGTCTTTGTCGGCAGTGACACTCAGTTTGTGGCGCCGATTGAAGTGGGCGATGATGCAATCATCGGTTCTGGATCGACCATCACAAAAAGCGTTCCTGCAAAGGCCCTGGCAGTGGCCCGTGGTAAACAGTTTATAAAAGAAAACTACGCCCCAAAAGCTGTCGAAGTAGAAACTGAAACTGAAGAAGTTAAAAAATAGGTGAATATATGTGCGGAATCGTAGGTTACTTAGGTCCACAAAATCCTAAAGACATTATTATCAGCGGTCTAAAAAAACTTGAATACCGCGGTTATGACAGCGCCGGTGTTGCGATTTTAGATAATGGCAAAACTAAACGCGTGCGCGCTCAAGGGAAATTAAAAGCTCTTGAAGAAAAACTGGTCAATGAAAAATTCGATGGTCACATCGGTATCGGTCACACTCGTTGGGCGACCCACGGTAAGCCGTCAGAACGTAATGCCCATCCTCACCAAGTTCGCGGCATCAACCTAGTTCATAACGGTATCATCGAAAACTACCTTGATATCCGTGAAGAGCTATTGGCTCAAGGTGCAGAAATCACTTCTGACACTGACTCTGAGTTGGTGGCGCACTTGATCGCTAACGAAGTGGAAGTAACAAAAGACCTTTTCAAAGCGGTTGAAAAAACGTTGAACAAACTTCGTGGTGCGTTTTCTATCCTTGTGATGTGGGAACAAGAACCAGATCGTTTGGTTGCATTCAAAGACGGTCCACCTCTAGTTGTGGGTCTTGGCGAAAAAGAAGTTTTCGTAGCTAGCGACGTGCAAGCTCTTATCCAGTACACGAAGAAATTCGTTTACCTTGAAGACCGCGAAGTGGCTTCCATCCGTGGTGCTGACGTTCAGTTCTTTTCTGCTAACGGTTTTCCAATTCAGAAAAAAGTTGTGGAGCTTAACTGGAATCCAGAAATGGTTGAAAAGCAGGGCTACACTCACTACATGCTTAAAGAAATTTACGAACAACCGCGTGCCGTAGCGGCAGCGATTGAGCCTCACGTAAATCCGGAGTTCTTTAGCGTTGCCTTAAAAAATATCGGCTTTGGTCAGTCAGTGCAAAAGTTAGAAGAACTTGATAGCAAAGCGGATTGGGAAAAAACCAAAGAAGTTTTAAAAAACATCGATCGCGTATTTATCATCGCTTGCGGAACTTCAAACTACGCAGGAATGGTTGGTAAATATTTGATCGAACAACTTGCAAAAGTTCCTGTTGAAGTGGATATCGCAAGTGAATTCCGTTACCGCAACCCAGTGATCCCACCAAAAAGCTTGGTGATGACGATTTCTCAAAGCGGTGAGACAGCGGATACTTTAGCTGCGATTCGTATGGCTAAAGAAATGGGCGCAACAACTCTAAGCATCTGTAACGTGCGCAATTCTACCATCGATCGTGAGGCTGATGGACACTTGTACATGAACTCAGGTCCAGAGATCGGTGTAGCTTCAACAAAAGCATTCACTAGCACCATGGCGGTTCTAAATTGTTTCGCTATCGGTTTTGCGCGTCTGCGTGGAACAATGGATGAAGCAACAGAAAAAGAATTAGTTAAATCTCTTTTAGCAGTTCCATCCCAAATGGAAGGTGTCCTTGCTTACGATAAATACTTTGAAGAAGCAGCATCGAAGCTAAAACTTTTCCGCGGCTTCTTGTACATGGGTCGTGGTTCAAGCTTCCCAATCGCAATGGAAGGCGCTTTGAAATTAAAAGAGCTAGCTTACATGCACGCCGAAGGCTACGCAGCCGGCGAAATGAAGCACGGTCCTTTGGCGTTGATCGATGAGCGCATGGCAATCGTCATGGTGGCTCCAACAGATCACCTATATGAAAAAACCATCAGTAACTTGGAAGAAGCCCGCGCCCGCGGCGGTAAAGTGATCTCAATTGGTACTGGCGATAATGAAAAACTTCGCGCGATCAGTGAGCACTACTTGGCAATTCCGAAAGCGCACTGGACAACGAATTCAATTCTGACAGTGATCCCATTGCAGTTGATGTCTTACCATCTTGCATGCAACCTAGGTTACGACGTGGATCAGCCAAGAAATTTGGCGAAGTCAGTAACGGTAGAATAATCGGTTGATGAAAAGGGCCCGTCTGACTTCGTTGTCGGGCCCTTCGCTTCTCTCCGACGTACCTTATCAGGTACGCCTCCGTTTCGCGAAAAACCCTCCGCCTCGCATACGAACCCTTTTGATCAACCTTAGTTCAGGTTTACCCGGATGTGATCATCAGATTATAAAAGGATTTTACGCGCTCTACGAATTCGACTGTTTCGTAGCCTCTGGCAGGACCATATTCAAGTTGGTCGGCGTATTCTGGATCAGCTAGCAAAGGTAAAACTTCGCGAAGGTGTTTCCAGCTATTAGGATTTCTTCCCATTTTCACTGCAAGCTTTTGGGCATCTTTTAAGTGGGCAGATCCTACGTTGTAAGCTGCTAATGCCAAGGCCAGGCGATCTTTTGAATTTAGATAAGACGGGGTTCTATCCAGTAACGAGCGAAGGTATTTGCTTCCACCCCAAATACTCTGTTCTGGATCATTGCGATCTTCGATACCCACATGAAGCGCCGTATCTTCAGTTAATTGCATCAATCCACGAACGCCAGTGAAGCTAACGGCATCAGCATTCCAGTGGGATTCTTGATAAGCCACAGAAGCGATCAATTGCCACGGAAGCCCATGTTCTTCAGCGGCATCCATGAACGCATCTTTATAATCAGGCAAAGTCGAACGGATTTTTTTAAAGAACTGTTGGATGTCACGCTTATCTAACTCACTTAAGTAAGTCTTATAGCGGTCAAGTACGCGGATGATCTCATCTTCACGGGAAGCTTTTTGATACCACGATTGCACTAATAATAAGAGGTCTTGGCTTTCTGGCGTAAACAACCAGCTCATTGAGAAGGCTTCAGTTAATACCGTGATCTTTTCAATTTGCGACTGATAACGGGCATAGAAGTCTCCGCTATAGTTTTCAAGGATCACGCAGTCTTGTTTCTTTTGGTTCACTAAAGCAAATAGATCCGGAGTTTTAGCACTTTCGATCACTTGAATGAAAATGCTAGGGGACAATTGCGACAATCTTTGTGAAAGCCCCTGGAAGTTATCTTTATTAAGGATCGCGACCCTTTTGCCTTCTAGGTCTTTGATATTCTGAACTTGGGATTTCTTATGACAGTAAAGGCTAAGGTAAGATTCGTCATAGGCCGGGCTTGCCAAAAAGCCGCTTTTATTCTGCGGAGTTTTTAAGCGGGCCGCCGCGATATCGCCTTCCCCTTTAGAGAGGGCCCGCAAAACTGAGTCTTCATCAGGAAGAACCACGAACTTTACTTTAAGGTCATAGTAACCGGCAAAAGCTTCGATCAGGTCGTGGTCGATTCCGTAAGCTTCGTTCTTCTTTTTGGACTGACTATATATAAGAGGATCTTGGGTTGTAAGAACCAGCAGCTCACCTTTGGCTTTAACCTTGGCAAGACTTGCTTGTTCATCCCAGTAAATGGCGTCGCACCCATTCATTGCGATGGTCGTGATTCCCAAAAGTACGATTAAGGCACCTTGGGTTAATTTCTGTCGAAATCTTAAAATCATTCCCATATATATGGCCTTGGTATCTGATGGCGCGATGCAGGCGCAAGCTTAATGAACCCCCGAACACCTTAAGAATATGAAAAACAGCTACTTTTACAGGCAAACTGCGTCCCAGGTGGTAAAATCTACAGCATGCCGTTGGACTTACAGTATGGCGTTACGTCCCCAAATTTGTCTCGAATTTCTGACGCAAGCTCTCTGGTTTTTGCTTTCAATCAATCCAAAAAATCGCACCGTTGCGTTGATTGACACGAAATCCATCTTCACAGATCGTGTACGTCCACAGTCACTGGAGGGGTTTAGTGTCTGAGTTTTCGTATGTTGTTCCTAGAGGGTGGATCGAAGTTGTTGTCGGTTCTATGTTTAGTGGAAAGACCGAAGAGTTGATCCGTCGTTTGCGTCGTGCCGAATTCGCACGCCTGCAAATCCAAGTTTTTAAACCTATCATCGATAAAAGATATAACGAGATGGCAGTCACATCCCACGATTTGACAACCATCGACTCTTTGCCAATCCATGATGCTGAAGAGATCTGGAATCACTTAAAACCAGGAACGAAAGTTGTTGGGATTGATGAAGGCCAATTCTTTTCACAAAACCTAGTTCAAGTTGTGCAAGACTTGGCTGATCGTGGAATCCGCGTGATCATCGCGGGGCTGGATACTGATTGGCAGGGGAAACCCTTTGAACCAATGCCGACTTTGATGGCCATTGCTGAAAGTGTTACTAAGCAACACGCAGTGTGTGTGGTGTGCGGGGCGCAAGCTAGTCGCACCCAAAGAACATCTGGCGGCGACGGCCAGGTTCTAGTGGGAACCCACGATGCCTATGAGGCTCGTTGCCGTCAGCACTTTAAACCAGAAGTTGATAAACCAACTGAAGACTGGAAACTAAAACGCGAAGAAGTTTTCTCGGTCTAAGCGTTCCAGTTTTCAAATTCAGTTCTAGCTAAAGAGATTTGCTTTTGTTTGCGGATCTCTTTATCGCGCTCTTTTTCTGCTAGCGGTGGCATCAAACCAAAATTGATATTTGTCGGTTGGAAGTGTTCAGCCCGGGTTTCATCCGTGATGGCTTCTAACAAAGAACCCATGGCACTGACTCTTGGCGGGGGAGTGAACACGCGGTCAGAAAGTTTTTGATGTAAGAATCGTGACACCATCAAGCCAGTGCAAGTTGATTCAAAGTAACCTTCAACACCTGTGATTTGACCTGCGAAGAACAACCAAGGATCATTCTTGCTAGAAAGATCTTTGTTAAGTCGCTTCGGAGCATTGATGAATAGATTTCTATGAATGCTTCCAAGTTTTAAAAACTCAGCGTTTTCTAAACCCGGAATCATTCTGAAAACACGCACTTGTTCGCCGTACGCCATGCGAGTTTGAAAACCCACCATGTTGTAAGCAGTACCTTCTTTATTATCTTGGCGAAGTTGAACCACGGCCCATGGGTAGCGGCCTGTTCTTGGATCATCTAAGCCGATCGGTTTCATTGGACCAAAACGAAGTGTTTGCGGGCCACGATCCACCATCACTTCAATCGGCATACAGCCTTCAAAGAAATCGGTCGTTTCAAAATGCTTAGGCTCAATCTTGCGAGCATTTTTAATTTCTTCGATGAAGCGATTGTATTCTTCTTTATTCATCGGGCAGTTATAGTAATCACCCGTGCCCTTGTCGTAACGATCCGCTTTCCAAGCAATTTCAGTGTTGATGGAATCAGCGTCAATGATCGGCGCAATCGCATCGAAGAAATAAAGGAATTCGTCGCCGAAGTGTTTGCGCATGCTTTCAGCCAACTGATCATGCGTTAATGGACCCGTCGCAATAACTGCCGGTCTTGGGATTTGATCTAATGAAGTTACAACATCGTTACGAACTTCGATGCGAGGATGATTGTGGATTTTTTCAGTGATGTAGGCAGAAAAAACCTCGCGGTCCATGCCCAATGCTTGTCCTGCTGGAACTTGTGCATGAAAAGCCGCTTCAAGGATGTGAGAGTTTAATTTTTTTGCTTCCCATTTTAATTGGCCCGGAGCTGAATGTTCGCCCATGCTACCGAAAGAATTCGAACAAACAAGTTCTGCAAATTTGTGGGTCTTATGCGCCGGAGTCATAGTCTTATCGCGCATTTCATAAAGAACAACTTGATAACCCATGTCAGCTAGCTGTAGTGCGCACTCAGAACCCGCAAGCCCTGCGCCAACGACGGTAATTTGTTTCATGGAATGATTTTGGGTGAAATTCGTCATCTTTGTGGTAGACCTTTTCAAGTATGGATTCCAATCAGAAACCCAAAGGCAAATTATCAATCGGCTCGGAAGTACTACAGAGTCTTTTTGAAAATGGCAAGTCACCATTATCCGAGCAATTTATGCGTTGGAAATTGTGGGCTAAATGGGAAGAAGTCGTGGGACCTACCATTGCAAAAAATGCGGAACCCGTAGGTTTTCAAAGGGGAGTTTTGTTCGTGTGGGTGCGAAACTCAACCTGGATGCAACAGATGATTTTTATGAAAGATCATATGCGCAACACCATCAATCAGAAATTCGAATCTAACTTTGTAAAATATATCAAGTTCACACTGGATCGCCGTGACGTCCCGTCGTCAGATAATGAGGGCTTTAAAGAAATGATTCAGAAAATCGCACCCGAAGGCGATAACGACTAGTAGTTCAGACCCCTTGGAACGCCCACCACGGTGTCGGCCGTTTTTGAAATTCCACCTTCTTCAAACAAACTTAATGTTCCCGGTTTCATGTCAGTCCAAACTTCATTGTGAGTCAAAGGACTTGTCGCAATGATCGCCACACGATCTTCACTTGTGGTCTGCGCGCTCAAATCCACCGTTACATCCTGATCTTTCAATTGCACCGTTGGGAACGGAGCTTTACGCAAAACATAAGTAAGATTCGTAGAGCAATGGGCAAACAATAAACTGCCGTTGCAAAGTAGGAAGTTAAACTTCCCATGATCGCCTGCAACTTTGGATAGTTCTGTCAGTGCTGCGAATAATTTCTCTGTGCCAGGAAATACACTGCCAAATTGTTTTCTTAACTCCTGCATAATCCAGCAAAACACGAACTCACTGTCGGTGTTGCCTACAGGTAAGTAGCTGCCATCAAGTTCTGGATTAAAATCTACAAGTGTCCCGTTATGGGCAAAGATCCAATATCGGCCCCACAGTTCACGCATAAAAGGATGAGTATTTTCTAACGATACCTTTCCTTGAGTCGCTTTACGAATATGCGCCACAACATTTTTAGATTTGATTGGATAGCTTCGAACAAGTTCAGCGACTTTAGAATGGGCAGAAGGAGCGGTATCTAGAAATTGGCGAACACCGCGATCTTCAAAAAATGCAATACCCCAACCGTCATTATGGGAATCCGTCAACCCACCGCGAGCTTGGAAACCCGTGAACGAAAAACAAATATCAGTAGGAGTATTGCAATTCATCGCAAGAAGCTGACACATAAAGATTCCTATTTTAGTTTTCCCAAGGCCTCCAGCCATGGTTTTAGGATTTTATCACTTTGTTGCTGGCTTTTAGCATCCAAGTGGGGGCGTAAATCCGTCAATGCTCTTATGATATGAAGTTTTTGTGGAAACTCCAAGTTCGAACCGTCACTGTTGCGATAGAAAAATTCATCCTTATTAAAGGAATTTTTATTTAAGGAATAATAAATATCCTGGGCGGCCCACAGATAGACCTCTAGGTTTGTCAACTTCCAGGCTTTTAACAAAGCGCGGACCGCATAGGCTTGATCTTCTAAGTTCAACCCTGGATTCAGGATGCTTTGTTTTTCAATGTCGTACTTTTCCTGGATCAAACCAGTACTGGAAGTAAACTTGTTCGTTAGGAAATTCGCTAGGCCCAAAGTTAGAAGTTTTAGATCTTCGCGGCCTTCCAAAAGAATGTCTAAAGGACGAAGGCCTCTTTTATCCACTTCCAGTAAAATTTCAGAGCGCGTGTTTTCAACTCCCTCAGTAGCTTCCAGGAACTCGGCGATCGCTAAAATTAAATGAGCAACGTCACGGCTTTTTACGACGTTACCTTTTCCAGTATCTAAAATATCCTGAATGGCAGCCATCACGGCTGTCTCATCACTGGTTGTGAATTTATCTGCACCCATGATTTTGTTTTCAAGTGTCACTAAAAACACGGGGGTATCTTCTTTAGTGATATTTTGTAAAAGCACGGCCGCTTCGCCCAGGTTCAAAGCAAAAAGCATATCCTTCGGGAATAACGGCCGATGAAGAGCATCGGATTCAATATCCTGAGTGATATCTTGCGCCTGAATGTTACCAAGAATTTTATCAAACTTTGTGTGCTTCCAATCCGCAGTTAAGCGCATCATGCGACTGATGCCGTACAGTTGATTTGCAAACGATGAAGCTGAAAAATTGCGGGTCACAGAAGCTTTGCCATCGCCGTGAAAGGCATCCTTTAACGGAACCTCATCAGGAATCGCGTAAGAACTTTGCATCAGAGCTAAGTCCATTATGTCTAAGTTTCGTTTTCCTTTTTTAACCGGCGTCAGAAGTGCAGGGATTAAGTAATTGGCGCCATCACGGTATCCACCGATGCTAACAAGCTTATTCACTTGTGTCAGTGCCCCTTGCAGACTTTCTGGATTCTTTTCATTGGCGTTTTCCATTAAAAGCGAATTTGCGACAAGGGAGCTTCCCACAGTCGTTGCTTTTAAAACCTTAAAATTCCCTTGTGGTTCTAGCGTAAAACCTTGTGAAGAGATTTTCACTGAAACTTGGTTTACTTCAAAACCACGGATCTTTCCATTCATGGAAGGTAGAACTTTCTTAGACCAAGCCATTAAAAGTCGTTTTAAATAATTAGGATAGTTATTGCGAACCGAAAGAACTTCTTTCCCTTTTTCCTGAAGACCTAAATTGATTTTTTCAATGAACAACTTCGGAAGTTCTTTTATGAAGTTAGTACCAAAAGTTTCAATCACGGAAATCACGTAGCCACGGGTTTTTTCATTCATTTCTGCTTGCAGTTTTTCTAGGCCGTATTTTTTAATCTTAGGCAGTACGAAAAGCTTTTTTGCGATGCCATCAAAGATGCCACCACCGCAACCCGATGTTCTTAAACATTCAAGTTCATCGTTATTTTGTCGTGATAGGAAATCGTAAAGCTCTTCATTGCCGTCTTTGATGTAGGTCGCTTTTTCTTCTGGAGTCAGAATTCTCCAAATGTCGACGATAACCGTCAATCCGCCTTGAGCATCGTGCATATTATCAAGCCCTGAAGCGATGAGCTTCCCTTGCGCAAGACTGCGGTTAAGTTCAGGATCTAGAGTGATTTGAAACTTCGCAATCACGGCTTCAATGATGGTCAGATTCTGCGACAACGTCACAGCTCTTTGCATTTTATGGATCAGGTTTTCAAACTCAACAAACAAGGGGTCGGTTTCAGCTTTAAGTTCTTCAGTGATACCTTCTTCAATAACAGATTCTAAACCCATTTCAGGAAGGGTATTTTGAACACGGTCGGTGAAGCTTCGCGCGAAAGCTAAAAGTTTTGGTAGATTTTCGGTTTTTGCCGGCCATGGAAACTGTGCGCCGATTCTTTCAAATTGCTCTTTGATAATTTTTTGGGATCTTGCGATTTCTAAATTTATTTCTTCTAAAGTCTTTTTAACTTCTGTTTGGGTCTGCGCTGCTGCAAGGTTAGCAAAGGGACTTTGCGAAAGTTCAACAAAGCTTGAAGAGCCTTCTGCTTCGTAAAAGCGCTCAATCCATTGTAAGCCCTTATTTTTCAAAGCTTCGTTTTCAGTGGTCTGTCCAAGATGGACAAGATGTTCTGCTGACTGAAAGAAGTCCGCAGTGGAAACTTGTGTTTGCCAGTTAAGATTTTTAACTTCTTGACCGTGGGTCTTTAAACCTTTTTGAAATAGATCCGTATCTGAAAGTCGCGGACCAAAACTGGTTTTGCCAGCAGGGAAAATGCGGTCCTCGGGCTTAGGCGCGCAGGCTCCTAGAAGACTTAATGAGACAACCAATGAAAAGGAATGAAGTAAAAGTGTTTTCATTAGAAGAACACCATCACATTCATTTCTTGCGCGAGTTGCCTTTCCACGTTTTGCCCCGAGATCACATCGCTGATCTCGACGGTTAGAATCATTGGGATCAGGGCTTTTTTCTTAAAGAACGAATTTACCGTGCTGTAAGAAGCTTCCGCTTTCACCTTATGCGCTTGCGTATTCGTATTTACCGCTAACAAATCATAACGGGAATTTTTTTGCCCGGTGTATTCATCGTGCGACTTTACCGCATACTCGTAGCCCGCACCAAAAGTCCATGCATCATTCAATTCAAAAAAGGTATTCTGTCCTAAGGAAACAGTATTCCCAATGTGTCTATTCACATCTTCTTTGGCAGAAGCGTCGGGCAGGGAGTCGTTTTCATCTTTCGGAACGCGCGCTGTAACTTTATCTGGGATGTTTACCAAGTAAGAAATAAATGGAACCGCAGTCAACTTGCCAAAAAATCTATGCGAGTAAGCAAAAAGATTATTAATGCTGGTTCTTCCGAAAATATTTAAAGCAGCCAAATCATCAGCATCATATTTGGGTCCGGTCGGAAGACTGAGTTGCGCCTGATAAATAGCAGCCTGGTTGCGGTTTTCATAAAGCTTATAAACGCTGGCTACTTGAATATCGCCGACAAAGGATTCGTGACGGTCTTCGATGGGCTTATAACCCTTTTGGTGCAAAGTTTGGTGGGTGGCCGTGGCAAGATTTGTGTTCAAAGCCTGGTCAAGTTCAGGGCTTAATCCCGAGAACTGTTGGCGGTAAAATTCGATATTAGAAAACTGTTGGTCGATGGAAATTTTGTTATCGTAGGTGATTAGAGGAATACCCAGACCCACGGTCCATTTCTTAGTAAGCCCGCGGGCGAAGACCGGGGCAAAGTACTTTATCACAGGCTCGGTTTTAACTCTTAGAACTCCCAGGTTGAATTCGTCGCCAAGTTGGGAAGCGCCAAAGCTGTTTAAAGCATCTACAAGTTTTTTAGCCTCAGGATTGAACTTCACTAGTTCCCGGGCGTTAAAAATGACGGATTTATAATCTCCAAGATTCATCAAAGTGCCGTCTTCGGTATATTTTTCTCCGACCTTATCGATGTAGCCAAAGCGGAATGAGGGGCTGCTAATACCTTCTGGAAGAACATTGGTCGACGTCAGGCCCTGGGCGCAGAATGGGCCTAATAACGCGCAAAATGTTAGCAGAGCCACCAATGATCTCACGTAAGAACCCTTTCAGTTCAGATACAGCGAAGGACGTGGATTTTCAGTGACCTTGTTAGCCAGTTTTATGCCAAAAGAAAGAACCTAAAATGGAGGTAAGGTAAGGGGGATTTTGGGTGACGAAGAAGCTTCAACACTAGTCACTGTATACAGACTGGATTCTTCTGAATGCAATGTAGCTTGGTAAGTTAATAAAAGACTCACTGCTATTGTTAAAGCTTGAATTAATTTTTCCATGTACCCAAGGTAAAAATTGTTGAAGAAATTCTCCACCCAATTTTTTTATTTTCCGGACTGTCTTCGAGTTTCTTACCAACTCTACACGCTCACATTTTCGTGAACTAATCCTTTGTCGCTTTGGTGCCTTGGTCAATAGATTGGCGTAGAAGCGATTTTACGTGATCTTTCCTATCATTCGCTCCCACCATTGCTTTTAATTGATTATGAAGACTTGGATCGTTGATAAGCGCACCTAGACTTCCTTGACCTTTATCGATCTTGGTAAGAATCGAATCTAGTTTGTTCAGGGAGCTTGCGAACTTATCGCCCGTTGCACTTTCATTTAACTGAGTCGCAAGCTTCTGCGCTTCTTTACTTGCCAAGGTCAAACTTGTGCTCGCAGTTTCAAGATTTCCCATCAGTCTTCCCATACGATTGTTTTCATTCATCGCGTGGGTCATTTTGTAAAGCTCATTGATTATATCAAAGATGCGGTTGGTTTCATTTCCTCTTTCAGAAATAATTCCTAGAACGTCGGTGGCTTTAGCGATTTGCAAAACTTCACCTTCTTTAACAACTTCAGCACGTGGATCACCTGGGATAATGAATACGAACTTATCACCCAAGGCCCCTTGGGTACGAATTTCCACTTGTGAACCTTGACGGATACGTGGGATGTAGTCAGCGTCCACTTTCATTTTCACATCTAGCGCATTAACTTCCGGAAGAAAAGTGATCGCTTCAACGTTACCAACAGTCACGCCCGATAAAGAAACAACGCTACCTACTGACAAACCCTGAACTTGATCAAAGTGTGCGTGCAGTCTTACGTAAGAAGTAAATAGTGCGCGGTCTGCACCCAGGAAAAACAACGAAGCCATAATTAGGACAGCGCCCACGGCTAAAAAGATTCCAACTTTTAGCTGGGTGCTAGTGTGTGATTCCATTAAGCACTTTCTCCATTTATGAACAGGCTCATTGGGCCTTCAGGTTCCGATTTTAATTTATCAATTGTGTATTGTTCGCCGATGCGACCGTTTTGCAAAAGAGCGACCTTATCGCACACGGCGTACACAGTGGGCATATCGTGGGTTACGAGGATTGACGTAACACCTTTGGCTTTTAGCGAAAGAATAGATTCTTGAATGCGTTTGGTATTGTAAGGATCTAAACCCGCGGTGGGTTCGTCATATAAAACAACTTCAGGATGCATCATCATCGCACGAGCCAGGCCCACACGCTTTTGCATGCCGCCAGAAAGATTTCCTGGATAAAGATGTTCAGATTCAGGCAAACCAAATTCCGCAAGCTGTTCGCGGATCTTTAAAGCTATTTCTTTTTCTGAATAGTGAAAGTGTTCACGCAAAGGGTAAGCGAGGTTTTCATAAACCGTCATTGAGTCAAACAGTGCGCCACCTTGAAAAGCGTAGGCTACTTTCTTACGGATATTGATGAGTTCATTTTCGTTCATCGGCGCAATATCTTCGCCATCAATAAGAATACTGCCTGAATCTGGTTTTTCTAAACCAACAAGACTGCGCAGTAAGACGCTCTTTCCTGTTCCAGAGCCGCCAATCAATCCCAAGCATTCACCTTTACGTACGTAAAAGTTGACACCTTGATGAACTTTTTTGCCGCCAAAGGATTTATGGAAGTTAACGACTTCAATCACACCGCTGCGCTTTTCGCTCATATCATCTTCTCCACGATCCAGAAAAGTTTTGATAAGAAGAAATCCCCCACAAGAATCATGATGGAAGCGACGACAACGGCTTTGGTAGTAGCGATACCGACTTCTTTAGTTCCATTTTGTACGGTCAAACCAAAGTAACAAGCGGGGATCGCGATAAATAAAGCAAAGAAGAAGGTTTTACCGAATCCAGAAAGATAGTCGACGATGTTTGAAGTGGACATGACTTTCAAAAGATAGAAGTTGGGATCAAGATTTAATTCTGTGGCGCCAATAATCAAACCACCTGCGTTACCTACGATGTTTGCAACAGTGGCAAGGATCGGTAAGGTGATCAAACACGCAAGGACTCTTGGAATCACGATTTTTTTAATCGGTGAAGTTCCCAAGGCACGAATTGCATCGATTTGTTGTGTTACGACCATACTGCCAATTTCACTGGCGATACCGGCGCCCACACGGGCTGCTAGCATAAGGCTAGTGAACATCGGACCCATTTCACGTAAGATCGTGACCGCCACAAGTTTAGGAACATAAAGTTTACCACCGAATTTTTCTAGACCCATACCAAACTGCAGGGACATCACCATGCCGGTGCTCATCGCGGTGATCACAACAAGTGGTAACGAGCGCAGACCAATGTGATAGATCTGCTCAATTAAAAGCTTCCAGTAAAATTTCCCTTTTACGATTTCGCGAACAACGTCTTTAAATAGCAGACCCGTTCCGCCTAGGAAGCGGATGATCTCTAAAATAAAAACTGTGAACGGCAACGCAAATTGGTTCATTAAGGCGCCTTAAAATTGTTTTTAAATTCTTCAAACGCGGCTGCCTCGGCTGAAAAAGATTTCGCTAATCCGCCATAGGTCAAAGTGTAGTTGCAGCCATTTTTTTGAAATACGATCAAAGCTAGTTCAACGGGAACGCCGTCAAGTTTTCCACTGGCGCGGGATTGTCTAGCAGCGCGTTCGTTGTAGTTTACTTCTTCAGAAGAAAGCGTTTTGCTTTCGTTCAGTGCCGCGAAGGCGTCGTTTTCTAGATCTTTAAGTGTTGGTTCTGATTTGCCACCGCATTCGGAAAAATAGGAAATGGTATTGCCAGTGTTTGCACTGATCCATGACTTATCAGCGTCGGCACTTGCGATTTCTTTAAAAGCTCCCGCAGGTTGTTTGTATTCAACGTCTTTTGCCGACGTGACTTTACCGCCGGGAAGTTGAACCGTTACACAGCCGCTAAGCAAAAGACCCAAGATGAATATAACTAAGTAGTGGTTTCTCATAACGCCTATCTATCGGAAACTCTTCATGGAAAATTCAGTGTGCGCAAGTGAATCACGGCCTAAGTCGGTGTCATCAGATTGTCAGGCCTGACAGAAATCCAATGAACTTTTTTGCCCATCTTGAACTAATTTGCCAATAGACCTTGGAATGCCTGGCACCGTATGTGCAACAGCACAAAGAAGATAGAAGAAGGGGTTCAAGGAGTGAACACTTTGCAAAGAATCATAATGGCAGGATGCCTGATCATTGGTCTAGTTACTGCGGCTCATGCTGCAAACAAGGTCAATGGCTCAATCAATTTTCAAGGTGACACTGTTCACTTAGAGTTTACCGGTCAACAAAACTGGGATTATGACGTTAAACGCCTTGAGGTGAAAGGCCAAACCGTTGTTGAGATGGCTGTTCCGGCCTTAGATGACTCTACTATTCAGGCATTGTCTGCATTTAAAAGTGAGTTCGTTACAGGTATCGTCGTAGATCGCCAAGGTCCAGACGGTAAATCTGTGGTGAAGTTCACCTTAGCTGGCGAAAATATTGATACCTTTGATTATCTAACGGACCAACCTTCGCGTTTGATCATGGATTTTTATCTAAATCCAAATGCAAAAAAAGAAGTTCCAGCGGTAGCAAAAAAATCTGAACCAGCAGCAGTCGCTGATAAAGCTAAGTCCACAGATACAGTTGCAAAAGTTAAAACAAACAAAAAAAGAAATCCAGCTACGGCGGATGTCTTGGCTCTCTCCAACCAAGGCATCGCCGTAGCAGCGAACGACGAGGCTCCGATAAAAGCCGGGATCTTTGATGGTGGTGATCCAGAATACGATCGTTTTGCAATCAAGGATTATCAGATTAAAGAAGATGCGATCATTCGCGCGAAAGATAACTACTATATTCCGTTTCCGATGTTGCAAACTCCGGTCAGCTTTTGGGAAAAGCTGAAAGTCACGCCGACGATTTATCAAATCACGCCGAAAGCGACAGAAGAAAACAAACAAGCTCGTTTGCTACTTACATTATTTGAAAAACAAAGATATGCGGTTTACTTAAAAACCCAAGCTTGGTTTAAAGAGAAATATCCAAATTCTGAATACAACGAAATGATTGATTTCATGACGGCCGATGTTCATTTGTCTTTGTGGCAAAATGAAAATCGCGGCGGCAGTTATGACGAAGCGATGCAAAGGTATAAAGATGCTATCGCCAAATATCCGCAATCGCCATTAGCTGAAAGAACATCGCTTAAGACAGGTTTCTTGTCTTTAGAAAAAGGCGATGCCATCAATGCACTTCGTTTATTTAACGATCACATTGAAAATAAAAATTTTGGCGCAAAGAATTCTTTGTCTAAAGATTTAGCTCGCGTGGGTACAGGTCTAGCATTCATGAAAATAAATAAGTGGAATGATGCTGCTGCCCAGTTTGCTGAGGTCGAAAAGAACACGCAAAACCGTGACTTGAAAGTGGAAGCCGCTTTCCGTCAGGGTGACATCTGGGCTCGGGCTAAGAACTATGATAAAGCAGTTGCTGAATACCAAGCAGCTTTAAAGAAATATCCAGAAGGTCAGAACTTTTATCCAAATGCATTCTATAACCAGGCCGAATCTTTGTTCTGGATGAAGAAATATCCTGAAAGTTTGGATGTTTATCGCACTTATATCAAAAAATTCCCAAGCGATGATCATGCTGCGTTTGCGATGACTCGTATGGGGGAGCTTCTTGATATATTCGGAGCTGATAAGTCCCGCGTAATGGGTGCGTACCTTGAAACATTCTTCCGTTATGGTGAATCTCCAAGTGCGGTTGTGGCTCGTTTGCGTCTACTAAGTGCGCGTATGAAAGGGATGAAACCAAAGGAAGTGAATCACGCGGTTGGCGAGATTATGTCTTTAGCTAAAAAGATTGATCTACCTAACATCGAACAATTCTCAACGGTGATGGTGGGCGATGGCTATACCAGCCGTGGTGAATTCCCGAAGTCCATTGATTTACTTTCTAAATATTATAAAGAACATCCAACTTCAGTGGATGTGCCACTTATGACCAATCGTATTGTGGCGAACATCAATGAAAAATTAAGCAGTGAAGTTGCACAGGGTAATTTTATTGCGGCTTTAAAAACCCATAGCAAGTTTGCTGACAACTGGTTGAAAAACTCAAAACGTCTAGACACGAAATACAATGTCGGTCGCGCTTTTGAAATGGGTGGGGCTCCGGTTGAAGCAGAAAAATACTATAAAGATGTTTTAAATCGTATTTACGCTATTCGCGGAACCCAAGAAGCTAAAGAGATTAAGGCTAAAGAAAATCTTCCATCAGAAGATGAGTTAAACCTGCGTCTGTCCGCGGTTTTCACGAACGAACAAAAGTACAATCAGGCTTATGAGTTTCTAAAGAACATCAAAAACCCAGAAACGTTAACTGAAGAAGCGCAAATTGAAAGAGTGAACATCGCCGTTCGTCTTCTTGAAAAGCGTGGTGATAATGAATCAGCTATTCGGTACTTGGGTGAACTTTTGCGCACATGGAAAGGTCAGCCAGAGTTAGTGGCAGAGCCTTATTTAAAATTAGCCGAACTGCAAATGAAACAAAACCGCAGTGCTGATGCTCTTCAAGCTTTGGGTATGATCGATAAGTTACAAAGTGATTCAGATAAAGTTTCACCAGTCGTTCACGCAAAGGCGCTTGAAATGACAGGCGATATTCAGCTTGAAAAAGGCCAACCATCAGAGGCCATCGCTTCCTATGAAAAGCTTTTAGAAAAATACGAAGACAAACGTCCATTGTCTTCCATACGTTACAAACTTGGTCAGATTCACTTTAACAAAGGTGAAATTCAAAAAGCCGCAACTGTTTGGAACGAATTTAAAGGTGAAAAAAGTGAGTTCTGGAAAAACTTGGCCCAGGAGCAATTGAAAAACTCTGAATGGCGCGATGGTTATAAGAAATATATCAAAAGAATTCCAGCCATGTCTGAGAACGAGCAAGGTAAGTAGGAGATTTAATGTCGTACTTTGATTTTGATGCTTTACAAATTGAAGACAGAAAAATGCATGAAGTGAAGCAGTTGAGTCTTCAACTAGCAGCGACTCAGGCAAGTCTTTTAATTGTTGGTGAGGCGGGCGTAGGTAAAACTAGTTTGGCTCGTTATGTTTACGGCAAAAGTCGTTCACCGCGTTTGTACTGTCTTGATTGCAAAAATCCTGCGGGATTTGATTTTGGCAGAATCGACGGTGGAACTTTACTTATTGAAGATTTGGATTGCGCTTCAACCGCTTTGCAGAACGAATTGATGAGACTTGTTGAAAGAACAGATGGCACGCGTCCTCGTTTTATTTCAACTTCTCGCCGTGATGTCCGTGCGATGGTGAAGCAAGAACTTTTCCGTCAAGATCTGTTTTACAAGTTGGCAGTAGTTCACTTAGAAATTCCTCGTTTGGAAGACCGTGTTTCTGATTTCCCAGTGATTGTGAACTTTATTTTGGAAGTTGCGCAAATCATGCACGGTAAGACAGGTCTTCGTTTAAGCCCTGAAGCCTATGCTCGTTTAAACTCTTGGAGCTGGGCTGGCAACATCCGTGAACTTGAAAACGTGCTAGAAAGAGCCGTGGTTCTTGCAAAATCTTCAATGATTCAGCCCTCTGATATTCAATTTGAGGTGGCAGTTGAAGATTTAGAGCTGGATTTTGCTCCAGGCATGTCCCTTTCTGAGGTCGAAAAGCGTCTTATTTTACAGACCCTGGAGTTGACGGCACAAAACCGCACCCGGGCTGCTCAGATGCTAGGGATCAGCATTCGAACATTAAGAAATAAATTAAACGAATACAAAGAAGAAGGTGTTTTATGAGTAACTTGTTCGATAAAACAACCAACGCGCTAGCAAGTTCAATTGCGATGCGCCAGATCCGTAACAACGTAATTTCATCAAATATCGCCAACGCAGAAACGCCTGGCTATCACGCCAAGAAAATGGATTTTGAAGGAGCTTTACAAAGAGCTTTGGACCTGGATGGTCAAAGTGCCCTTAGCACGAGCGATTCAAAACACTTCGGTATCGGTGGCGTGAGTGTTACTAAAACTCGCCCCGATATTTACGACGATCCAGAAGGTGCAGTGAACAACGATGGCAACACTGTCGATCTTGAAAAAGAAATGTCGGCACTCTCTGAAAACGCCATCATGTATAAAACAGCTCTGCAATTGATTAATAAAAAAATGGCAGCGTTAAAATACGCAGCTACTGACGGTGGCCGGTAGGCCCTGAAGAGCCTTGTGTCGGCAGGCGCGTAGGCTGAAGCAGCTTTTTGTTTTAATAATGGAGGCCAAGGATGGCTGATTTTTTAACCGGGATGAGAATTAGCAGCAGCGGTATGGCGGCGCAAAGAATGCGCATGAATACCATTGCTAGTAATATTGCCAACATCAATACAACCCAGACTCCTGAAGGCGGCCCGTACCGTCGTAAAGACGTGGTTTTTGAGGCCATGCCTGACGCCAAGAACTTTGGCGAGATTATTACACAAGGCGATCCAGCTAGCGGCTTTCAACGCGTCCAGGTGACTGACGTACTGTCTGATCGTAAAGCGCCGTTGCTTAAGTATGAGCCGGATCATCCAGATGCAAATCCAGATGGTTATGTAGCCTACCCAAATATCAACCTTATGGAAGAGATGACCAATATGATACAGGCATCGCGTTCTTATGAGGCGAATGTAACTGCGGTACAGGCGTCAAAAGATATGGCTCTATCGGCCCTAGAGATAGGTAGGTAGCGGTTTTCGTCGAGGAGTATTTTTCCTAGACTGAGTCAGTTTTTTAAGACTTTTTGGATTTGTTTGGCTACAATTTTTATATAGCGAGGAGAAGTGAAGCCATGGAAGGTTTTACTGTATCAAATGCGAATAGGTTTCTTGACACTGGACTCGTAAGAGATTCCAAGTCGTTAACGATCGAGAACCCTTCATCATCAAGTTCAACATCAGGTACTGGCAAAAGCTTCGCTGACACTTTGAAAGATGCTGTTAGCAACGTGAATGAAATGCAAAAGTCTTCAGACAAGGCTATGCAAAATCTCGCGACTGGAAAAACAGATAACGTCGCTGACGTCATGATCGCAGCTGAAAAAGCTGACATCGCCTTAAAGGTGATGGTGCAAGTACGTAACAAGATTATTGATGCGTACCAAGAAGTCATGAAAATGCAGGTTTAGGCCGGCAGGCCGCAGTGCCGAAGCGCTTTGCGCGTAGGCTGGAGCAGTATTTAAAAGTTTTGAATTTGGTTTTTAGGTCGGAGGGGTTTCTTGAATAAAATTTTTGGTGGATTGGTCATCCAGTTTCGTGAGTTCTTTAAGAATCTGGGGCCAACTAAGAGGCTTTCAGTCATCACGGTATCAGTTATCGCGCTTGTGGCTGTGGCTACCATGGTTTTCATGGCGTCAGGCAAAGACTATGTACCTTTATTCACAAACATTCCGACGGAACAAGTTTCATCAATCGTTGCTAAGTTGAATGAAAAAAACATTCCTTTCACTTTGCGTGACGACGGTAAAACGGTAGCGATTCCTAAAGAGCTTTTGCATTCAACGCAAATGACTTTGATGGCGGAAATCGGTTCACCTAAAATGGGCTCAATCGGTTTAGAGATCTTCGATAAGCAAGATTTCGGCATGAACTCTTACGCACAAAAAATCAATTATCAAAGAGCCCTTCAAGGTGAGTTGATGAGAGCCATCAACACTTTGACAGCGGTAAAACAATCTAAAGTTATCCTAGCGCTTCCAAACAAAAAGACTTTCCTTGAAGAAGGTGCGGCAGCAACAGCTTCCGTTGTCGTTGAACTTCATCAAGGCAAAGAACTTGGTGCTGACCAGGTTCGCGGTATCCGTTATCTAGTTGCTAACGCGGTTGAAGGCTTAGATGCGGATAAAGTCACAGTTCTTGATGAACGTGGTAAAGTATTAACTCGCCAAGAAAACGGTATGACCGGTGGTTCTAACGAGCTTTTAGATTTAAAAGCAAAAATCGAAGGTGACCTAGAAAACCGTATCGAAGACATTCTTTCTAAAACTGTGGGTCACGCAAAAGTTGTAGCAAAAGTAGATGCTACTTTAAATCACAGAATCATTTCTTCTGTGGAAGAATCAGTAGATCCAGATAAAACAGCGATCCGTTCACAACAATCTGAAGAGGAATCTTTGGATGGTTCCCGCACAAGCCCTGCTGGTGTCCCGGGTGCCCGTGCGAACTTGCCCGGCGCTGAAGACGCGGGCCAAGTGGGTTTCCGTCAAGACGTTAAAAAAGAAATCAAAACGACAAACTATGAAGTTCCAAAAACGGTTCGTAACATCCGCGAAGCTGCAGGTAACCTAGAGCGCGTGAGTGTGGCAGTCATGGTTGACGGTATGATGGTGACGACGACGAAAGAAGACGGCACTACTGAAACTAAATATCAACCTCGTTCAGCAGAAGATCTTAAAAAGTACGAAGATCTAATCAAGAACGCGATTGGCTTTAATGCCGCTCGTGGTGACAGTGTTAAAATTGAAAACCTTCAGTTCCAACCTGAAGACTTTTCTGAGGCTGAAAAGATCTTAACTACGCTTGAGCGTAAGAAACTTATCCATGCGTTGTTCAAGTGGGCGCTGCTTGGATTCAGCTTGGCCTTGTTCTTCTTCATCGTAGTTCGTCCATTCATGCAATGGATTACCGACAGCTTCCAAGATTCAGTGGAGGAAATGTTGCCACGTACAATCGAAGAACTGGAAGAACTGCAATCTGTTGATAACACGCTTCCAGGTATGTCGACAGCACTTCCTGTCCTTCAGGAATCTATTGATCCAGAGAAGGCTGAAAGTGAATTGTTGAAAGACCGTATTATGGCAAACATGGGCCGTGACGAAGAAAAAGCTGCAAATGCCTTTGGTATGTGGCTTGTTAGAAAGGATGGCTAATGAAAATCTATAAAACAGAAAATATCGAATACGAAAATCTAAAAGGATTCGATAAAGCTGCCATCCTAATCAATTACCTGGGTAAAGACGCGGTGAAGGTTTTGCTTCGCCGTATGGATGACGCTGATATTCGTAAGCTGATCAATCAAATGACGAAGCTTCGCGTAGTGCCTGTTCACGTTACAAAACGTGTGCTTGAAGAGTTCTATGAAATGATCTCTGAAACAGAAGATTATATCTTCTCTGAAACTATTTCCCATAAAGACACCATCGTTGATGCTTTGGGTGAAGAAAGAGCCCGCGGTATCCTGGGTGGTTTGAATATCAGTACAGGTGGTTCACGTTCACTTGAATCTTTAGAGATGGTGGATGCTAAATCCCTTGCGACCTTCCTAGTGAATGAACATCCACAAACTGTTGCCGTAATTCTTGCGCACTTAGAGCCAGAGAAAAAGGGCGAGGTTCTAAAACGTCTTCCTGAAGCACTTCAAGCCGAAGTGGTTCTGCGTATGGCAAACTTAGAGCACGTGGATCCTGAATTGATCGCTGAAATCGATAAAGTATTAAAAAATCAATTGTCCAATACTGCAACTGTTGAACAAGCTGCCTTGGGTGGTGTTCAACCGGTGGCAGAAATGCTCAACGTTATGGACAAAAACACTGAGACTGCAATCATGTCTCGCCTTGAAGAAAAAGATCCCTTATTGGCTGAAGAGATCCGCAAGCTTATGTTCGTTTTCGACGATATCGTCAAAATCGACGACCGCGGTATTCAAGCTCTTCTCAAAGAGGTACCAAACGAAAAACTTCTATTGGCACTAAAAACTGCCAGCGAAGAGATTCGTTCGAAGATTCTCAAAAACATCTCTGCCCGTGCGGCCGAGATGTTACGCGAGGATTTGAACAATATGGGACCATCGCGTTTGTCAGACGTAGAAGGCGCGCAACAAGAAATCGTCAACGTTGCCCGTCGTCTGGAAGCAGAAGGAAAAATCTTAATCGCAAGAGGCGGATCAGAAGATGCCATGGTCTAATTCTCCCGCAACAGCTAGGACTTCCCGTGCGGTATTGCCTAAGGAAGTCGCTGAAAAAACGGTTCTGGAGTTCGTACCAGTCAAGTTTGACTTGGGAACTCCAGAGCAGGCCCTTAATTATTTAGCGGAAAAAAGCAAGGGTTCTGATTTCCGTATGAATAACGCTGTCCGCGTACAAACGGGCATCGATGAAGTGGAAAAAGTATCTGAAGAAGAAAAAATCGAAGAAGCTGCTTTAGAGAAGCTTAAAGAAATCCAGGAAGGCGCTTATGAAGAAGCGTACCGCCTGGGTTTGGAAGAAGGCCGTAAACAGGCGTTCGATCAAGTTTCTGCTGATATCAATGAAAAGATGACGGCATTAGATACTTTGTTAAATGGTTTAAAAGATCTGAAGTCTGAACTTGCGACTTTCAATGAAGCTCATTTAATTAAACTGAGCTATCAAATGGCTTCGCGCCTTGCAAAAATGGAATTGCAAAACAATACCGATGCCATGGTTCAGATTCTGCGCGATGCAGTTAGCTTAGCCAGTGACGAAGAAAACGTGACTGTGCAAGTTTCGCCAAATCAATTTGAATTCCTTGAAGAACTTAAAAAAGAAACGTCCCGCGAGTTTGAATTCATTAAAAAGCTCCGCTTTGAACCAAGTGAAACTGTGGTTGATGGTGGTTGTATCGTTGAAACAAACTACGGTGAAGTCGACGCCCGCATCGAACAACGAGTGGAGCAGCTTTGGTCCATTCTTTCCGACAATCTTCCTAAAGTGAAAGATAAGGTTGCCAGTTAATGCATTCTTTGGAACTTGATCTTGAAAAATACATGGATGTTATTGATTCTGCCCATTTGACCCGCGATAGCGGCAAAGTAACAGAAGTAAATGGCATGTTGATCAAAGGTTATCTTCCGGGTGCCAGTGTTGGCAGTATCGTCACGATTAATCCAAGTGGAACTGATAAGTCTTTCTTAGCCGAAGTTGTTGGCTTTAAAGATAAGCACGTCTTGATGATGGCACTAAACGACATGAGAGGCGTGGCTTTGGGATCTAAGATCACCATGTCCCGCCAAATCGCCACAGTCCGTGCGGGCGATGAACTTTTAGGTCGCGTGGTGGATGGCTTAGGCCGTCCTTTAGATTCTAAAGGTGAAGTAGAAAATTTTAGAGAAGTTCCCTTATACAGCGAAGTTCGTAATCCTTTAGAAAGACGTCCTATCCGTGAACCTATTGACCTTGGTATTCGCGCTATTAATGGCGCATTAACCTCTGGCCTGGGCCAACGTGTCGCTATTATGGCGGGTTCGGGTGTGGGTAAGTCTGTGCTTTTAGGGATGATGGCTAGAAATACCAACGCCGATGTTAATGTCATCGCCATGATCGGTGAACGTGGTCGTGAAGTTCGTGAGTTTATCGAACACGATTTGGGCCCTGAAGGCATGGCAAGATCCGTTGTGGTTTGTGTGACCAGTGATCAAAGCCCGCTATTACGTATGCGTGGTGCTTACGTGGCAACAGCCTTGGCAGAGTATTTCTGCGCGCAAGGTAAGAATGTTTTATTGATGATGGATTCAGTCACTCGTTTTGCGATGGCTCAACGTGAAATCGGTCTTAGCACTGGTGAACCGCCATCTCAAAAAGGTTATACGCCGAGTGTTTTTGCGACTTTACCAAAGCTTTTAGAGCGTGCCGGGTCTTTTGAAGGCGAAGGCAGTATCACTGGTTTTTATACGACCCTGGTTGAAGGGGATGACATGAACGATCCTATCGGGGATTCCGTTCGTTCTATCGTGGATGGTCACATCGTACTAAGCCGTGCTTTAGCGCAAAAGGGTCATTTCCCTGCGATTGATATCATGCAAAGTGCAAGTCGTGTGATGAGAGCCGTTTCATCATCTGAACACACGAAGCTTGCGCAAAAATTAAGAGAAACTTTAGCTGTCTACAAAGACGCCGAGGATTTGATCAACATCGGGGCCTATAAGCCAGGATCAAATCCAAAAATTGATAAAGCGGTGAAGGTCATTGACCAGGTGAACGAGTTCTTAAAACAAAGAGTCGAAGATCCATCGAACTTCACGCAAACCGTCCGTCAGATGCAGCAGATTTTAATGAACGCCTGATGGCCGACAGGCCGCAGAGCGTAACTAAAGCAGCCCGGGAGACTAATTATGAAATTCCAATTCCCCCTGCAAAAGGTGTTAGAGCATCGCAAGATCAAAGAGAATCTAGCGCAAAAAGACTTTCAAGAAGCTATGACCCTGATGAATCAAGAAACTGATAAGCTTGATCAGATGGAGCAGCAAAAAACCAATGCTCACGAGCAGGCTGGATTGTTATCCCAACAAGGCGGGGCCCAAGGTCCAGCTCTAAGCCAAATCCATGAATTCCTAAAGGGCCAGGAAATCCGCATCCACAGGCAAAAGCAAAAAATTCAAGAAATCGAAAAATTGGTCGAGGCTAAAAGAGAGATTTTGCGACAAGCGGCTCAGGAATATAAAATCATGGATAAGATGCGCGAAAATAAGTTTCAAGAGTACCGTCTTGAAAGACTCGCGCAGGACCAAAAAGACATGGATGAACAAAGCATCCTGCGCTTTAAATCTGTGAAGGAATAGAATGAAAAGCGGATACGATCAATTCTTCCAAAATGCTCGCAAAGTTGCTGATCAAAATGGCGGCCCTGTGAAATTTCAAAAGAAACCAGCAAGCCCAAGATTGCAATTGGATCTAGCATCAGAAGACGTTGAACAACAACTTCGCCGTCGTATGCGCATGACTCAGGCAAAAAAGAAAAAACGCACGACAATTCCTTGGAAACTTGTGGGTGTTTCATTCATGGGTTTGATTGTTGCTATCTGGGGATTTCAAAACTACGAACAAGTTGAAAACATTGTTAAGCGTGTAGAAATTCAGATGACAGGCGAAGCGATCGCTCAACCAGAAGCTGAAAAACCAGCAGTGGCAGCTCCTGCTGAAGCCACTCCAAAAGAAGAATCAGCAGCTCTTAGCAGTGTTGAAATTGATCACCTGCAAAAATTGAATGATCGCAAAAAAGAATTGGATGCGAGAGAAGAAGAGCTGAATCGCGTCGAGACAGAATTACAAACGCAAAGAGTAGAACTAGAAAAGCGTCTTAAAGAACTGGAAGAAATGCGCAGCAAAATTTCCGGCATGCTTGAAGACCGCGTGAAGGTTGACGACGAAAAAGTCGATACCTTGGTACAGATGTATTCGAATATGAAGGCACCCCAAGCGGCTAAAGTCTTTGAGACGATGGACGAGGATTTGGCAGTTGAAATACTTGGACGTATGAAAAAGAAGAATGCTGCTGATATTATGAATTTACTAAAACCGGAAAAAGCTCAGATCTTGTCTGAGATGTTTGCGGGTTATAAAAGAAGACCTGCCAGCAAATAGCTTGCAGGTTTAAAAAAACTTTTTTCTAGGAAGGAGGAAGGTTTTGTTAACAAATATAGTCGGCCCTCCCATAGTGGGTGCGACGACGGATTTGAAATCCCTGAGCGAAAAAGCGCAGGAAAAAGGTTTCAAAGGTTCCGGCTCCGATTCTGCCTTCGGTAAAGCTCTCGAAGAAAAGATATCTTCAAAAGCTCTTCCGAAAGACACAAAAGAATCAGCGCAAAAAGAGATGAGGCAAAAAGAAAATGAACGGCCTCAACCTGATGCGAAGAAGACGGAAAAAGAAGTCGTCAAACCAGACGGGAAAGTAGCCAAGAAGGCGACGGTTCGACAGCAGGCAATTCAAGAGTTCATGGACTCCTTCGAGAGTGAATTCAATATCTCCCCCACACGACTTGTGGAGGCGATGGCCCAGCTGGACAATAACCAACTTGTACAATCCCCTGAAATCACAGCCCAAGCTGTGATTGATCAATTGGATTTGCCTGACGCAGAAGCAGACAAAGCTGCGGCGATGTATGCTGCTTTGCTAGCGCAGTTAAATCAATTGCCTCAACAGCCTAAGCAACCAGAAATGGTCGCTGGAGCTGGTGTTATGTCCAAACAGAACATGGATCTGCGCATGGCTGCTGCCCAAGGCAAGCAGGATTCTATGGGTGCGTCGGTGGATCGTCTGAATAAAAATTTCTGGATGACCAACCAACCTAAAGAAATGCCAGGTGCCGCACCCTCATTGGAAGGCAAGCTTTTACAAAACATTTCTATCGATGAAGATTCTATGTTGTCAGAGGAAATGATTCCTCAGCAGGACGGCATGGAGTTAACAGGAATGGAAACTCCTGAAGCACCGCAGGCTCCTAAAGCACCGGCTCCGCAAGGACCGAAACTTGAAGAGTTGCCACCGCATTTGCAAGGTCAAATGAAGTCGGCAATGCCTCCGGCACTTCTTGCTGCCTTGGCTGCGAAAAAAGCGGCTGAAGCGGCTGCAAGCGCAGAAGGTAAAGGAAGTGACGAAGCTGCATTGATGAATGAATTTCAGCAAGCAGCCCAAGCGCCGAAACTTGATAAGGCTGCGCCACTAAATGCGCAAGCTGCGCAAGTGAATGGCAAGGCCGCTCAGGAATTCTTCCAGCAAAACCAATCCCAAGGCCAATCTTGGATGCAGCAAAATACCAAAGAATTTGCGCAACAAGGTTTAAGCAAAGGTGAAGCGGCAACGAAGCTGACTGAAAAGGCAGCGGACTTTAAGCAAAGCCTTACAGGCTTAGAGGGGCTTCATGGGGCGCCAATCAAGGGCGAAACTTTAGGAATGCAGAATGCAACGCCAATGGCGGCAGCTGCGGCTCCTCAAGCGCCAGTGAATCAAGCCGAACATGATGCAGCAGTGAAGCAACTGATGAATCAAGCGCAATACCTGATTAAAAAAGGTGGCGGCGAGATGAAGGTTGAAATGACTCCCGAGGGGATGGGAAAAATCCACCTGAAAGTCATGCTTCAAGACGGAAAAGTAAATCTAGAAATGGCGGCTGATACCAAAGAAGCCAAGAAGGCCATCGAGTCTAGTCTAGCTGAACTGAAAACCAGTCTTGCTGCTCAGAAGCTCTCAATGGAAAATGTAAAGGTGGATGTGGTTAACTCGACATCTGCGGATACTGCTACGCAAAACCAACCTAATATGAACGGAAGAGATCAGCATCAGCAAACTCGCCAGTTCTGGAATCAGTTCAATGAGAACTTCGGTTCACAAGGACGTCGCGAAGGCTATTCTGAGGTTCCGAACCTAAAAGGTTATGGTGCAAAACAACGTGATCCTCTTCAACCTGTTGAAGTCGCAAGCACATCAGCTCGCGTTCGCGGTGTAGAAGGTAAAGGATCGGGTTTAAATTTAGTAGCATAGCGGCGGAGCCGGCAGAGCCGGAGCGCTGGGCGCGTAGGCTGAAGCAGCTTAAAACATAAAGGAGAACGCATGACAGTCGTAGGTACAAAATTAGGAGTAAACGCCTTCGGAAAAACGCAAGCAAAAGCGGAAAACCCAGGTGCGTCTAATATCAGTGCCCATGACAAAGATAAATTGGGTGGAGAAGACGTTGGTGCGGTCTTAAATAAAATCGCCGATGCCAATTGGACGGATCCATCTAAGAAAGCGCGTGTTGCTGGTAATCCGAATTTGGATAAAGATGCGTTCTTTAAATTGATGCTGACACAAATGAAGAATCAAGATCCAACGAACCCAATGAAGAGTCATGAGATGGCAGCACAGCTTGCCAACTTCTCTTCACTAGAGCAAATGCAGAACATGAACAGAACATTGGAAGGAATGAAAGAAGGTCAAAAGCCGACTGAAAATTTCCAAGCTCTGAACTTGATCGGAAAAGCAGTTGCGGGTGATTCTTCGAAAGTTGTGCGCGGACCAAATGATAAAGAACACGATTTCAAATTCAGCTTACCGATGGACGCTGCAGAAGTGTCTGTGAAAGTTCGCGATCCAGAGGGAAATATCGTTCGCACTTACAATCTTCGCGGTTTGAAACAAGGTGAAAACAAACTTACTTGGAACGGTGAAGACGAAAGAGCAATGAAATCTCCAGCAGGAGAATATTCATTCATCGCAGAAGGAAAAACTGCGGATGGTAAAAAGATCGGTATCAAATCTGACTTCGACGGTGTGATCACAGGCGTAAGTTATTCAAGTGAAGGACCGGTTCTTCACGTAGGAAACCAAGCGATTCGTTTCTCTGACGTGAAAAAGATTACGGACCCTCGTCTTATGAGTAACGACCAGAAAATAAATGATGTTACAAACCTAGACTTGAAGAAAGATGATGCTAAAGGACAAACTATGAAAGAGGCAAGTGTTGAAGCACAAAAGACTTCTACTAACTCTGCTCCTATAGCAAAATCGAATATCATGGAATCAGTCGGATTAGACAGAGGCATGATGGAGAAGCTGGCTAAGGAGACAGCGAGGTAATGGTCGATTTAAAGAAGATTCAGACATTTGATCAACTCGTTCCACAGACGCCAGGCAAGGTTAAACAACCAAACCTGAACGACGGTGGACCTTCCTTCAAGGATACCTTGAGCGACATCGCAGGCGTAAAGCCCCAAGGTGTTGGACAAGTAAATCCCCAAGCTCTTAACAAGGCTGTGGAAGGAGTGAAG
This sequence comes from Bdellovibrio reynosensis, assembly GCF_022814725.1. Classification (NCBI taxonomy): domain Bacteria; kingdom Pseudomonadati; phylum Bdellovibrionota; class Bdellovibrionia; order Bdellovibrionales; family Pseudobdellovibrionaceae; genus Bdellovibrio; species Bdellovibrio reynosensis. The sequence goes on from NZ_CP093442.1 coordinate 3,027,969, forward strand.
TTCTCGAACCACGCGATTGAGCGTATGAGAACCCGGGGAATAAGTTATTCTCCAGAGGATATCTCAAAGCTGTCAGACGCGATCTCGAGAGCGGCGGCGAAAGGTTCCAAGGATTCATTAGTGTTAATGAATGACTCGGCACTGATCGTTAGCGTGAAGAACAACACAGTTGTGACTGTGATGGACAAGAATGCATTGAAAGAAAATGTATTCACGAACATCGACTCAACAGTGGTTATCTAGCCGGCGGACGCCGAGGAGGCCATAGAGCGGAGCTCGAAGGCTGGACTTGTTCCGATAGCTAGAAAATTAGTTAGCAGAGTGGAAGGGCTTAGTTAACTAACGAATTTAAAAATTAAATAATTTAGGGCTGGTCCTCGCAGAGGAGGCCCTCCAAACGACGGATTCCGATTGAAGACGTCAACGACATGGAGGTCACATGGGTATTCTTTCATCTCTTTACACGGGTGTGTCTGGTATGACTGCGCAAGGCGAAGCCTTGGGAGTTATCGGGGACAATATCGCCAACGCTAACACGATTGGTTTCAAAGCCAGCCGTGCAGAATTCCAAGATATTATTTCTAAAAACTTAAAAGGTATTCTTGGTGGTAACCAAATCGGTCGTGGTGTGAAGATCGGTGCAGTAAACCCAATCCTTTCTCAAGGTAACGTAGATGCTACTGAAAAAGTAACGGACCTAGCTATCTCTGGTGACGGTTACTTCAAAGTTAAAGGTTCTGATGGCGAGTCTTACACTCGTGACGGTTCTTTCCACTTTGATAAAGAAGGTTACCTAGTAACTAACGACAATCAAAAAGTTCAAGGTTTCGCGGCAGACGAAAAGGGCAATATCGTTAACAAAATGACTGATATCAAATTCCCTCGCGCTCTAGTTCCAGCGAAAGGTACAAAAGAAATCAAAATGGATCTGAACTTGGATTCGCGCATGGAAGCGACTAAGAAGTTCGATATCAAAGATCCATATTCAACTTCGCACTATTCTACTGGTGTTGAGATGTATGACTCTCAAGGTAACAAACACCTTGTTAGCTTCTTCTTCAATAAAACTGCTGACCGTGAATGGGAATTCAAAGGTTTGGTTGACGGTAAAGAAGTTACCGGTGGCGAAGAAGGCATGATGTCTCAAGTATGCGCTGGTAAATTGAAATTTACTGTTGACGGTAAATTAGACAGCCAAGAGACAACTGATTCTAATTTCAACTTCGCGGGTGGTGCTCTTCAAGGCCAACAAGTGAAATTGAACTTCGGTGACGCGATTAAAGACGGCGGTAAAGGTCTTGATGGTACAAAACAATACGGTAAAAACTCTGACTTGATTTCTTGGAATCAAGATGGTGCGGCTGCCGGTACTATCACTGGTCTTTCATTCAATGACGAAGGTACTTTGACAGCGGTTTATTCGAACGGACAAGCTGCTGACTTAGCGCAAATCGCTCTTGCGAAATTCGAAAATCCAGAAGCGATGTTCAAAGTTGGTAACAACCGTTTGAAAGAATCTCGTGAGTCAGGTGCAGCTTCTATGGGTGCTCCAGGCGCTGCTGGTCGCGGTAAATTGTTCGCTAAATCTTTAGAAAGATCGACAGTGGACCTTGCGACAGAGTTCGTAAACATGATCCAAAACCAACGTGGTTTCCAAGCGAATGCGAAGACAATCACGACGACAGATGAACTTCTTAACGAAGTGATTCAGTTGAAACGCTAATAGTTCCTAGTTCTAAATCCTAATACCATGTCGAACAGGCTCCTCTGACCCGGGAGCCTGTTTTTTTTTGGTTCCCATAGAGAAGATTGCTATTTTTTGCTGTTAGCTTTTCGCTTTGAAATCAAAGATTTTTAACGACCCCGTTTGAGACGATTTTTTTGCATTTTTGCCTGATTTGTAACTAGTGTTAGGGTGTCAAGCGCCTATGTGGAGGGTTGGTGTTTCATCTTTGCAATTCTAGAGGGGCTTGCTATTAAAAGTGTGTAATAAAGGTCTGTTTAGTGGGTATAATTAAATTTGTGGCTTCTGTTTTAAAACAAACCTGATATATGCTGGGCCCACGAATTAACTGTACGTAATGGGGGATACTGCAATGAGATGCTTAGTTGTAGAAGACGATAACGAGATCGCAACGATTGTGAAACAAGGATTGGGCGAGCTTGAAGGCGACGTGGAAGTTGAATCCAACGGTCGTCGCGCTTACGAACGCGCTCTTACAAATCAGTACGATATTATTGTATTAGATTTAATGCTTCCTGAAATGGACGGTTACACTTTCGCCAAATCTTTGCGTGAAAAAGAAGTAAACACACCGATCCTAATTCTTAGCGCCCTACGCGAACTTGATGACCGTCTTAAAGGTCTAAGCATGGGTGGCGATGATTACCTTACAAAACCTTTCGCAATGGCAGAGTTGCAAATTCGCGTAAAGAATTTGTTAAAGCGCGCGCAGAAGGCTTCTGAAGTTACTCAGTTGGTTTTCCAAGATTTGAAATTGAATCGTTTAAATCGTGATGTCGTTCGTGCCGGTCGCAAATTGGATCTTCAAGAAAGAGAATTCGTTCTTCTTGATTTATTCATGAGCAATCCCAACAAGATCATCGGAAAACAAACTATTCTAAAAGAAGTTTGGAATTATGATTTCGATCCGCAAACAAACGTGGTAGACGTTTTAGTATGTCGTTTGCGCAACAAATTGGAAAAAGATTTCCCTACACGACTTATTTATACGGTCAGAGGTGTAGGATATGTTCTTAAGTCGTCTTAAGCCGACTCTCTTCAGAATCAGCACTAAACTGACGCTCGCGTACTCTTTAGTGCTGATTCTTAGTTCAACGATCATCTTCAGCTTTCTTTACTTTCAAATTTATAGCACTTTTGAAGATCAAGAACTGGCTTTGCTTGGTGCAAACCTAGCTGAATACAGCAGTCGTGTAGAGAGCCAAGGCACAAAAAATCTAGAAGATTATTTTAAAAAAGTTCCCAACGATGATCATGATCATGCTCTGTTGGTGGCATTGCTTTCTCCGCGCGGGGAGTTGCTTTTTATTCATGAGCCTGAAGCCCATGTCTTTAAAATAGATATCGATGCTTTAAGAACGGAAGTTCTGAATCAAACGAACAACACGTTTCATTTTACCATCGCTGAGGAAGGTGCCGACACTCCAATCTTCGTATTGGGTAAGCAGCTTAAGGATGGAAACTATTTAGCTGTCAGTAAAAGTACTGTGGCTATGGGCCAACAACTTCGCAATATTCAAAGAGTGTTCTGGTGGATCTTGTTCCCAGTTGCACTTGTCGGATTCCTGGGTGGTTTATTTCTTTCTAATAAAACTCTGACACCAGTCCGCGAGCTTCTTACGTCAATGAAGAAGATTGAAAGTGGGTCTTTATCAACGCGTGTTCCAATTGGCGGCGGTGATGACGAACTTGAAGAGCTGAAAATTCTAAATAATAAGATGCTCGATAAGATTGAAGGCCTGGTGAACGGTCTTCGCGAAGCCTTTGACCATTTAGCCCATGATATTCGAACTCCAGTAACAAGACTGCGTGGCAGAGCAGAGCTTGCTCTTATGGCTGACTCTGATGCGGATACTTATCGTGAAGCTTTGCAAAGCTGCTTTGAAAACTCAGATAAGATTTTGAACTTCCTGCAAGTTTTAACAGATATTACTGAGGCAGAAAACCGCAGTAAAAAACTGAAACTTGAAAAGAAGTTCATCAGTGATCTGGTGAACGAGATCATGGATTTGTATGAAATGGCTTTTGAAGAAAAAAACATCAAGGTCATTAAGAAGTTAGATAGTCATGACTGGGCCATGGTGGATGCGCGTCTTATCAGCCGCGTGATCGCAAATCTTTTGGATAATGCCCACAAGTACACTCCAGAAGGTGGCGAAGTGACGATTGAGACTATCAATCAGACTGAAAACGTCATCTTAAGAGTCACCGATACGGGCCCAGGGATTTCACCGGATGAGCACACGATGATTTGGCAAAAACTTTATCGCAGCGATAAGAGCCGCACAGAATATGGCATGGGTTTAGGCTTAACTTTCGTCAAAGCAGTGGTTGAAGCCCATGACGGAAAAGCCTCAGTGAAAAGCCCGGTTAAAGACGGTCGCGGCACTGAGTTTGAAATCCTTCTTCAGAAAATGTCTTAAGTTCCATGGGGTTCATTTTAAAGATCGCACTTCTTATCTTACTAGTCCTCGCTCTTTTTGCAGCGGGGATTTACTATTATCAAGAACGCTTGATCTTTTTCCCTACGGTTTTGCCCGAAGATTATAAGTATTCTTTTGCAAGCTCCCCTGAAGAAATAAAACTTACTTACGACAAAAAAGACGTCTATGCCCTTCGTTTTAAGGCACCAGGGGAATCTAAGGGAATTGTTTTCTTTTTCCACGGCAATGCGGGTGCCCTGGATTCTTGGGGTTACTTTGGCGAAGAATTCGCAGCAAAAACCTCTTGGGACATTGTTGTTATTGATTACCCCGGTTATGGCAAAAGCCAAGGACGAGTTAAGTCTGAAGAAGATTTACGCAATGTTGGTCAACTGTTCATCAATCACGTGACCGAAAATATTTCTACGAAGATGGTGATTTTCGGTCGTTCTATTGGCAGTGGCGTTGCCACGTTCTTAGCAGCGAAAAATCCTTGTGATGGAGTGATTTTAGAAACTCCATTTTATAGTGGAATTGAATTGGCAAAAATACTTTTCCCACAAGTGCCTTCGTTCTTAATTCGGTATGCGTTTAGATCCGATGAATGGCTGTCGTTATCACAAGGTAAAATACTTATTCTGCACGGTACGGAGGATTCGATTGTACCTTATTCTCAAGGGCTAAAGCTTTCCCAAGTTCCTACGGCCCAAGCTTTAAAATTTGTGACGATCCAAGGTGGCGATCATAACAATCTTTCGGATTTTGAAGAATATTGGGACGAAGTGAATGGCTTTTTACAGACTCTTTAAAAGCACCATTGCTGCTCTGTCCTGTAGAGGCCTTCAAAAAATAATTCGGTCATTAAAGTTTGCAGCTCTGTTTCAAATGACAGACTTTTTTTAAACAAAAAAAACTTCAAGATAAAAATTCTTTTACATTGAGGACATCGGTTAAGTTAAATTTTTTCCCGATTCACTAAAACTTAACTGAAATATCTGAGTTTACTTTTATCAAGTAGCACCTGCCCAACGGTACGATGTATTCAAATGATGCTTTGGTAATGCCGCAGTTTTTCATTCTGTTTTCCCATCAAAGTATTTTGTTTTCTGCATCTATATAGAGGGATGTTAAGCGATAAGCCTCATGGAGGCTCCCTGTGGCGAAATCTGATACTGATGTAGTCGTGCAAACCGTTCCTGCAAAAAAATTGAAAGCAAAGGCGTTTAACGCCATTCAAGCCAATTTAAAACCAACGTCTGAATCTAAAGAACAGTTAAGACAGCTTCTGTTCACAGTGAAAGCTGTGCGTCGCGGTGATTTCAGTGTGCGAATGCCTGTGGAAAATGAAGGAATCATCGCCGAAATCGGAGAAGTTCTAAACGACATCATTGAACTGAACGAAAACATGGCCAACGAATTTGTCCGTGTTCGTTCCACAGTAGGTCAAGAAGGTCGAATGAACGAACGTGTCTCCATGGGTTCGGTCAAGGGCGCTTGGTCGACAAGCGTGGACTCTGTGAATCTTCTGATCGGGGATCTGGTGCAACCAACTCAAGAGGTTGCCCGCGTAATCACCTCGGTGGCAAAGGGAGACTTGTCACAAAAAATGTCCCTAGAAATCGATGGCCGTACGGTAAAAGGGGAATTCCTGCGTATCGGTACCACGGTAAATCTGATGGTGGATCAGCTGAATTCATTCGCCTCTGAGGTAACGCGTGTTGCGAAAGAGGTAGGTACTGAAGGAAAGCTCGGCGGACAAGCAGACGTTCGCGGTGCCAGCGGTATCTGGAGAGACTTAACTGATAACGTGAACAACCTAGCCGGCAACTTGACGGACCAGGTACGTAACATCGCAAAAGTAACCACAGCCGTTGCGAAAGGTGACTTGTCACAAAAAATTACGGTTGATGCTAAGGGCGAGATCTTCGAACTTAAGAACACTATCAACGTCATGGTGGATCAGCTTTCATCATTCGCAGCCGAGGTAACTCGTGTGGCAAAAGAGGTTGGTACTGAAGGTCGTCTGGGGGGGCAGGCGGACGTAAAAGGGGTCTCTGGTACCTGGAAAGACTTAACGGATAACGTAAACGGTCTTGCGAATAATTTAACAGCGCAAGTTCGTAACATCGCGAAGGTAACAACTGCCGTAGCAAACGGTGACTTATCTCAAAAAATCACGGTTGATGCCCGCGGTGAGATCTTAGAACTTAAAAATACAATCAACGTCATGGTGGACCAACTTCGTTCATTCGCAGCCGAGGTAACTCGTGTGGCAAAAGAGGTGGGTACTGAAGGTCGTCTTGGTGGTCAGGCAGACGTAAAAGGCGTGTCTGGTACTTGGAAAGACTTAACCGACAACGTAAACGGTCTTGCGAATAACTTAACAGCGCAAGTACGAAACATCGCAAAAGTAACAACTGCGGTTGCAAACGGCGACTTATCACAAAAAATTACGGTTGATGCCAAAGGTGAAATCTTAGAACTAAAAGACACCATCAATACAATGGTGGATACACTTCGTTCATTCGCAGCAGAGGTAACTCGTGTGGCGAAAGAGGTAGGTACTGAAGGTAAACTGGGCGGACAAGCCGACGTAAAAGGTGTGTCTGGTACTTGGAAAGATTTAACAGACAACGTTAACGGTCTAGCAGGAAACTTAACAGCCCAAGTTCGTAACATCGCAAAAGTAACGACTGCGGTTGCGACGGGCGACTTATCACAAAAAATCACGGTTGATGCCAAAGGTGAGATCCTTGAACTGAAAGACACCATCAATACGATGGTGGATCAGTTAAACTCGTTCGCGGCCGAGGTAACTCGTGTGGCAAAAGAGGTAGGTACTGAAGGTAAACTGGGTGGACAAGCAGAAGTTCGCGGAGTTTCTGGAACTTGGAAAGACTTAACTGATAACGTGAATGGTCTTGCCGGTAACTTAACAGCCCAAGTACGTAACATCGCAAAAGTAACAACAGCCGTTGCAAAAGGTGACTTATCCCAGAAGATCACTGTTGATGCGAAAGGCGAAATCTTAGAACTTAAAAATACCATCAACATCATGGTGGATCAGTTGAACTCGTTCGCAGCCGAGGTGACTCGTGTGGCAAAAGAGGTTGGTACTGAAGGAAAACTAGGTGGACAAGCGGAAGTAAAAGGGGTTTCTGGAACTTGGAAAGACTTAACGGATAACGTGAATGGTCTTGCCGGTAACTTAACTGCCCAAGTACGTAACATCGCGAAAGTAACAACAGCGGTTGCGAAGGGCGACTTGTCACAAAAGATCACCGTTGATGCCAAAGGTGAAATCTTCGAATTAAAAAATACCATCAACGTCATGGTGGATCAGTTGAACTCATTCGCTGCCGAGGTGTCTCGTGTGGCAAAAGACGTAGGTACTGAAGGAAAACTAGGTGGACAGGCCGATGTAAAAGGGGTTTCTGGTACCTGGAAAGACTTAACTGATAACGTAAATAGCTTAGCTGGTAACTTAACCGACCAAGTTCGTAACATCGCAAAAGTAACAACAGCCGTAGCAAAAGGTGACTTGTCACAAAAAATCACGGTTGATGCCAAAGGCGAAATCCTTGAACTTAAAAATACCATCAACGTCATGGTGGATCAGTTAAACTCATTTGCTGCCGAGGTAACTCGTGTGGCGAAGGAAGTAGGTACTGAAGGAAAACTAGGCGGACAAGCTGAAGTTCGCGGTGTTTCTGGTACATGGAAAGATTTAACCGATAACGTAAACGGTCTAGCGGGTAACTTAACTGCCCAAGTTCGTAACATCGCAAAAGTAACCACTGCGGTTGCGACTGGGGACTTATCACAAAAAATCACGGTTGATGCCAAAGGTGAAATTCTAGAACTTAAAAACACGATCAATACGATGGTGGATCAGTTAAACACATTCGCGGGCGAGGTGACTCGTGTTGCGAAAGAGGTTGGTACTGAAGGTAAATTAGGTGGACAAGCGGAAGTGCGTGGTGTTTCTGGTACTTGGAAAGACTTAACTGATAACGTAAACATCATGGCATCAAACTTAACGATGCAAGTGCGTGGTATCGTTAAGGTCGTAACTGCCGTAGCAAACGGTGACTTAAATCAAAAATTCGTTCTTGAAGCAAAAGGGGAAGTGGCAGCATTAGCTGAAACCATCAACTCTATGACTGACACGCTTCGTACATTCGCGGATCAAGTAACTACAGTTGCTCGTGAAGTAGGTATCGAAGGTAAACTGGGTGCCCAAGCCCACGTGCCCGGTGTTGCGGGAACTTGGAAAGACTTAACAGACAATGTAAATATCATGGCGTCAAACTTAACGACGCAAGTACGTGGTATCATCAAAGTCGTAACTGCGGTTGCGGATGGTGACTTGAATCAAAAATTCGTCCTTGAAGCAAAAGGGGAAGTTGCGGCCCTAGCTGAAACCATCAACTCTATGACCGACACTCTTCGTACTTTCTCTGACCAGGTAACGACGGTTGCCCGCGAAGTGGGAATCGAAGGTAAACTGGGCGGTCAAGCAAGCGTACCGGGTGCATCTGGTACGTGGAAAGACTTAACCGACAACGTGAATCAGCTTGCCGGAAACTTAACGACGCAAGTTCGTGCCATCGCAGAAGTATCTACGGCGGTAACAAAAGGGGACTTAACTCGTTCAATCACGGTTGAAGCTGAAGGCGAAGTGGCAGCGTTATCTGAAAATATCAATCAGATGATCGCGAATCTTAAAGATACCACACAGAAAAATAATGAGCAGGACTGGTTGAAAACCAACCTCGCTAAGTTTTCGGGTATGATGCAAGGTCAAAGAAGTATTACTTCAGTGGCTCAGTTGATCATGTCTGAATTGACTCCACTAGTTGGGGCCCGCCAAGGCACCTTCTTTATGGTTGATAGCGATGATAAAGGGGAGCCATCTCTGAATCTTATCGCTAGCTATGCCTTCACGGAAAGAAAGCACGTTTCTAATAAGTATCGCCTTAAAGAAGGCCTGGTGGGTCAATGTGCGTTTGAGAAAAAACGTATCTTGTTAACTAGTACGCCAGACGATTATATCGTCATCAGCTCAAGCACTTTCGAAGAAAAACCACGCAGCATTATCGTGCTTCCGGTCCTGTTCGAGGGTGAATTGAAAGCGGTGATTGAATTGGCATCACTAGTGCCTTTCAGTCAGAACTATATCAACTTCTTGGATCAGTTGATGGATTCCATCGGCGTTATCTTGAACATGATTTCTTCAAGCATGCGTACTGAACAACTTCTGCAAGAACTGAAACGTTCAAATGCGGAACTTGAAGCGCAAGCAAAAGAACTAGAAGATAAAGCAAAACTTCTTGAAGTGAAAAACCAAGAGGTGGAACTTGCTTCTAGATCCCTAGAAGAAAAAGCAGAACAACTTTCACTGATTTCTAAGTATAAGTCAGAGTTCCTGGCAAATATGTCCCATGAGCTGCGCACGCCACTGAATAGCTTGTTGATCCTGTCTAAGACATTGGCTGACAACCGCGATAAAAACTTAAGCACAGAACAAGTGAAGTTTGCTTCGACAGTCCATTCAGCAGGTCAAGACTTGTTAGCTTTGATCAACGAAATCCTGGATCTTTCAAAAGTGGAAGCTGGCAAAATGCCTATTGCGCCTAAGTCCGTTCACTTAAATGAGATTCGCGAATACATCGACCAAACTTTCAGACCGGTGGCAGAACACAAAGGCTTGGATTTCACTATCGAGATGGATGCAAATCTTCCGAAAACATTGATTTCGGATGAAAACAGACTTCATCAGATTCTGAAAAACCTATTGTCTAATGCATTCAAATTCACTGATCGTGGTGAAGTGAAACTGCAGATTACGACTGAAAAATCTCATCCGGATCTTATTGCATTCAAAGTGACTGACACAGGTATTGGTATTCCGCTTGAAAAACAAAAGCTAATTTTCGAAGCGTTCCAACAGGCCGATGGTACGACCAGCCGTAAATACGGTGGTACTGGACTTGGTTTAACAATCAGCCGGGAAATTGCGCGTCTATTAGGTGGATTGATCGAAGTTGAAAGTTCACCAGGTGAAGGAAGTACATTCAGTCTTTACTTGCCAGTGAAGTACACAAATTTAGATCAATTTTCCGCTAAAGAATCAAAAGCAGAGTTGCAGTACACGTCGAAGCTTCCCGAAGGAGCTGACTTTACCGGTAGAAAAATCCTCATCGTTGATGACGACGTTCGAAACGTCTTCGCACTTTCTAGCGTTCTAAAAATGCGTGGAATGGAAGTGATCTTTGCTGAAAACGGCAGTCAAGGTGTGAATACGTTGATTGAAAATCCTGATACCGACCTGGTGTTGATGGATACCATGATGCCAGAAATGGATGGGTTGGAAGCAACTTCAGCTATTCGTCAATTACCAGGTTTCGAAGATCTGCCGATCATCTCTTTGACTGCTAAAGCGATGAAAGGCGATCGTGAAAAATGTCTGGCGGCGGGAGCTTCCGACTATGTCACAAAACCTGTGGATGAAGGCCATCTGTTATCAGTGATGTATAACTGGCTTAATTCTAAAGTCACATTGACTGTGAACTAGGAATGTTTATGTCTAATGTCGATGTTTTAATAGTAGACGATAGAATAGACGGCTTGATCGCACTTGAAGCCGTCTTAAATCAGCCGGATATCACGTTAGTAAAAGCTCAATCAGGGCAAGAAGCCCTAGATTTACTTGATCACTATGATTTCGGGTTGATTTTGCTTGATGTGCAAATGCCGGGCATGGATGGTTTCGAAACGGCTTCAAGAATTCGTCAGCATCCCCGCTATAAACTTCGCCCGATTATCTTTGTCACTGCTATTAACAAAGATGATCAGTACATTTACAAGGGTTACGAAGTCGGTGGTGTCGATTACATTTTTAAACCTTTTGAGCCGCAGATTTTAAGATCCAAAGTTCAGGTTTTTGCGGATCTTTATCGCAAAGCTCAACGTCTTAGAGAACAAACCGAAATCATTCGCGAAAGCGAACGTCGTGAAAGATATTTGCGCTTAACCGAACTTGAACTTGAAAGCTTAAAACGTTACCGCAATCTAGCCAATGCGATTCCCCATGTAGTATGGAGAGCAAAAGCGGATGGCGGCATGGAATACTTCAATGAATTTTGGTCTAGCTACACAGGTTTTTCGCAAGAAGCCAGCGTGGGATCAGGATGGCAGCTAGCCATGCATCACGATGATTTAAAAAACTTTCTAAAGCTTTGGCTTGGTGCCATGACTGAGGGATGTGCGTTTGAATCGGAATGCCGAATTATCGACAAAGATGGTAACTATCGTTGGTTCTGGATTAAAGCTGTTGCCGAGCTGAACTCTGCTGGGCAAATCATGAACTGGTTAGGTACTTGTACTGATATTCACGACCGGAAGATGACGGAAATCCGGTTGGTCACAGCAGAACGGGAAGCAAAAGCTGCCAATCGTGCGAAAACAAGTTTCCTAGCAAACATGAGCCACGAAATAAGAACTCCGATGAACGTGATCTTAGGTTTCACGGAACTGATGCTTGATAGCAATCAGACACACGAAAAGCGCACTCAATGCATTCACACGGTCCAAAGAAATGCGGGTCACCTTTTAAAAATTATCGACGAAATCTTAGATATTTCTAAAGTCGAATCAGGAATGATGACGATAGAAAATATCGACGTTAATTTCGCGACGCTTTTATCTGATACCAATGCCTTGATGCAATTACCGGCAAAAGATCGTGGCATTGAATTAAAGTTTAATCTGCGTTCGCCAATTCCAAGGTTCATTAAATGTGATCCGACTCGTCTTCGTCAGATTATGAATAACCTGATTGGTAATGCGATTAAGTTTACTCCGCATGGAAGTGTCACTATCAGTGTGGAATGGCTTCCGGATCAGGGGCAAAACGGCCGTAGCCTTTTACACATCCACGTGATCGATACGGGTGTAGGAATCAAGCCTGAAAACGTCGAACGCTTATTTAAACCTTTTGTTCAGGAAGATGCTTCTACAACCAGAAAGTTCGGTGGAACTGGTTTGGGTCTTTCGCTTTCTCGCGAATTAGCTAGAGCATTAGGTGGCGATATTAAATTGATCGCTTCTGAGTCTGGCAAAGGCAGCCACTTCATGATTGAAATTGAAACGACTTCAACTAAAGAAGCCCCTTTCTTGGAAAATCTTGAATTCAATATTTCAAGCCGCGGCGGAAAAAGCATTAAGATGGACAACCGTCTGCACGGAATGAAAATTCTTTTGGTGGAAGACGTTGCCGACAACCAAGCCTTGATGTTGCATTTCTTAAATATCGCAGGTGCAGACGTAGAAATCGCCAGCGATGGAATTGAAGCCATCGAAAAAGCTTCATCGAATTATTACGACGTTATTTTGATGGACGTGCAGATGCCACATATCGACGGCTACGAGGCGACTCGTCAACTGCGTGATAAGGGTTATGATGGACTGATCATTGCCTTAACGGCCCATGCTCTGCCCGAAGAAAAAGATCGCAGTATTGAAGCCGGCTGTGATGAACATATAACTAAGCCTATTCAGTTTAATGAGTTGGTGGAACTGCTTTTGGACCTGCGGTCTGAAATGAGATTTGTAGGTGAAGAGCGTGTCCACTAAGATTCCAGACGATGTATATGAATTTATAAAACAGAATGTTCATTCTGTGGCCCTTCTGGAGATGCTTTTGATGATGAAGCAAAACCCAGATAGGGAGTGGAGTGCGCGTGACCTTAGTAAGGAAATGCGCACTAACGTAGATTATGCAGCCTCGCAATTAGCTTTCCTGGCCTATAAAGGCTTCATTAATCCCACGGACGACGTTTGTTATAAATATCATTCTGAATCTCCATACAAGCCCATGGTTGATCAGCTCGAAGAATACTACAATCTTCACCGTCCTTCGGTGATTAACTGCATATACTCCCAACCTATTGATAGCATTCGTGGCTTTGCCGATGCCTTCAAAATTAAAAAGGACTGAAGAATGGCTTCTATCGTTTATATTTTATGCTCATTGATGAGTTTGGGATGCGCTTTTGTGCTAATGCGCGCTTATAAAAATAATAGGACCCGCCTGCTTTTCTGGAGCAGTCTGTGTTTTGTTGGGATCGCTTGGAACAACTTCTTGTTGTCGGTGGATTATCACATTGGTGATCTGTATGACTTGAGCCTGGTGCGCTCTCTAACAATTTTGGCAGCGACAAGTCTTCTTGTGTATGGCCTGATCGAGGAGACTATTTAATGCAGATTAATCTTGTAAATCAGTTCGTTTATGGTGCTGTTATGATGAATTTCCTCATCATAAGTCTTTTCTTTGCGCGATTTTGGCTGAAAACCCGTGATAAGTTTTTTGCTCATTTTTCTGCATCATTTCTATTGTTGGCCATTGAGCGCTGTATTTTTCTTTTCATCAATGCTGAAAACGAGGCCCACACTTGGGTATTCCTCATTCGGCTAGTTGCGTTTATGGGAATTATTATGGCGGTGGTTGAAAAGAACCGGGTCAAAAAAGCCTATACACCAAGATAGGATTTTCTGACCTCGTCGTTGTTCAAAAGATTTTGGGCTGAGTCCTGCATAACGACTCGGCCGGTTTCCAAAACATAAGCGCGATGGGAAATTTTTAAAGCCATACGCGCGTTTTGTTCTACTAGCAAAATAGTCATACCTTCGGCATTCAGTTTTTTAATAATCTCAAAAATTTGCGCAACGATGATTGGTGCTAAGCCTAATGAAGGCTCATCCAGCAATAACAATTTCGGACGGCAGATCAGCGCACGGCTGATTGCCAGCATCTGTTGTTCGCCACCCGATAAAGTCCCTGCCATTTGGTGCAGTCGTTCTTTAAGGCGTGGGAAAAGCTGATAGCACATCTCAAAGTCCGCTTTGATTTGCGCCTTGTCTTTGCGGGAATAGGCGCCCATCTCTAGATTTTCAAGAACACTCATTTGTGGGAATACGCCGCGGCCCTCGGGGGACTGGGCGATGCCAAGGCTGACCCGTTTAAAAGTGGGAACGGAGTTTAAGTTTTCACCGGCAAAAGAAATCTGACCAATGTTTGGAACCAAGCCAGAGATCGCTCTTAACGTCGTGGTTTTGCCAGCTCCGTTAGCGCCAATCAATGAAACGATTTCACCTTCATGAACTGTGAAGCTGACACCTTTAAGGGCTTGAATGGCGCCGTAAAATACTTCCAGGTTTTCAACTGTTAAAAGTGGCGCACTCATGCATGCTCCTCAACACCCAGGTAAGCTTCGATTACTTTTTTAGAACCTTGCACTTGTTCTGGGGTGCCTTCTTCGATTTTCACGCCGTGATCTAACACGAAAATGTTTTCACAAATTCCCATTACAAGCTTCATATCGTGTTCGATTAAAAGAACTGTAAGTTTAAATTGTTCACGAATTTTTGCGATGGTTTCCATCAGATGGTGGGTTTCAGAGTGATTCATTCCCGCTGCGGGTTCATCTAACAGAATAATCTTTGGATCTGTTGCTAAAGCTCTGACGATTTCAAGCTTGCGCTGTTCACCGTAAGGAAGGCTGTTTGCAGGCTTATGGGCTTTTTCTTCCAAGTGAAAGATCTTAAGTAAGTTCATGCACTTTTCTTGCAGCTCTTGTTCTGTTTTCACAAAACGCTGAGTTTGCAAGATGGAATCAACCATCATATATTTCATGTGCTGATGGCCAGCGATCAACACGTTATCTAAAACAGTCAGACCCTTAAAAAGGCGGATGTTTTGAAAAGTTCTGGCCATGCCCCGCTTTGAAATTTCATAGGGTTTTAAACCCTTCAGGGACTGGCCTTCTAAAATCACTTCGCCTTGGGTGGGTTGATAAACGCCAGTCAGCATATTGAATACTGTGGTCTTGCCTGCACCGTTTGGTCCGATAAGACCAGCAAGCTGCCCACGGTGAACTTTGAAATCCAACGCACAGACGGCTTTTAAACCGCCAAACTGCATGGTGATGGTTTTTGCCTCAAGCAGAACGTCGGACATATTTTCTCCATACATCTGAAAGTTCCATGTCGCCGAAAAGTCCTTTAGGGCGCAAGATCATCACTAAAACCAAAGACAAAGAATAAATAATCATGCGCAAATCTACACCGGTCAGTTCCTGCAAGGGGCGAAGGGCTTCAGGCAAAATAGTAACTAAGGCGGCAGCGACGATGACTCCGGTCATGGAACCCATGCCCCCAAGAACAACCATAATCACGGCATTCACACTTTGCAGGAAGGTGAAAGAAGACGGATTGATAAAGTTCGTAAAGTGCGCAAACAAAGATCCCGCTACGCCCGCAAAAAAGCTTGATAGAACGAAAGCGCGAACTTTCATTCGTGTGGTGTTAATACCCATCGATTCAGCGGCGATTTCATCTTCGCGCACGCTTAAGAAACCGCGACCGAAAGTAGAGTGCATGACTCTCCAGATGGTGAAGAAACAAATTACGATCCAGACGCTGGCGAAAATAAATGAAAACAAGAAAGAGCCAAAGCCTGGGATATTCGCATAGCCGCGCGGTCCGCCTAGGAAATCCATATTTAATAAAGCCACGCGAATGATCTCACCAAATCCCAAAGTCACGATAGCGAGGTAATCACCTTTTAAACGTAACGACGGAAGGCCCACTAAAAAACCTGCGGCGGCGGCTAAGGCTCCTCCGCAAAGGGCGTAAATAAAGTATTCAAGGAATTGCACTGTCGGCGGCAAAATATCCCAATGGGTATTTGCATAAGCAGAAAAGTAAGCGCCGATCGCCATGAAACCGGCATGACCTAAAGAAAACTGTCCGGTGTAGCCGTTGATAAGATTTAAACTCATGGCCATTAAACAGTTCACCAAAATAAATAAAATGATCAGCTGATAATAGGCGTCTAAGCCGATATCAAATAGAAACCCTAAAACACACAGACCCAAAAAAGACAGAAGGGGCTTTTTTAAAAAATGCATTAGACTTTCTCCACTGTGTATTTGCCTAGAAGCCCTGCGGGTTTAAAGATCAAAATAACAATCAAGATTCCGAATGCCAAAGCATCGCGGTAAGTACTGGATAAATAAGCCACGACCATTTCTTCAGACAGTCCCATGATAAGGGCACCAAGAACAGCGCCACGCACGTTACCGATGCCCCCAAGAACGGCGGCAACGAAAGCTTTTAGGCCGATCATCATGCCCATCAGTGGTTCGATCTTTGGATATTTCATCCCCACAAGAACGCTACCGATACCAGCAAGTGATGAACCCACAATGAAAGTGAAAGCGATGATACGATCTGGGTTTACGCCTAAAAGACTTGCGACAGAGGCATTGGCGCTGACCGCACGCATGGCGCGACCCAGTTTGGTGTTATAAATTAAGAACTGCAGTCCAAACATCGCAATGATGCTGACTACTAAAACGGTCACATCGAAAGATTTTAATTCAACCGGACCGATGTTGAACAAAACAAAGTCTTTCATCACATCAGGAAAAACCTTTGGATCTGCGCCAAAAACCAACTGTCCACCGAATTGCAAAAATAAACTGACACCAATGGCAGTGATAAGAATGTTTAATTTAGGCGCGCCACGAAGCGGGCGATAGGCAAGGCGTTCAATTGCAAGTCCCAAAAGACTGCAGCTGACCATGGAAACAATAAGAAGAATGACTAAAGTGAGGATGCCCGGATTGTTTTCGATATTCAGAAGGCGGGCAGCGAAGTAGGCGGCAAATGCGCCCACCATGTACACGTCAGAGTGGGCGAAATTGATCATTTTTAGGATTCCATACACCATCGTGTAACCAAGGGCGATCAGAGCGTAAATTGAACCAAGACTGATGCCATTGATTATATGTTGTATGAAATCATGCATGCACATTTCCTTACTCCGGCGATGAAACCGGAGTTAACAGTTAGGGAGTAACTGTGGATACGTACTTACGGTTTTTTCCTTCAACTTGGATAACTACAGCGCTTTTCACTGCATCGCGATTTTCGTTCAAAGAAACTTTACCCGTAACGCCCACAAAATCTTTCGTTTTTGCTAGTTCATCACGGATTGCTGGACCTGACAAGTCGGCAGCGCGTTCCATTGCTGCTACAAGGATTTTTGCAGCGTCGTATCCAAGAGCCGCCAACGCGTCTGGAGTTTCGTTGTATTTCGCTTTGAATTTTTTAATGAACTCAGTCACTGACGGATCAGAAGATTCTGTCGTGTAGTGATTAGAGTAGTAGTTACCGTTGATAGCATCTTTTCCGATTTCAGAAAGCTTGTCGCTATCCCAACCGTCGCCACCCATAAGAGGTGCTTTGATACCTAATTGTCTTGCTTGCTGAGCAATCAAACCAACTTCAGTGTAGTAACCTGGAATATAGATACCATCTGGATTTTTAGAGCGAATTTCAGTCAATTGCGCTTTGAAATCGATGTCACCTGCTTGGTAGCTGATGTCAGTCACGATTTCGCCACCGCGTTTTTTGAACTCATCTCTGAATACGTCTGCAAGACCTACAGAGTAGTCATTTTTCACGTCACGCAAAATCGCTACTTTTTTAAGCTTCAAAGTTTCATTGGCAAATTTCGCCATCACAAAACCTTGGAATGGATCGATAAAGCAAATACGGAAAACATAGTCGCCCGCTTTTGTTACATCTGGATTCGTGGAAGCCGGTGAAACAAATGGAACTTTGTGAGTTTGTGCAATCGGAGCTGCTGCTTTAGAGCGACCTGAAGCTACGCCACCGATGATCGCTACAACTTTATTTTGCGTGATCAAGCGAGTCGTTGCTGCTGCTGCTTCTTCGTTTTTACCTTGGTCATCAAGAGTCACTAGGCTGATTTTTTTACCTTTAACTCCGCCAGCCGCATTGATTTCATCTAGGGCCAAACGTACACCCTTGTTTGAACTCAATCCGAAAGTGGCATCACTTCCAGTTAAAGAATCGTACTCACCGATAACAATTTCATTTTGTTTTTTTGTGCAACCACTGACAAGTGGTAAAACAAGGACAAGCGCTAGGAGAAGGCGTTTCATTAGGACCTCTTTTCTTCATGCTAATTAGGATAACCTATATTCTGCGAAGAAAAAAAGAGGTCAAGATAAAAAAGGAATTCTCGAATTAAGTTGCGAGAATGTTCGCTAGAGAAATCAAATCCAGTTGTGCTTTTTTCTCATGTTTAGTGACGAGATCAAGTGGCACTTGAATCAATCTTTCTCCTTCAGTGCCGATCATAATATCGCAGTAACCTTTTAAAAGAGCATCCACCGCGGCCGCACCCATGCGACTTGCTAAAATGCGATCGGCTGCTGTTGGCGATCCACCACGTTGTTGATGTCCCAAGATAGAAACCTTCGCATCAATACCCGATTTTTTTCGGATTGCTTCTGCAAGGTCGTACGCTCGACCAGGCTTTTGTCCTTCGGCAGTGATGATAATACTGCTGGTTTTCCCTCTGGATTTTGCTTCTTTGATTCGATCAAGAGCTTTATCAACAGTGGTGTTACCTTCTGGCGCAAAGATTTCTTCGGCACCACCAGCAAGGCCCACGTGCGAGGCGATGAAACCAGAATTTCGGCCCATCACTTCAATGATGAAAAGTCTATCATGGGAAGCAGCGGTATCGCGAATTCTATCAATCGCTTCAAGTGCTGTGTTTACTGCCGTATCAAAGCCGATGGTTTTATCACTGCCATAAATATCGTTGTCGATAGTGCCTGGAACACCAACGCATGGGATTTGATGTTCTTCCCAAAGTGCGTGGGCACCGCGGAAAGATCCGTCACCACCGATGCACACAAGTGCATCAATGCCGAAAGCTTTTAAATGTTGGGCGGCTTTTACGCGGCCTTCAGGTTTCATGAACTCAGTCGAGCGACCTGTTTTTAAAACTGTACCACCACGTTGAATGATGTTGGCCATATCACGCAGTTGCAGGCGTTCGATTTTATTGTCCATCATACCGACATAGCCGTTATGAATTCCGTAAACTTCAAGATTTTGCGCAATACCCACACGCACGACGGCGCGAATTGCTGCGTTCATTCCAGGAGCATCGCCACCGCTGGTGTAGACGCCGATTTTAGTAACTTTTTGAGAAAATTGAGCCATAGATCAACGCTAGCACGAAGGGATTGATGAAAACAACCCAATCCCTTCGTTGTACGGAACTTGTCCTCGCTCCGACGTGGCGCTGCCACGCCTGCGCTGCGGGAAGTTCCTACGCCTCGGGCTTAGATTGTTTTGATCAATCCTGTTTTGCGGGGGTTTCTTTTTATTGGGGAGAGGCTTTGGTTGTCGGGCGATCTGAAAATTTCAGGTCGATCATTCCTGGATTTTGACTTCCGCATCGGTAGCTCGTTATGTCAAACTCGGCCATGCAGTCTTCAGGCTTACTATCCTGCAGAAATAAAGTTGGTTGATACAGAATAAATCTAGGATCGCAGGATTTATTATCCGAAGGATGTGTGCTTATGCATGCGCCCTTGCATCTAACTTCAATATTCGAAAGTTGGGAAACAGTCCTCCAAATTCAATGAACTTTTACTGTGATAAAAGTGACCGAGTGAGCAGGGACACTTGGGTTGCTTTTTACTTTCACTTCCGCATCGGTAGCTCGTTATGTCAAAAAGTCGGTTCAGAAATTTGGATTAACAGACCTCTTGTTAGCGCAGGTATGAGCCCTCGGTAAAAAATCAGAATTGAAATCACCAAGTCTTTGAGCAACTGGTGTTTGTTATAGTTACTTCCGCATCGGTAGCTTACGGTGTCAAGGCAACCGCTAAGCCTTAGATAGATGGACGTGCAAGGCGGGCCGTCTGTTAGAGTTTCCAGCAGATCTTGTGCGGACCAAGGAAAAATTAAGTTAAAATAAAAAGTTATTTCCGCTTCGGTTGCTCATGAAGTCATATCTAAATTGTCATTCGTGATTTTATTGACGGGATTTTTGTGTCTCTAAATTTCGCTCTGATTGGTTTGTTTGGCTTGAATCTTTTAAAACCTGTTTTTGACGAAGATCTGATTGTAATGGCCTGATTAAGCTATTTAAAGCGATGTTATTAATTTCCCTGTACCTTCTGGAAAATGTGCTCCAAAAAACCTGTGGTATACAGTCATTATTCCCAGGAGTTTTTATGAATTCACTTTCTCGATTCACAAATGATGAGCTTGAATTTCGTCTTAAAGACCTCGTGCAAAAAGAGCGCAAACTTTTGCATGTTATTTTGGAACATATTCGCGAAATTGATTCGCGAAAACTTTATTTGGAAAAAGCTTACCCTTCGATTTTTGAGTACCTTACTAAGGAGCTTGGATATTCCGCAGCTGCGGCTATGCGACGACTTGAAGCAGCGCGACTTCTACGTGATGTTCCTGAAGTGGCCGAACGAATTCAAGAAGGATCTTTAAATCTTTCCCAAATTGGCGAAATTTCTAGAGCAATTAAAGAAAAAGAGAAAGTCAGCGGTAATAGAATTACTCCTATGCAAAAGCACGAATTAGTTTCGGTTGTTTCTGGTAAAACTACTCAAGAAACTCAACATGAGCTTTCGCAAATTTTGGATTTACCTTTAAAGGAATTCGAAACTAAAAAAGTTCAAAAGGATGAATCTGTACGGTTGGAACTGACGCTTTCAAAAGAACAGTTCGAAAAACTTATTAGCTGTAAAGACCTAGCTGCACCTATTCTTTTACAAGGTAACGGGGGCGTTTCATTGTCGGAAGTGATTGAGTTTTTGGCTGACAGTTATTTGGATGAAAAGTTTAAAAAGGTTACGAAATTTCAAAGCAATAGCACGCAGTCACGTAACTCTAAAATAAAGAACACATCGCTTAAGCCCAAGATCGAAATTCTCAATACTAACAGAGGTTCAATAATCACTTCCGATGCGGAAGTGGAGAATAAATCGGTGACACCAAAAACTCGCCGAGAGGTTTTGGTACGAGACAAATGTTGCCAATATATTGATTTAAAGACTGGTAATCAGTGTCGCACTACTTTTGCTTTGCAGGTCGATCATAAAACTTCAAAATGGGCCAGTGGTAGAAACACATTAGGAAATTTGCAAATTCTCTGCGCACAACATAATAGAAGCAAATACAGAAGAGAGGCAGGACTTAGTTTCCACTCTTAGTTCCCGGGAAAGAGATTTCCATGGCAGTATTGTTGGCTTTTTTCCGGTGAATTGAAAAGATTTGTTGGCTGCATGCAAGAAAAGACACTCAAAACTTCTTTGCTGAAATAGCCAAATATGCAGGTGGATTAATAGATAGATAGATAGATAGATAGATAGATAGATGGGTTCAAAATAAAAAAGGCGTTCTTGCGAACGCCTTTTAAGTTAGCATCGTTTTTAAGAACGATTACTTAACCATTGATTTGAATTCTGCGCCAGCGCGGAATTTTGGAGCCCAAGAAGCTGGGATTTTGATTGCTTTACCAGTTTGTGGGTTGCGACCAGTGCGAGCTTTGCGTTTAGCTTTTGTGAAAGTACCGAAGCCTACCAATTTAACATCGTCGCCTTTTTTAACTGCTTTTTTGATGTTTTCTACAGCGCAATCCAAGATTGATTCAGCTTGAGCTTTAGAAACTTTAGTTTCAGTAGCGATTTTTTCGATAAGTTGTGCTTTGTTCATTGTTAACTCCTGTTTTAGACACATATATGTGTCCGTCGTTGTATAAATAAATCTTGCTGATAACTCTTCGTCATCCAATGACCGGATCATGAAAAGCCAAAATCAGAAGTTCGTCAATAGTAAAATGTGAAAGGCGCTCGGGCAAAGCGGTTCAGCTACGCGAGTGAACCGAAGTGCAGACTAGTTAGTGAGCATCTTCTGAATGATCGTCCGATGGCTCATGATAGTCATCATCTATACTTAAAGAATCACTTGAAGAAGGTTTCACAGGAATTTTGTATCCTTCGCTGGCCCACTCACCAAGATCAATAAGTTTGCAGCGTTCGGAACAGAACGGACGATAAGGATTTTCTGGTGTGTACAAAGCCAAACGCCCGCACTGCGGGCATTTGACCTGTTTAGCTTTTGTATCGGTCATAATTTTTAGATCTAATCTTGAACTTTTAACCAGTGCAAGAAAATAGTCCGATGAGACGTCGGCGTGTAACAGTCTTAGTAACGAACTAAATTACCTGAACCAATCAAGCGTTGAGTAGGGTCTGATGTATGCGCCCACCACAACTTAAACGGCACTGTAGTTTGATTTAAGTTCGAGTTTACGATTTGTAAAGTAAGTCGACCCAAGCCGTACTGAACTTCAATACTCGCTGAGTTACAGTCGGAAATATTGCTGCCCACACCAGTCATGTTTGCACCGTTATAACGATATGTAGGCCATGTCCCAAATAATGTTCCATAGTTCACGTACATATTCAGTGGCGCTTGGATCGCAATATTTACTGTGACTTGAGCGGGAGTCACCTGCTTCGGAGCACAATAGTTACTATTATTGATGTTACCAGCAATATTGATCTGGAAGTTGTTCGCGCCCCAGTTACCGCAATCATAATAACCAGTAGAGTTATTCTCGCGGCACACATCAAGACCGTACTCAAGGAAGTTTCTGATGCCCGAAGAATCACCTCTTGAATAGCTACTAACTTTATATCTGAATGCAGTACTTGCTGAGCCGTTAACACCGACTACGCAAGATGTTCCATTCCATACTGAACCAGCAGCACAAACAGGAACTTGAACGACGTTAGTTCCGCCGCCACCGCCCTTATCACAACCAGTAACTAAGAAGGCTGAATAAATCGCCATCAAAGATACAAAAAGCTTTTTCATGACAGACCTCTCTTTAAAAAATTCTTCATCACTGACAGTGCAATTCACGAGCTGTGCCACGGGAATAGGAGGGCCAACTCGAATAGGTCAGAGCTAAAAGCTTTTATGATGTTTAAAAATTTCAAAGAGGGGCCAATTTGTGTCACTGGTGAGCACTCCGGCTTCGCCGGAATAGTTTCTGAAGTTGAGGGCGCTTTTAGAAAAGTGCTGGGTGTCTCATTATGAGACGCGGATTTTGTTACATCTTTTATATTGATTTCAGGGGCCGTTAAGATTCCCCCGAGGAGGCCGATACTTGGGTATATTGAGCCCCTATGCAAAAGAAAAAAGCTTTTCCATTCATATTAGCCGGTGTTTTACTTCTACTTCTTGTAGGTATGGTGCAATCTCAAAAAGCACTTTTAAAAAGCAAACCCGCATTAGCCAAAGTTTCTAGTCGCCAGAATCAGAACTAGTTTTGTCGTGGCTTGGCTAATAATAGATACCAGCCATAGATAAAGATGACAGCGCTGATCCACGACGAAACGGAAATACCGAATTCAGGACCGCGAAAATCATCACGCAAAGATTCCACAATAAAACGACCCAGAGAATGAAGGATCATCCACAGATAAAAAAGACTGCCTGATTTCTTAAATATCTTTGGCTGGCCACTTTCACGAACGCCCTTTTCAATCCCCAATAAAATAAATAATACACCTAGTTCCCATAAAGCTGCGTAGGCTTGGGTAGGGTGTCTTCCGGAAATAGCCCAAGGCAGCTCGCAGTATTTTCCAAAACAACAACCTGCAAGTAGGCACGCCAATCTTCCGGCGGCATAAGAAAAGCATAGAAGGGGCGCAAGCATATCTAAATAAGTTGGCAAGCGATGGGAATCTTTTTTTCGTAAGAATAAATATCCACAAAGACCCGCTAACAAAGCTCCGCCATAAAAAACAAAACCACCATTCCAGAATTCAAAAATTCGCCACATAGATTCGCGGTAGTAAGCAATGTCCTCATACAACACATGAAACAAGCGTCCACCGATAAAACCAGTAACCATGATCAGAAGACCAAGGTCGAGGGTGAGTTTTTTAGAAAGATCGTAAGCAAAAGCTCTGCGCGTGGACCAATAAAGACAGATACAAATCGTAAGACTGATCACTAGATAGTACGTCGGAATATTTAAAGTTGGACCCAGTGGAATTAAGGGATACAAATCGAAGCCTCCATTTATACCGACTATTGACTTAATTTTCTTTGGTTTTCCTAAATATTCAACACGATTCTGGTCAACAACTGACAACTAATTACATAATTAAATCCATGAGAATGCATCCTGCTGAAATCGCCAAGGAAATACGCCAGTTTTCCTTCTTTAAATCATTTAGTGAAGATCTGCTTTTGCAGACTGCCACGATGATTCATACAGAGTCCTTTGCTGTAGGCAGTTTCGTTCTTCAAGAAGGCAAGAAGAATAACTCTTTATTCTTCCTGCGTTCTGGAAAAGTCGAAGTTTCATTATCTGGCGAAGTGATTGCGACATTAGAAACTCCAGGGGAAGTATTTGGTGAGATGAGTGTTATCACGGCCAATCTGACTTCCACCACAGTGAAGGCGCTTTCCCCGGTTGAATGTTACATCATAAAAACGGAAGACTTTGCCCACGTTCATCCTAAAGACAAAGATCGTTTTCAAGCTTTACTATTTCAAATCTATTGCTTCATCTTGACTGAACGCCTAATGCGTACAAATGAAAAGGCCAGGCTCTTTGAAATCCTCAATCGCGAACTTCATGAAGCACAAAGTGCCATTGAAAAAAGCGGCGGCGGAAAAGTCCTTTTAGTAGAGCCAGATAAAAAGCAGCAGCTTCCAATTCGCATGGCCTTAGGTGGAACCGGAGTTCAACTGGATATCGCCAGTGACTCTGCCATGGGGAATGCCTTTTTAGCAGAAAACACTTACGACATTGTTCTGTGTGAAGAAGCTTGCGTTGATGTTCTAAAGGAAGTCCAAGATAAAAAATCCTCTCCCTTCCCGGTTCTTCTGACAAGCAAAGACGTTCAAGGCAATCTAAAAATCCTAGAGCACAATCGATTCGTAAATCATATTATTTCCCGCGATGCGGAAGATAAGAACGCCACCATTCGTTACGTGCTGACGGCATTAAGTAAACTTTTGAATAAAGACCTATTCGGAGTAGAAAAATATCTTACTTGGGGAGTCGACGTGCAAAGCCGCACTGTCACTCACTCCGCACAAAGAGAATCTTTGCGTGAAGATATTTTCGCTTACTTTAAAAAGATGGGAATTCGCAGCACCGTTTTAGACCGTGTGAACACGGTGGTTGAAGAAATGCTGATGAATGCGATCTATGATGCACCAGTGGATTCTCAAGGAAAGTCCTTGTTTAACCATATTTCCCGTAAAGAAGAAATTCAGCTAGATACTCACCAACAATCAGTGCTTCGTTATGGCAGCGACGGAGTTATGTTGGCGGTTTCCGTAAAAGATCCATTTGGTTCATTAACCAAAGACATCATTATTGATTATCTAATGAGCTGTTATGGTGGCCAAGCCGGCAGTCTAAACACCAACAAGGGTGGGGCAGGCCGTGGTCTGCATCAGATCATCGAAAACGCGGACCTTACTGTATTCAATGTGAAAAAAGGTGTTCGCACTGAAGTGATCTGTCTATTTAACGTCGACGGCCAGAAGCGCGAAGCCCAGCCGTCATTCCATTATTTCTTCGTATAAAAATTAATCTTCGTGGTAGTGATCGCCAAGGTATGCAACAAGTTGCAGTTCCAATTTTTGATTTAACTGATCATTTTCACCTTGGTTTGTCTGTACTTCGTAGGAGTAGTTAAATCTCACAACACTAGAATGTCCCGTACGATAAATCATGGACGGAGTCAGTGCATAGTTCAGGTTTTCCTTTTTAGACAAATCTGCTTCTGTGCGGCTCAGCTCAGTGAATAGATCTACACGGAAACCTGCTGACCATTTTTCATTAAGTGATTGTTCCGCATAAACATATGTTCCAAGTTCTTCGGTTGCTGAGGCGCCTGGCGCACTTAGGTTGCGATACAGAAGTTCTGATTTAATTAAAGACTGGGGCTTTTCGACTTCACCATTTACCTTCGTAAAATCAAAACCATAAATTTGTGTCTGAATACCTTGCGCATCGGTACGTCCTACATAAGTTGCGCCGAATTTAATGAAACCATTTTCTGTAGCAAATAGCTGAGAAGGGTGAAGATAGTGAGTTGGAACATGGGGTCTTTCATCTGCCTCTTCTTCTCCTGATTCTTCGTGCGTATGGCCAAAGTGATAACCGTTTGAAACGCCAATAGTGAAGGTAAATCTATTCTTTCCAGCAGGATGCAAGAAACTATATTCAAAACCAGTATCGTTTAAACCTTCTTCACTAAAAAAATCATTGTGCACCTTCGGAGCTGAGGTAAAGAACCAATCGTGCGGATGGGTATTATTTAAGCCCCCAACATCTAATAGGAATTTACCAATTTTAAATTTTGATGACGGTATTAGATTTTTAGAAACCACATATGCTTCGTGAAGTTCCGGTTTAAAATCATCCTCATGGCCATGGGCAGTTAGGTTGATTAACCCTGAAAAATGATGATTGATTGGTCCTTGAATGACTAACTCTGCAGCCTGAACATTAAGGGTGTTTCCGCTAGAGTTTTCAAAATCGAAGGGCAGTCTAAGATCTAAGGCGCCACGGGTCTCAAAGTGTTCATGATCCTCTTCCTGGGCAAAAGCGTTTAAGGAAAGGACTAACCAACTTAGCACTACTAGTAGTTTCATATTCTAAACCTCATCATTTAAAGGCAGGTACCATTGGGCTTTTTTAAATGCAAGTCTTTTGCATTTGCCTCATGCAGCGAAAAGTTGCCCTTGCTGATAGTCTTATTGCGGCAAGCCCTAGTCTCAGCTATGAAGGGGCATGTCTGGATTAGTAAGGTTTCGCTGGATCGCGATGGTTTTTCTGGTGATTGGAATGTTCCCGCTTTTACAGTGGGGGCATCTTCGTACCCGTGACATTCCTTATTTCATTTTGGTTTTGGCCCTATTAGGAACTTTCAATGTCATCGCCCAAGGCCTGACGGAAAAGGACTTTGGATCTAAGCAAAAGTTTATCCTAATCAATCTGCTTATCGATCTTTTAGCAGCAGTTGGTTTACTGTTTGTAAGTGGGTCTGCTTTAAATCCGTTTATCAGTATTTTATGTATTCACGCTTTTTTAGGCGGGATGCTTTTACGTAATAAGATTTCTTATGTTTTTGCGGCGGCGGTATCGGCTCTTCTTGGTTTGCTGCAGTTTGAAACCTATTTTGATCTTCTTAAAACCACGGATTTCCAGAAAACTGAACTTGCCCTGCCATTCATTTCTCAGTGGGTGCTTATTCTTGCAAGCTACTTTGTAAGTCTGTATTTCTCTAGGCTCTTGGATAAGAACGAGCAACGCATTCGCATGTTGCAAGATCGCCAACACCAAGCGGATCGCTTAAAATCCCTAGGAGCGTTAACTGCGGGATTTTCTCACCAGATGGCAACGCCAATGAATTCCTTAAAGCTAAGAATGGAAAGGGGCTTGCGCAAACTTGCTGCCCAAGATTTTTCAGCTAAGGAAGAATTTGAAAAAGCGCAAGGTTCCCTTGATGAATGCGTTAGCGTTTTTCAACACATGGCTTCGATCTTTTCCCATTCAGCCCAAGCTGATTTGACTCGAGTCGAGCTTATTAAATTGGTTCATGACTTATTAGCAGTATGGAAAGTTGAAAATCCTGGTGCAGAGGTAGAAGCAATTCTGACCAATGAAGTTTTGCATTGCCGTATTCAGCTCTTGGCCTTTTCCCAAACCTTCTTTGATCTTTTAGATAATGCCAAGGAAGCGTCCACTGCTAATCAAAAAGTTTACCTTCGTTTATACAAACTAGATAATTGGGCCCAGCTGGAAATCACAGATAAAGGTTCAGGATTAAGTGCGGAAATTCTATCTCGCTTAGGGGAGCCTTTCGTAACTGATAAACCAGACGGCAACGGCCTAGGACTTTATTCCGCAAATATGATGGCCCAAGCTGCGGGCGGCGAGTTTAGCATTTATAATAATAATTCAAACAATCCTGCGGAAGGCGCTACAGCAAGACTGCGCCTCCCCCTGGAGGAACAATGAGCGATTTCAAAGGTAAAAAACTAATCCTTGTTGAAGACGATGAAAACCTGCGCGATGTTTTAACTGAAGAGCTGCAAGAGCGTGGCATTCAAGTGACTTCGTTTTCTACTGCTCCCGGTGTCAGCATTGTTCACGATGTCGATTGGGTTCTATTAGACCTGCGCGTGGGTTCTGAAAACAGCATGGATTTTTTAAAAGAGATCAAAGCCCGTTATCCACAACCAAAAGTGGTCATGATGAGTGGTTACGGAAGTGTCGCTTCGGCAGTGAAAGCCATGCAGCTTGGTGCCCACAACTTTATCTCTAAGCCCGTAACGGCCGACATGATTATCAAAGCTTTTGTTGAAGAACCGGCAGGGGAAGAAATCCCCGAAAACGAAATCTCGCTGGCAAGAATGGAACGTGAGTACATTGATTATATTTTGCAAAGTTCAGATGGCAATATTACCCAAGCGGCAAAGAAGCTGGGGTTGCACCGACAAAGCTTACAAAGAAAATTACGTAAGAACATCCCGAAATAAGCTTGTTTAAACTCCGCCGCAGTCGAGTAAAAAAAAGGGCGCTTATAAAGCGCCTTTTTCTTTCTCTTTTTCTTCTTCTTTATTTCCGATGAACATCAGAATCAAAAGCATCCCTACGCCGCCAACAATCGCCATGTCAGCGATATTAAAGGCAGGCCAGCTCCAGCGGTTGTATAAATGGAAATCCAAGAAATCGATCACGTAACGGAAGCGAATACGATCGATGTAGTTTCCAATAGCGCCACCAAAGATGCTTGAAAGTGCCAAGATCTGTTTAGTATCGTCATCTTTCACGCCACGTAAAATGCCAAGGATAATCACCAAAGCAACTGGCGGCATAGATAAGAAGAACAACTCACGGAAAGACGGGTGGCTGTCAGCTAGGAAGCCGAAAGCCGCGCCAAAGTTTCTTACGTAAGTCAGGTTAAAGAAGTTCGGGATCACGATCACTGACTCACCCAAGTGGAAGTGAGTGTGCACATAGATCTTAACCAGTTGATCCATTGCCACTAGAATTCCAGAGATTAAGATAAGCCAGATGTATTTTTTCTTCATGTTAGTGCCTCTACACATTTAGGACAGATTCCAGGATGTTTTGGATCGTGACTGATTTCAGTCGAATAAACCCAGCATCTTACGCATTTTTCACCGGGAGCTTTCGCGGCTTCAATTTTGTAAGGGCCGTTTTTAAGCTCAACTGCTGAAACAATCAAGAACTCACGAAGGTCTGCATAGTTTTGCAGCTTCGTGAATAGATCGCCTTCCGCAGAAATAGTTAGTTTCGCCTCTAAGCTTGCGCCGATGACTTTTTCAGAACGTAAGCCCTCAAGTACTTTTTGAGAATCGCCACGAACTTTCAAGTAGTCTTCAAACTTTCCAGCGATTTCAGTGTTTGCCCATTCTTTTGGAAGTTCAGGGTAATCTAACAAAAATACTGAATCTTCTTTATTAGGCGCCTTCAAGTAAACATAAGATTCTTCAGCCAAGAAGCTTAAAACCGGAGCCATCATACGGATCAAATAATCCGCCATATAATAAAGCACCGTTTGGGAACCACGACGGGCAACGCCATCTGGTTTCCAAGTGTATAGGCGGTCTTTAAGTACGTCCATGTAAGTCGCTGACAAATCCACCGTAAAGAACAAATTCAAGGCGTGATAGATTTTGTAGAACTCATAGTTGTCGTAAGCTTCAGTCACTTCTTTATGTAAAGAGGCCAAGCGAGACAAAGCCCATTTATCAACCCAAGTCAGTTTCTCGTATGGGACCATGTCTTTAGACGGATCAAAGTCGCTAGTTGCGCCCAACAAGTATCTCATAGAGTTACGAATACGACGATAAGTTTCAGTCACGCGATCAAGTTCAGTTTTACCGCATGCGATGTCTTTACCGTAATCACCGTAAGTAGTCCAAAGACGGATGATCTCAGCACCGCTCTTAGATGAAACTTCCTGAGGTTCAACGGTGTTACCCAGCGACTTACTCATCTTGCGACCTTGAGAATCCAAAGTGAATCCATGGGTCAACAACGCCTTAAACGGAGTTTCACCGTTTGTGCACATTGAAGAAAGCAAAGAAGTATTAAACCAACCACGATGTTGGTCACTGCCTTCAAGGTAAAGATCAGCAGGGAAGCCCATGCCGTCACGTTTTTTCTGAACAGCCGCATGGCACACGCCAGAGTCAAACCACACATCCAAGATATCACGGCCATGTTTAAAGCCTTGAGTACCAAACGCGGGGTTTCCTAGTTGCTTACGAGCTTTTTCAACTGCTTCAGCCGTGATGAACTTCGTTGGATCATTTGAAGTAAAGGCACTGATGCCACCTTCAAACTCAATCACGTCAGCTACTTTCATCATCACATCAACGTCAGCCAAAGTTTCGCCAGTGGCATTACAAGTGAATACTGGGATTGGTACACCCCAAAGGCGTTGACGGCTTAAGCACCAGTCAGGACGATTTTCCATCATCGCGCGGAAGCGAGCCTCACCCCATTGCGGAACGAACTTGATATCATCAATCGCCTTCATTGTTTTAGCGCGGATGTTTGAACCTTCAAGATCCAAACCGATAAACCATTGCGGAGTCGTTCTGAAAATAAGCGGCGCTTTTGAACGCCAGCAGTGAGGATAGCTATGCTCAATTTCTTTATGAGAAATTAAATGACCGCTTTCTTTGATTTTTTCAACAACCAAAGGGTTGGCCTTAAAGATATTGATACCTTTCCATTCAGGAACTTCGTCTGTGTAAAGACCTGAGTCATCAACGGGATTGATGATTGGAAGTTTGTATTTAAGACCCACTTTAAAGTCGTCAGCACCGTGTCCCGGAGCCGTGTGAACAGCACCAGTACCGGCATCAAGACTGACGTGGTCACCCAATACAAAAATAGAATCGCGATCAATCCATGGATGGCGAGCTTTACCAAGCTCAAGACTTTGACCTTTGAAAGTAAAGCCTTCAGTCAGATTCAAGCCATTGTCTTTTTCAAAAGCTTCTTTAAGACCTTTTGCGATCACAAGGTTTTCAGAACCAGTATCGTAAACAGCGTATTCAAGTTCAGGATGTAAAGCGATACCCGTGTTCGCAGGAAGCGTCCATGGAGTCGTCGTCCAGATCACGATGCTAGTTGCTTTCGTTGGGTTACCCAACTTTGCAAGAGTTGCTGCATCGGTGATATTGAACTTCACATAGATCGAAGGGGATTTGTGATTGTGGTATTCAATCTCTGCATCAGCTAAAGCGGTTTTCAAAACCCAGTTCCAATAAACTGGTTTTACACCGCGATAGATAAGGCCTTTTGAATATGAACGAGCAAACTCACGAACCTCTTCAGCTTCGTAAGCAGGTTGCATCGTCAAATAAGGATTTTCCCAATCAGCCAAGATGCCAAGACGTTTAAAGTCTTCACGCTGAACGTTCACCCACTTCGTCGCTTCTTCACGACAAAGTGCCAAGATCTCTTGATCTGTTTTTGTGATCTTCTTAGCTTGAAGGTCTTTTAAAACTTTGTGTTCAATCGGCAAACCATGGCAATCCCAACCTGGAATGAACACAGATTGAAAACCGCGCATGTTTTTATATTTTACGATGATGTCTTTTAAAGTTTTATTTAAGGCATGACCTAAGTGAATGCCACCGTTTGCATACGGAGGTCCATCAGGGAAAACGAATTTTTTCTTCCCTTTGTTCTTACTAGACATTCTTTGATAGATTTTTTTGTCTATCCAATTATCGATGATTTTAGGTTCCTTGATTGGAAGGTCCCCTTTCATCGGAAAGTCAGTTTGTGGCAAACGGATCGTGGATTTGTAGTCGGGAGTTTCGCTCATGCCAATATTCCTCTAATCTGGAGAAAGCACTAAAGATGGGCAGTATAGCTTATTTTGCTAAATAAATTAAATGGTTTCCTCTTAGAAGCGGATGGTTCTGAAGGGACTTTGTACAGTTCTGAAAAAGGCCTACTTCGTAAGGCCGCGAGCGCGGGTATAGCCGATTTTAATAAGCATTCTTAAAACTTCTAGATCCGAACTCAGATTGAAAGCCTCTTTGACTTCCTGAATCATCTCATGGGAAGCAGGATCCAAAAGCTCTGAAATGTCAGAATTTCGAGTCATCGCCGTCATGGTTTTTTCAGTATATGAAACCTGAGTTTGCGTCGGTACTGGAGCATGAACTGCTACTGGTTGTTGCACATACGCAGTTTGAACCGGAATTGCCATTTGAACAGGAGCTTGCTGAACATGAACATGTTGGACCGGTGCATGCTGAACCGGCACGTGCTGAGCGGGAACATGTTGTTGCATTTGCACAGGTGCTTGGGGCTGAATCGGTGGTTGAGTCGGACGGTCTAACTCTCCCATCATGCCGGCAAGACTTTTAAGTTCATTTTTGAAGTTTTTAATACTTGGACGCTCTAAAGCGTGGTCCCCATCGCGAGTCGCCTTTAAGAAAAGGCTCACTAAGATATCCGGAGTTGTGGCCATCTCTTTGATCGAAGAATTTTGACTCATCAGCCATTGATAGGCTTTAAGCAAAGTATCTTTCGTATAAGCCTGTGGCGGTAATGGGTTCATTGTCATCTTAAGAAGCTCTCCGGGCAGGGGATTGAAAGTACCGACTCCATTACTGTGAGTCAATCCAGTGTGCCCGAAAAATAGCAGGTTTATTTGCCCATAATTTGTGCATCTCTAAATACAGTACTTAAAGTGGATTTTAAAACTAGAGGCGTCGCAGAAATTAAAAAATCGGCGACGGTTTTTCTTGATTTCTTTTTCTAGAGTTTACGGCAGAAGGCTTGATTTTACGGACTCGTAGCGGTTTTTAACTTTTGCCCAAATATTGCTGTGGGGGCCGGTGATACCGTCTTCACCTACTTTTTCAGTAGTTCCCGCAAGCCCGCGCGCAGGCGCATTCACTTGTCCTGGAAGAAATTTTCTTAATTCTTCAAAGGCAATTCTTTCTTGTTCTGTCATGGTTTCTTCAGTCTCAGCTTCATCCGGTTTCCCAGGTTTTTTTGCACCCTCGGCTGCGACCACGGGATCTGCTACATTTGGTTTTGCAGCAGCACCACCACCACCGTAAAATCCACCTAGCACACTGCGATCGCTGATGTTCTTTTTGCCTTTGGTTTTTTTATTAAGTGCGGCGGCACCCAGCTTAGAGCTTAATGACGGGTCGCCACCTTGTTTACCTTCTGCTGCTGGATCATCGGGAACGCCCGCATGATCGTGGTGTTTTAATTTATCCATATCTGAAAGATCTAAATTGTCTTTGGCACCTTTTTGTCGATCTGCTAATTCAGAGCTTGAATCTAAGTTGCCACCTGCAGTCGATGATCTGCACATCGCATGATTTGGATTCCCGCGACACACACAAACTTTATTGTTAGCCATACTTGGATGACTGCAATCCATTGCCTTTTCTTGGCCAGAGTTACCGCAACCAGGATAGTTCGGATTCTGCATGCACA
Source organism: Bdellovibrio reynosensis (assembly GCF_022814725.1). Classification (NCBI taxonomy): domain Bacteria; kingdom Pseudomonadati; phylum Bdellovibrionota; class Bdellovibrionia; order Bdellovibrionales; family Pseudobdellovibrionaceae; genus Bdellovibrio; species Bdellovibrio reynosensis. Next base: position 3,061,615 of record NZ_CP093442.1, read on the forward strand.
ATTCACTTGGGCCAGTACCAGCACCGGCAGTCAGCGAAGCGCAGTCTTGGGAATTCATGGTGATCTGTGAATAGTTTTGTGCGGCTGCTTGCGCGTCAGCCATTTTGCCTGTAAAGCCAGAACAGGTGGTACGATTTTGATTTAAAACCTTGCGAGCTACATCTTGCGAAGCCAGCGATTTTTTATTTCCACACATAGGAACAATCTGAGTCGTGGAACAAGTAGCATGGCAAGATTTGATAGCGGAAGTGCACACTTGTCGATAAAGCATTAGCCCAGCACTGACTCCTTTACTTAGACTTGCCATCTTTGAGCAGCTTTCATTAACACTAGAGGCTGATTTTTGCCCCATGTAGACCGCCGCTTGGCCTACAAGGTCAGACACCTTACTCATTGCAGAGCCATTCTCATCGCATGAGCTGGCAGTTTCATTGACCGCTGTTTCACAGGCAGTAATCACTGGTTCGAAATTTTCTTCACACGTATCTTCGTTCAACTCACTGATAGCTTCGTCAGGAATCGGTGTCCCGTCCGCCGATGTTTGGTCCCCAGGAGTCTGGGAAGAGCCTGGCTTATCGGTTCTGATGATTTGATCCTCGGGCTCACGAGGTAAAAGGTATTCAAAAGTTGTCTGTACAGTTTTTGTACCGTTTGGATAGCATTCCTTTTTACAAGTAGGGCCATCTTTCCCTGCAATAGCGCAACGTCCATAGCAGATCGTCTCTTCATCCACGCGGGGATCAAGATGATATTCGCAGTATCGTTGACAACCAGCCTCTGGCTTTTTGGCTCTTTTTTCGCAGGCGCGCCAGCAATCCGCATTTATATCTGTATGTTCCTGGGCAAAGGTATACTGACTACCGAAAAATATGGAAAATCCAAAGATCAACGCGCAAAACAACTTCATGTTGATCTTATCGGAACCGAGAAACTTTTTATTTAATTTTTGATTACTGGAAATATGGAAAAGCGCTGACTAATTTGTGCCCTTTTGCCGTCTCATTTTAAGGCAGTAAAGTCGACTTTACAGATTCGTACCGATTTTTAACCTTTTCCCATATATTACTGTGGGGTCCAGTAATGCCGTCTTCACCTACTTTTTCTGTGGTGCCGGCAAGACCTCTCGCGGGAGCATTCACTTGACCAGGAAGAAATTTTCTTAGCTCTTCAAGCGCAATTTTTTCTTTTTCAGTCATTTCTTCACTAGGTTCATCCGTAGCAATCGTCTTTTTTGCAGACTCGATCGCGACAACAGGCTCGGCGGTATTCGGTTTCGCAGCAGCGCTGCCGCCATAAAATCCACCAAGTACGCTGCGATCACTGATGTTCTTTCGTGATTTCAGTTTCTTGTTTGCAGCTGCAGCACCTAGTTTAGAACTCAACGAAGGATCGCTACCTTGTTTGCCATCTGCAGCCGGATCGTCAGGTACACCAACGTGATCTCGGTGTTTCAACTGATCCATGTCTGAAAGATCTAAATTGTTTTTGGAGCTCTTTGGCTGGCGGTTAGCTAGTTCGGAGTTTGCATCCAACGAATTGCTCGCAGCTGATGATCTGCACATAGAATGATTTGGATTTCCACGACATACACAAACTTTGTTGTTAGCCATGCTTGGATGAGTGCAATCCATCTTTTCTTGGGCTGAACTGCCGCAGCCAGGATAATCTGGATTTTTCATGCAAAGTTCCGTTGGACCGGTTCCAGCACCTGCAGTCAGTGAAGCACAGTCTTGCGAGTTCATAGTGATCTGGGAATAGTTTTGTGCCGCCGCCTGCGCGTCGTTCATTTTCCCTGTGAAGCCAGAGCAGGTGTTGCGATTCTGGTTTAAAGCCTTCCGCGCTGCAGTTTGTGCAGCTAATGACTTTTGATCGCCGCACATAGGAACGATGCGAGTCACCGAACAGGTTGCGACACAGTTTTTTATCCCTGAGTTGCAAGTTTGGCGGTACAGCATTAAACCTGCACTGACTCCTTTGCTTAAGGTAGCCATTTTGGAACAACTTTCATTCACACTCGAGGCTGATTTTTGGCCGATGTAAACGGCGGCCTGACTGACTAAATCAGAAACCTTACTAAGTGAAGAGCTATTTTCATCACAACTAGCGGAAGTGTCGTTAACCGCAGATTCGCAAGCCTCGATAACCGGAGAAAAGTCTTCTTCACAAGGCTTTGTATCTATTACCTCTGAGTGAGCACTGCTGTCGTCACTGCCAGTTCCAGTACCAGGTTCTTGTTTTTTTGGAGGCGGATACTTGTCATGACATCTTGTGGGGCATTTGTCGCCAGGACATACTTCTTCGCATTTAATTTCAATATCTTTTCCCGGAGGAGTAGGTACGAACTCCGCACCTTCGCCAGACGAATTTCCCATAGGTCCTGGCAGGTCGCCCATATTTCCATAGGCTATGTCGTCTGGGCAAGTATCCATACAGTCCGCGAGTTGGGAGTCTGGCACATCGCCCAGCTTCTTTGTACAATAGTTTGCGCAAGCAGCAGCATCATAAGCGGAAGCTGTATAGTTGAAGCCGAATAGAACGAAGAAAAAAAATAAAGACTTCATTAAGGTGCTTATCGGCTTTTCATTGATCTTTGCAAAGTCTCGCAAATAAAAAATCATTTAATATCTGTGTCTCATTTTGATTCTAGTAAGACGGCAATGTTATTTGCGCCATTCGCTGATGGTCATAATAAAGCTCGACAGCAGCCGTTTCACTCGCGGTGGATCGTTTGCTGTAAATTTCTAATGGCAATTCTTTATCGTTGTACTTTAATGCTCGGGCTTGAAGCTTTCCCTCAGGATAAATAGGGTAAACCACAGTGTCTTTATGTGAGACACGGCTAAGACGGTTTTCTTCGTCATAGAAGAATTCGATCTTTTTGCCACCGGGTTTTGAGGCGCTGATCATGCGATCTTCTTGATCATAAGACAGGGCGTATTTAAGTTTATCTGCAACATGTCCTAAAGCGATTTGTTCGACTAAAACTGCAACCACCAAGTCACGGCTGGCACCTTGTTTGTAACTATAAGTACGTGCTTCAAATGGCGAACTTACTTTTACGATCTGACCTTTGTTATTTCTTTCAATCTTTGTAATCACGGTACCACGCGGACGGTGTTCAGTAACAGTGACGACATTACCATGGTCATCGTATTTATATTCTCTGCGAATTCCGCTTTCATCCACTTCGGCAGCAACGATGCGCCGATTATCTAATGAATAAGAATAGGCATAACTTCGTTCAATGATCACGCCACCGTCACATTTTTTAGAAATACTGACTGCATAGCGCGCAGGGGATTTCGTTGTATCTGTTTTATAATCATAATTTTCAGAACAGATATCTGTGCCTTTTAAACTTTTCACCCAGTCATTGCCATTGTAAGTGATATCGATACTTTTTTGCCCGGGCCAGGTGGCTTTAACAAGGTTGTGTTCAGTATCGTATTGATAAGTGTAGGTATTACCCCAGTAGTTCGTCGCACTGATTAAGTCATTATTTTTATAAGTGTAAGAGGCGATAACTTCCTTCATCGCTTTGTTACCGATCTTTTTGCTTAAGAACGTGATCTGCGTGATTCGCCCCTCATCATTGGTGTTAACCAAAGCTTTGCGCCCGTTGCCATCGGAGACTTCTTTAAGGTGCTTTTTTTCGTTATACTTTAATGAAACGTAGTCTAAGCCTTTTTTGATTTCAGTCAGTCTTCCGTTTTTATCAAAGACATCGACAGTTCCATCTTTATAGCTGCGCAAAAAATTAGAACCCTGCTTTACGATAGTACCATTGGCATCAGAATGTGACTTAAAGACAGAGCCCTTTTTTGAGTACTCAGTCTCTGCACCGTCCCCGCAATGTTTAACTAAAATTGATTCCTTATCAGCGATAAGTTTAGTTTCTAAATCAGAACACCAACCATAACCAAACCATCCGACATAAGTGGACCGACTGTTATAAGTTCTTTCAAGAGTGAGTTTTAGATCCAGGCCTTTACCTTGGTAATCAATCCAAGATTCCATAAACGATCCAGACGAAGAATCGACTAGGGCAGAAGCGTGAAAGGAAAAAACCAGTGCGGACAAAAACGTTAAGTGCCTGATCATGGGAACTCCCTATATAGAATATTATCTGTTTAGTTTGTGGTCCTGTAAAAGAAATTATTTTCGACTTGGACTGAGGTGCTAATATAAAATTGTATAAGGCAAGGACGGGTGAGTTTATGAAAATTCTAGTGGTTACTTTTATGCTATTGATTTTCCCGATTGCAGGTTTTGCTACGGATCCAAACTTGGATTCCTATAAACGCGCAGGGGAGTGTTTAGACCTTACTAAAAACAAAGACTGCGTTTACTGCCCCCAGCAAAAAAAGTTTATCAGTCTAGCACAAGACTCTAGACCGCAAAGTGCCCCTGCCCAACAGCAAGTCATTGAAGATGGCTCTGAAACAAAAGAAGGCAACAGATAATGAAAAATAAAACCCTCGTTATTTTGATGCTTTTAGTGTTAGTGGCATCTTTTACTGTCAATGACGCTCAAGGAATGGCGCGTGCTAAAAGCTTTTTTTCAGCCATCGGTACTAAGACGTCTAATCTGTTTGGAAAAGCTCGTTCCACTTTCACATCCTGTGCAAGTTGTTACAAAGGTTATGCAGGCAGAAAACCACCAGATAACAGCGAACTTCCACTATGGCATTATGTTGATCGTGGACCCGCATGGACTGAGATGACTTTAGCGGCGATTGACAGGGAAGGACTTACTGCCTTTAGCCCTAAGGATATGGAAGAGTACTGTCCTAACTGGAACAGTCTTACCAAGGATCAACGACGAACTTTCTGGTTGCAGTTTTCTGCCAAGCTTTGCGAAATTGAATCTGACTTTACGCCCACGGCGACTTACAGGGAAAAAAACGGGACTTTGAGTAACGGACTTTTCAGTATGTCCGTCGGTGATGAGTGCGGCATGATGCACGAACCGAAAGACACCTTTGATGAAAAAAAGAACATTGATTGCGCGATCCGAACCATGCGCTATAACTTGCAAAGAAACAATTACGTCTGCAAAGGTTTAGATAAAGGACTTTGTGCTTACTGGGGTCCCCTTCGCCCGGGACGTGATAGTGGAGCGAACTTAAAAGCCTACACGAAACAACTTCTGTACTGTCGCCGATAACAAAAAAGCGGCTTATTAAGCCGCTTTTCTGTTTTAATTATTCTCTTTTACCGCGTTTTCTTTTTCTTGCGCTGCTTTTTCTGCGGCGGCCTTATCGGCAGCTGCTTTATCTGCGGCTGCTTTATCTGCAGCGGCCTTATCGGCAGCCGCTTTATCAGCCGCCGCTTTCTTCGCCGCCGCTTCTGCCGCGGCTCTTTCTGCAGCTTGTTCTTCTTTTAAAGGAACTGCAGGTTTCCCAGTACAGACTGGAAGATTTCTTGTATACCGCAGGATGGCTGCTTTATTGGCCTTGGTCTGATTCACATAGTGCTTCGGATGATCATTGATAGGTTGCCACATAACCCCTAGGCCCTTGTTGTAATCACTACCAATGTATCCATTATTTGAAACAATGGACTTCATGCGGTTGATGGCGCAATCAATGTTTTTCTTGGGATCGCGACAATCATCATGGGTGCGAAGCCAAGGGCAGTTTCCCTTAGACATCTGAAATAGCCCGATGCTCATATCACCTGTAGAAGCACCCCTTGTTTCACGAAAGGAAAGATTGGTCTCAAATCCTGATTCGATTTCTGCAAGTTTTGAAGCAAATTGAAGCCAGAACTGTTCCCTTTGCGCAACGGATAGTTTATTCCAATTTGGACAGTAGTGTTGACCATCAATCGGATTCAGCTGCCCCAGGCCTTCTTTTTTTATCGCGGCCATGGTGTATTCTGTGTAACTAGCGCCACCCGGAGCATAATGCCATTGAGGCGCATTGGACCCTAGCTCAGGAGTTTCATATCTAGTTCGATTCGCAGTACACTGCGAACAACCCATCGTATTAAAACCTCTAGAAAACGGCGCGAACAGGGACTTAAAAAAGCTAGCTACTTTGCCTTCACCCATCGGCTTTTTAGACATCCCAGTAAGCGCAAGCAAACTGAAAGCAAGACACAGCCCAAGAAGGATTTTTTTATTCCAGCTTGGCATTAATTGACTCCCTCTTCAGTCACTTCTTCTTCGACTTCAAAACCTTCATCTGTTGGAGTCGCCTGTGTGGTATTCGTCGGCAAAGTAATTTTTAACTTTTTAAGAGGGCATTCGCCACAAGTGTTGTTATTCGAAATATCAGAGCATTCACCGGCGCGAAGATAGCTGTTAAGATTTGGATCTCCAGTACCAAATGAAATTGAAATATTGAAGAATACGAAGAGAAAAAATAAACTTCCACGCAACATAACAGACCGCCTCTTATAAACCATTTTAGATTAACACTTCAGTCTAAGTCGAAAAGTTTTTCTTTTACAGGACTATAAAACTAATTCGATACTAATATGGTGGAGTATTGATGAAAAACCTTTGTGTGAGTCTGTTTATTTTAGCATCTTCCATTACAGCGCAAGCCATGGTGGACACCTCATCAGGATCTTATATTCATTCCTGGATTGATTTTGAAAAGCCAGGTCTAGAACTTGCGATGAAACTTGAAAGAACCTATAACAGTCGTTCTAACCGTACCGGTTGGTTTGGTTATGGATGGTGTACGGATTTAGAAACTTCAATTGATGTCAGTGAAAATGGTGTCCACTTTGTCTATTGTGGCGCTGGCCGAGATGTCACTTTCCGCAAAAAAGGATCTAGTTTTGTAAGTAAAGATCCGTCAATGGGAGTCTTTACTAAAGAGGGTTCTACCTATATCAGAACTTTAAAAGATGGAACTCGAGAAAAGTATAACAACGGTGTGCTGACTGAAATTGCTAAAGGCGAAGTGAAACTTTTCTTCAAGTATCAAGAAAATGGCCTGCCAAAAGAAATCGTAGATAACGAGGGAAGAAAAGTAGTATTCACTACCCAAAAAGCATTTGTGACAAAAGCTGTTTTTGTTACGAAAAAGCAAGACGGAACGACGCCGTTAATAAATGATCTAGGAAAATACGAATACAAAGACGATCTTTTGGTGCGCACCGTGAATTCGTGGGGAAATGCTTACAGCTATGCCTATGACAAAGATAAAAACATGGTGAAAGCGGTGTGGCCGGGGAATCAAAAAGTCGAAATGACCTATAGCACTTCAAGCGATTGGATCACGGGTATTAAGGGCGATGGCATCTGTTCAGAAGTTTACGACTACAAACTAGACAGTTCAAAAACTCCGCCAAAGTATGCTGTTGTTGTGAAGAAGGTTTGTGTGAATAACACCACAATTGAAAAATCTTATAGTTATCAGTTTTCTGGGGATACACGACGAGTGATCGCCCATGAAAGTGATAACGAAGGAATTCAAAGACGTTACAAGTTTGACGACCAAGGAAACGTAATTGAAGTTACTGAAGAAAGACCTCGTGGAAGTGTGACGACAAAAGTTCAGCGAAATAACAAGGGGTTGATCAGTAAGGTAAGTAATTCGTTTGAAGCAAGAAGTTACGTTTATAAAACGGGTGGCAGCACAGATTTGACTGTGAAGGTTGTTAAAGAAATGCTAGCCTTCGGAAAGTCGGTGGGATCAGAAGAATATCTTTTCACCTATAACGAAAATGATCTGATGATCGGTGTGACTGGGCCTGATAAAGTTAAAGTCACTTATAAGTACGATGACAGAAATCGTTTAACACAAATCACAAAGAAAGATTTGGTTATTGATGTTCTTTATGAAGAGTCATCAGCAAGCCCCATTGTTCTTAAACTTGCCGGGCAAAAAGTTCCATTAAGCTTAAATCGTTTTACAGCCACAGCCCCACAAGTTGCGGCGTTAGAGTCGTACTATGACCATGCCCGAATGGCTGATCTATCAGTTCCTTATTATTAAATTAAGACGTCTAAAAATAAAAAAGCCGCGGTAGTACTGATCAGTGCCGCGGCTTTTTTTTTCTAAGTGCGAAAAAACTAGTTCACATAGTCTTTTGCATTGATCCCGTATTTTTCAATTTTACGAAGCAAAGTCTTTTTAGGAATGTTTGCATGCAATGCAGTTTGGTTGATTCTTCCTCTGAAAGTTTTAAGCGCCTTAATGATAAACTCTTTTTCAAAAGCCTCTTTTTGCGCGTTAAAGTCTAAATTTTCGCCAGAAAAACTAATAACCATATCGCCGTCAGCATCATCAGACTCTAGGGAGTCATCAGAATCAGAGCCGTCATCGTCAAGATCTGCATGGGCTTGAACCGCAGCATTTACGCCGGCAGATGCAATACTCTGAGCTGTTTCAAGCGGTTGAAGATCAATCAGATTTGTACCGGTAGCGATTAACAAAGCCTCAGGTAAAGACGCAATAGTGATGATGTTCGTCATCTCTAGAACAAAGGCATGTTCAATCACGTTTTCTAATTCACGGATATTGCCTGGCCAAGAATGCTTTTTAAGAACCGCCATGGCGTCAGCCGCGATACCGTTAATGCGTTTACCATGGGCCAGGTTGAATTTCTTAATAAAGATATTCACCATGTGTTCCATGTCGTCTTTACGTTCAGCCAAAGCGGGCAAGAATATAGGTACAACGTTCAAACGATAGAAAAGGTCTTCACGGAAAGCACCCGTTTTAATCATTTCTTCTAACGGGCGATTTGTCGCTGCAATAATTCTTACGTTAGTTGGGAATTCACGGTTGGAACCCACTGGCGTAAATAACTTTTCTTGAAGGACGCGTAAGATTTTAACTTGCATCAACTGCGGCATATCGCCGACTTCGTCCAAGAAAAGTGTTCCACCTTCAGCAAACTGAAATTTACCAATCTTGCGTTGATCAGCGCCTGTGAATGAGCCCTTTTCGTGGCCGAAAAGTTCAGATTCGAAAAGATTTTCCGGGATCGCTGAACAGTTGATCGCAACAAATTTTTCGTCTTTGCGAGCAGAATTATAGTGAATGGCTTTTGCAACTAACTCTTTACCTGTACCAGAAGCACCACGAATTAAAACCGGTGTTTCTACTTTCGCCAGACGGTGAATGATATTAAACACCTTCTGCATTTGTGACGTGTGACCGATAATTTTACGGCCTGCTTCAACCATCACTGGAGCGGATGCTGCGATATTTGAAATAAGATTGTGAGCATTAACGGCTTTATCAATCAGTTGCAGCAAATCTTCGCTGCTAACTGGTTTTTGCAAATAATTGTAAGCACCGTCTTTAACTGCTTGGATTGCATCGTTTAAGGTCGCGTGGGCTGTCATGATGATGACAATGATGCCGGGGTCGAACTCTTTAATTTGGCGAAGAGCTTCAAGTCCATTCATGCGCGGCATATCGACGTCTAAAATCACAACGTCATATTTTTTCTCGCCACCTTTAACTTTTTCCATGGCATTGACGCCATCGAAAGCTTCATCGACTTCGAAACGTTGGGTGACTGCCAATGCAGATTTCACCGAGAGTCTTAACCCCTGATCGTCATCAACAACCAAAACCTTAAGCATTTGTGCCCCCTTGCTCGATTGGTAGTTCTACCGTAAATGTCGAGCCATTGCCATGGGAAGATTCTACAAAGATGCGTCCTTCATGCAGTTCAGTAAAATACTTCGCTAAGTATAATCCCAAACCAGACCCTTTGATTGGCGAGCTTTTCACATTTTTGGAACGGAAGAATTTCATAAAAATATTTTGTAATTCGTCAGCAGGAATGCCCGGGCCCTGGTCGGCCACTTGCACGACGACCTTCGTATCAGACTCTTCGCTTGAAACTAGAATCTTAGTGTCTTCAGGGCTGTATTTAATCGCGTTCTCCACTAGGTTCGAGAACACTTGCTTCATCAGATCCGAGTCGACAGGAACTGGGAACAAAGGTTCAAGTTCAGAAACGATTTGAATGCGTTTTACTTTTGCTAAGAATTCATGCTTACGAATGACTTCTTGAAGCAACGAATTGATATCCTTGCTTTGCAAATTCAGTTGGACACCTTGGCTTTCGATACGGCCATAATTCAAGATAGCATTAATAAACTTTAATAGATCATCGGATGAATGTTTTATCGTATCAACGGCTTCACGCTGTTGCGTGCTTAAGGCCACCGAGTCTTTTAAGATCATATCCGTCATTCCTTGAATGCGCGCAATCGGCGTTTTTAAGTCATGGGACATCATCGAAATAAAATTCGTTTTTAATTCTTCGACTTGGCTAAGCAATTTATTTTTTTGATAGTATTCCCAACTGCGGCGGTTTTCGACAATCAAACGGTAAGGAATAAAGAAGTAATAACAAAGGAAGATAGCCAGTAATGGAGCTGCCTGACCGATCCATAAATTCGCGGTCCAAAACAGCGCAACCGAAGCCAAGATAAAACCAACAACAGTTCCGCCTAAAGTTAAAATGCCTTTAGCAGGACTCATCGTAAGAACAACATGAACAGTGAAAACCGACACAAGCCAGATAATTAAAAAATTAATCCATTTAGGAATAGGGGTCGGAGCCGCATTTTTAATAATCGTATCGATCATGTTCGCATGCATCTCTGAAGTAGTCATGGCCATCACTTCACGGGAATACGGCGTAAGAATATAATCTTGATTGCTCTGACCGGTATCATTACCAATGATAACGACTTTATTTTTAAATTTGCCAGTGGGCGACTGGTTTAAAATGTCGCCAGCAGAAATGCGTGGGTAAGTTCCGGGACGGTTGAAGTTGATGAAGACTTGGCTAGAACGGGCAAATTCAAATTGGCCTGAAATTTTGTCTAAAGATTTAACTTCAGGATTGAAGGCGGCTGCGGCCTCTGCATGAAACAAGGGCTGATCCTGATATGAAACCAGCATCCTGCGAGTCACGCCATCTTTCGCATTCACTTTTAAATCAGCAGTGCGTGGAGCCGAAACAATTTTAACATTATTGTAGGGAGCAGCTAATGAAAGTCCCTCTTGATCGCCTTTCAAAGGCAAGTCGTCGCTTGTGACAGCCAGGCTTGGGACAGATTCAAGAATGCGGGCTAGATTTTTTTTCTCAATTGGTGTCCCAGGAATTTCTGTCAGGGCCACATTCAGCATAATATATTTCGGTTGATCCTTAGCGACCGCGCTGACGATCTTGCCAAGAACATTCAAGTCTAAGTTCGTCTTAAGATTTTCGACACTTTTTTGGTCGTAAAGAACAAGCTCGATATTTTCAGAAACTTCTTCAGCCGGTGCAAAGCGCACACGCAGATCGTACAAGTAGGATTCAAGGTAATCTAAATTTGTCTGTGAAATTAAGAAAGCAAAGACAGAGGCAAAAAGAACCCGCAGCAACAGCATGGCAAGCTGTCGACGTTGACCGAAAGATGAAATGTTCTCTCCAAGGGAGGGAGGAAGAGACATTGGGTTCTCGCTTTTTTAAAAAGTAATTTGGGACTACGTACCTAATGGAGGACAGTCTTTAGGACCTTGAGCAATGCCCACAGGTTGAGTCTTCTTAGGAGTTACTTTTTTAATGTGTTTGTCTGACATAATATTCACCCTTTCAAGCCTCTACTATGTTCATAATACAACACAGTTAGGCTAATCAAGTATCTTGTTCTTTCACAAAAGCTAATATGTTTTCTGTGTTTGTTCCCCGTAAGGGTTTTATGAACAAACATACAACCGCCACCGCATAAATAACGAGCCCAGCAGGTTTGGCAGTTGTTCTTTTCAATCAACGGACTTTGCAATTCTGCGAGTTTGTCAGAATCGATGTCTTGAGCTAATCCCACTTGATTGTTTTTCTGTCCCACATCCAGGGGACAAGCGAAAATCTTATTGTTTGAATCAATGCTTAATAAGGATTTGCCAGAACCACAGTGATTCTCGGTTCTTTGTTGTTCATCTAAAGCGTTAAAGTAGCCATCAAAGAGGCTAATTTTACGTAGCTCTGCCTCGCCACCGCGGGAATAAGCAAGTTCCGCAACGCGGGCCATTTCATTCATAAAGATGCTGTTGGCAGAAGGATCGGCCTCAGTAATATCAAAAGTAAATTCAAAGGCATTCACCGGGAATTCCGAAAAAAAGCGATAAGCCTTTTCGACTTCTAAGTTTTTCTTACTAAAAACGGCATGAATCAGAATTTTTCCCAGGTCGGACTGACGGGATAAAAGTTTTTCTAAGCCCGCTAACGCAGCCTTAGAAGAGCCCTCGCCATTTTTCTGCGGACGCGCCTTATCCTGGTTTTCTGGCGGACCATCGATACTTACAGTGATGTTGGCTTGAATCGAGGTTAAAATCTCAAGGCATTTATCGTTAATTAACGTACCGTTAGTAATAACATTGAAATTAGTTTTAATGCCTTTTGCAGCACCGACAGTTTTAGCATGGTCAGCAATCGCCTTCAGTGCATCTGGGTACAACAACGGTTCACCACCCAGAAAAGTAATTGTGAAGCTAGAATTCCCACCTAGTTTATTTAAAAAGAACTCGATCTGTGGCAACGTTTTTTCAACAGTGATCTTAGTGACTGGATCCCCGTAAGTGCCGTCGCCGCCGGCCGCGCAATAAGTGCAATGAAGGTTGCACAGTTGGGTGACGTTTAAAGTAATGCTAGTTACGGACGAGCCGAAATTGCGAGTAGCTACAGAAGAGCTATTTTCTAAGTCCCATCCTTCAAGTGAAGAATAGGCTTCAGCATTCACTCCTTTTTCAGACGAAAGCATGTTCATCACAAAGCCATTATCAAAAGTGGTCGGCGCCATGGAGGCCCAGACCTCTTCCGAAACGGAAGCTACTTCCAGATTGCGCGCATGGAAAGCCACGGGCGCATTGGCTCCGTTTTTTATGGCTATAATGTCTTTATGTCTGCGCAATTGCATGAACGGTTTCCCTTCGTCACCATTTCCTATGAGTCCAACACCTTTTCTGCAATAGATGGGCCAAAAGCACACTTTAAAATTGCATATAACCTCTAGTAAAATCAGCTATTTAGATCAGGCGACCCAGTGGCGGAACTCACGGTCCTGGGGTCAAAATGTAACTACTACAGGACTAAAAAAGATTTAAACAATGCGTAACAACTGGCTAAAATCAAAATCAATCAGGGGAAAAGATGTTCATTCGTTTAGCTGTTATCGTTGTTGTTTGCTTTGGATTGTCTGGGTTACTTACCAATTTAAGGCTGCCGACTTTTGAATCTTTCTTCCTAGATCGAAAGCAAATGATAGCTAGCTTTCTAGGCGCAAAACCCAGTTTTAACGATATTCAAATTTTAGATGTCACTGCGCTTAAGACTGAAACGGCTGAAGGCTTAAAGATACCTGCATCTAAACTTTTAGATGTGATTGAAACTATCTCGCAGACCCCATTTAAAGCGATGATCTTAAGCGTTTCACCTGAAGAAGTGCAGTTCGATATTTCTGAACAGGAACTTTCAAAGCGTTTATCAAATATTTCTAAACTTTATTTATTTTCTAATTCCACTATTTTTAAGAACACCACTTTTGATTTTCATAAAAGGTTTGAACGTTATCCTGAGCCTTTATTCTTGCATCTGACCTATGATGCAAAAATCGATTTAGTTTCACGAAGGATCATTACTTATTTTGATTTAGAATATAAAAACGCCAACCCTGATTTTGCGGTGATCGATAGAATGTTCGGCCGAGCACAATCGCCAGAAAAATTTCATTTTGATTTTCCTTATCAAGGAACATCCCAGGTATTTATGAAAGTTTGGAATCCGGGAAACTTTTCCGAACTTGCCATCGACCCTGGTGGGGTTTCGGCTGAAAAGTTAGAACAAATAAAAGACAAAGTCGTCATTCTAGGTACGAGTGGAATTTATTCCGTCAATTCCACACCAAGAATCGCTTCTTCGGCTGAAGAGTACGTCCCGGTTTCCCATCTTTTAGCTACTTATCTGACGAATTTGCGAAGCGGCGAATACGTAAAAACACCACCACCAAAAGCGAACTGGTTGTGGATGGGAATTGCGCTTTTCTGCTTGTTAAGCAGCTTGACCTTGTTCCCTGTAAGGGCGGCTTTTGCCGCTAGTACTTTTATAATTTTCGCCTATGTAATTTTAGGACTGATGGTCTTTAGGACGGCGTCGTTAAACTTAGACACGGGCAAAGTGCTTCTTTTGGGTTTTGTCGGACAATACGCCATTTTATCGACGCGGTTTTTTAGAATGGTTCGCAGGTTGGATAAAGAAAACTTTCAGCGCGAAAAACAAGCAACCGAAGAAAGATTGCGCAGTCGAATTTTGGTCCGCGCCGCAACTATGGAATCCACGATGCGCACCTTAGGGAAAATGGCCCACGACATCCGCAGCCCCTTGATGGCCTTACATGTGGCGCATTCTTTATTAAAGAACCAAGTTAATCCAGAGCTTCGGGACTTAATCAGCAATTCTATTTCACGCATTAACGGGATAGCGGAAGACCTGCTGAAAAAATACAAGTCAAAAAGTGGCGATGCCAAAGATACCGAAACTTTTTTAGGACCGGTGGTGAACGAGCTTATCGATTCATATATCCACGTTCACCCGCAAGCGAAATTTACGGTGAACGTTCCATCAGAAATTGAAGTCAATTGGGGCGCAGCCTCTATCCAGCGTTCTTTTTCAAACCTACTTAATAACTCTTTAGAAGCGTGTTATGCCAATAACATCAAACCAGAAATCGAAATCCTGGCCGCAAAAGTTGATGCAAAAATTAGGATCGATTTTAAAGATAATGGTCCTGGGGTTTCAGAAAAAAACATCCCAAAACTTTTTCTAGAAGGTAGCACTTTTGGCAAAGAACAGGGGACAGGGTTAGGGTTGTTCCAAGTTAAAAAAGATTTAGAATTCTTCGGTGGAACCATTACTTACCAAAAGCAACAAGGTGCCTGCTTTACGATTCTTATTCCTGCAGCCCGTGATCCGGTGAAATTTATGATTAGTTCCGCAGTGATACTGGTGCAAAACACAGAAAATAATGGGGAGTTAAAAAGAAAGCTAGAAGCCAGCGGAGCCGATGTAAAATATTTTAATGACGTTTCTAAGGCTAGCGACTTTATAAAGAAAGAAAAATTCATTGAACCGATTACGGTAATAAGTGACTTGATGTTTTCCACTGCAGAAGAAACCGGATTTGATGTTTTAGATGCCTGCGACAATAAGCCGATTTTCAAGATGGTACTTTGTACGTCACTCGTCGACAGTGCAGAAATTCAAGACCTAGCCAATAAAAAAGGCGCTAGCTTGGTTAGCAGCGCCTTTATGGAAACCGTGGTTATTAGCTTACGCAAATAATTACATCAATGGTGCAGGACGAACGGTGGCTTTAAACTCGCCATCTTCGTCTGTGTACAAACGTAAATCAAAAGAACGATTATTGATGATGTTTTGGATATACATCAAAGAACGGTATAATTTTTCTTCAGCAAAGCTGCCGTAATAGTGAGTGATTTGCGGCACACCTTTACCAGAAAGAACCATTTCATATCTTAACAATTTAGGACGTTGTTCCTCTGATAGGAATGACATCAAGAAACCAATGCCTCTTTCTTTCCAAATTGGAAGTTGCTGCAAATCTTCGAAGGCTTCAAATTTTTGTTCAGCCGTCGTTTTCACATCGACGATCACTGCTAATTTCACACCCACTCTGCGAATATCGCCCGTGAATGCCGCAGTCCAATTTAAGATATAATCAATAGGTGAATTGCCACCAACCAGTGGGCGCGAACGTGGACGACCTTTTAGTTCAATATACTTTTCAAACAACGCCGAAATTTGTTTCGGTGTCATGTGCGGTAAAGCGTTAAGAGCTTCAGGGTTGAAGAACACTTCTTGCTTAAAGTAACCATTGACGATTTTCCCGTTTGAAAAATCCCAGCTGTTCCAAGCGATCTTATTAAATTCTTGGTGGCCGATAGTGTCACGAACTAGGCGTTGGATTTCTTTGAAATCCTTTTCGCTTAAGTCGCGCATTTTCATTTCGGCACTGGAAGTTAAAGTCACGAAGCGCACTGGATTCCAGTTTTCATCAGACGTGTACATTAAGTTTGAAGTCACTAAAGTTTCTTCGCCGAAGAGTCCAAAAAGGATCTTTGTTTTTTTATAACGAGATAAAGTGTCTAAAAGGAATTTTTGTTCCTGGTCTTTTTTATCATAGCTTAGAACTTTGTTTTCCCCATAAGCTCTGCCGGCTTCAAATTTCCAGAAAGTTAATCCTACTTTTAAACGTGCATCTTTTAAGAAACCTTCAGAAGAGCCCTTAAAAACGCGGTCAATACGACGTTCTGATGGTGGAAGAGCCGCATCAGCCATAGCGATAAGCTCTACATCCGTTAGATCGGTAAGAAGCTCTCGGGTCAGATCGTTTCTAGAAAGTGTTGGGTTTGCTACTTTAATATCTTTTAGAAGAACTTTCTTATGCATCAGGTGGTCATAAGCAAGTGCTGCTGCTGGATCGTTCAGATCAAACACATAATCAAGCATGATAACGTCGTGCTTGCCTTTACCTGCGCGCAAATCAAGCGGCGTTAGGTTTAACCACTTTTCAATGCGATTATCTATTAGCGAGAAGCCAAGAACTTCAAGATCATCAAGCTTTACACCCGCGCCAGCGCCCACTCCTTTACCGCGAACGGCGATAAGTTTTACGCGCATTTTATTATCAGGCATTCTGAAAAGGTGAACCATGAATTCACCAGAAACATAAGCATGGGTAGAAACGCCTGCATCGAATTGGCCTTGAAGCAAATCGTGGCTTAATGAAACCACGAAAGACAAACGGCCCTGGAACGCTACGAAGTCACCAGGAACTAAACGTTCAATGGCTTTTTTTGCAGTGAACGGCAAGTTACGTGGTGTGTACGGAAGAGACAATAAAGATTCTTTTTGCGATTTAAATTGGCGCGCAAAAATGATTTCTGAATTTTTCTCTAGCTTCATTCCTACCGGAGAATCCAAGGCCTCAATGAAGTCCCCTGGATTTAAACCGAAGTTCAAAATGTATTTATCTATACGAGTGTAATAGCCTTCGACATAAGAAGGTTCAGATTCAATTTTATAACGAAGTGAAGTCGACAACCCTGCAAGAATGTCAGCATTCACCAAAGTAACGGTGCCACTGATTTCTTGTTTGGCGACTTCATTTTTTATTGTTTCCCACATGTTAGCAGGTTGAAGTGCATCCCATCCGGCCTGTGCTGGTTGGTTAGCGAAGAGTGAAAGACTTGACGCCATCATTAGTGCCAAGAAGCTTTTTTTGAACATCATGATAAATCCCTTTCATTGCGTTCCATCTAAACTTCGACTTTGCCGAAGCCGGTTCTGCTCGCAAGGTGGACCATTAAGGCAGATTAATGTGGGTTTGACAACTAAGCGGTGCGCATTAAATTTTCCTGCACCGTCGGCTTTAGATGGAACAGTATTTCTCCAGGAAAAATCGGTAAATACGATCTAGAAAACTAGAAAAGCATTGTTCCCTTAGAAGCGCAGTGTTCAGATAAATGTATGAAGATTAAGTTCATACTTAATAAAGAAGAATATGAAGTCGAAGGTGAAGAGGGGCGATCCATCCTGGATATTGCTTTAATTAATAAACTTTCTCCGCCTTATTCATGCATGGATGGGCACTGCGGAACCTGTGAAGCCAAGGTTTTGCAGGGCCAGACCTCTGAAGACAAAGAGGGCAGTCAAACAGTTCGCACTTGCCAAGCTATACCATCGTCCGAATATGTAGTTATCGCCTATGATAAAGGGCCTAACTAAATAATATGTATTTGATTCGTGTTTCTAAACACTGCATCCTATTTTTATATGTCGCTTCAAATAAAATTCTGGGGAGTTCGTGGTTCATTACCCTCGGCCCCACCACCAATAGATTGGACTTACCACATCGAGGGAGTTCTTAGAAACTTCTTCTCTAGTGGTTACCGTGATCCTTCACAAATTTCCAAGTACATTCAAGGAATCGAAGTTCCTCTTTTAGGTGGTTATGGAGCAGCCACTACCTGTGTGGAAATCAACAGTCCTAAATCCCAATTGATCGTTGATGGTGGTAGCGGCATTCGTAATTTAAGCGAAAGAATTATGACTGGCACCACGGGCAGAGCAAAAGGCCCTTTTCACATTTTCATGACTCACTTTCATTGGGACCATGTGATTGGTTTGCCATTTTTTACGCCTCATTTTATTCCCGGTTGTGAAGTGCATTACTATGCCGTGCAACCGGAACTAGAGTCATTAATTCGCGGCATTTTCAAACAACCTTATTTCCCGGTACCGTTTGAAGCTTTGAAGGCAAAAATCGTGTTCCATGTTTTGGAACCGCGCAAGCCTTATAAAATTGATGATCTTACGATCACTCCTTATAAATTAGATCATCCAGATCCTTGCTGGGGATTGAAAGTGGAATCCGGCGGTAAAGCTTACGCTCACTGCGTGGATACAGAGGGAACTCGTGTGACGCGTGAAGAGTTGGGTGAAGATCTTCCGCTTTATCAAGATATCGACCTTATGTATTTCGATGCGCAGTACACGTTGCCTGAACTAGCTGAAAAAGCAAACTGGGGTCACAGTGCTGCCCAAGTTGGTTTGGATATCGCCATTCGTGAAGGGATTAAGAAAGTAATCTTTGCCCATCACGATCCGGGTGCTCGCATTGAGCAAGTTTTGGAATTAAAGCGCCAAACTCGCGAATACTATGAATCGCGTTCGAGAGCACACAAAAATGACATCCTTTGGGATTTCGCCCACGAAGGCTTAGAAATCACAATCTAAAATCCGTCAGGTATTTTTTCGCTATCAACAACGAGCTCCACTTCGGTGGGGTCGTTTTCGTTTAAAGCATTCAAAGACTTTAAAGTCTCTTCATCTAAAAGAATCTTTTTAGTGTTTTCAGGCCATGGGAAATCATCTGCAGGAAAGCGCGTTCCGATTTTTTTCATGAACTGCGACCACACCGGCACAGCGCCACTTCCGCCAGTGAGTTTGTGGGGAAGATTGTTGTCATAGCCGACCCACACCACACTGGTTAGGTAAGGTGTGAAGCCTGCAAACCAAGCATCTTTATTGTCGCTGGTTGTTCCAGTTTTTCCTGCTGCTGGATTAACAAAACCACTCAGTGTAATTCCTCTGGCAGTTCCTGAAAGAACCGTCTGTTTCATCATACTGACAAGGCTTGATACCGCGGCAGGATCCACCGTTGCTTGGGGTGAGATGACGTGGACAAAGACTTCATTTCCGTCGGAATTCAAAGCTCTTCTTACGAAAGATAGATTTTGCTTTTGTCCTAAATTCGCTAGGGTCACATAACTTTGCAGAACCTCTTTTGGATACATTTCAAAGGCGCCCAAACTCATAGAGGGGACTGCTTGCAAAGCCGAAGTTACACCCATCGTGTGAGTCACATCGATGATGTTTCCTAAACCCACGTCGATAGCTAAGGAAGCGGTCGCTGCATTTAAAGAGTTTTTTAAAGCATAGAACATCGGAACAGTGCCGAAATATTTTTTGCCATAGTTATCTGGCGACCAAGATTGACCTTCGTATTTGTGCGTGACCTTTTCATCTCTTACCAAAGTCACTGGGTTATAGGGTTCGCCTTCAGGTGTATTATTTAGTAGGGCAGTTAAAAACACGAAAGGTTTCATGATCGAGCCGACTTGGCGGTGACCGTCGATAGCGCGGTTGAATTGAGTCATACGGTAATTTCGACCACCCACTACGACACTGACTAATCCAGTGGCGTTATTAGCAACTAGAACGCTGCCCTCTAATGAATTGCCTTTTTCTTTTAGGCCTTTGATGTACTTGTTATTTTTTTCCAAGTTTTCTAGATGTTGGCGAAGTGATTCTTGCGCCACATCTTGGGCTTCTAAATCTAAGGCTGTGAAAATTTTAAGCCCTTCAGGATTAATGCCTTTTTCTAAAAGTTGTTTTCTTACGGCATCAAGATAATAAGGCGCGGTTTCTGAAGCCAAAGTTCTTGGAGATTGCGGTAAAGCTGCTGTGCTCGCATTCGCGAATTCCTCGGCTGTGATGAAATTTAGCCCCTGCATCTTTTCAAGAACTAGATTTCTACGGCGAGTGGCATTTTCCGGTTTTTTAAACGGATTGTGCAAACCTGGGCTATTCACGATGGCTGCTAACAAAGCACACTCGCTTAGATTTAAATCAGCAACGTCTTTATTGAAGTAATACTTAGAAGCAGAACCATATCCACGGACTTGAAAGGCACCGTTCTGGCCCATGTAAATGACGTTTAAGTAAGTTTCAAAGATTTGATCCTTAGAAAAACGTGACTCCAAAAGAATCGACATCACAAATTCTTGGAATTTTCGTTTTAAGGTTCTTTCAGGTGTTAAAAAATAGTTCTTAACAAGTTGCTGAGTAATCGTGCTGCCGCCTTGGGCTTTGCGACCGGCAGCGATATTTTTAACTAACGCTCTAAAGATCCCTTTGTAGCTGACTCCGCCATGTTCAAGGAAGCTTGAATCTTCAATGGCCATGATCGCATTAAGGCAGATTGGTGGAACTTCGCCCAATGCCACTGTTCTTTGCATCAGTGGTTCATTGCCAATGTATTGTGCAAGTAAAGGCGCTTCAATTGTGGCTTCAGGAACTGTGACAAAAGGAAAGCCTTTAAAAACTTGGGATACGGTGTTGTCTTTTTGGATGATTAGAATCTGGATAGAGCTATCAACATCTTGAACCGGAGTATCTAACGTCACCCAACCAATACAAGCTTCTTGGTTTTCATCTAGTCCCACTTGGATTCGCGCCGCGCATTCTTCGCGTCCAGCAATAAAATAATCCCCGGGAAGAATGCGTTGATCATAGTCACGACGACGGTAATTTTGTCGTTGCAGCTGTCTTTCTACGTCTGAAATTTTCAGCAAACTCTTTGCATAAAAAGTTACAGGTGCGGCGTAAAATTCTGTCGGCACGATGAACTTTTTTGATTCAAGTTTTTCAGAAAGTTCCCTCTCTAAGGCAAAGTACGAATAGACGCCAACGCCTAGGCCAGAGATGATTACAAGCGTCAGAAGGATTGTAAAAGCAATTAAAATAGTCTTTAATCGTGGTCGCAACATATACATTAAGAGTAGTACGAAACTCTCTCTGAAGCAAATGAGCCTCTCTATATTTTGCAAAGCTCGTTTTGAAGAAAGGATTGGTTGTGGCAAAGAAGAAAACTTCTGCTAAAAAAGCCAATGTTAAGAAAGCCCCTAAAAAGGCTGTGTCAAAAAAATCTCCAAAAAAAGTAACTAAAAAAACTAAAACGGTGAAAAAAGCGGTAGCTAAAAAAGCTGCAGCAAAAAAAGCCGTTTCAAAAAGCACAGCGAAGGTTGCTAAAAAGCCGGTTGCTAAAAAAGCCGCTGTGAAAGCTCCTGCGAAAAAAGCAGCAGTGAAAAAAGCTTCGGCAAAAGCGGTGACTCCAAAGAAAGCAGCGTCAGCAAAAACAGCGATGAAAGTTCCTGGCCATTTAGCATTCAATGCTTCGGCCGCAAAACCGGCTAAAACTTTAGATCTTAGCGGTTTTGTAACTCCATTGGATGATCGTTTGATGGTGCAAGTTTCTGGTACTGAAAAAATGACGGCGGGTGGTTTGTACATCCCGGATACTGTTTCTGATGTGTCTGGGAACCTTGAAGGTTATGTGGTTGCTGTGGGCCGCGGTCATATGAATAAAAAAGGCCATATCCTAGCTATGGATGTTGTCGTTGGCGACCGCGTGGTGTTTTCTGAATACGCGGGTTCTAAAATCAAAATTCAAAATGAAGATCTAATCATCCTTCGCGAGTCGGATGTCTTGGGCGTTGTTACCAAATAAAGGGATTTTAAATGTTTAAGAAGAACTTAGTTAAAGTATTGGGTTTGGCATTGACGGTATTTGCTAGCAGTGCGCAAGCCATGACACTTGATTGGACTGGTGGATATCGCTTCGAATGGACGGAAGTAGACCGCCCAACATTAGGGACACCTGGGGAACGCAAAGCTTATGGTTTAAACTCTTTGTACCTAAGCCCAAAAATTATTGCTGCTGATGGTGTGAATGTTGTTTCTCGTTTTGATTTGCTGACTAACACTTCTTACGAAGGCTCACAGCTAGGTGAAATTTGGGGATTAAACAATCACACCACTGGTTCAAAAGCTGTTTCTAATAATCAAGGAACTACAAGCATTCAAACTAGTCATTTATACCTAAATGTAAATCAAGAGTATGGGGCTTTGATCGTAGGACGTGCTCCTTTTGAATTTGGTTTAGGGTTAACTTATAGTGCAGGTAAAGGGGCCTTCGATCACTGGTATGATAGCCGTGACATGGTTGCCTACAAAATTGTTGTCGGCGACTGGTTCTTTATGCCGGTGTTAAGCCGCAAACAATCTGGATCTGGTTTTGGCCAAGGTAAGACTATTTCATCAACTGGATTCCAACTTCAGTATGAAAGCGAAGAAAATAAATCAACAATCGGTGTATTTCAGGAAAATATCCGTGGGGCTCAGTCAGCCCTTGATTACAGTGCTGATCAAATCACTGCTTACGGTGGTGTTGGTGCTGTGGCAACCTCTGATCTTAACATCCAACGAACTAACTTCGTTTTAGGTCGCGGTTTTGATTCTTTTGGTTTTAAAGTCGAGGCAGGTTTTCAAACTGGCGAAACGGGAATTTCAAATGGCACAGAAGATATCAGCGTAAATGGTTATGGTATCGCTGCTGAATTCTATATCCCGAAATTAGAATCTAAATGGGATTGGTCTTTGAAAGCCGGCATGGCCACTGGAGATGATGCTGAATCCACTGAGTTTGGTGGTTACGCATTTAATAAAAATTATGATGTGGCGATGTTGATGTTCAATCATCGATTGGGCCAGCATGACTTCTTAAACACGAATGTTGGACGCTCAAATTCTAATCTTACTGTCGGAAACTCCGCTGATGATGAATCCATCAGCAACGCGATCTACATCGCTCCTTCAGCAAACTATGTTTGGAATGAACGCTTCGATGTTCGCAACACTTTGGTGTACGGACAATTATTGAACAGCGTAAAAAACTCAGTTGATTCCACAAAAGATCTAGGTCTAGAATGGGATATCGAGTTGATTTACAAACCATCTGAAAAAATTCAGTGGGTGAATCAGCTAGGACTTCTTTTCCCTGGCAGCGCTTGGAAAAACGGTGCTGAAGGTTTGGGAAGTGACTTTACATATGGATTTGCATCTAAAGCCGCCATCAGCTTTTGATTACGACGTGATTGCAACTTGTACGACAGCTTGATGACTACTTGATTCTTCTTGTTTGGTGGTGAGCAGGGCCCGGGGGGCGAAAGTCCCCCGGGATTTTTTTTGCCTAAAAACAGGTGTTAAGAGTCGTGCGGCAATTTTTATCAAATAGATTATGATGAAAGAGTCTTCGTTTCCTAGCCAGGAAGGTAGGGGGATGCAATGAAATCACAAATCGTCTTATTTTTAATGCCCGTTTTTTTCGTCCTTAATTCTTTTGCTGAAGAAAATGCCCCCAATGAAGCCCCGTGGGTGGAAGTCGTGAATCAGTTTGTAGTTGCTGAAACGATGACCCTCGCTGAATTATCGAATAAAAAAAACACCCCGGAATATTCTGAAGTTCGCGTGCAAATTCTTAGTTCTGGGGCGCGAATTCAAAGGGCGGAAGTGGTTAACTTTAGCCGCATGTCTATGCCCATCTGGCAAGTTGAAGGGGATTATAGTGCGGGTATGGAGCGAGCAGATAGGTTTCCTTTAATGCGAGTTCGTACGATCCGTATGTACTTAACCACCCTGCAGCCATTTGAGGTAGTGCAGATAAAAGTGATGATGCGATAAAAATAAAAAACGGGCCCAGCATGGACCCGTGGAGGAAACTTTCAATTTTTATCTTAGAACTATTTGCCGAAAACTTTGCGGATTTTAGTTCTCATATCTTTTGATGCGTCGGAAATCGCAGTCATTTCTCCGAAAGTGATATTCACGTTATCTTTAGGGATGTTTACTGACGACGTTGTTTGGCCATCTAAACGAGTCCCTGTTCTTGTGTTCACTAGAACAGAGTCACTACTGCGGCCTGGGTTTGCAAGGCGAGTTCCATACCCAGATCCTAAGTCGTAAGCGCCTGCTACAAGCGAAGAAGGTGTTTTGCCAGTTGCTGCATATTCGTAAAGGAATTGGTTCATGCTACGTCTGATTTCAGATGCGTAGTTGCCCCAAGTGTCGCCAAAAATATCGCGGTCAGAGGCAGATAAGAATCCTGATCTGCGTGCATCAGACATACCTTCTACTGAACTTTGATTCAATCCTTTAAGGATTTCGTTTAAGTAGTAATTTCTGCCGTCAGCTTCTTGGTGCAATAAAAGTCTTTCACGTGGGTCCGTTTGGCGACTTGATTGAACGATAGTGCGCTGTACTTGTAACGCCTCTTCGTCAACGATTTCCGTTTGGATCTTGAAAAGACGTTTTCTTACATCTTTATATTTTGACGGAATTTTACCGTGAAGCTCTTTTACTAACTCAAGAGTTTCTTCAAGAACTTCTGAAGCATCTCTTGATTCGTCTTCTTCATCATAATAGTCCCATGATGAACCACGGATTTTTGATTTAAGATTTTTCATGGCAATTCTGTGGGAATCATGCATTTCATTTTTGATGAGCTTTTCGATTTCATCTTTGAAGAAATCCATTGCTTCAGCTTCAGAAATGTCTTCTTTATCTTTTTTCAAAGCATCTAAGAATTTTGGAGTTAAGCATTGAAGTTTTTCAGCATCTTCATCGTGCTTTTCGCATTTCTCTGAAATTTTTTCTAGGATCTCAGTTTTATCGTCTTTCTTGTCCTTTTTGTCTTTCTTGGTTTCTTTTTTTGCAGTCGTAGTTTCAGCGACAAGTGCTTTAGCTACTAACACATTAAGATCATCAACATTTTGTAGGCTTGTAGAATTTAACTGGATAGAACGTGTTTCACACGTGTCGCAGATTTTACCTTCAGTAAGTTGTTTGATTCGCGCGGTAACTTTATCATTTTCATCTACTTTAAAGTATGTCACTGCCAGAACGCCGTCTGCAGTTGCCAATTTAGTTTCAACAGATTCCACAGATGCGAAATCGGCAGAAGCCACTTTGTCATAAGAATTAAAAGACACATTAAAGCCTAAAACAGCTAGTAAAGCTGTCGTCATAACCCATTGTTTTTTAGGGTAAGTGAAATTCATAAAGTCCTCCTGGTTATAGGGAACATCCCGTCCCTTTTTTCTACTTATTACTAAAGCGAGGGACGAGCCAACCGGGCCCTGTTTGTAGTGGGCATCTAAGCCGCTAAAATTATTAAGACTTCTCATGTTGAGATGAGGGTGGCTGGAACCCCTGACTGTCAAAGATCTGGTGTCTCAGCCTGGGAATGCATTAAAGCCTGGGAATTTTAATGACTTAGCACCGACGGCGATCCTTTTTAAAAACACCAAAAAAACGACCAATTTGGGCACCATTTAAATGCTATCTTGCCTATTTAATGGGATTCATTCATAACCTCCCTCGATGAAGTTTCATTTTCCCCGCAGTCCAAAACCACCTGAAATTAGTGAATCCGATTGGAACAATTGGACGTGGCAGCTTCGTCATTCCTTAAAGACCCAGGAAGATTTTGAAAGTGTTTTTGCATTATCGGCCGATGAAAAAGCGGCTTTTCAAGGTGGTAAGGAATTATTTAATATTCGCACGACACCTTATTACGCAAGTTTGGCCCAAGACGGTGGAAGCTCTATTCGCCAAATACTGATGCCTCATAAATTTGAAATCGAAGAGGGCAGTCAGCAGATGCTGGATCCTTTGGGTGAAAAGCGCAATAACCCTGCACCAAGAATTATTCATCGTTATTCAGACCGCGCCCTTTTTTTAGTGACCGATATTTGCAGTGTTTATTGCCGTTTCTGCACACGCAAGCATTTCACGGGACAAGAGCAAGCTTTTATCAAAAATGAGGAATATGAAAAGGCCCTGGCTTATATCAAATCTCATCCGGGCATTCGTGAAGTGATTCTTTCTGGCGGCGACCCGCTGACTATCAGCGATGCGCAGTTAGATCGTGTACTCAGTGACCTTCGCCGTATTGACCATGTGGAAATCATTCGTATAGGCAGTCGCATGCCGGTGGTGTGCCCAATGCGTGTGACAGATGATTTGGTGAAGATATTAAAAAAGAATAAGCCCGTTTTTTTGATGTCACACTTTAATCACCCTAACGAACTGACGGCGGAAGCAGCAGAGGCCTTAGAAAAGTTTGTCGATAACGGAGTGCCGGTAATGAATCAGATGGTGCTATTAAACGGCATCAACAATCATCCCGCACTTATCCAAGCTTTAAACCGCAGACTTTTATATTTGCGTGTAAAGCCGTACTACATGTTCCAATGCGATCCTTCGATGGGCACCGACCATTTACGCACATCGATTGAAGACTCTTTAGAAATTCAAAAAGAACTATGGGGCCATCTATCGGGTTTAGCGATGCCAAATCTTTCAGTCGATATTCCAAATGGTGGTGGCAAAACTTATCTCGTTCCTAACTTCGAAACGAAGCAGGAGGGAAGAGTGAGGCATTATTTAGGCTGGGACGGGGTGGAAGCTCAGTACGTCAGCCCTGCACCTGAGAAAATAAAAAAGCCCGATATCTCGGGCTTTGAAAAAGAATGGTCTGATCTAAAAAACAGTAAACGTTAAAAGTGCCTGCGGGCAGTTCGCTATTGCGCATTCATCTTTTCTTCAAGACGATCCAAACGTTCCTTCAACAAACGATTTTCTTCTTTAAGTGCATCCACTTCTGCTTGTTGATCTATGTACATTTTATGAAGTTCTTTGACGGCCTCAACCAATGGAGCTACTAAGTTTTGGTAGGCTACCGACAAGATACCTTTATCTGAAACGCGGATCGCTTCTGGGAAAACTTTTTGAACATCCTGAGCGATCAAACCAATTTGCTTGTCTGGATCGCGTTTACGGTCTTTCCAATAGTAAGTCACACCATTTAATTGTTCAATTTTTTCTAAGGAACTTGGAATGCGTTCGATATTTTCTTTTAAACGGATATCTGAATTTTGCGTCAGTGATCCGGCCATGGTTCCGTGACCTGTTGATTGGAACATGACATTCGTACCACCATTTGTGCCAAGTGCGATGGAACCTTCGACGTAGGCATCCCACGCCCATAAACCACCAGCCCAAGCCGGAGGTGAGGTGAGATTTCCGCCTGCTCCATATACTTTCATCCATCTTGAACCGGCTGATTGCTGAATGATTTGGATCATATCAGAGTCAAAAATACGGAACTTAATGTTTTGAATTTCGCCAGTGGTACTGTTGGAGTTGAACGAGATTGCAGATCGTTGGCCATCAGTTCCAGTACCGGTAGCTTGGATGATGCCGTTTGCGGCTCCATCACGGGCCATCTCAATACGGCTGCCAGCAGTGATGTTACCGGTAGCGACTGAGCCTGGCATACTGATGGATCCAGCAGAGTTGATACTTAAGCGACCAACGCCATTTGTTTCTAAAACTACGCTTTGCGCATCATTTGTTCCCAGCGTAAGAGCAGCACCTAAAGTGTTACCACCGTTAGTAGCAAGAGTTGATGAAGAATAAGTTGTACAACCCATTACTCCAGACGCATTAAACGTAATCAATTGTCCCGTCGAACAAGTGAAAGGAATTAATGCAGTTCCGGTTGTATTCGTCACCATCAAGCGATCACCAGTCAGGGAAGAAGCGCCAGTACCGCCGTTAGCAACAGGTAAAGTTCCGGTGACATCCGCAGTTAAGCTGATGGCGCCACCGCTGCTTGCTGAAGTTAAACGGCCTTGGGCATCCACAGTGATGCTAGCGCGAGTATAAGAACCCGCAGTGACCGCCGTGTTAGCAAGGGAAATAGTTCCTGAGCCCGTGATAGGACCGCCACTTAAGCCAGTTCCAGTCGCGACACTTGTCACAGTTCCTGCGTTGGGCGTGATCCATTGTACGCCAGAAGCTTGTGCCGAGTTTGCTGATAGAACTTGTCCGTTCGTACCAACGGCAACGCGTATATCGTTCGTACCATCGTTTACAACGATGTCACCTTTAGTTGTCAGTGGAGATAAGCCATTAAATGCAGCAACCGCAGTGGTCGCACCCGTGCCACCATTTGCTACGGGTAAAGTTCCAGTCACATCCGCAGTTAAGCTGATCGCAGGACCACTGCTAGCCGCGGTCAAACGACCCTGAGCATCTACAGTAATGCTGGCGCGAGTATAAGATCCCGCAGTCACCGCTGTGTTTGCTAATGAAATTGTGCCCGTTGAAGTGATGGTACCACCAGTAAGGCCTGTGCCTGTCGCAACACTCGTCACAGTACCGCCGGCATTATTGTCAGCCGCACACTCCCACCGTGAGTTCGCGTTGATCCATTTCAAAGTTTGACCATCCGTACACGCCACATTATTTGGGCGATAAGTTAAATAATCGCCGGTGTTATTATTGATATCACCCCAGTCTAATGTGACTGCGCCAGTTTTAGTGGCAACAGAAGTCACTGGGAAAGCAATTGCCGCGTTAGATGCTGCGGTTAAACGACCTTGAGCATCGACTGTAAATGTGCCCACTGCAGTAGTTGAGCCATAGGTAGCCGGGGTCACTGCAGTATTGGCTAAAGAAATAGTTCCAGTTGAAGTGACAGGTCCACCAGTCAAGCCAGTGCCAGTCGCAACACTAGTCACAGTTCCAGATGTAGGAGTGATCCATTGTACGCCTGAAGCCTGTGCAGAGTTTGCTGATAACACTTGGCCATTGGTTCCAACTGCCACGCGCACATCATTCGTTCCATCGTTAACAACGATGTCACCTTTG
Source organism: Bdellovibrio reynosensis (assembly GCF_022814725.1). Taxonomy (NCBI): domain Bacteria; kingdom Pseudomonadati; phylum Bdellovibrionota; class Bdellovibrionia; order Bdellovibrionales; family Pseudobdellovibrionaceae; genus Bdellovibrio; species Bdellovibrio reynosensis. The sequence goes on from NZ_CP093442.1 coordinate 3,090,505, forward strand.
GTAGTTAGTGGAGATAAACCGTTAAATGCAGCAACCGCAGTCGTTGCACCTGTACCGCCATTTGCCACAGGCAAAGTTCCTGTCACATCCGCAGTTAAGCTGATTGCGGGACCGTTACTTGCCGCAGTCAAACGACCTTGAGCATCGACAGTGATACTTGCGCGAGTATAAGAACCAGCAGTGACCGCTGTGTTTGCTAAAGAAATTGTTCCTGAACCCGTGATTGGTCCACCCGATAAGCCCGTGCCAGTAGCAACGCTAGTCACAGTTCCACCAGCGTTGTTATCACTAGCACACTCCCAACGCGAGTTTGCATTGATCCATTTCAAAGTTTGTCCATCGGTACAAGCGACGTTGTTAGGACGGTAAGTTAAGTAATCACCAGTGTTGTTATTAATATCACCCCAATCAAGAGTGACAGCTCCGGTTTTAGTCGCAATCGAAGTCACCGGGAAGGTGATAGCAGTATTAGAAGCCGCAGTTAAACGACCTTGGGCATCCACTGTGAAAGTTGGAACTTGAGTCGCAGAACCATAGGAACCCGCAGTGACCGCTGTATTTGCTAAAGAAATAGTTCCAGTGGAAGTAATAGGACCACCACTTAACCCAGTGCCAGTTGCAACACTTGTTACAGTACCCGAAGTCGGAGTGATCCATTGTAAACCCGAAGCTTGCGCTGAGTTTGCAGAAAGCACCTGACCATTGGTTCCAGCAGGCAAACGGATGTCATTAGTTCCATCGTTGACTGCGATATCACCTTTAGTTGTTAAAGGAGAAAGCGCATTGAAAGCAGCCGTAGCTGACGTTGCTCCAGTACCACCATTTGCGATTGGCAAGGTGCCAGTCACTTCAGATGCTAGATTTACCGATGCGCCGTTGCTTGCTGCTGTTAAACGACCTTGAGCATCGACCGTGATATTTGCACGAGTATAAGAACCCGCAGTGACTGCCGTATTAGCTAAGGAAATAGTTCCAGTAGAAGTGATTGGACCACCGCTTAAACCAGTGCCAGTAGCGACATTCGTGACAGTACCAGTGTTGTTATCATTGGCTGGGGCAAATTTACTGCCATCGTATTTTAAAGTCTGACCCGCAGTAAGACCGGTGGTATCGACAGTGATACCTTTAATTTTATTTACACTCACAGCACCAATAGCACCGCTCGCATCACCAGCTAGGGAAACGTTAATAGGAATACATTGAAAACCAAAAATCGCACTCCAAGACATGGTCTCATGAGCAGCACAACCAGCCGCGGAAACGTAACCGTCAAAAGTCGATTTTAAAAGATAAGTATTTAAAGTGGCATTAAGGCCCGTCACATCAGCCATTCCGATAACAGCACTCAACCATTGTGCGCCATCGAATTTCATATAATGGCCGACTGTTGGCGCCGTTGAAGAAACTACGATGTTTTGAATTTTCGTCACCGATGGATTTGGATAGAGGCCACCAAGGTCACCGCCAGCAGAGCCCGTCGGAGTACGAGCATCAGTGAAGCGCGCGTCGTTACCAGCAGCAACTGTACCTGCGGTCGTACCAACAGAGATGCCAATAGTTGGGATTGTTGCAGTACCACCTTTAGTGATAGGGGCTGTAACGTTTATATCTGAAAGCATTCCAGCTCCGCCGGCATCGTTTTGACAGACGAAGTTTGTGCCGTCGAAAGTTAAGTACTGGCCGACTGCGCACGTTTGCAAAGCCGTTTTTAAAACGAAATCATTCGCCGTTTTATTACCTAATTTTTCAGCTGAACTAGCATATCCCGCGAAAGGAACGGTGCGAATTTCATTGGGAGGATCGATAACTTTCCAGCCGGTGCCATCATGGAATTGAACTTTTAAAACACGGTTGTCGCCAGCAATTGGAGTGTAAGTTGAGCCACCGGAACAGTTCTGAACTTCCGAGTTATTAAAAGCATCAAGCAAGGTGAACACTGGATCTGCAGGGAAAAGCTTAGTGCCGCTACCGATGGGAACATCAAATATCCCTTTAGAATTCTGCATGTTGATACCGTCTTTTTGTTCACGGTAAATGACACAGCTTCCGTTAGGGTTGGTGATTTCAAAAAGAAAACTGACGTTATTGTATTCAAGCGGTTGACCATCCGATTTTACGATTCGACCTTGATAGGTGAAGTTCTTTGGTGCCGCAAATACAAATGCAGGGATTAAAAAAGTAATTAGAATGGACAAGAAAGTTCCGGTTTTCATGAACTTCTTATCGGATCTTTGACAGAAAATACTGAGTTAAATTAATTCGTTAAGGTTTGCTTAATGATTTTGTTTCAAGATGATTCAGTCCCATACTTGGGGCCTCACTTTCCTAACCTAAGGGGAGAGAACTTAGGAAAATGAGGCCCGGTTCAGGAGCCACATTCCATGTGGCAAAGATGTTGGGGTACATCTTCAAAATTTAAATTCCATGGACGATCGAGCATGCTTGCTCACTACTATTATTGTCAGTGCTCTTCCTGAGCTAGGGATCTTCTTGATTCCTCTGACAAGGTTTCGGGCTTTCTTAGCTCGTCCTGCCTTTATCAGATTGCAACCGCAGGGCCAACGCGCTAACACCGTGAAAATCATTTAAAATGGAATACAGTTTTCAAATCCAAGATTTATTCTAAACGCTAAGAGTCTGTGTCCACGATTTTGGACGGGTTCGGCGCACATCAATGCCTAATCTCAAAATGAAACGCCTTTGAAGAAGACGAAACTTGGTTTGCCGCTTGCACTAGGTTGGCGTGGCTATTTTTAACGAACCTAAAAAAGGAGTTTTATGAAGAAGCTAATTTTCGCGATGGTCTGCCTTTTAAACCTGGCACCTAGCCTGGGCAGGGCCTTTCAAATTTCGTGTTATCCCCATCCTTCTATTCCTGACATGGCCTATGAGGTGATCACAATTCCAGGTTACTCAGTGGCTCAGACTTATCTTCAAATTCAACATTTCGAACATGGTGCAACCACTTATGAAAGTCATCCCGTCAAAGTGTTTGGCGAAAGGCACCGTTGTGTTCCTAAAAAGAATGGCGAAGTTGTGTGTGCCGAAAATTTAGTTATTTATAAAGGTGAACAGGTTGAGCTGACTCTTCATGTGAACAGTGTCGCTTCTGATGGGACGTATTTTGGTGAATTTAAATTCTATCGAAATGGAGTGCCTGATCAGGATCGTTTGATTTGTTCGGTGATCAAAGAGACGAAGAAAGAAAAGTTGTATTAATAAAATTAAAAAACCCGGGCTGTGTGACTTATGCCCGGGTTTTTTAATTATCTAATTTTTTTCAAATTACCAGTGAAGAGATGCATTCAAGAAATCGATTTGAATCGCCATATCGATGTCGCCACGTTTTACTAAGCGTAGTTCAGGAGCATACGCGACATTGTTGAACAAAGCGAAGCGTTTACCGGCACCTAAGAAGAAGCCGAATTTGTTTTCGTAGCCATCGCCGTCATCATTAAGTACCGAATACAAGCCGAAACCTGCTTTCGCATAGATTGAATCATCTAGATCGCTATTCAAATTATAAACACCAACACCAAGTGCATCGAATAGAGTTGCACTTTTTTGGGATGCAGATGCTTCTTTAGAAAGACTGCGGAAACGGGCCTCAACACCGTATTGCATATTGTCTTTCCAGTAACGAAGGTAAGTACCACCAACATCAAGAACAGTCGCTGTATCACCATCCTTGTGTTCTTTGAATGAAAGATAGCTTCCACCTGAACGGCTGCCAGTTAAGTTAAAGAAAATTTCGTGTGTGAACGAACCACCGTAAGAATAAGAATTGTTAGAAGTCGTTGTATAACTTCTTTCAGTTTGAGTTTGTTTAGAAACGCGAGTTCCAGGTGCTTTTGTTCTTTTTTGTGCTTGCGCACTTACTGTGAAAGCCAATACCAACGCGGCGATTGTAAATAACTTCATTAAAGACTCCTTGTTGTTTAACGATCAAATAATTGTTTGATCTGCAAAAGGAGTCAATCTGAAATTAAATTCGTTCAAGGCGTGCGTATTTCACGACGAACTTTTTAACGGTGTTATCAGTGAACATTACGCTGACTTTAAAGTTCTCTCCAGTTCCTTCGGTAGCATAAATAGTTCCGGCACCGAAAGTGGGATGACGAACGCGCATTCCTTTGCTGAAAGCGGCTTTGGATGACCCTTCATTTTCGTAATCTGGGAAATCTTGAGCATCATCAAAGCTTGGTTGGCGGGCCTTATTGCGATCAGAACTTAGACTTCCCCAGCGTGGACTTGCGTATGATGACTCATCGGTATCATAAGAGCTAGAGCCATAACGATTGATGAAGCGTGGGCCCTCTGCTGCCGTTTTGAAATCCTTAAGTTCTTGAGGAATTTCTTGAATGAATCTTGACGGCGGATTCATTTGCTCTTGTCCCCATACGCGACGCATTTTTGTGAAGGTCAGCCACAACTTTTTTCGCGCACGAGTCATGCCCACATAGGCAAGACGACGTTCTTCTTCGACATCCTCTTCACCATCGTTATCAAGGCTGCGGCTGCTAGGGAAAAGATTTTCTTCCATGCCGACGACGAACACATAAGGATATTCTAGGCCTTTAGAAATATGCAAAGTCATCAAGGTCACAGAGTTTTGTTCTTGGTTTAAAGTATCCACATCGCTGACTAAAGCCATCTCTTCTAGAAAACTACGGATGGTCGCTTCGTCACCACGCTCTTTTTCAAATTGTGCAATGGCATTATCAAGTTCTTCTAAGTTTTCAATACGAGCTTGAGCTTCTGGTGATTCATCTTTTTTTAAGTTCAACAAGTATTCAGAACGATCTAAAACGATCGCATAATATTGACTGAGCTTAGGGAAACTGACAGCACTTCCTTGAAGTTCTTCCATCAGCTCGATAAAGCGACGGATCTTGCCTGTAGTGCCAGCGTTGAAGATTCTTTCTTCACAGGCCTTGCTTGCAGCTTCAAACATGCTGATATTTCTTTTGCTTGCAAATTCTTCGATCTTTTCAATTGTCGTTTTGCCGATGCCGCGGGCAGGGACGTTGATGATTCGTTTTAAAGCGATATCGTCAGCCGGGTTGATTGCAAGCTTCATGTAGGAAAGAATGTCTTTAATCTCCATGCGCTCATAGAAGCGCACGCCGCCGACAAGTCGGTAAGGGATCGCTAAGGTGCGAAGTTGTTCTTCAAGTACGCGGGATTGGGCATTGGTGCGGTAAAATACGGCGTAGTCATTATACGTGCCTTCGCCTTCATTCATCATCGTCTGAATATTTTTTGCGACGAAGCGAGCTTCATCGTATTCATTTTTTTCTTCACGCACTTGGATCTTGTCGCCCGCATCGTTGGAAGTGAAAAGAGTTTTATCTTTTCTTTCGGTGTTGTTTTTAATAACGGCGGTCGCGGCATTCACGATGTTTGCAGTTGAGCGATAATTTTCCTCTAGCTTGATAATTTTTGCTTCAGGAAAATCCTTTTCAAAATCCAGGATGTTTTTAATATCCGCACCACGCCAGCTATAGATGGACTGATCTTCATCACCCACCACGCACAAATTGCGGTGGGCTTTCGCTAACATCTGCACTAAAAGATACTGAATGTGATTGGTGTCTTGATACTCATCCACCATGATGTATTTGAATTTTTCCTGATACATTTTTAAAAGATCAGGGTACATGCGGAAAAGTTCATAGGTCTTCATCAACAGATCGTCGAAATCAAGACTGTTGGCTTTACGCATTTCTGATTCGTAGGCTTTGTAAACCTCAACAGTTTTTTGATCCATCAAGCGTTTGGATGATTTTTCTAAACCTTCCGGAGTCAGACCCAACATCTTCGCCTGACTGATGCGGCTTTGAAAGTTTTTAGCTGGATACATTTTGTCGTTGATATCCAAAGCCGTCATAACTTTTTTAATTTGGCTTAACGTATCTGAAGAATCATAAATACCAAAGAACGGTTTATAATCTAACATCGTGATGTGCTGACGAAGAATACGCACACAGAAACTATGGAAAGTATTTATCCAAAGCTGGGAATGGATGCGAGCGCCCATATCTGCAAGAATCTTATAACAGCGATGCTCCATCTCTTTGGCGGCTTTGTTGGTAAAGGTCACACATAGGATCTCGTCAGCTGAGGCAACACCTTGGCCAATGATGTGGGCCATTCTGTGGGTAAGTACACGGGTTTTGCCTGATCCTGCGCCGGCAAGGATAAGAACGGGGCCATCTAAGGTTACTACCGCATCTTTTTGTGGTGGGTTTAGATCTTTAGTAACAAAATCAAGTACATCCATGTTTACATCCTTACCTTCAGATCTGTCGGGGACTCAATAGAAGTGTCGAACCTTTAGTGAGACTGACAAAGTTTGTCTATCCCTAAGTTTTTATTGAGTTTTTCCTAACTTTACACTACAAATATAACGCGTTAAGTCAATAAGCGAGAGGGACCCTCCGTTTTATAGTGCGAAGAGAGGACTTTGTGAAGCGCGTTTATACCTGGTTCATAGCAGCAATTTTGTGTGGCGGTTTATTGTCCGCCTGCGCGCCGCAATCCGATTCGTCTTCGCCATCAGGTTCAATTAAGGTGTTGGCTCCGTTAAACAATTCTAAGGGTGGTTATTCCTTAGGAATTATGGAGCTTTTAGGGATTAATGACCTGCAAAGTCTGGCAGGTAAGTTTGCACGCTTCTTTTTTAGTCCAAAGGTTGTTGATCAAAAACTTTATGGAGTCGCACCGAAATCAAGGTTTATCCGAAATGTAAATGGCGATTATATTCCAGCAAATGAAATGACCCAACAGTTAGTTACTATCTATGGTCATATTCAAAATCTAGCATTACTTGATAAAGAGTTAGGACTGGCCGGATTGCTTACTTATCCTCGTGATGTCGGTGTTGCCGTCAAAGTGAAAGGTAAAAACCGAAATAACAATGCATTTTACGATGGCAAAACGGATTCCATGCTTTTTGTTCCGTTCACAAATCAAGGTCTGCCGATTGCGGTAAACGGCGGAATTCTAGCCCACGAACATTTTCATTCCTTGTTTTATAAACTTGTCTTGAATACGCCCTCTGCCCAAGTCCATGATCGTGCAGATTTCCTTGATAAAACATTTATTGAAGAACGTGCGATGAGTGATCGCATTGGGATGCCAGCAGATTCTGATGTAAGTGAGCTTTCTGAAACTCAAGCTCATCTGTATTATCATATGGCGCTTCTTCGCGGTATGAATGAAGGTTTAGCTGATTTCTGGGGATGGATGTATACCGGGGATACAGATTTTATTTCCCATTCGCTGCCAAGTGAAAAATCAAGTCGCAGTCTAAAAAGTTATCAGAAGGCCGATAAACTGGCTTTGCCTACGGAAGCACAAATTAAAAACTTTATTTCTGTGCTTCATGCCCGCGGCGGCAACCGTCATATGTCAGATCTTATTACGGGCGGTTCCTATTCTATCGGTACAAGCTTTGCGCGTACGATGAAAAGCTTTACTGATGTGTATGCCAAATCTAGAAAGCTAGAAGACCGCCAGGCTCGCAGACAGGTGGCTAAACTTGTGATCAAAGTTTTGCCGCAAATGAAAAAAGATTTTGAACAGCTGGGTGATTTAAAATTTTATTCTCCGCTTCAGTTTTTGAAAACCCTGCAGGCTTCTGTTTCGGATATGTCTGAAGCTGAGTGCGGATTTCTGTCGACTTTAATGAGCAATTCTGCAAGCGACCGTAAAGAGACTTACATTTGCAAAAATGAAGAAGGTTGGAAGATTCAATCCGAGGAAAAAAAAGTTGAGCAAAATAAAGATGATGCAGTTACGGAATCCCGGGAAGAAACAGGTATTCCCGCTATTTTTAGTGAAGTCCAAAAATGAAATTAATAATCTTTCTTTTTATTATTTTTGGCGGTGTGTTTTCCGGTGCGCAGACGGTAAAGAAAAAAACCGCGGTAACACCGAAAAATTCCTTCGTGTTTTTTCTGCTGAATCCAGAGTTGCGCTATGAGCGCAGTGGATCCCAAGAAATTGAAGATCGTAAACCTCAGAATTATTCTATTGCTTATTATTTTCAGCAATACAGCGTGTTGTTAGAATATGCTTCCTTTAAAGAAGAATCGGGAAATGCGACTTCATCGCTTCGCCGAATGCATACGGATGCGCTTTTGTTTGCACGATATCATTTCTTTAAACATTCTTCGCCACAGATGATTTCAACTCTTTATGCTGCGGGTGGTGTTGGAGCCTTCAAAGAAGAAGTGACTTCGACTTTATTCACAGAAAGGCGTACAGATAGTTCCGATGCGAAGTTCATGTCAGCTTTAGCGGTCGGCACAGAATTTCTTTTACCTATCAATAAGTCCGTCGGGTTGGTTGCAGGCGCAGAAGGAAGAGCCCTGATGGGAGATGGTTTTGATCCCAATCCTATCTGGAGTCTTCTAGCAAGGATTGGAATCGAATTTAATTTCTAGACACTGGCCTTGTGTCATCAAAGTACATAATTTCAATTCGGATGATGCCTTTTAGAATCGGTGTCATGACAACATTAAAATACACATTAATTTTTATCGTTGGCTTTTGTTCACTTGTTCATGCGCGCACTTGGGAAAAGATCGATATACCCCAGGCCGTGTGTGGTAACGGCGCACAGTACAGTGTCTTTTTAGATCGGAAGAATTCAGACAAACTGTTGATTGAATTCATGGGTGGGGGCGCGTGTTGGAGTGAATCGACTTGTTACGGGAATACTCCACTGACTTCTTTAAATCCTTTGAAGGAACCCGTAACCAGTGTCATAGCAAAAGAATCTGCAACGAACCCCTGGTCGGATCATTCTGTTTTATACCTTCCGTATTGTACAGGCGACGTTCATTCAGGTAATCATGTGGCCTATTACAAGCCGCAGCTTGCGCTTCATCATAATGGCTACAGAAATATCCTTTTAACTTTTGAACATCTGCATCGAAATCAGGTCATTCAGTTCGCAAAAATTTTTAAGGTCACGGTTTATGGATCTTCAGCAGGCGCGCTGGGGGCTTTTGTCCATGGCAAATCTACGATTGAGCCCTATTTAAATCCCTTAGCAAAGAAGTTGCTTATTGCTGACAGTCCCGGTCTTCATTTCGGTAATACTTTTTGGGATAAATTTTCAGCTAGGTTAAATCAAGATTATAAAGATGGATTTAATAGGGCCGGTTTAAATTATCCTTCGGATGAAGGTTTGTTAGCCCCTTATATGGGACCGGTGTTTTTAAAACTTTTCGCCTGGGAAATAGGGATTTTACAAGGAACAAAGGATCTTGTGATGTCGATGGTGTTTGGCGATATTTCCCCAGATGCCCATAGATCTTTAGTGCTTGGGCCGAAGGGTATTCAAGCTGCAGCGAAACTGCATGCAAATGTTGAAACGTGGATTTCAGAAAGCGTGACCCATACTTTTTTATTACGAGGCGTCAGTCACAATCAGAAAGATCTTAAAGGTGAATCTGCGTGGTCATTTGCCAATCGTCTTTATGGCGCACAATAAAAAAACCCAACCTTGTGGGTTGGGCTTTTTAGGAATTGAAAATAGAGGATTATAAATTACTCAGTGATTTTTTGAACGATAGCAGAACCAACTTTTGTTTTGCTTAAAAGTTCAGTGCGGTAAGTTTGCGCTTCTTTTTGTGTAGCAAACTGACCTACGCTTACACGGAACCAAGTTTTACCGTTGATATTTGCTGGTACATAAAATGCGCTGTAGCCTTGAGTTTTAAGGCCTGAAGCCATTTTTTGTGCTTCTGCTTCATCAGCATAAGAAGCAACTTGCACGGTGAATTTACCTACAGCGTATTGCGCCACATCTTTAGGTAAAGCTGTTGGGACGCGAGGTTGAGTCTTCGATGTTGGAGCTGAGTGAGAAGAAGGATTTTTACCTTCAACCATGTTTTTAGCAGCCGTTGAAGGTTCCGCGTGAGGAGCTGTGTGCGTTGTAGGAGCTTCGTGAACAGTCGCTGCTGGCTTATGAGCATCCGCTGTTTTAGCAGCAGGTGCATGACCCGGAGTTGGAGAATGCTCAGTGCCGTGGGCTGGTTCTTCTCCATGTGCTGTTTCGCCGTGTGCTTCGCCGTGGCCAGCGTCAGCTGTCGCAGGAACAGTTTCATCAGCTACAAACTCTTCAGCAAGTTTTGCGATTTCTTCATCGGTCATTGCGCCCGTGCGCTCTTCACCATGAACAGAAGCGACTTCACGCTCAGTGCCATGAGTATTTTTTTGCGGTTCAAGAGCTGCAAGCTGATGTTGATTGTCACTATACTTTTTGCCTACAAAGGTACCTACAGAAAAAGAAAGCAAAGAGATAAAGAAAACTATCGCTAGTTTTACGACGGCATCAGTTTTAGAACTCATTTTTTCAATCCTCATAGTATTAAACTCGCGTGAATGCTTAGTTTAGGGCCCTTCCTTTGACCCCTAGTTCATGTTAGCTTTAAGTCCCGGAATTGGTCAATGATCAGAGCCCTAGCCCAAAGGAGTGTTCGTGGGAAATAGCGAAAAATCATACGATTGGAAGCAAGTCTTAGGTCAAGCTATCAAGGCTGTCAGTTTGGGACGGCAAGTCCTTCTTAATTATTTCGGTAACTTAGAGCACATTGAAGAAAAGTTCCAAGCAGGACTGGTCAGTGAAGCTGATAAAGAATCTGAAAGAGTCATCGCAGAGCATCTTAAGAAAAATTTTCCTGAGATTGAATTCCTCGGCGAGGAAACCTTTGCTGCGACGAATTCTCCCGGGGCCAAGGTCGAGTGGAAGCCTGCGGGTCCCCACGGGCGTTGGATTCTAGATCCCCTTGATGGAACTACGAACTATATTCATCGGTTCCCCATTTTCTGCATCAGCCTTGCGCTGGAATACCAAGGACAAATTCAAATCGCGGTGATAGATGTGCCGATGTTAAACGAAACCTACACGGCTATTCGCGGACAAGGTGCTTTCGTTAATGGGCGTCCGTTGAAGGTCAGCAAAAATTCAAATCTTGAAAAAGCGTTGTTAGCTACAGGATTTGTGTCAGAGCATGAACACGTGATCGCTGAACAGTTGAAAATTTTCGATGAAATGGTGCGCGAATGCCGTGGCGTTCGTCGTCCTGGCGCTGCTGCCTACGATCTTGCGCAAGTGGCTCGTGGGGTGTTTGACGGCTATTGGGAAAGAAATATTCAACCCTGGGATGCAGGTGCCGGAATCTTGTTAGTGGAAGAAGCCGGTGGAGTTGTCGAAACCTATCGCGGAGAAAAATACGATCCTTATAAAAATTCGATCGTGGCGGGAAATGCGGACCTTGTGCACAGCATGCAAAAGGTCCTCGTAAAGCATTTAAGTAAGGAAACTCAATAAGCCATTCGCAAAATGCAGGCGGCTTATTGATTCAAACTTTGCTGAATTTGCTGAGCTTTTGAAAGATGCTCTTGCACGTGGGACTTGGTTGTCTCTAGGAAAGCTTTAAACTCTGGGTTTTGAACCGCAGGAATAAATTTTTCGTTAAGATCACGTAAAACCATTTCATGCATTGCGATTTGGTTTTCAATGTAAGCTTTATCGAAGTCCGCACCCTTTTTCTTTTTAAGATCAGCTAATTTATCTTTAGCATCTTTTTTCAAAGATTTTGCAGTGTCGTTATTTTTCATATCGATGTCCGCTTTCTTTGTGATCTTTTTTGCCTCTTTGTTGTTTTCTTTGTGTTGCTCTTCCATGTGTTTAGCGAAATCTTTTACTTCTTTATTTTCAGCTCTGCGTTTTGCAGCCTGAGCCATGTCGATCTCTGCATCGTTCGCTGTTTTTAAGATTTCAGCGACTTCTTCTTGTGTCAGGTTCGTCGTTGTTTGCGTAGCCGACGGAGCCTGCATGCTGCCCCCACCTTGACCACTTTGTGCATGGGCAAACGATACAGAAAGAGATGCTATAACTGGAATTACCAATAACTTAAAGTTCATTATAATCCTCCAAAAAGAGTGGTTTGTTTTTGGCAGCCTCGCCCATTTATACAGTTTTGAGCAAGTTTCTGATTTAATTTCAGCGAACATACATAGTAGTTTTAAACTACAAAGTTTTTATAATCTGTAAGGCCGCTTTCTTTCCTTGTTCAATGGCACCATGAACTGTTCCCTGTGCAGAACCTTTTGCTGTGGCTTCTCCGCAAACCCAGATTCTTTTTTCAAATGGCAAAGAAAAGTTGTGGGGAGTTTTCTTATGCTGAACTCGGGTATAAGAATACGCGCCGAGAGTGTAGGGATCCGCGCTCCAATTGTGGTTGTGAGATTCAAGCACTTGGTCTTTTATAAATTGCACATTCTTGGCGGTCACTTCCGCCAATGTCGTTAAAGCAGCGGTTATTTTTCTATCCGCACTCCATCTCGACATTTCAAAAGCCTTCGGTCCGCCTTGCCAAGCTACAAGATAATTTGTGCGCACAGGATTTTGAGTCCACCAAGTGGGGAAGTAGTATTCTGGATCCGCTCTTAAGAACGCAGGGGCGGCTTCAGTCAAAGTTTCCCAAAAGCGGGTTTTAAACTTAAAAACCATTTTTTGGACATGGCCCATTTCAAAAACATTCAGTTGCGTTTTTATTTCAGGGATATCAGGAATGATTTCAATTTTTGATTTAGGATGTTCACCTACAAGCACACCTAGGGGAACCGTAACAACGACATAGCTGGCAGTTAAAACCTTTTTCCTGCCGCTTGCTAAGCATTCAACTTGGACTGCGGAGTTGGACCAGTGAATGGTTTTTGCCACGTGTTTGAACTTAATGCGCTTCTTCTGTTTTTCGGTAAGCAAGTGCGAAAGCACTTTTACATAGGGAACCGCCGGACGAAAGGTGTCTAGCTTATTAAGTTTTGAATCTTCAGTTTTTTCAGCCAGCGCCAAATAGCGTTCGCCCATTAGATCCGTGTCAGCACCATAAAAACCTTCGACATAAGCTTTGAACTGATTGACGGATTTCGCTGGAAATTTGTGGTGATGCAGAAAATCCGTGACGCTTTGATCGGGCTCGCGATCTTTTTTTAAGCGCTTAGAGATGATTTCAATATCTTTCCAAGGGTCCTTTTTCTCGGTCAGTTTTCCAGCTTGATATGTAGCACTGTTGTCATTGGAATCTATAAACGGCAAAGCATGTTTTTCGAAGTGTTCAATAAATTCCGGCGTAGCACCGTGAATAAACTCAGCGCCATATTCAAAATGATTGTCGGAATAAACTCTTCCGCCTATGCGGTCCCGAGCTTCTAAAAGTAAGACTGTTTTACCTTGCTCAAGAAGGTTTGCAGCACAGGAAAGGCCTGCCGCTCCTGCACCAATGATAATAACGTCTATGGACTTCTTCTTTGGCATGGCTTAAGGATAAGCGCGGCCACCAAGGGGCTCAATCAACAGTGGCGTAAAACAAAAAGAGGATCTTTAATGATCCTCTTTTTGTTTTGCCCTCGATTGGATTGATATTTTATCTAATGAGAAAGTTTGTCTTTCGCTTTATCAATTCCTCTGTTGAGCTTGTCGGAAAGTGTATCGCCAGAGTCTTCAAATCGTCCCATAACATCATCTACTTGACGTTTTGCTTCGTCTTTAGATAGTCCGACTTTTTGTTGTACTAGACCTTGCAGAGCTTCCGTATTACCTTTAGTTCTTTGGATCTCATCGTCGGTGAGTTCACCCCATTTTTTACGGAGCTCACCGGAAATCTCTTTGATTTTTCCTTCGAAGATATCTTTATTCATAAAGACCTCCTGTTGCTTTCAATTATAACACTCACGTTATTTTTTGATACTGGACAGTCAAATCTTCCCGCCAAAACTTTGACTACTGTCAGAGAAAAATTGCACCGGAAACATTTTCCCCCCAGGCAAAATTTGCCTGAGATCAAATATGTTGGACCGCAGTCTGTCCGTCTAGACCACAGTCCTGTTGGCATTCCAGTTGCTTACCTTTTCGTAAGGACCACCTTGTGGGTCATCATCATGGAGGATGAATGGCTGAAGAAAAAGCAGCAGCAGCAGAAGTTAGTGCCGGAGCCGGTGGCGGTTCTGGACAAAAGCCTATCCTATTAATTGCTTTAGCTGTGATTAATATGCTCGTCGTCGCTGGCGTTGGATTTATGCTTTACAAAGGACGCCAAAAAGAAGCGGCTGAACCAAAAATCGAACACGTTATTAAAGGTGAAGCTCAGGCGCAAGCGCATGAAGCTACTGAACAAAAGGAAGTTATCGGTAAGGTGATTCCACTTGAAACCTTTATCGTGAATCTTGCTGGATCTAAAGGACGTAAAGTTGCCAAAGTGAATATGGAGCTTGAAGTTCAAGGTGAACACGTTTTAGAAGAAATCGAAAAACGTAAAGCGCAAATACGCGATATCATCATTATCATTCTGTCTTCAAAGTCCTTTGAAGACGTTTCATCGCGTGAAGGTAAAGACAATCTAAGAAATGAAATCAAGGACACCATCAACTCTTTCCTAGTTCAAGGAAAGATCTCTAACGTGTTCTTCACTGAGTTTATCTATAACTAAGGCAGGACTATGAATCAGGTTCTATCGCAAAGTGAAGTAGATGCTCTGTTAGCCGCCGTCTCTGATGGCGACGTCGCCTCGTCGGATTCGCCGAAGGCCGAAACAGCGCAGAACTTGGGTAAGGTCGATGAGCGTAAGATTGTTTCCTACGATCTTACCAGCCAAGACCGTATTATCCGTGGTCGTCTACCACAGCTTGAAGTTATTTACGAAAAGTTCATGAGAGCTTTCCGCGTTTCTCTATCTTCAGCACTTCGTAAAATCGCTTCGATCACTTTAACGTCCACAGAATTTTTAAAATTCGGTGAGTTTATCAATACATTGCCAATGCCAACATGCATGAGCGTTCTGCGTTTTGGTAACTTGCGTGGTTCGGCCCTTTTCGTTATCGAAAGTAAGCTTGCTTACGCATTAGTAGATAGCTTCTTTGGTGGCGCGGATCGTCCTTATACAAAAATTGACGGTAAAGATTTTACTCCGATTGAACTTTCCATCGTGCAAAAAGTCGTGGGTCTTGCGATCAACGATCTAGAGCAAGCGTGGGCTTCGATTGAAAAAATCGGTTGTTCTTTTGTTCGTACCGAAGTGAATCCACAATTCGTAGGTATCGTGCCTCCGACAGACGTGGTTATCGCTTCTACATTTGACGTGGAATTGGAAAACGCGACAGGAACTATTTCCATCGTTATTCCTTACGCGACTATCGAGCCGATTAAACAAAAACTTTCCACTGGTTTCCAAGTAGAGTCAGACCAAACAGATAAAAAACTTTGGACTTCGATCATCCATGAACAGCTTTTAGAAACTGACATGGAAATCAAAGTGAATCTTGGTGAAACAGAGATCAAACTTAAAGACATGATGAATCTTAAAGTGGGCGACGTGCTTCCTTTAGATCAGGATGCTTCTGGTGAGTTTGATGTGACAGTTGAAGGCGTTAAAAAATTTAAAGGTTATTACGGAATACATCACGGCACAGTGGCAGTTCAAGTAACTCGTCCGGTGCAGAAGTAAGAGCAGGGGGAATAGATGACAGACGATTCTTTAGATAATTTGGCTGAACAGCTGGTGGCGGAAGCAACCGGCATGGCAGAAGGCGGCGGCGGCGGAGCTAAAAAATCTGCAGCAGCAGACCTTAGCGGCAGCCAAGATAGAAATTTAAATTTAATTTTGGATATTCCATTAAAAGTTTCCGTTGAACTGGGTCGTACTAAAATGCCAGTCAGCGAACTTTTAAACTTAACGCAAGGAAGTGTTATTGAGCTTAACAAACTTGCGGGTGAGCCCATGGAAGTTTACGTGAATGACAAATTGATCGCCCGCGGTGAAGCGGTTGTGGTCAATGAAAAATTCGGTGTTCGTTTAACTGATATTATTTCTCCGGCTGAGCGCGTAGAGCAGCTTAAGTAAGAGGTATTAGATGCGTTTGTTGCTTTCTTTCATTTTTATGGTTTCGGTTTCAGCGCAAGCTGGTGAAGCAGTTGTTGAAAAAACAGCGGCGGCAGCAGTGGTTGCGGAAAACACAACATCAGCAGCAGTTTCGGAAGAAGCCGCTACTGCTGTTGAAACAAATAAAATCGACAACCGTCATGAGTCAGAGATTCCTTTGAATCTTGATAAAAATAAGAAAGCAGCTTCAGAAGGCAGTGGCCTTTTCCGCATTCTATTTACACTTTCGATTTTAGGTTTGGTGGGTACGGGTGCTTACTTCTTCCTGCGTAAGTACTCTGTTCCAAAAGCTAAAAAGCACCAAACTCAAATCAAAGTTTTGCAACAGCACTATTTGGGTCCTAAGAAAAGCTTGGCAATTGTAAGAGTTGCCGGTGAGTCGATCCTGATTGGTATCACTGATCACAATATTTCCATGATCAAGCCTTTGTCTTTGATGGACGATGAAGTTCCAGAAGAAGCTCCACAAAATTTCGGTAAAGTTCTTGGTGGTATGTCGCCAAAAGCAAGCTTCACGAATGACGATGAGACGGAAGAGGCTGCTCCAGTAGCAAAACGTGCTTCCCGTGACCTTGATAGCGATGAAGAATTCGCGATCAGCGGTATTAAAGATATCGTTTCTAAAAGACTTAAGGGAATGAGGTCTTTCCAGTGATTAAAATGAATTGGTCCCGCTGGAGTTTATTACTTATTCCTTTTTTCTTGTTGGTAGCCTCTAGCGCATTTGCGCAAGTGACTTTGCCAACTGTAAATCTTGGTTTTAAAACGACAGACAATCCAAATGAAGTGGTGAACGCGGTTAAATTGATTCTGATCATGACAGTGCTAACTTTGGCACCGGCGATCTTGATCATGATGACTGGTTTTACTCGCATCATCATCGTTCTATCCTTCTTAAGACAAGCGATGGGTGTGCAACAAATGCCGCCAAATCAATTGCTAGTGGGCTTGTCTTTATTCCTGACTTTCTTTGTGATGCAACCGGTATTTAACGAAGTAAATACGAAAGGTATTCAGCCTTATCTTGCGGGAACGATCTCTCAAGAAGTGGCGATTGATAATACTTTGGCTCCGCTTCGTAAATTCATGTTTCATCAGACCCGTGATTCTGACTTAGCTTTGTTTATTAAATTATCAAAAGTTGAAAAGCCAAAAACCCGTGCGGATGTTCCGACGATGGTTTTAGTTCCTGCCTTCGTGGTTTCAGAACTTAAGACGGCTTTCCAAATTGGTTTCATCATTTTCCTTCCGTTCCTGGTCATCGATATCGTGGCAGCCAGTGTGCTTATGGCCATGGGTATGATGATGCTTCCGCCAGTTGTGATTTCATTACCTTTCAAGATCATGTTGTTCGTTTTGGTTGATGGTTGGGGATTATTAATTGGTTCGATGGTTAAAAGTTTCGGTTAGAGGGGAAAAATGACTGAAGAATTAGTGATTAAACTTGGACAAGATGCCCTAAGAACAACTGCGATGCTGGCGGCTCCGTTACTTATTAGCACCCTGGTTGTGGGTTTGGCTGTCAGTATTTTTCAAGCTTTGACTCAAATCAATGAGGCGACTTTAACTTTCATTCCAAAAATGATCGTCGTTGCCTTGGTGATCGTGTTAGCTGGTCCGTGGATGATGGACGTGATGAGCGCTTACACTGTGAATCTTTTCGATAACATCGCTGTGATGGTAAGGGAATAGCTTGATCAACTGGAACACGATGACCGAAGCACAAATTTTGCTTTTTGCGCTGATTCTTCTGCGCATGATTGCTTATGTGTTTTCGTCAGCGGTGTTTGGTTCGCCGACAGTGAATACTCCGGTGAAAGTTTTACTATCCATCGTTCTTAGCATTCTTTTGTTCCCTTTAGTAAAAGTCGGCAACGTCGACTATGCCCTTATTTCAAATGAAATCATCGGCTTAGCTATCCGCGAGATGATCATCGGATTATCCCTGGGATTTTTAACCCGTCTGTTCTTCTTTGTCGTCACAATGACAGGGGACCTAGTATCCATGTCTGTGGGATTGAGCGCTTCGCAATTATACAATCCAATGCTCGGTTCCCATGGTAATACCATCGATCAATTCTATTCGACTGTGGGAACCTTGGTGTTCCTTGCGATTAATGGCCATCACATGCTTATCAGTGCAATTGCACAGAGCTATGACATCGTTCCGGTGGCTTCTTTGAGTTTAAATTTAACTGCTTTTGCAGACGTCGCATTGTATGGGCAAACAGCCATGATAATGGCGATCAAGATGTGCGCTCCGGTCTTGGTGACTATACTTTTGGTTAATTTAGCGATGGGTATTTTAGGTCGTGCAGTACCACAGATAAATGTCTTGGTAACAAGCATGCCCGTAACGATCCTATTGGGTATGACAGTGGTTTTCCTGTGCCTTCCTCTACTAGTCCTTGAGATGAACGGGCTAGTGGAAATCACGGCTGGAAAACTATTCGATGTGATGAAACAATTATAAAGAGTACCCCGAAGGATTCGGGATCTTTGAAAAGCTTTTTAGTTCTAGGAAGGAACTTTAGGTGTCAGACGAGAGCGGCGAAAAAACCGAACAGGCAACGGACGCGAGACGGGAAGAGTTTCGCAAGCAGGGTAACGTTGCCCATACAAAGGAACTTGCGTCAGCAGTAGTTTTACTTGCTGCTGCGGGTGGTTTGTATGCAACGGGCCGTTTCTTTTTCCAAAATCTTTACGAAGTATTCCACTATGCATTCGGACCAGACATGGTTCACTTAGTTCGTGAAGGCAAATTCACTGATGCCTTTTATTTCTGCGGTTCCAAAGCTTTAATTCTAATGGCTCCAGTTCTTGGCATGGCCGGAATCATCGGGGCTGCTTCTTCGATTTTGCAAATCGGTTTCCTGCAAGTGGAAGACGCTCTTTCCCCGAAGTTTGATAAGTTAAATCCAGTGGAAGGCGCGAAACGTATCATGAGCATGCGTGCCGTAATGGAAGCAGTGAAGTCCATTCTGAAAATGGCTGCTGTGGGCGTGGTGCTGTACTTCTTGTTGCGCGGTGAAGTGTCGCAAGTTCCATACATGGTTACTTTCTCTGTAGAACAAATCCTAATGTACCTGGGCACCGTGGTTGTAAAACTATTGGGCGGTGTAGGAACAGTTATGTTGGTCATCGCTGTCGCTGATTATTTTTATCAGCGCTGGGATCTTGAAAAAAAAATGATGATGACGAAACAAGAAATCAAAGAAGAACACAAGCAGCGTGAGGGTGATCCTATGATCAAATCACGCATTCGTCGTATCCAAAGGGAAATGGCTTCTAAGCGTATGATGTCAGAAGTTCCTAAGGCTGACGTTATCATCACGAACCCAACCCACATTGCTGTGTGCTTAAAATACTCTGATAATTTACCGGCTCCGCAATTGATCGCTATGGGTGCTGATCACGTAGCGGAAAAAATCAAGGAACTGGCCCGTGAACACAATATTCCAATTGTGGAAAACAAGCCGTTAGCCCGCACTATTTTTAAAACAATGAAAATTGGACAAGTTATTCCTCGGGAGCTTTTTGTCGCTGTGGCTGAAGTGCTTTCGTATGTTTACCGTTTACGTAGGAAGAAAAGATAATGGATCAAGTATTTCAATTCTTAAAAAGATTCGAAAAGTATACGAAGAATACGGATCTTTTTATTGCCTTTGGTATGCTGGCAATTCTGGCGGTGATGATCATTCCATTGCCACCGCTTTTACTTGATATCAGCTTAACTTTTTCTTTAGCCATCAGTATCTTAATCCTCCTAGTAAGTCTTTATACACAAAGAGCTTTGGATTTCACATCCTTCCCGTCGTTGCTGTTAATGACGACCTTATTCCGTCTGTCACTGAATGTGGCAACGACTCGTTTGATCCTGACCCACGGTCATGAAGGTGAAAAAGCAGCCGGTGATGTTATTGCGTCTTTCGCGAACTTCGTTGTCGGCGGAAACTACGTCATCGGTTTCATCATGTTTATGATCCTTATCGTGATCAACTTCATCGTTATCACCAAAGGTTCGGGTCGTGTGGCCGAGGTTGCTGCCCGCTTCACCTTGGATGCTATGCCAGGTAAGCAAATGTCGATTGATGCGGAGTTAAACTCTGGTCACATCACAGAAGCTGAAGCTCGTAAACGCCGCAGACAAATTGAACAAGAAGCCGACTTTTACGGCGCGATGGACGGTGCCTCGAAGTTCGTACGTGGTGATGCCATTGCCGGTATCATCATCACGATCATCAATATCTTGGGTGGTCTTGCGATTGGCGTCATGCAAAAGGGCCTGGATATCAGTACAGCTGCGAAGTATTACACGATGTTGACCATCGGTGACGGTCTACTTGCACAGATTCCAGCTCTTATCATTTCAACCGCAGCCGGTGCCATCGTAACCCGTACTTCTAATTCTGATAAAGACATGGGTGAAGAGGTTACAAGCCAACTTTTAGTAAACCCACGTGCCGTTATGATTTCTGGTGGCGTGTTGGTTCTTTTGGGCTTGGTTCCAGGTCTTCCAACAATTCCATTCTTATTCATGGGTGGTTTGCTTGCGGGTCTTTCATGGGTTCTTAGAAAATACAGAGCTGAAATGGCCGCTGAAGAACGCAAAGCAAGTGAAGCATCACTTAATGCGCCGAAAAAAGAAAACATCGAAACCATGCTTCCATTGGATATGGTTGAGTTGGAAGTTGGTTACGGCCTTATCAATATCGTTGAATCAGATCAAAGCGGTGACTTGTTAGAACGTATCGTCAGTATCCGTAAGCAATTTGCTTTGGATTTGGGTATCGTTGTTCCAAGTATTCATATCCGTGACAACTTGCAGTTGGCTCCGGGCGAATACCGTTTATTGATCAAAGGTAACCGCGTTGGTGGTGGTCTGCTTCGTCCAGAATCCTTGCTTGCCATGGATCCAGGTAACGTTGCTGAACGCATCGAAGGTATTCCGACAAAAGAACCTGCGTTTGGTTTGGATGCTCTATGGATTTCGCCTGGTCGTAAAGAAGATGCAGAGATCGCTGGTTACACAGTGGTTGATCTTCCAACAGTTATGGCGACTCATCTTACAGAGATCATTCGTACCCATGCCCATGAATTGTTGGGTCGTCAGGAAGCTTCAACTCTTATTGAGAACTTCAAAAAATCACATCCAAAAGTGGTTGAAGAGCTTATCCCAGATCTATTGCCATTGGGATCTGTGGTTCGCGTATTGCAAAGCTTGTTAAAAGAGCAAGTTTCAATCCGTAATCTATTAACGATTTTTGAAACATTGGCAGATGAAGCTCCAAGAAATAAAGATATCGAAGTTCTTACTGAACAAGTTCGTCGTGGTTTAGCTCGTGGTATCACGGCGAAGTACACTACGGATCAAGGAAACATCCCAGTGATGACTCTTCATCCGATCATCGAAGAGCTTATCGCAAACTCCCTATTGCAAACAGAGCAAGGGGTTCAACTAGTGATGGATCCAAACAGTGCCCATCGTTTGATTAACGAAATCGCGCGCACTGTGGAAAACCATCCTGAAGTTGCTAGTCAGCCGATTTTGCTGACCAGCCCAACTTCGCGCCGCCATATATATAAATTAACGTCTCGATTTATTCCGCAGTTAGTTGTGCTTTCGCATAACGAACTTACTTCAGACGCCGATGTTCAGTCAGTAGCACTTGTGGAGATGAGCCATGCAGGTTAAGAAATTTGAAGCTCGAACAATGAAAGAAGCTCTTGAAATGGTTAAGACCCAATTGGGTCCTGACGCCATCATTCTATCAGCTCGTGACAACAACAAAAGTTACGGGCTTGTAGGCGAGGGTAGCGTTGAAATCACTGCGGCAGTTTCTGAAGAAACTTTGCAGAAAAAGAAATTTGCGGAAAGCAAACTTCGTGAACAGGATCGCGCCAGATTCCAACAAAGTTCAGCACGCCAGCAAAAAGAGCTGATCCACAAAATGGTGGAAAAGCATGTGCAAAAATCTCAAGGCCCTGCACCCATCACTCAACGTCGCTACATCGATATCGAAGACGAAGCTGAATTCAATCGTCAACAAACTGTTTCTGATGAAAGAGTTCGTAATGCTGCTCAACGTGCATTGCATGCTTTCCAAGAGCAGGAAGAAATCTTTGCAGCTAAAGGCAACTACTCTAAAAAAGCTGTAGCGCAAGCTCCACAAGCTCAGGCTCCTGCGGTCAGAGCAGTGCAAGCGGTTAAACCTGCGGCTCCAGTCGCTGCAACTGAATCTCCAGAGATTTTGGCTCTTAAAAATGAAATCGCAAGTTTGAAGCAAGTCATCACTCAGTTCCAGCAAATGCCTCAAAACTTTGTTGGCACTCATCCGGGCGCTGATTATGGCATCAATTACGATTTAAGTTTTGTATACGATAAATTGACTTCGGCGGGTATGGCTCAAGAAATTGCAGCTGAAATCCTAACGAAAGCTCAAGACACTTTGCCTGCGCTGAAACTTAAAAATAAATCTTTGGTTGAAGCATGGGTGGCTCGTCACGTGCTTGATACTACGAAAGTGGTTTCGCACCCAACGCAAGGTAAAATCCACTGTTTCGTGGGACCTGCGGGCAGCGGTAAAACTTCTGCATTAATTAAAATGGCAAGTCAGATGGTGGTACGTGAAGGTAAGAAAATTGCCTTACTGACCACAGACACTTTCAAAGTCGGCGCTGCTGACCAAATGAAAATCTACGCGCAAATTTTGAATGTTCCATTCTCTGTGATCCGTTCACAGAACGATTGGACAAACTTGATGCGTTACCTTGCAAATGTTGACTGCGTATTAGTCGACTACACTGGCTTAAGTCTTAAAAATAACGATGAAGTGAACATGCTAAAAAGCTTGCTTCCACCTCAGGCGTTGAATCCAAATATTCATATGGTTCTTTCTACCAATGCCAAAGACAGCGATGCGACTGAACTAGGTCGTCGTTATGCTGCTTTGGGATATAAAGACGTGATCTTTACATCCTTAGATGAATCAACTCAGCACGGAACGATTTATAACTTTATGAAGCGTTTTGATGTGCCATTGCATTCATTCGGTATTGGTTCAAGAGTTCCAGAAGATTTCGAATTCGCGACAAAAGAACGTCTTCTAGACCTTATTTTTAAAATCACAAAATTCAAACAACAGGATTCTGAGGCTGTATGAGAAGCATGAATTCTTTCCACCTGAACCGCACAAGAACAATTAGCATCACCTCTGGTAAAGGGGGCGTTGGTAAAACCACACTAGTGGCGAATTTGGCGTTAACTTTGGCGCAAAAGGGTAAAAAGGTCTTAATCCTTGATGGCGATTTAGGCATGGCCAACGTCGATATTATGTTTGGTGTAAAAACCCAAGGAAACATTCACGATATTATCTCTGGCCGTAAAGAAATGAAGGACATCCTAGTTGAAGTTTCTAAGGATGTTTTCTTAATTCCTGGTGGCAGCGGAGTTGTTGATTTCAATAACATGAATCACTTCGAGCGCAGAGCCATGGTGGAAGCGGTGAGCGCTTTGCCTCACGGTTTTGATTATCTTCTTGTTGATACTGCTCCTGGTATCGCTGAAAATGTTTTGTTCTTAAATTCTGCGGCTCAGTCGGTATCTGTAGTGATCACTCCAGACCCTGCGAGCTTCGCTGATGCTTATGCGCTTATTAAAGTTCTAAATAAGAACTACAAGGTGAATCACTTCTCTATCATCTGCAATCAAGTGCGTGATGAAAACGAGGGATTGGGCCTGTACCAACGCTTTAACGATGTCGTGAATAAGTTTCTGTACATTGGTCTGGACTACTGGGGTTCAGTTCCCAACGACGTTGTTTTAAGAAAAGCAACACAAATGCAACGTCTCATCGTGAGACACGATGCGGGTGCAGAATCAACTAAGGCAATTCGTCAAATTTCTAATCACATCGAGAAATCTTCCAAACAAATCGAGAGCACCGGTGGCATGCAAATGTTCTGGGATCAGGTCGTTGGATTTGCTTAATCATTGAAATTAGAATTGGACTTTCAGCTCACTGGTCTGTTTGTTAACATAGTGTTCAAGAGGGAAAAAAAATGGCGAAAAATGCGGCGTTGTTGAAGAAGTACAAGGAAGAACCTCGTAAAGTTGCTGCTAACCAAAAAGATGAATTGATCCGCGAATACGCGCCGCTAATTAAATTTATCGCGCAAAAGATTGCAGTCCGCCTTCCTTCTAATATCGAATTAGACGATTTGATCTCTGCAGGCGTTATCGGTTTGATGGATGCTATCGAAAAATATGATTCATCCCGTGATAATAAATTTAAAACTTACGCTGAATTCCGTATCCGTGGAGCAATCCTTGATGAATTACGTGCGCAAGATTGGGTGCCGCGTTCAATCCGTGATAAAGCCAAACTTCTTGATAAAACAATGGTGCAATTAGAAGCCGATCTGGGCCGTGCACCAACGGATGAAGAAGTTGCTAAAGCATTGAATATCAATATTGATGAGTTCCATGACCTTGTGAACCAAGTTCGCCCTGTAAGTCTTTTACCCATCGATCAGGCGACAACGTTCAGTAACACTGACAAGAAATCCATCATGGATATCTTGGAAGGTTCTAGAACAAACAGCCCCTTCAATCAATTAAACGTAAAAAACATCAAAGAAGTCGTAGCTCAAGCCATTGAAGAATTGCCTGAAAGACAACGCTTGGTGCTTTCTCTTTATTACTATGAAGATTTGAACTTAAAAGAAATCGGTCAAGTTCTTCGTGTGACTGAATCCCGCGTTTCTCAGTTGCATGCCCAAGCAGTCACTCGTTTGCGCGCTAAGCTCGCTGCCACCATCGGTGCAGGAGAGCTTGAAATCGCTTAACCAAAATTAAGTCACATATCTATCGCATTGTTAAAGGGGACCTTATGGCCCCCTTTTTTCGTTGTTTTGAGATTTGATTCTCGGATCCAAGACGGGACAGCGTACTCAGCTCGAATATACTGCTTTTTAAGCCCCCATTATTTGGCAACGGAATTGCTACTAAGTATCTCCGTAATTGAACCTTAACGGAGTAACCCATGAAACCGACTTATTATTTGCTTCTTTCAATCCCTCTTCTTTTATCGCTATCTGCATGTTCACAAGGGCAAGGCGAATGGAGCAAGAAAGCTCGTATCGCTAGGTCAGCGACAACGAAAAAGAAGACGGACGGGGTTGCTAAAAAAGGATCTGAGCAGCAAAAAGTGGGGAGTACACTAGAAGTTGTTCCGATGTATGGAGTGTCACTGCCAGAAGATATTGTAAATCCTGAGGGTCATTTATTAATTCCTGCAGCTTCTTTCAAAGGAGGGCAGCTTGTTTCAAACAATTCATTTTTCTTTGTTTCTAATGGCTTAAAGGTTGAGTTGGAAGGTGTAGTCCATAAATCAGAACAAAACTGTGAACGAATTGATGATATGGAAAGTATCAAAAGGGATTTGGAATACAAAAAACTATACCTTCAATCCTTGGTTTCTGCGTCGGGAAAGTCTCTGGAAGACTTACATAAAGAAAAGGAATTCAAGGACTATATTTGCGCGCAATTAAAAAGTGAGACTGACAGTAAAGGTCTTCGTCGCCAAGAAATTGCTGCCCTTGAAAAGAAGGGAGACGAAGATCTTGTTAAAATGAAAAATGACTTAAGTACGTGCCTTGCTGAAAAAGAGGCAGCAGCCTGTGAAGTACAGACAAAGGAAAAGTTAATCGCGGCTCGCAAAGAAGAGAATGAAAAACTGACAAATGAGAAAGTAGAGTTGTCACGGGAACTTATGAATCTTAGATTTAGGTCCCACGAAGTTTGTCAGGATGCCATCAAATTACAAGATACTTTGAAGCGCGCGGATGAACTCGCGAAAGTTATCACACAGTTAAGCGAGGTTGATAAGAATATTTCTGATTTGAATGCTCAAGAAGGTGGAACTGTCACTTTAGCAATATCAAATGTTATGGCTGCACAAACGGCGCATCTTCAAGCGGCCAATCCGAAATTAAATCCCCAACCGGTTCATATCGATGCTTATGGCTTGTCCCTTATTTCCTTGGATGACAAAGCAAGTAAGCAGAATTCATTGGTTTTGGGCGCATCTATTGCGGGTCAGAATTTTAAAACAGCGGATCTTTCTAAGATCGATACAAAATATTTTTCTGGAAGCAATAAAGCACACATCGAATTGCGTCTGTCTAGATTGGGAATGTGTGTAAAGAATCTATCGACTAAAATAGATGCGCACTATTCCACATTCAATTATGCTTCTGGGAAAGCGGTCTTCACTAGAAAAAATATAATTGCAAACTTCGCGTCCAAATTGAACGCAGGTGAGATCACCTCGAAAGCTATCAATGATCTTTATAAGGATATTAAAAACGAAGAAAACGTTAAGTTCGATGTGGATGAGACTATTAAAGATGTCACCATCGCTGCGAAAATGAAACAAACAATGAAACTGGAATTATTTAAGCATTTCTTAGTTCAATGGACTGATTTTAACTCTGAAAAAAGCAAAACTAGGTTTGAAGCCGATGAGAACGATCTTAAGAAGTTAGCGATGGATTTAAATGACCGAGTTATAGGCCATAAGATGAAGTCGATTGATGCCATCGTAGTAAGCTTGGGATCTGCAACTCAAGAGGACTATCTTAACTCTGAAGTTAGGTTTGATTTCAAAGTCGATAAGAAGGATGCAAGAAAAGCAACGTCGTTCATTCCTTTAAGAAAATAGATTTAAAATTCTAAAAATGATCATCGCAAAAGAGAGTCGTTAGGATTCTCTTTTTATTTTTCAAACCAATTTAGTATCCTTAGTGTGCGCAGTGCGTATTGCGCCGAATTTGTTAACCAAAATAGGGTGAACAAAAAGAAACACACAGGGGGAGGTCCCAAGTTTATAGGGGCACTTTCATTAAGGAGTATTATTATGCCACTTAAGGTAGGGCTCTTAGGTTTTGGGAGGACTGGTTCTGTTGTTGCTAAGGAAATTTCTAAGGACCCGGGATTGTCTTTAGAATGGGTTTGCAGAAAGACTGTCGATGATAGCCAACCTTTTGCTAGCCATCTTCTTGGGTATCACGAAGACTTTGCTCCGTTTATTACCATTGAAAATATTGATGAAGAATTTCTTAGGCGATCCCCCGTTGATCTTATTATCGACTTTTCCTCTAACTGCACCAGTGTTGCTTACGAGAAATTAGCGCGAACAGGTGTTCGTATTGTTAGTGCGATTTCAAATTATGAACCCCATGAATTGGAGCTACTGAGCAAAGCAGCGCAAAATACAGCGGTACTTTATTCGCCCAACATCACGTTGGGAATTAACTGGCTGATGATGGCATCTAAGATGTTAAAAAGAATCATTCCCCATGCCGACATCGAAGTGGTGGAAGAGCATTTCAGAGCTAAAAAAGATATTTCCGGAACGGCATTGAAATTAGCAAAGCACTTGGACCTAAACGCTAAAGAACACGTGAATTCAATTCGCGTCGGGGGAATCGTAGGAAAGCACGAAGTGATCTTCGGCTTACCAAATCAAACCATTCGCTTGGTTCACGAAAGTATCAATCGCGCCGCTTTCGGCACAGGGGCCATCTTTGCCGCTAAATGGTTAAAGGATAAAAAGTCAGGCCTTTATTCGATGGAAAATGTTTTACAAGAAACCTTTTTGAAAGAACTGAATACTTAAAATGGGAAAACGCCTCAGGCCAGGGGGATAGATAACTAGGTAAGTGTAGTCGCAAACAGTGTGAAAGAAAAACGCGGAAGCCAAAGGCGCTCTGTCTAAAAGATCTGAAAGTGAAAAATCAAAGCCAGTTCTCCTATGTCAAAATCGCAGAAACTATTCCTTATAAAGTCGATATTTTTATAACCAGAGGATGGAGATAATTAGTAGGGGCAAATTGAGGTGATCTTAAAAGAATGAATATAGAAGTTCTTAGATAAGAATGAGAATGAATTGAAGATGAAAAAATGAAGACTGATTTAATGCAGAGACGAACTGTATTGTTGTGAGGTTGAGGCTTGTAATGCTGAAGAGTATGAACGGAGCTGAAAAAAAAGGCCTATTAAGCCGCTTTGCTTTCTTTGTAAGATCTTTTGATTTGCTTCTTAAGCTGAGTGAACAAACTCTCTTCAATCTTATCAAGTAGGATCGAAATTCTTTTTCTGTGCAATCCCAGCTTCAACCGTACTGGATCACTTGCCACAGTGACAGCCGTGGTGACGATCATCAAAAGCGCACCGATAATAACCGTCGCGATGAAGATGTCTTTGCCAGTAGGTTGGGGCGGAAAAAGATTATAGAAAGCTGAGCCCGCTTTTTTACCAAAGATGAATTTAGTAGAAGCATCATCATGGGCCCATTTTCTGGCCATCTGATCGCCCATCGCAGAAACACTTAAGTTCTGTTTGCCAAAGAAATACCAACCAGTCCCAAGGGTGATGAAACTTCCCAATAAATCACTGATCGTATTCTGATTCGCACAATATTTTTCGACTTCCTTATTTAAGGCTAAATTAATATGCCTATTTGAAAGAGAAATCTCGTTTTTTTCAAGCAAAGGCCCAAGGACTTTATGATCCTGAATCTTTTTAAAAAGTTCAGAATCGCGTTCGCTGTATTTGCCACCAAAACCTAAAAACTCAGTCTGAATCTGCTTTTCAATATGGCGTTGGTAAGCCGTTTTAATCCCCGATGGCAGGACTTCAAAGAAAGGCACTAAAGCCGTCCAGCCGACTTGCTCTAAAGTCTCTACGATCTTCTTGATCGTTAAATAGGGGATAGACCAGAGCGAATTAAGGGGGTTGAGTAATAGATCCAAGGCCAGGACCTTTTTTTGAACATCAAGCGTGGCCTGCATAGAGTACTGATTAGAAATAAAGGAATCAATACAGGCGCGTTTTTCTTCAACGTATTCAGAAATACATTCTTCCAAAGCACCGAGGATAAGAGCAGATCTTTCAGGCACAAAAAAACTCCATTTAATGCTCTATGTTCTCAAAAAGAGGACAGAAATTAAATGGAGTCTTAAACTTCCAGACTTTTATGAAGTAGCGAATCTGAATCTTAGTCAGAATCCCCTTGGTTCGTCGGTGGAGCGCGAAGGGCCAAAGCCGCTAGGACTTCAGTTTTAAGCAAGAATGCCACTTCACGGACGTCAGCGTGAACAGCGCAGATTTCTTCCTTACGATCTGTCATAGTCGAAGCTTTGCAAAGCGTCGGATCTACGGCTTCGATTTGCGAATATAAGCTACCAGCCGCTTGAGCTTTGATTACAGAAACAATCGCAGTATCTAAAGCTGCAACCATTTTATCCGCAACATCTTGGCGTCCAGATTGGATTAACAAGTCGTCAATACCGAAAGCTGGATCTTTAGTATAGCTACCAGTGAAAAGCGCTTTAAAAGCTTTTAACTGAGCTTCAGCAGAAGCCAAAGAAAGACCTGAATAGATATGCTCAACATCTTTCGCACACTTTTCATCATAGCAAGTGGCATGACGGCCAGTTGGTTTACCAAGCTTTACATCTTTAAGCTTTTCAATGTTAGACATCGCATCTGTTAAAGCGTTGATAGCTTCTTTATGAGTTTTATAGCGAGAACCATCGATGATGTTTTTAGTGAAGTTGCCTTTAGCCACGCTCCACTTGTTGTTTAGCTCTGCCGCTTTACCTTCAAGGTCCTTTGTCAAAGTCAAAGCCCATTGGCAACGATCTAACCTCTTTTGTTCAGCAGAACGAGCGTTCCAAATTTCCATTTCTTTGTGTGCGCGCAAGTTGCACGTGCTTTTCATGGATGTTTCAAACAAAAGGTATTCAATCGCACCGATGCCACGAGTGTTGTACGGAAGTGTTTCGCTGCTAATAGCAGAGTTGGCATTTTCAAAAACCTTTTTATCAACACCACAAGTGTTCAATAAAGGCCAAGAGTAGATAACAACATTCAACGCTGAAGTATTGTCAGTCAAAGGGCCCATCGGTGCTGCTTCAACTTCATGAAAGGCAAGAGCTACACGTTCCCAGTCTTTTTTAGCTTGAGCTTCCAAACGATCTGTCGGAAGGCCGGAAGGCAAAGCTTCGCAATACTCACGCACAGAATTTTTTAAAGAAGGAACAGCATTTGCGAATTTTTCAACTGCGCGAGCCATCACGTTGGTGCCAATATTGATCAGCATTTTTTGTTCAGTGAAAACACCTTCATTAGGTTTTTGGAAATCACCTGGAAGAGTTTGTTCGTTATTAGACTGAGTGCCGTCAGTTCCTTTTTTAGGGTTTTTGATTTGATTGTTTTCAAAGAAATCAGCACATGCGCCAGTGAGTAGGAAGGTCGCAGCTAGGCACACTTTTACGAGATTTTTAGCAGTCATAAAATCCTCACTTTTGATGAGGCAGTTGTGCCTTAAAATGACGGTTGTTACAAGTTTTCATAGCGCCCTTGGCAAAATTGAAAACGCAATGAGGATTTCTTTAGAGTATGTTAAAATCCACCGAAAGGTAAGTATGACTGATTCTTGGACACGTCTGCAAAAATTACTCTTTCAATTCGATGAGCCGACCTCAAGGCTTTATCATGTGAATGTCCTTTCCAGTCTTATTTTCATTCTTATAGTGATCTGGCTTGTAGGCAGACAGAAGAATGTTTCCCTAAGCCATTTGTTTAAAAAATGGGTTCTTCGCCGCAGATACTGGTGGAATCGCTCGACCAAGCAGGATTACCTGATTTACCTGATTAATGCGGGTTTAAAGAGCTTGTTGTTAGTACCTCTATTTGAATTCAGCTTTCAAATCTCTCAATTCGTCATTCGCCTTTTAGCCCCTCTAAATAACGGCGATGTTATGAATACTCCGACTTCAAGTGGGCTTATTCTGCTTTTCACCTTAGGTGTTTTTGCCTGGGATGATTTCCTGAGGTTTTTCCATCACTGGCTGATGCATAAATTCCCGTTCCTATGGGAGTTTCATAAATTTCATCACAGCGCTCGGGTTTTAACGCCAGTGACTTTATATCGCACTCATCCGGTGGAATCAGCTATGGCCATTCTTCGTAACAGCTTAAGCCTGGGAGTAAGTATCGGCCTTTTCATTTTTATTTTCGGTTCCAGTTTTTCAGTCTGGACACTATTAGGGATTAACGGCTTCGGATTTATATTCAATCTTGTAGGGGCGAACCTGCGCCACAGTCATATTCCTTTAAGCTTTGGTCCGCTAGAGTGGCTTTTAATCAGTCCGATTCAGCATCAAGTGCATCACTCAAAGAACCAAGAGCATTACGATAAAAACTTCGGCGTCAGCTTAGCGGTGTGGGATGCCTTATTCGGCACCTTGGTTTTTTCAAAGAGTGTTGGAAAATTAAAATTCGGAATCAACGAACGTTATCGAAGCGCATTGTGGCGGCATTATCTAGAGCCATTCGCGACGGCATTTAAAAAGAACAAATAAAATAGGGAAGCTTGAAGCTTCCCTTTTCTTTTTCATAATCTAAAGAAGATTAGAAAGTGTGTTTAAGACCTACAAGCAACGAACGTGCTTTGCCAGGGCGAGCCCCGAACGGTCTTAAGGACACCAAGTACTCATGATCCAATATATTATCAATACGAGCGTAAACAGAGCCTTGAGGTTGATACTGATACTTCATCGTCCAGTCCATCACACCGTAAGCGGGGATTTCTTGGCGATTTGTTTCAACCGATTGATCATACATTTTCCCAGTCCAAGAAAGAATAAATTCCTGAGAATACTTTTTGTACTGAGTTCCTACACCTAAACTGTATTGAGCTTCAGGAACATAAGGTAACGGATCCCCAGAGTGAATATCACCCACGCCCCATTCAGGGTTTGTAGTGTAAGAGTCAGCCGCAAATTCAGCCTTAGTCACAGTGACATTGAAGTTCACTGGGATATAAACATTTTTGTACATGAATCCTTTAGCAAAACGAGTTTCCAAACCACGGATCATCGCTTTACCGCCATCAAACTCTTGATCTAAGGTGTTCCCAGTGCAACCTGAAGAAAATGAACAAGTCCCTTTGATATTCTGATAATCAGCTACAAAGGCAATACCTTCAGCAAAGAACTCTTGGTCCGGATTAGAGTAACGAACTCCAGTTTCGTAGTTCATACTTTCTTCTGGTTTTTCACTTAAAGTTTGCCCAGGGCC
Source organism: Bdellovibrio reynosensis (assembly GCF_022814725.1). Taxonomy (NCBI): domain Bacteria; kingdom Pseudomonadati; phylum Bdellovibrionota; class Bdellovibrionia; order Bdellovibrionales; family Pseudobdellovibrionaceae; genus Bdellovibrio; species Bdellovibrio reynosensis. The sequence goes on from NZ_CP093442.1 coordinate 3,122,614, forward strand.
TACGATCGTCACGCCACGGTTTACACCCAGAAGGGCTGACCACTTGTCATTGATTTGATAAAGCGCGCCTGCACCCGGTACAAACACGTTTTCAGTGCCATTTGATGATTCTGCCGTCAAATCGTCTTCAGATGCGTAGGTCACATTTTCAAAACGACCAGAAACCGTAAACTTCCAAGCTTGCCATATCATCTCGTCTGTTGCCGAAACGCTAACCGCTTGAGTGTTATCTTTATTGATCGCAGTTTTGCGACGAGCATCAGCCGTGCGAACCATATTCCCCGAAGTCATTGAGAAAATATCTTCAGAGTGATTGCGGCGGATTTGATCTTCGTGCAAACGAAGACCCAAGCTTAGTTGGTGAGTCCAATCATTCACAGTGTAGTAAGAAAACGATCCTAGCTGCAGACCTTGGCTATAGAAGTAGCGATCATTGTTTGTAACAACGATATCAGCGCCCGCGCCGACACTTGCTGAATCGGCGTTACCAGACAATACGTCATAATAAAGCTGATTTGCGCCTTGATCAGGATTTCTTAATACAGAATTCACATCAACTGTTGTGTCTCTAAAGTTATTAAAGCGCGACCAGTTACGATGGAATTTATGGTGATACCCAGTAGCCCAAATGCCTAAGTTTTCTTGCAACTGAGACTTATAGGTCAATTGATACTGTTCATGCTGCCAGTCCATCAAATCATTTTCAGAAGCAGCGTAACGGCGGTATGGCGAACTAAAAAAATCGTCTTGAGTTAAACCCAAATACGATTCGTCAGAAAGCTCAGTGCCGTAGCCTACTTTCCATTCAATGGATTGTTTGCGGTCACTTGTTAAGCGCTGTTCACCCTTAACAAGGAAATCGTTTTTATCAAAACCTGTGTTCTTACCATTATCTAATTTTTTAAAGCCATCAGTTTGCAAATGGGCGCCTTCAAAAAGAATGGCCCCTTGATCCCAAACGCGACCCAAATTAGCGCGATATTTTTGCGTATTATAAGTTCCACCGGCGAAATCCAACTCTGTGCGGTTTTCCTTAGGAAGACTGCGAGTGATGTAGTTGATAGCGCCACCGATGGAGTTTGGTCCGTAAGGAACTGAAGCAACACCTTTAAACACTTCCATCGACTCTACTTTACTCATGAATGGAGTGTAATAAGCCGCCGGAGCCGAGTAGGGTGCAGGACCAATCAGAATACCATCTTCAAGAATAACAATTTTGCGACTGCGATGAGGATGGGTGCCGCGCAAACCTATATTAGGACGAAGACCGAAGCCATCTTCCTCTTGCACGTAAACACCAGGAACCTGCTTTAACACGCGATTCACGTCGCTTTGTTGCTGCTGTTCGATCTTTTGTTTATCAATGAAATGAGCAGAATTCGGCTGCAGAAGTTCTTCTTCAGAACTGCCGATGATTTTAACAGGGCCCAGCTCAGACATTTTTGCTGAGACCTCAGAAACGCCTTCGGCCTGAGAATTCAGGCCGAAGAACACACACAAAACTATAAGGACAAAATTAATCATGATTATTTGTAATCAAGTTCCTTGATGATGCGTTCAGCAGCAGGAACTTGCTCCCCAACGATTGACCAGTTAGCAGCGTCAACTTTGAAAGTACCCCAGTTAGCAATAAGAGTGTTTGCAGTCAAACCTACAGCCGCAGGATATTCCATGTGTTGGCTAGATAGGTGAAGTTGCGCAGAGTCAGTCAACATCAAAGCGATGAATTCCTGAGCTAGAGCAGCTTTTTGAGAGTGTTTTACAACGCCTACGCCAGTACCGTTAGTGTGTACACCTGTTGAATCTTGGTTCACAAAAAGAGGTTTTACTGGGAAGTTAGGGTTCGCAGCTACTGCTTGGCCCAAATAGTATGTATTCGCAATACCGATGTCGCATACGCCAGTCGCGATAGCTTGCATCATCAAAGTGTCGTTTTTGAAAACGTCAGTTGCTAGGTTAGAAAGGATGCCAGCAAAGATGTCTTTAGCAGCCGTTTCACCTTTGTTAACAACTAGGTTAGCAATCAATGCTACGTTGTAAGTACCACCTGAAGTTCTCAAGCAGATACGACCAGCAAATTTAGAATCAGCCAAGTCTTCGTAAGATTTGATATCCGAAACGTCTACGCGAGAAGCATCGTAAACAAGAGTACGAGCTCTGTATGATACAGCAACCCAGTTGTCATTGTGATCTTTCATTGCAGGAAGAACGCGAGCTTTTACAGAAGCGTTAGTCAATGGTTGGAAAAGATCTTTTTTAACAGCTTTGTCTAAAAGAACTAAGTCTTTGATGTAGATAAGGTCTGCAGTTGGAGCTGTACCTTCAGCAACCAATTGAGTTTCCATGTCAGCGTAAGCTTTTTCAACTACGATAACGTCTACGCCTTTTTCTTTTTTGAATTGTTCAACAAGAGGTTGAAGACGAACCGCTGGACGGTCAGTAAGAATTGTCAAAGTTTCTGCGTTAGCAACAGCAGATACAGACACAAGCAATGCTACAACGAGCTTTTTCATGAGATCTCCTTTTTTGATGGGCCAGGAGATAACTAAATTTACTCGGGACCACAAGACTTACGGCGCTTCTTTTTTTAAATGAGAAAGCAATGAAGATGAAAGCTTATTGAGAACCCAATAAATCTAAAATACCGCATTTAAATTAATAACTTAGGGGTCCCGAGCATTAATTACTTGGCAGTTAATGATGGCAAAATTTACCCAGGGTACTTCGCCCGCAACTCGCGAAGTGCCGTCATAAATGGAGTCATTCCTGGAAAAGGAGAGATCTTTCCTAAGCGTTTTCCCTGATAAAAAAAGATGAAAGTAGGAATTCCGTGTAAGCCAAATCGAGTCGCAAGATCGAAATCTTCATAGGTGTTTACATGAAACCACTTAAGTCCCAACGACTTCACATCCGAGGAATCCTGGTGAATCATTTTCTTAGCGACTTCACAGTTAGGGCAGTCGTGTCCCCAGAAGAAAACTCCCACCAACTCGTTTGCATGTTGTTCTAATTTACTGTCGAAAGTGTCGGGGCGAAGCTGTTCCATTTCTAGATCAGCGAAGATGGGATGGCTCATACGTCCTCATCCATCTTGGCTTTGATTTTCTTCATCAAGCGAGCTTCCATCTGACGAACGGCTTCGCGGGTGATGCCGTATTTTTCGCCAATCTCTTGTAAAGTTAATGGATCATCATTCAGGATTCTTTCATCAAGAATGATTTTTTCACGCTCTGATAAATCAGGCCGAATTTCTTCAATCTTCTTACGCAAAATATCCAGTTGCTCTTCGCGAGCTAAGGCTTCATCCAAAGGTTGATCTGAAGTGTTGCGCTGAAGATCGCCTAGGCTAGCCCCAGAGCCATCATCTAAAGGGCGATCCAAGCTGACGTCTCTGCCAGACATACGCATTGCCATGTCGCGAACTTCGTCTTCAGGAATTCCCAAGCGGCTACTAATAAGAGCGGCATTCGGTTCAATCCCCATCGCATCCAAAGCTTCTTTTTCTCTTTGCAGTTGATAGAAAAGCTTACGCTGATTTTGGGTCGTACCAATTCTTACCATAGAGTATTGGCGCATCAGATATTCTTGAATATAACCTTTAATCCACCAAACAGCGTAAGTGATCAGACGAGCACCTTTATAAGGATTAAACTCGCGCACGGCGTGCATTAAGCCGACGTTGCCCTCTTGAATAAGATCAATCATCTTTGCGCCAAATTTAGAATACTCCGCTGCGACTTTAACTACGAAGCGAAGATTTGCTTTTACTAAAGCTTCTGCAGCAGCAGGGTCTTTGGATTCAAAATATTTTTTAGCAATGGCCATTTCCTCTTCACGGGAAAGGACTTTATAACGGCGAATTTCATTAAGGTACATCACCAGCGGATCGGCAGAGGTGATGGCTTTTGTAGCTTCTTGCGGAAGAAGGTTCTTGCTGTCTTCTAGGGTCTCATCTGCAGTGAATTCAGAATCTTGAGGGACCGCATAGGCTTTTTCGGTTTCGATCGAAGGATGCAAATCGTCCTGGGTTTCGTTGGGATCAACGATCTCTGCGACGACTTTTTTGGTTTCTATAGTAGCTGATTTATTTTCAGACGTGGCTTTTTTCTTAGGCGTCGTTTTTTTAGCGACGCCTTTTGATTTTTCAGAAGACTCTTTAGCTTTAGTTTTTGCCATCTGGTCTACACTCCGACTTCGCCGGAGTAATCCTTGATTAAGTTACTGGTCAACTACGATAGGTATGACTACGACAAGTACTTAGCGAGTTTCCTTTGCAAAGTCTCTTGGACCTTACCTTTGAAGGGGGTCAACATCAACGGAAGATCCACTGTGACAGAAACTTTGCTTCCCGCACCAGCAGCAGAGACCGCCATATCCGCTTTAAATTGTGAGCCCTTTAAATTTGCGCTCTTAGAGCCATCATCAAAGGAGCACTGAAGTTTTGGGTCAAAGCGTCGAATGTCCTGATCCTTTTCCAAGAATTCCTTAATTTTTTGATAGGCTTCGTCAACATTGCTTGAGGTTTGGTGATCGATAGTAAATTTCGGCATTGTTTACCTTCATTTAGCCTTCGTGGCCTTTAGTGGTTTCTGACTTCGTCCCTAAACGCGCTTTAATGGCAGTTATTTAAGACGACAGTTTCCATCATAAAATTATAAATCTTTGTGGTTCCAAAATGGAAGTGAATACCGACGTATACAGACGAGTTATGGGGGATATAAAAATATGGCTTTTGACTGTGTTGGCACATTATGTAAATCTGTCGTTCACGAACAAGGTAGATTTATGAAGTTTGTTAAAGAACTAAAAAGAACACATTATTGCGGAAATCTTGGGCAAAGCCAAGTCGGCCAAAAGGTCGTCATCATGGGTTGGGTCGACGTGCGTCGCGACCACGGAAGCCTTGTATTTATTGATCTAAGAGATCGTGAAGGCATCGTTCAAGTTGTTTTGGATCCAAATAAGACTGAAACAGCCGCTGCAAAAAATCTACGTGGCGAATTCGTCATTGCCGTAGAAGGTGTGGTTCGTGCTCGTCCAGACGGAATGAAGAACGCAAAAATTAAAACAGGCGAAATAGAAATCGAAGCCGTTCGCTGCGAGATCTTAAATGAATCCGCAGTACCGCCATTCCGTGGCGATGATGAAAACGTGAATGAAGTATTGCGTTTGAAACATCGGTACTTGGATCTTCGTTCACCAAGATTGACTCATCACTTGATGACTCGTCATAAAGTAGCGCAACTGGTTCGTCGTTTCCTATCTGAAAATGGTTTCATCGAAGTTGAAACGCCGATCTTGTATAAATCGACTCCTGAAGGTGCTCGTGACTATCTAGTTCCTTCACGTGTGAATCCTGGTCACTTCTACGCTCTTCCACAATCTCCACAAACTTTAAAACAGTTGTTGATGATTTCTGGTTACGATCGTTATTTCCAAATCGCTCGTTGCTTCCGTGACGAAGACTTGCGTGCGGACCGTCAGCCTGAATTCTCTCAGATCGATATGGAAATGTCTTTCATCGATCAAGAAGACATCATGGCGATGAATGAAAAACTTCTGCGTACGATCTGGAAGGAAATCAAAGGCATTGATGTTGGCGAAATTCCTCGCATGACTTATCAAGAAGCCATGGACCGTTATGGTATTGATAAACCTGACACTCGTTTCGGTTTAGAAATCCATGACCTTAAAGATGTAGTGACGGGTTCTGGTTTTAAAGTTTTTGACGACGTTCTTGCCCGTGGCGGAATCGTGCGTGGTATTGCTATTCCTAAAGGCGGCAGTTCTTCACGTGGTCAGTTGGATAAACTGACTGACATGGCAAAACGCGCTGGCGCTAAAGGCATGGTGTGGATTAAGTCTGAAGCGGATGGTTCATTAACTTCAGTCGCTTCTAAATTCTTCACTCCAGAAAAATTAGCAGAAATCTTTAAAGCAACAGGCGCCCAAGCTGGCGACATGGCTTTGATCATCGCTGATGACTACGACACAGCTTGTGCGGCTTTATCAACTTTACGTTTGCACTTCGGTCGCGAACTGAACTTGATCGATTCAAGCAAATACAAATTCCTGTGGGTCGTAGACTTCCCATTGCTAGAGTACTCTCCAGATGAAAAGCGCTGGGTGGCTCGTCACCATCCGTTCACATCTCCAAAAGATGAATTCGCTCAAGACCTATTAAGCAACAACGAAGCAGCCTACGGTAAAATGTTGGCAAAAGCTTACGACCTTGTTTGTAACGGTTACGAAATGGGTGGCGGAAGTATCCGTATTTATCGTAACGAAATCCAACAAGCGATGTTCCGCTTATTGGGTATGAGCGATGAAGAAACTCAACACAAGTTCGGCTTCTTCCTGGATGCTTTGAAATACGGAACACCTCCGCACGGTGGTATCGCTTGGGGTATGGACCGCTTGGTTATGCTTCTTTGTGAAACCGATGCGATTCGTGAAGTTATCGCCTTCCCGAAAACGGCTAAAGCGACTGATCTTATGGCAGATTGTCCAAGTGAAGTAAGTCGTGATCAATTGGCTGAAGTGGGTGTGCGCCTAAGTCCGCTAGCTGAAAAGCACATTGAAGATTTGAAGAAATCTTAATCTTGGGGCTCTACCAAAATAGAGCCTTCCGCAGTTTGCAATTTTATTTGACCCACTTCTTGAGGAACTAAATCAGAAGTGGGTTTTTGTTTTAAGTTGTTAGTAATTTTTCCTGATATGGATTGCAGATCCAGCTCATAAAGAACTTCTTCTGGCAGTTGCAAATGAAGATGTCCGTTGCGTGATTCCACAGTGATTTTCTTCTTGAATGACTCAGGAATGAAAACTTCTGCCACAAGTTGAGCATCCGATTCCTGCGTGTGTTCTTCTCCGTTCACAGTGATCTGAATCCACTGGCTTGCTAATGGCTCGCGCAGTTCTACATGCAAAAGATTTTTTTCTGGAGTCTGCAAAATGAAGGGACCATTTTCAAAGCGGGGAACTTTCCCTTTCAGGCTGAGTTTTAAAGTACTGCCTGCATAGGTTTTGATTTGCACGTCTGTGCTGCGAGAAGAAATGATAATTTCATCCATTCCTTGCAAAAAGAATTCGCCATTTTCTTCATAGGCTTGTCCCTGCAGGAACTTTTGCGTAACGGTGTTAAAGGCGTTAAAGACTGAATCGGGATTATTAAATACATATCCCATGATCAAAATAAGTGATCCTGCTAAAACTAAGAAAAGAGCAGCCAGTGCTAGCAACAGCTTCTTCAACATGCTTTATATTTAACACATTGAAAATTAAAGTGAAACGTAATTGAATAAGGTAAAGAGGTGTTCATCCATGCAGCGAATTTTACCTGAAACTACATTAGAACAAAAAATGATGTGCATGGGTGCCATTTTTATCGAGGAAAACCAAGTCCTTGATGAAGTGTTTCAAGTTGTCGGGTCTGATCTTGTCGAGGGCAATGAACTGGCCCCAGATATTCGCGAACAGATCATAAATGAAATAGGGGAATACTTTTTCCGCTTAGATATGAACTATGGGCCCGAGATTAAAATTGATTGCATCGGCATCTTAGAAGAATTCTGGAAGGTGATGGATAAAACATCTGCTTTAAAGAATTTAGAAGATATCCGCACCCAAGGCCATCGCACGAAGTTCAATGTGCTTCGTTCCTCACTGCCAAGCGAGGGGAACATCGATGCGATGTCCATGGAGCGATTCAAACAAATCTTTTCCTTCGATCTAGAAGACCAACAAGATATGCAGATGAGCGACGAGGATTTTTTAAAACTCGGGCAGTGGGTGCAACGAACACACAAATATCTTAAAGAGGCGGGGATTCTTGCCTGGGATGCTGCTCGTTACATTCAGCTAGTTCGCCTTTCATTTGTTGCTGGCTATCTTACCGACAACGAAGCTTGGGCCGAGATTTTAAAACTCGCTCCGATCACGGAAACTAGTTTCAATTCGTGGATGGAATTTTCCCAAAGCTTTTTAATCGGTCGAACTTTCTGGTCGGGCGGGGATGATCCTGAAGTTAAGGGCATCTGCGAACGTCTTTTAGGCCACCCTGCAAGCCCTTGGCAGTTCTTTACCTGGACCTAGCTCCTGATTTCCACATTCTGTCTCAAGTTGTGACGTCTAATTCCGATACATCTGTGTAGATAGCCAGGATGGCTTTCTAAAAACACACACGGAGGTGTGGTATGGATAAAATCAGCGGAATTATTCCAGCAAGTGCCCGTACAAGAACGGCTGACACTTCAAATTCGCAACCAGCGCGTCCCGGTGCTCCTGCTTTGGGAAGACCGATGGGCAAAAACTCTTTAGGGGATCGTGTGATCCTTAGTAAAAAACTTGAAGAGATGAGAGCTGCAGGCGTAGCCCTTGATCAACCTCAACAAGAACCAGCAGCAGCATATACAAACCCTGCTGAGGCTAAGAAGTTGAAGGTGATTCAAGATTTGAATTCTAAATTTTTCAACAATCCAAAATCAGTAGCTAGAGAAGGCGATCAGACGAAGTCTGAGGAAGCTTTAGGTAAAACGACCGATAACGAAAGCCTTTTCGTCGTTGAACCAGAAATGCGTCCACAAGCTGCATTAGCTCCAGTTGTGGCAGACGCCAAAGAAAATAAATAAGGCACCCGTCTTGACAGCTCCCGTTTCGAATACACCTTCTAAACGGGAGGCTTCATGGAACCCATAGGCCGGTCTTATTCTGTGATTCGTGCCACTTGGCTCACTCGTAAGCCCCATCCTCGTGCGTGGTTTATCGCCACGTGGTCTGTTATCTTTTTAATCATCTGCAGTATTCTTTTTTGGCAAAATTATTTTTTCGCATCCCAATGGATGACATCCTCCAAGCAAGAGGTTTTTTATAATGGTCAGCTTTGGCGACTGTGGACATCTTTATTTGCTCATGCGGATCTTGCGCATTTAGCTTCAAACTCTCTGTTATTTTTTATTTTCGGATATTTTCTTTCAGGCTATTTTGGCCTTTTTGTTTTTCCGTTTCTGGCGATTCTGCTGGGTGGTCTGACTAATGCGCTGACGGTTGCGACCTATGCCCCGGATATGAAGTTGATCGGAATTTCTGGAGTCGTTTATTGGATGGGCGGCATGTGGCTGGTGCTGTATCTTTTATTAGATATTCAGCGTACTGTCTTGCAAAGAGCCTTGCGCAGTATCGGTGTTGCCCTTGCCGTGTTTTTTCCATCCACAGCCTTTGATCCGCAGATAAGTTATAAGGCGCACTTCATCGGCTTTTTTCTAGGTATTGTAAGTGCAATCATTTATCACCGATTAAATGCGGCGAAATTCAAAGCAGCGGTTCGTACAGAATTGGTCATTGAGCCCGAAGAAGAAACTAGAACTCACTAGAGCTCTTCAGGCTCAAGCAAAAATCCATGTTCTTCTAAAGAGCACAAACGATAAGCCCCTTTGAAAGTTCTTTCCCCGGAAGGTAGCTTTCCCGTCACTATAATATAATCAATGGAAAGCTGAATGAGTCGGCGAATAGCCGTTAAACTCCATTGCGGGGCGCCCATTTGAATTAGCATTTCTAGCCTAATCAAGGCTTGCCCTGCGTCTTGCGCATGTAAGGTCCCGAAACTTCCGGCATGACCTGTGGCCATGGCCATTAAAAAGTCTTTGGCTTCAGCGCCTCTGATTTCACCCATAATGATTCTATCGGGGCGAAGGCGAAGAGCTTTTTTAACTAAATGATTTTGATCGATATTAGGTAAAATCCCGTGGGGATCGTCGCGGGTTAAAAGTTTCATACTGGCCGAATTAGGCAAAACTATTTCAGAAGTGTCTTCTAAAACCACAGCCCGTTCATTTTCGGGCAAGAGCTTTAAAAATGAATTCAGCACTGAAGTTTTACCGGCGCCCGTAGGGCCAATTACTAAAAAGTTCTTACGATTTTCAATAAGGCTTTTAAAAAAATCAACGGATGAAGAACTGCACCAACCTTTGGCATTCAGTTTTTCAAAGTTCCATGGATTCTTAGGATGACGACGAAGTGAAAGGTGGACATCGCAATGGGTTAGATCTTCACCAATAAGGCTCAGGCGAAAGTTTTTAAAGTTCCCATCTGCACTAGGGTGTTCCTTGGTAATATGCACCTGGGCATGCTGACAAAGGCGCTCGATAAAATTTCGATAACTAAGGTCTGAAAAGAAGAAATCGCCGTGGGGTTGCAAGCGCCCCTGCTTTTCTAACCAAATAGAACCAGGTCCATTGATGATGATTTCGGTAATGCTTTCATCATCAATTAAATCTTCTAGGGGGCCCCAAGAGTAATACTCTGCTAAAATTCTTTTTTGGCTGACGGGGTCTGTGTCGGCTGTGCGCTGGCGAAAGATGTGATCAACTTTTTGCGAACGTAAATTGTTCTGTTCATCAGGGGTCAGCAAAAATTCATTATAGGGGATTTTTTGAATATCTTCTTGAATCAATGAATAAAGTTCGGCCGCTGTTTGATTCATATTATGTCCCTTGTCGAAGATGTTCTGCCTGCGGCATCGTTTGTTCTTGTTCGCCTAAAATAGTAGGTCGTACAAAGATAACTAATTCAGTGCGATTTTCGCGAAAGTCCTTACTTGAAAACAACGCGCCGATAATGGGAAGGCGAGATAAAAGTGGCAAGCCTTCAGAAGCTTTACCATCTTCGCTTTTAATAAGTCCTGATAAGGCAATCGTCTGCGGTTTAGTTAAGTCAAAGTGACTAGAAACTCGGTTGGTAAGAATTCCCGGGATGTCATCAACCTGCATGGATTTATCCAAAGTACTGACTTCAGTTTCAATGGAAAGACTGATTCTGCCAGCGGCATCTGCTTTTGGTTTTACTCTTAATAAAATTCCGTAACGCTTCCAAACAACGTCTTGAGCTTTAAAGTTCAGAATTTTGATTGGAAATTCGCCGCCAGCAAGAAACTCAGCTTCTTTGCCACTGCGACATAAAATATTGGGACTAGCTAAAATTTTTGCCTGACCTTGATTTTCTAAAGCGTTTAGACTGAACGGCAAGTCTGATACTTCCTTAGACCCATCAGAAAGAATAGTGGCCGTATAGCTTTGTGGCCATTTAAGACCGTACTTGACGCTAAGATCCCGGCGGATTTCTGCCACAGTGATTTGAACTTTGACGGTGGGTTCAACTTGCAGGCTTGATTCATCTTTAATGATAGCAATCCCGTAAGGCGATAAAAGCTTTTGATATTTCTTAACCAACAAGTCAGCAGCACTGATGCGAACTTCAAGCTGAGGTTCAAAAATCAATGTTTGTGGCGGCAGTTTGGCTGTACTTAAAAGTTCTTGAAAATGATTTTGCACTTCGTTTTGCAGTTCTGCTGACATGCGCGCACGCATCTGAAAACCCAGGTTTCTATCTTCGGCAAACTGAGACAGTTTTATCCAATCTTTTAATCGATAAAGCTGGCCACGGACTAAAAGATCCCCTTCAGAAATTTCTGTATTAAGACCAATGATATTACCCAACATGTCTTGAAGTTCTTTAAGCGAAGCTTTTTTTACCGGATGAACGACATGGACATAGTAAATGTCTGATCCTACTTTGACGGTGGTTTTGCCTTCTTTATTCCCTTTCACGGAAAGATTTCCGGCACCGCCGTCGGCTTGCAGAATGTCGCGATCTTGAATCCATACCGATGAGGATCCTTTTAAAGGAAGTTTGTAAGATTCCCCTAAGCTTAACACCAAAGTTTTTTGAGCGAAGGCCGGGGAGTAAAGGAAAATAAAAATAAGAAAGAACTTCTTCATGAAAAGGTCATGAAGCAAGTTCAAGGTTCCGTTTTAAATCTTTTAATCCTGAAGGTTTCGCCGCAGGCCGGACACTATGCCAAAGGTAATTCGAAAAATACCATGACCCCTTGATCTGTATTTTTGAATTGCAGATTTGAATTATGGGATTTCAAAATGGATTGGCAAATTGTCAGACCAAGACCTGTTCCTGACGAGTGATGCATGACATCTTCATCGATGTAAAAGGGCTTCGTTATTTTATCAATAACCGAAGTCGGAAGTTGCGGCCCGCGATTATGAACTAAAAAGCGCAGGTTGTTTCCGTTGCGCAGACTTTCAATGTGGATCTCAGAGCTTTCATTTCCGAACTTAGCGGCATTGTGAATCAATCGTGACATCACTTGTTTGATCAAACGCACATCGGCTTTTACGTTCAATGGTTCAAGCTTACTAATAAGCTTTTGATGCTTTTTCGCTAGCATGTCCGTTAGGTCTTTACTAAGTCCTTCATCAAACTGAGTGAAAGCCACTTGCTGTTGATCGATTTTTAATTGATTCGTTTCAGCCCGCACAATAAGCAAAACATCTTCAACAAGGTTTTTCAATCGTTCCGCACTTTTGGTGATTCGATTCACCATTAAGCGGTCATCGTCTGCTAAGTTTGATTCAGACAGCAGTGATGAAAAACTTAAAATCGAAGTCAGTGGTGTTTTTAACTCATGATTTATCAGAATCATAAAATTTGATTTAGCGACATCCAGACTTTTTAGTTCATCTAAAGCTTTTGCTAGCTCTTGGTTTTTAACCTTTAGTTCTTGGCCCACGGCGAATCTTTCAACTGCATGGTCAACGGTGTTGCTAAGGTCCGTCGGGTCCCAGGGCTTCGTCAGATAACGAAATATCTGTCCTTTATTTACAGCTGTGATTACAGATTCAAGATCGGTGTAACCAGTTAGTAAAATTCGAACTGTATCGGGATGAGACGAAACAGTTTTCTCTAAAAACTCTACGCCCGTCATTTCTGGCATTCGTTGATCCGTAATAATAAGAGCAAGAGGCCCTGGATTTTTGGCTAGAACCTCTAGCGCTTCTTTTCCGGAAGTGGCCTTTAGTACGGAATATTTTTTTCGAAATAGTCGCTCGAGTGCATCGACGTTGTCTATTTCATCATCCACGCAAAGAATTGTGTGCTTACTCATAAATGGTAGTGTAGGATTTGAAAAAGTGCAGTGCAAAGGAATTTGCACGGGCCCTGAAGCAGTCATGGAAGATGGCAGAGGGGATTTTTGTGAACAGTGCTAGTTTACAGGATCATAGTCCTGGGGCTTAAGTCTAGTTTCACATTCTTTCCACAGTTTTGACCAGAAATGAGTCAAGTCCGCGTAATCTCCTGACGATCAGTGAAACGATAATAGTGTTTTTTATCCTTTTCAGGAGATCGAGTATGAAATTTTCGATGCGCATTGCAACTCTTACCACGTTGGTGACGAGCTTTGCATTGAATGCTCAGGCGAACTGGGGAACTGGTATGTGGGGCGGTATGCAATCTTGCCCATATGGTTACTCAGCAGCAGCTGGCTCTTCTAGTTATCTAGATGAAATGAAAGAGATCCAGGCAAACATTCGTGAAATGGAAACTGAGCTGCGTGAAAAGAAATCCGATAGAAGGAAGCTTGAGAGAGATAATGATCGCGCTAAGCGTGACATTGAGAAAACGCTGAGTAGCGAGCATGCTGCGTTCGTAACTAATCATATCGAAAATACCATTCCATGCAGTGATTATAAGTTCACAGACACTGAAGAATCACAAGTATCTGCTTCTGAAGGTGGCAAAAATGCTGGTACAAAGGAAATGGTAGAAATTACTGCTTTCGATAGTAGTGCTTGGAAGGCACTTTGTGGTAGAAAGCCCGGGACTGTTTCCACTTCCGTTTGTTCTGTAACTCACTATATGAAAGAAAATTCAACTGGTACCACATCAAGAAGAAGTGTGGGTGGTGCAGCTAACTGTGCAAAAGGTATCACTGAATTTCAACGCGGTATTGCTGATGCAAAGGCACTTCAAGAAAGAATCATTGAATTAGAAACTAATATTAAAGTTGCAAAAGAAGATCTTCGTGATACGAAAAAAGACTACGCTTCAGAAATGCGCGAAAGACAGCGTGAAATGTCTGAAGGTGGCGTGTGTATCGAGTGTATGGCTTCAGGCTCTGGTTATTCTTATGAAAAACCAGAAACAAACTGGGGTTCTGTGATCGCAAACGTGGGACTTGGTCTTGCGGCGACTTACATGGGTCATAAAACAAATCAAATGACGGCTGAATACAATGCAAACATTGGTTGGCCGACGAATCCGTACCCAGCTTGGGGTTATGGCTTTCCGTTCATCGCAACGGGAATCTCTCAAGCTCTTGGTGGTGGTGCGGGAATTTACGGAGCTATGGGCGGCGGAATCGGCGCTGGTGGTTTCGGTTGCGCAGGTATGAACGGTGGCGCAATGGGTATGATGGGTCCATTCGGTGGCATGAACGGTGGTGGCATGTGGGGTAACCCATATGGCATGGCCGGCCTGGGTGGCGGTCTTGGTGGCGGAATGTATATGCCTGGTATGGGTCCTTGGGGCGCAGCTGGTCCGTGGGGAATGGGTGGACCATTCGGCGGCGGCATGGGTATGGCCATGGGTGGAGCTATCGGAATCGGTGGCGCTATGGGCATGCCGATGATGGGCGGTATGGGAATGCCTATGGGTGGCATGGGAATGCCAATGATGGGCGGCATGGGTATGCCGATGATGGGCGGAATGGGAATGCCAATGGGTGGCGCACTTGGTGGCGTGATCGGTGGCGGTATGGGAATGCCTATGATGGGTGGCATGGGAATGCCAATGATGGGCGGCATGGGAATGCCGATGATGGGTGGAATGGGAATGCCAATGGGTGGCGCACTTGGTGGCGTGATCGGTGGCGGTATGGGAATGCCTATGATGGGTGGCATGGGAATGCCGATGATGGGCGGAATGGGAATGCCAATGATGGGCGGCATGGGAATGCCTATGGGCGGAGCTATCGGTGGAGCCATTGGTGGCGCACTCGGTGGCGGTATGCCGATGATGGGCGGTATGGGAATGCCTATGATGGGTGGCATGGGAATGCCAATGATGGGCGGAATGGGTATGGCTGCAATGGGCGGCATGGGAATGCCGATGATGGGTGGTATGGGTATGGCTGCTATGGGCGGTCAAATGTACCAACAAATGATGCAAATGCAGATGCAAGCCTATAACCAATACATCCAACAGCAACAGTCTTACATGCAACAACAAATGCAAAGACAACAAGTTGTCCAAAGCTTGCAACAAGAACTTTATGGTTTGATGTATAGAATCCAACAAGTTCAATATGGTGGTGGCGGAAACTATCTTGGCGGTTCATTAGGTGGCGGCGGCTTTATCGGTGGAACAATCGGTATTGGCGGATCCGTTGGTATCGGAACGGGCACTGGCACAGGAGTTATTACTCCGCTTCCAGGTTCTGGTTCAGGTACAATCAATACTACGACTCCAGCGACTTCACCTCGCTAATAAAAACAATTTAGTTAAATTTCCTAAGGCTCTCTGCTAAAACAGAGGGCCTTATGTTTTTAAAAATCCCGCGTCTTTACGATAGCCATACTCACTTCCTCGCCACCGGAGAATTTGCCGCTGGTTTGCATTTAGGAAGTCTTAAAAACGCAAACGACGTCTCATCACTTCAATTATCACCGAGCTATTTCCGCGGCGACTGGCTTGTGGGATTTGGTTGGAATGAAAAAGGTTGGAGCGAAGAACCTCACAAAAATATCTTAGATAAAGCGTTCCCAAATAACCCTGTGTTCTTTGCCCGCATGGATGGTCACCGTTCCTGGGTGAACTCTCGCGCTTTGGATATTTTAGGTGCGACGTCGCAAGACGGGATCTTAATTGAAAAAGATCACCTGCGCGCCTGGGAAATGCTGCCCTCTTTTTCAAAAGAACAAGATCGTCATCACATTCTTTCTGCCTGCCAGGTTTACAACAAAGCAGGTTTCACCCACGTGCGGGACATGACTTGTTCTGAGCATCTGTGGAATCTTTTAATCGAGATGGGTGAAAAGAAAGAAATCACTTTAGCAATCGAAGAAAACTGCACGACCCATGATTTAAATGATTTCGACAAAACATTGCAGTCCGCTATTCAAATGAAGAAAGCAGAAACCACTTTACTTCGTATGAAAGGGATCAAACTTTTCTATGATGGGTCTTTAGGTTCACAGACCGCCTTCCTGTCAAAGCCCTATAACGGGCTTCCTGATGGTACTCGGGGTATGACCCTGTGGGAACTGTCAGAGGTTGAAGAGGTCATTAAAAAAACTTGGACTGCTGGATTGGATTTTTCGGTTCACACAATTGGCGATGAAGCGGCCCACCAAATGGTGCAGCTGGTGCGCAAAGTATCGGCGCAAGGTTTTGTCGGAAGATTTAATTTAGAACATGCGCAGATGCTTCGCCCAGAAACAATCCAAATGATGAAGCCTTTGCACGTGCGCTGTCACATGCAGCCTTGCCATTGGCTTAGTGATAGGGTGTGGCTAAAACAGAAATTGGGGGACCTATACAAACACGTCTTCCCGTGGGAAGCACTTCGGTTAGCGCAAATTCCAATGTCATTTGGGTGTGACAGTCCCATTGAGCCCCCTTCCTTTTGGCGCAACAAACAAGCTTTGGAAGAAAGTCCTCAACACGGGATTCGTAAATTCACAGGAGATTTATCCCAGGTTCATTCCCATCCTGATACCAACTTCGCTGCTGATTCTTATTCTGTTTTTGCAGAAGGGGAATTAAAGGAAATCGTTTTTAACGGGCAGAAGTTATTTTAATGCCGGCGCATCGATAACAACGGTTTTATCTTTCATGGAATAAATAATTCCAGTCAGCACCGCAATCCCGGTGACATAAAGCAATGACTTCTTTGCAATTAGCGAACTGGATTTTTTATTTGCTAAAGATGTTTTTACTAAACAGTCTTTTGCGAAAAACACCGTGGAAGTTTCCATAATTTCAAAATCAAGATCCGTTGGAAGACTGTGCTGTTCACAGGATCCTTCTGCCAAAGATTCAAATACGAAATGCTGATTTAACAGCTGTGAAAAGGTGCCATAAAATCGAACGGCTTTATGGGAATTAGATAACAACGTCCACTGATAAGGATTGTTGGATCCCAGGACGAGGTTATCTTGGAAATCAAAAACTAAACCTTCAATGGCAATCTTTTCTATTTGCGGAAAACGCTTGTGCAGTAAGGACGCAGAAACAGTGTCATAAACACAAGGGTGTAAAGCCGGTCCTTCATTTAAGATTGAAATCGTCTTGCAGTAGATCCCCAAGATGTCTTTTTTAAGGTCAGCTTTGATTTTTTCGTTAAGTAATTTATCGCTAAGGTCACGGATAAAACGTAAGCTTATTAAAGTTAAGGGTCCTTGCGCTTGGATTTTTTTAATCTCTTCCACCACCAGTTTTGGTTCATGATGAAACAGTTCGCTTAACTGAAAAAGAGCTTCTTCTTGTGTGGGGTTTCTTTGAAGTTTGGCGTGATTGTAGTCGATAAATGAAATGAACTTTTTGTTTTCATTTAAAAATATTTGGTACTGCAATGGTGAACTGCCCAAGCTTTTGATTAAGACCTCTTGGGAAAAAGCCAAGCTTGGAAAAAATAGTAAAAGAAATATAAGAGCATTCATTTAAATTTTCCTTAGTTCTGATAGTCCACACGGATTTTAGATTTTGCAGAAACCGTCGCAGGCAAAAGGCTTCCTTTTTCATTGGGATTTTGGACGACAGCGATAAATGGTCCCTGATAGCTCAGTAATTTAGGCCCTTCGGAAGCTTTTATTAGAACCGCAAAAAGATCCGGATTCAGTGGTGCGCGCATTAATTTCACTTTTTCGGCGACCTTAAGGCCGCCTTTTTGTTTTTCAGTAGTGGCTAAATATAGATCGACCACGCCACCTTGATCCCCAATCAGCGATGAAAGCCCTTCGGCATTGGCGATATCTATAGTAATAAGTGCAAGTCCCTTAGGTATGTAAGTGTCAACGGACCGAGGTGTCGGCTGATTATGGAAGGTGGTTTCGACCTGATTTTCAGGAGTTTGGTTCGATGAAGCAATCCACGAAGCAATACCCATTACTATGAATGCAATCACTAATAGATTCTTTTTAACGAACTGAAAAAGTTTTTCGCCCATGGGATTTGTCCTTTGAAAGATTATATTTGTCTCTAGAGTGGGGAAGCGAAGACAGGCCGTTTAAGGCACCAAACATCACTATAGCGATGAAAAATAAAATAAAACACGCCTCTATGTAGATTTGTCCGTAGGGGTTCTTCATCGGGCCTCCATAATCGCTAGTTAGCAAACTCTAGCCCCCTTGTTGTTTTTTTATTTTTTGTTTTCACAGATAAATGTCGGATTTTAAAAAAACCAGTCGGACGTTACCAAAGTTCGTTTTGGGATAAGCTTCCCTGAACTATCTGCGGAACCCAAGTTGAACCTTCGGATTCTAAGCTGACAGCGCAGGCTTTTTTAAATTTGAATTTTCCATGAACGAAAGAACTGTAAGGTTTTTTCAAAGATAAAGAGTACGACCATTGGTGCTGCAGCGCCTGCTTTTCGCTAAATCCCGGAACGGGGCTATACGTGGGTGCAATGTCCACATAATCCGCAACAACTGCCAGTTCCGACGCTTTACCTTGAACAGAAACTTCACGTGTCGCGAATAAAATGCTTTCGAGGGGTAAAGAGGTTTGAATGTTCGCTTTGGTTTTGGCATGGGATGTTTTAAGTAGCTGGTCGCCTTCGCGAATCAGCTGCCGCTGCTTAGCATCCAACTCTGAACGGGCTATCTCAAGTTTTGATATTTTAGCCAACGAAGTTGCGATTACAGGATAGTTTTGCACCTTAATGGCGGCGGCCAATCTTTCCTGGGCTGTGACTAAATCACGCTTCAGTTTTCGTGCTTTGGAATTCAGTTTTAATAGTGAGGTCAGGATTTTTCCCACGGCTCGCTGTCCTTCTAGGCCGCCCTTGCGACATTCATGTTTGACGCTAAGGTCTTTGTTAATAAAACCACTGATAGCAAACACCACGAAAAAGCCTGCAAGTAAGATGGGTAAAAAAGCGGTCATTAAAGCTAAGGCAAAACCTTTTTGATTTTGTACCATCATAGTTTTTTGGTGGTTTCTTTTTTTAGATAAAATTCTGGTGATAGCTTGTTAAACACTTCGGAAACCCCACTATCACCTGCATGAAATTTAATTTTTATTTCCGCTGAAAAACTGTCGGCGCGATCCTTAAGGTCGATAGTCAGTTTTGATTGATCTAACAGCACGGCCTTGATTCTTTTTTTTAATTGGCCTTCGCAATGTTTTATGGAAAAGCCATCAGCACAAATCAATGCTTCCCGCAGCTGGTAATCGCTATAGGAATAGATAAGACCCCGATAAAGCAGAAGCCCTAAAGCGAAAGCTGTCGCCAAAAGGATCGGGAGGCATAAAACAGCTTCAAGGGCCCCTTGGCCTTGTCGTGACAGTTTCATTATTATTTGGATTTTGATTTTTCCGGATTTACGGAACCTTCGAAAAAATCGCTGAAGTCTTTTTTCTTATATAATGTCTCTGTAACTTCATGATGTTGTTTCTTTGTACCGGAACCTGTCAATGCCTGGGCCACATTGGCGAACTGAACATTGATGTTTCCGCCTACGACTTTGATTACGCCGATAGCGCCTACAGCAACAATGGCTACGATAATTAAGTATTCAACTAAGCCTTGGCCCTTTTTATTTATTAATAATGTTTTTGCTTTCACTCTAATCTCCTCCGGTCAACTCTCTGGCGCTGCCAGATTAGGTTCACAGGGACAAAGCAAAGTTGAAGGCGAGGCGGTGATTAATTAAAAAGAACTAACCGTCCGAAGGACGATAAAACAGCCGAAATAAAAAAAGCCCGAATATTCGGGCTTTTTCAAAAATGAAGCTAATGGATTATGGGACACTTATTTCTTTTTAGCTTTAAGATCTTTTTTCGCAGCAGCTGCTTTTTCTTCTTTAGCGGCAGCAGCAGCTTCTTTTTTAGCGCCGGCTTTTTTAGCCTTACGCTGGATGATAATTCTATCAAGAATTTCGTAAGCTTCTTTTTGTAGGTCGTTTTCGAAGATGAAGCGGTAAAAACCTTCGATCTCTGGGCTTTGGCGGAATTTTTTTAGCGACGTAGGAAGGCTGTCAGATTGTACGAAGTCAATTGAGCTACCATCTTTGGAGAGTTTTACTTTTTCAGCCATTCTTGCCCCTTAAAAATCTCAAGATTAAATCAACAGATTTTCTAATGTTTTAAAGGGTTTGTATACCGGCGAGGCCTTGTTAATCAAGCAAAAAAGGCTTTGGGCATCTGTGCAAAAGCAGCGCTTTAGGCTTCTGTCAGGATTGTGCCAAGGTTTATTAAACCATTGAATTTCCTAATCAAATAGCTCAAATTTAAACCTCTAGGTCGGAGGTGCTTTTATGTTGGTTCTGAATGGAAAAGAAGTCGCCAAAGAAGTTCGTTCTTCCCTTGCTCCTCGAGTGACTCGCTTTATGAAAGAATTCGGAAGAGCCCCTCACTTAGCTGTCGTTCTGGTTGGGGATGATGGCGCCAGCCATGTTTATGTGAAAAATAAAAAAATCGCCTGTGAATCCATTGGAATGTCTTCAACCATTCATAACATGCCGACTAGCACAACCCAGCAAGAGCTTGATGATAAAATTCAAGAGCTGAATCAAGATCCTGCGGTGGATGGAATTCTGGTTCAGTTTCCACTGCCGAAGCACCTTAACTCAGATGAAGTTTTGCGCCAAATCGCCCCAGGCAAAGATGCCGACAGTTTAACTTACGAATCCATGGGCCTTTTCTTTGCCGGTCGTGCGGATGTGAAACCGTGTACCCCGGAAGGTGTGATGACCATGCTTCGTCATTATGGCATCGCAGTGGAAGGTAAACGTGCGGTGGTGGTTGGACGTAGCAATATCGTCGGAAAACCTATGGCGCAGCTTCTCACTGATGCAAACGCCACTGTGACTGTTTGTCATTCCCGCACAAAGAACCTTTCTGAATTTACTCGCCAAGCCGATCTTGTGGTTGTTGCAGCCGGTAAGGCTCGTATGTTAGGTAAAGAGGACTTTAAAAAAGACGCTATCGTTATCGACGTCGGAATCCACAGGGACGGACCTGGTGGGAAACTGTGTGGAGACGTGCGTTTTGAGGAACTTACCCAATGGGCCCAGGCCGCAACACCTGTTCCTGGCGGGGTCGGTCCTATGACTATTGCGACCTTATTGCAGAATACCTGCTTGCTTGCAGAAAAAAGGGCAGGTTTGCGCTAAGGCTTCCAATCCGCTTGGAGAAGCTTAAGTATGGCAAAACAAATCCTGTTCCTTTCTACTTTGTTGATGACCTCTGTGGCATCAGCAATGACCCTTCAATATCTCGGTGAGACGTTTTTAAAAACTGGAATGCAGTTCAAAAGCACCAATGTCGGTGGATTATCAGCCATCGTTTGGACCGACAATACTTTGTATTCACTTTCTGATGATAAAGGCAAAGCAGGGGAGCCGCGCTTTTACGAATTTGATCTGACGATCGATAAAAAAACCGTCGGCATCACGCCACGGGCAGTTCACTTCATCACGGGAATTCCTGACCAGGCTGGAAAGAAGCAAGGACTTGATCCAGAAGGTTTTGTGAAACTTCCTGGTGGCGACATCTTAATTTCTTCAGAGGGTAATAACGATTCTAAACCGCGTGAGATGCCACGTATTTTCCGTGCGGGCCCGAGTGGAGCGTGGAAATCTGATCTGCCTCTTGCTGATAAATATTTACCTGAAGCCACTGGCCAACAGAAAAAGGGGATTCAAGGTAACGCTGCTTTTGAAAGCTTAACGTCTTTTGACGGTGGACGAATTGTTTTTGCCACTACCGAAAGCGCGTTACAGCAAGATGTGATCGCGGATCATGAAGCTGAAGGCGATTGGATTCGTATTATTAAATATGAAAATAAAAATCAGGCTGGTTACCAGGCGGTGGCAGAATACCCTTACCGTATCGAAGCCTTCAGAGATGCCCAAACCGGGAAAGAACTTTTCCGTGGGGTTTCAGAGATTTTAGCTATCAGTGAAACGAAGCTTTTAGTCCTAGAGCGTGGGGTCCGAATCTTTTCTAAGACCGTTTGGTCTAATACTGTGGCTATTTACCTGGTAGATCTTGCAAAAGCCTCTGATGTGAGCGGCCTTCAGAAGCTAGCTGATGGAAAATTTACGGGAGCCACTAAAACCAAATTGCTTGATTTCGAATTAGACCTTACTAAAGAACGCCCTGGTAAAGCTGTACAAAATTTTGAAGCTTTGGCCTGGGGGCCTGTTCTTGCTGACGGACGTAAAAGTTTGTTAGTGATGGCAGACAATAATTTTTCGAAAAAAGAAATCACAGAGCTTTTAGTTTTTGCTGTTGAAGGTGAGTAAGTAGATGACGACCGTTTGGAGACTCCGCACTGGAGCTGATAAAAGAATTCGCAGTGGCCATCCGTGGGTGTTTTCAAATGAGCTTGCGGAAAGTCCAAAGGGTCTTCCACCGGGATCAGCGGTTGAGCTTCAAGATGCAAAAGGTGCATTCTTAGCAAGAGGTTACGGCAATCCCCATTCTTTGATTGCCTTCCGTGCACTTAGTTTTAATAGCCAAGATGAAGAGCCTACCAGTTTAGATTTCCTGCAAAACAAAGTTTTGAATTCTTGGAAAGTTCGCAAGGCGGCTGGATTTCGTGGTAGCTTCCGTTTGGCTTTCGGAGAGTCTGATTATATTCCTGGTTTAGTTTTAGACTACTACGTTGTTGAACAAAAAGGGCAGAAGGCGCAAGTCTTTGCCGCTCAATTGGTAACTGCGGGTATGAATGAAGCTTTAAAAAATGTTGAAGAATTCTTTAAGGGCTTAGTTGAAAAAGCAAAGGCTCAAGGTCTTTCAGAATTTGGTTGGGATAAATCCGCTGTCGTAGTTCGTAACGACGTTAACATCCGCAAACTTGAAGGTCTAAACGTTGAAGAGCCAAAAGTTATTAAAGATCTTTCTGACTTTGATTTAACCGATGTCGAAATTCTTTTAAATGCAGCAACTGATTCTGGCTTAGTCCACATGAGCTGTGATCTAAAGGAAGGTCAGAAGACTGGATTTTTTCTAGATCAAACCCACAATATTCATTTAGCTGTAGAGCTTTATAAAAACTGGGCAATGACTCAAGAAAAACGTAAATTACGTGTTTTAGACCTGTGTTGCTATGTTGGTCACTGGTCAACGCAAATTACGCGCGCTTTAAAGGCTGCGGGCTTTGAAGTGGAAGTGTCTTTGGTGGACGTTTCTAAATCAGCCTTGGCTTTTGCTAAGAAAAATGCGGAACGCGAAGGGGCTGAAGTGATCGTTCATGAAATGGACGTATCAACAGGCCTTGGCGAACTGCCAAGTACTCACTATGACATCGTGATCGCCGATCCTCCGGCATTTATTAAATCTAAAAAAGACATTCCTATTGGTAAGCACGCTTACCTTAAAATGAACACGCAAGCCTTCAGAGTGGTTAAAAAGAACGGCTTTGTCGCTTCTTGCTCTTGTTCTGGTTTGCTTGAAGAAGAAGAATTCCGTGATGCTATCAGAAAAGCTTCGTTAAGAAACTTTTCTGAAGTGCGCAGTGTACTTCGTGGTGGGCATGCGGCCGATCATCCGACCTTAATGCAATTCCCGGAAGGTTTTTACCTTAAGATGTACGTTCACTACGTAATCTAGATTACTTTTTGTCCGTGAGCCCAAAATTTCGCAGATTCCGTCAGTCCTGAAAGGACTGAATGGAAGTGGGCTTGGGTTTGCAGCTTTTCGCCGCCGAATCTTTGTTCGAATTCTTTTTGGATAAATGGTACTTTCGCAGTACCGCCAGTCAGACAAACTAAATCTACCTGTTCTGGGGAAACGCCCGCTGCACTTAAGCAGGTATCAAGCGAAGCAAAGATCTTTTCTTTGGTTTGCGCCGCAAGTTCTTTAAATTGAAAGCTTGAAAACGATTCACTGATTTCTAATCCTGGATAATCAAACTCAAACTTCGCCTTTTCTTCGCTTGAAAGGTGACGTTTCGTTTTTTCGATGTTTTCAAAAAACGGAAAGATCTGTTGATCTTCAATTAAGATAAATAATCTTTCAACAGCCTCCGCATCTTTCGCGGCTAACGAGCACTTTTTAACTTCGCGAATGAACTCGTAGGTTTCTTTTTCTTTTAAGTGTACGATGTGTGCTGGGTGATTCAAACGCTGCGTGATCGCTGGGGGCATAGTTAGAACATTGCTTCCCATCGGCAGGCGATAGCGAGACTTAGCGCCAAAATATTCATTTAATTTGCTGCTCATAAAAACACTATCAAGGGCATCACCCGCTAATGGGCAACCATCAATAGCTAAGACGTCTTCTTTATTAAAATTTTCTGGGCGCAGTTTGATCAGAGTAAAATCCGAAGTACCACCACCGAAATCGCCGATAAGAACGATTTTTTCTGAAGTGATTTGGCGGCGATAATCAAACGCGGCAGCTAAAGGCTCTGGGACAAATTGAACTTCTTTAAAGCCGGCAAAGGTTGCTGCCTTTTGCATACGGTGAAGGGCGAAACCATCAGCCACTGGATCCATCGAATATCTGGCTGGACGGCCAACCACGGCGTTTTCAACGGGTACACCTAAGGTTTTTTCAGCGCGCTTTTTAAGTTCTAAAAGAAAAACGCCAATCAGCGTTTCTAAAGTAAGAATGCGATTGTCTAGCACTGTTCCCAGATAATTCTTATTAGGCAAGTGGGACTTGAACGATCGAAAAAGTCGGCCTTCCATATCTTGCTCGATATATTCCTGAATCGCCTGGCTGCCGTAGTAACAAAGATCAGGGTTAGGAAAATATAAAAGAGTTCGCATCATCGTCGGATCGGTGGCGCTGGGGTCAATGCTTAAAGCTTCGTAACGCTTTCCTTGGTGGAAAGCGCCTACTAACGAGTTACTTGTGCCGAAATCGATGGATAGGAAGGTGTCTTGATTCATCTGAAAAAGATAACAGATTTCAAGGGTTTCCACAAATCATGGAAGTCACTAAAGGCGGGGCTTCTGACTAAAAATCTGACAGTCGTTTCTTCTTTTCATCGGGTCGGTGATTTTAGCCTGTTCCGTAATGAGCTTTGGTATTATTTGCCCCATTAACTAGAGGTGTTTATGTCGGGACTTACTACCATTTCTCTCCGCTTGGTACTTTTGGGTGCTTTGACTGTGACGGTGGCTTGCGGTGATATGCAAGGACGTATTAATACTGAAATCGAGTCTAATGATTTGGCTAGCTCAAACGCTATTCGCACGGTCGAGATGGTGACCGAAGAGGACGCTGATGAGCTAGATGAGCTTATCAATAATTTACTTTACAAAGAAGCTGTTGCTTCAGTCGTAGATTTCCACGCAGAGACCACACAAAAAAATAAAGAAGAAAAAGAACAAGCTGCCGCTAAACCTGAACCAAAACAGGAACCCAAAGTAGAAACTCCTAAAGCCGCTGAACCAAAGAAAGAAGAAGTTAAGCCGGTAGTAAAAGAAGAACCTAAAAAAGAAGAACCTAAAAAAGAAGAGCCAAAAAAAGAACAACCAAAGACTATTCCTGCTCCGCAAGTAAAACCGACAGAGGGTGCTGGTTCTGTGGGTGGCGTTGCTTCGACTGTGCAAAAAACTCCGCCTAAGGAAGATTTCGAAGGCCCAGGTAAGTTAAAACCGACTATTTATTATTTCGTGGTGATCAACGAAGATAAAGCATCAAAGTGCGACGATAGAATGGGCTTGCACGGTCAGGGTGGTAAGAAGCTTTTAACTGTTTGCAAAAGAACCCATAAAGCTTGTGCTCTTCAAGGTTCGTGCGGTGTTATTCAAAATGGCAGAATGCACTACTTTAACATCATTGGCCGCTTTCAAAACCAAGAACGCTTTTTTGAAATCGAAAAGGGTGGCTGCCGTTATGGTTATGGCGTGAATAGTTCGTGCCTTGATCCTTTTTATACTTTGGCAGCGGACTTAACGATTTATAAACCAGGTGAAGTGATCTTTATTCCTTCAGTAGTAGGTTTGGAACTTCCGGATGGTTCTAAGCACAGTGGATATTTTATTATCCGCGATAAGGGTCGTGGCATCATTGGGCGTGGCCGTTTTGACTTCTATTCGGGTGAATATCACTGGAATGATAAGAAGAATAATTCTTTAGCGAAAATTGGTTTTGCGGATGTAACTACCAACGTGCCGTACTACAGAGTGAAAGGCGAAACAGCGAAAGCTGTTTTAGCTAGCCGTGATTTCCCGCGTTTGCCTGTAAATGCTGTCGGATCTGATAAATAAAAAAACTCCGGGAGGTCCCGGAGTTTAAATCTTAGTTTTGAACTTGTTGAACAGTCGCCGTCGGAGCGGCTGTTTGATTTTGGGCAGCAGCTACTTGCTGCATCTGAGCCACCACCATGTGCGCTTGTTGCGCTTGCTGGTGATAATAATTCAACTTAGTGACATACTCTTTTAAAGCGGCGTTTTCTTGTTTAAGAACACCCAGCTGAGTTAAAGCCTGTTGCAGATGGCTATAATAGTCTTGAGCTTCCAAGGCCTTCTTATCCAAAGCCAGCTTCATTTCAACAATCTTAGTTTCAGCTACAGACATTAGGTTCTTAAGAACATCATGCTGCTGGTGAGCGGAAGATTCCACTTCGCTAAATGACGTAGAGATCTTTTCAATTTCTTCGTTTAACGAAGAAATAGTACCGTCGCGGACCACGATTGTTTCTTGAAGTTCTTCTACGGTTTGGATCAACTCTTGCTTTTCAGTTTTAAGCGTCATGATTTGTGCTTCAAACTGCTCGCGTTGTTCTTCCCACAATTGCTGTTCTTTGTTGAAAGCAGATTTTGCTTTCATCAGCTCCATGGCAGTTTCATCTTTCAAAGCCTGATTCAATTCAAGATCGCGAGAAAGAACTTTGTTTTTTTCAAACAAAGCTTGGCTGTATTTCTTTTCTTCGCTTTGAATTTGCATCGCGCGGGCTTTAAGACCTTGAATCTCTAGTTGCAGTTGCAAGCTAAGTTCTAACGACTTTGCCAGATCAGCGCTGAGTTTTGTGTTATTTGCACGTTCCGCTGAAAGCAAATCAGATAGCTGTTTTAACTGAGCATCCAAAGTTTCAGGACCGTAAGATACGTTTTCAAGGCTTTTGATTTTTTCCCTTAAAACTTCTTGGGAACCTTGAAGTTCTGAATGGAACTTCTTCATCTGAACTTGCATCTGTTCATACTTTGGTTGGGCCGGTACTTGGCCATCCTCAGCATGTGTGCTTAGTTCATTCAGTTTATTACAAATTTCATCAAAAAGTTTTTCGTGATCCTGAACTTGGTTCGTCATAGAATCCATTGTGAACATAGACTGAAGTAGAGTCATCGAAATAAATTGACAAGAGTCGAGGCTCTAGCTTTAGGTCCAGTGATTATCTTCATTCGGGAGACTAGCATGGTATTAAACAAAGCCGTTCGTTTTTTAATGTCTGTTGTATTGATCATTACAACGACCCAGACAGCTTTTGCGCAAGAGTCTGGACTTTTGTTGAGCGACATTAAACCACCTCAGCAAGCTGCTGAATACATCTTTAGATCCTCACAAAAAGAATCGCTGATTGCGGTCCAACTTTTGGGCGCTGTTAATAAACCTGGGATCTACTATGTTCCTGCGAACACAGATTTGCTAAAGTTAATTACCTTAGCGGGCGGGACAACCAATGGGGGAGACCTTTCCGAGGTTTTGGTGCGTAAACTAGAACCAAAAAGTTGGAGCGAAATTAAGTCCAAAGCGGTGAGCGAATATCAAGGGGCTTTTGAAGTGGATGCTGAAAAACTGATCAAATTTGGCGGCGCCCGCAGTTTAAAACTGCAACAGGATGATTTTATCTATGTCCCACCCAAAACTCCGTGGGTTAGTAACGAGGCGGCTCGCGGTATTACTATTGTTTCTGTCGTTTTGGGTATTGCTTTAACAGCCATCCTTATCGATAAAAATACGGACAATAAGTAATGGTTAGGGCTAACGACGGACGCATTTTATTTCTAATAAAAGCTCTGGTAGCCCTGCTATTTATTTCTAAAATTTCTTTAGGCAGTATTCTGCCAATTCCTCGCAGCTTTTCTTATTTTATTTTTCAGCAGGGTCTTCATCCGTTCATGAATGTGCTGCTGTGCTTTTTGTTCGGTATGCCGCTGGTTTTTTTGTGGCTTCGAGTTCGAGGGCGGCATCACTTAAGTGGTTTTTATAAGCTCTTTATATTAGTGATGATGTCGACTTTGTTCGTACAAACATTTTTGCAGACTCAGTACGTGAATTCTGGCGAATCCATGATCATGCAGTTGGGGGCTTTGTTTTCGTCGCTGTTCATGATTGGTATTTATGGACTGATCATTCCAAGTCTTTGGGACGCTGAGGACTTCCTAAAGTTTGTACAGCGCTGGTCAGGAATTTTAGTTCTGATTTCATTGATTTTGTTTGTCGTGGCAGGCGGCCAAGTTTTTAAAGGCGGTCGCTTCGTAGGTATCTTTAAGCATATTCCACATATGGTGACTTGTGCGACGGTGGCTTTTGTTTTTTCTCTTGGTACTTTTTTGCAGGCACAGGAAGCGAAACATAAGATTTGGAACTTGGTGATATTGTTTGCTAGCTTCCTTGCCATAATTTTAACGGGAACTCGTTCATCAGCCGCAGCCGCTGTCATGGCCTTTGTGGTGACAATGATTCTGCATAAGACCCAAACAAATCAGGGGCGCATATTCAAGTTTGCTTTTATCTCTTTTGCGATCACTTTTACCACGTTCTTTGGCGCGCAAGCTTATGACTTCGCAAGAGGAGTAGCGACAGGGCAATCCGCCTTAGGCGGCCGTGAAGCACAGGATGGTATCGCTTCCCGATGGGAGGAAGTCGAACGCGGAAGCCAAATCTTTTTGCAGGAACCTTGGTTAGGTCATGGCCTGTTATCAAAGTTTGCTGCCGGTAACGATGTGGATGTTTCAAATTACAATGCAATGAAAGATCCCCATAATATCTTTATTTCCGCAGGTGTTGTTGGCGGCTGGCCATTGTTAGTGATCAGCGTGATTGGTGTGATCTTTATGTTGATTGGCGCTTTGAAGGCCGTGAAGTCCCACGACATTTCTAAACGCCAAATAGCAGTTTATCTTTTAGCGCATTTACCAATTCTTTTGATCTATCACATCCATCTTTCCATTGGTGGTATGGCGGATCGTCTTTATTGGTTGGTTATCGGCTTTGTAGCGGCATCAACAACTCGAACTGGGAAGTCATGAAGGGTGTTGGATACGGTTTTGCAGAACTCGGCATTAACTGTATAGAGATCTTCGTTAGGATTCATCTTTTAGTTTTTTATACGGATTATGTGGGTCTGGATTCATCTTTGGCAGGCTTAGCCTTGGGCTTGGCTATTTTTTGGGATGCTATTTTAGATCCCATCGTCGGCTATTTTTCAGACTGGTTCAGGGCAAAAAAAGCAGAGAGGTTTTCGTTCCTTCCATTTGGTTTTTTGTTTTTGGCATTTTGCATATGGGCCATCTTAAATCCTCCGGAATTAAAAACACCCGCAGCTCAATTCGTTTATCTATTAGTGTTTGCTTTGTTATTGAATTCTGCCTACACAACCTTAAGTGTTCCTTATTCCGCTTTGGTTGGTGATCTTTCCCATGATTCTAAAGAACGCTCGCACTTAATTGGATGGCGTTTGGCTTTTGGCAATTTGGGGGCCATCTTTGGAATCGCTATTCCCAGTTATTTTCTGATTCGCAAACAAATCAATCCCTATGGCTCAACAGCTTGGGTGATAATGGCGTTGTTGGCCTTGGGAACCTTTATTTCTTGGCAGACAGCGAAGAAATACAATCGGCCACCGACGGATAAAACTTCTGCGCGCAGGTTTTCCTTGGTTGCTCCGCTAAAGAACAAAGTATTTCTGCCGCTAGTCGCCGCTTACTTCATCGCTAACATGGGGCTTACTTTCAATTCTTCACTGGCACTTTATTTTTATCGGTTGCGGTTAAAGTTTGATGAAGAACAAATTCAAACGGTGTTGCTTACTTTTCTGGTGGTGTTCACCGTTTCAATTCCTTTTTGGATCTACGCTGCTCGCTTTATTTCAAAGATTCATGCGTTGATGATCGGGGCGGGGATGATGGGACTTTCTGCCGCTTTAATTTACCCGTTCTTACCTCCGCGGGAACTGACGTGGACGGTGTTATTCGCTTCGGTATTAGGTGGTGCGCTCGTGGGCTCTGTCGTGCTATTGGAGTCCTTGCTGACTGATATCGTGAAAGAAGAAGAGCAGCGTACTGGTAAGGATGAATTGGGTCTTTATTTTGGCGTATGGAAGATGATCGGCAAGATCTCTAGAGGTCTTGCCTTGGCTGTTACAGGGCAAATTTTAACGTGGTCCCGTGTTGATGATCTGTTGACTGCTAATTTACGTCTGAACTTAGCTTTTGGTCCCTTAGTTGGCTGCTTTTTTATTGTTTCGGTTTTGATCCTCAAGAAGCTGTCAAATGCCCGCACAACTCTGAAGTAATTTCAAAGTCTTAATCCTCATTACAGATTAAACACAGGCCAAGCCCTTCTTTCAGTGGCACAACGAATGCTTGCAGGGGAAAATGACTTGGAAGGTGGAAATATGAGTGATCAGCATATTGAACCTGAATTAACAGTGGGTGAAATCATTAAGCTATACCTATCCCACTGGCGCATGTTTGCCTTTTTTACTGCAGGCTTATTTGCGATCAGCGTTCTTATATACGTATTAAAAGTTCCCTTTGTTGCATCGTCGACTATTGTCATCAACGATTCACAGAACTCGTCTATGCAGGCGTTTTCTAACCAATTCTTTGGTCTTTCCAAATCCGTCCAAGAATCTAAAAAGGGTAGCAGCCTTCTTTCAAAACACATTGAGTATTTGAAAACACGGGAGTTTTACGAAACTTTATTAACGCGTATTCAAGAACGTGGCAGCAGTCCACTTTTAACGATGGAAGAACGTAAGGGCTACGATGTTCTTCGCACCACCTACTTTAAAAACTTAGAAAAGCCTGAAAACAAAATCGCGTTATTGCAGCGCCTGGATTCATGGACTCGCATCCAACTGGATTCTGACTTCGAAATTCAAATCGATGCAGTAACTCCGATTAAGGCCGTATCTTTATTCCTATCTAATACGATTTCTGAATTGGCAGCTCAGACCTTAAAAGCCCGCGAGTTGGGCGAGATCGCAAAAGTTGAAAACTTCATGGCGAAGCAAAAAGCTGATGCGGATGAAAAGCTTGCGACTTTCAGTAAACAACTTGCTGAGCTACAAAACAAAGATGAAAACTTATTGCCGCTTTCTTCAAAAGAAAAAATGGGCGACTACGTAACGGAACTTTTAGTTCGCGCCAACGAAATCAAACTTAAGATCTCTGAAAATAAAAAAATGATCGAGTATCTTGAACGTGGTCGTACTGGGCAAAGAGAAAGTGCGCTTTATGGTGTCGGCGGAAAAATCGAAGCGCTTAAAATCGAAAACAATCTTTTGCTGGGAAAATTGGGTCAGGTTCAAGGTTCTATTGATCGTTTGAAAAAAGAAGTGAAGGCTTTGCCGTTTGCCGCACAAATGGTGGAAGACCTTAAAAAGAAATCCGAACTTGAATTCGCTCGTTATAAAGAGCTGACTACGAACCTAGCTAAACTTGAAGCACAAAAGATCTCTATCGATACTCGTTTTGAAGTTTTAGAAAGAGCCCGCTGGGAAAATACGTTGCCGCAAATTGGTTTGCTTAGCCTAGGACTTCTGTCGTTGCTGTTTAGCCAGGTGATTGGTTCTTTGATCATCTATTTTAAATACCTTTGGAATCCGCATGTGGTTACGGCACAAACATCGCGCAACTTGGTTATCTTTGATAATCATTCTGTCGATCCGCGAGTTATCATTGAAAACTCTAAAATCAAATTCAGCTTAAAAAAACCTGAAGGTAAAAAAGAGGGTGAGCCTGGCGAAGAACAAGATAAAATCGCCTGGAATGTGCTGAATGTAGGTCAGGGTACAGATATCTCGCAATAGGAAGTTTTTTATGAAAACGCAGATTTTAAACAGCTTAGTCATTCTTGTCGCGGGTTCACTGGTAGCCTGTGGAAATCAGGTCAGTCAAAGTGTCAATAAAGCTATCGTCGATAATCAAAATGCAAAGACCAGTCTTGAGTGGGATCAATCTGAGGCAAATCCAGAAATTCTGTTCCCGCAATGGCAAGAGCAGTTTATGCGCGACTCTTCTAAGCGCGAAGAACTTAAAAAAGATGTATGTACAGCTTTGGATGAGATTGAAACTCGGGAGCTGACTCTTTTCGAAAATGAAATTCGCAAAGAACAAAACCGCGCTCTTCTTGCTGATTGCAAAACGGATCTTCTTGCTAAGATTGAAGCGTACTACGATGTAGAACGCAGTGGATTGGTGGCCGCGACGAATGCTATAATGCCAAAAGCTTCGACTAACAATTTTAAATTCGCTGATAACGTGCAAAAGCGCGATACTACAAATGGCTATAGAGCGAAGACAGGTGATATCGGCCGTAAAGAAGTCATTCTGACTTTTGATGATGGGCCAAGCAACCTTTATACAGAATCCATTTTACAAGCCCTTAAAGAAGTTAATGCGAAAGCGATCTTCTTTCACCAAGGTAAAAACGTACGCATGAATCCTGCGATTGTTAGAAAAGTAGCGGCTGATGGTCACTCTGTTGGTAGCCATTCTGTTTCGCATTCTTGCTTGGGACCAAGTGCAGCTTGTAAGCGCTTTAACGGTCGTAATTTGAGTTATGATGAAGCCGTCGCAGAAATCCGCGGCGGTCATCAGGCCATTTATGACACCCTTGGATGGGTTGATCCTTTCTTTCGTTTTCCATTCGACGAGAAAAGCCCAGAACTTAGATATTTCTTAAAAACTCAATCTACGGGCGAGTTTATGTGGAATGTTGATAGTGAGGACTGGAAAGCCACGTCACTGCAAACTGTACTGGATAATACTTTAAGACAGATTGAAGCTTTGGGAACAGGCCTAGTGCTTTTCCACGACGTGCAAAGAAAAACGGCAGAGATTATGCCGCAATTCCTTCGCGAGCTTTACATTCGTGGTTACAGTGTTGTATTACTTCAACCCGCTGACCTTAATGTCAGATACAACAGCAAACTGGTAAGAAAGCCGACTCCGTAGGTCTGCACTCCGATTTTGTCGGGGTAGGTATTAAATGAAACGCCCTGATATTGATCGTCCTTCGACTTGGAAACCCTATAAAAACAATATGTGCAATGGCTGCTTTGGCGGCTGTTGCACGATGCCGGTAGAAATCAGACTTTCTGATCTGATTCGTCTTGGTGTTACAGACGAAGACGAAGCTGCTGGTTCCATCAAAAAGTTAGCAAAACGACTGATCAAGGAAGGCATCTTAACTTCCTATCGCGCGGGCACTGAATTTTTCATGCTTTCCCAAAAAGCCAACCGCGATTGTTATTATCTCGACTCGAAAACACGTCTTTGCACGGTCTATGAAAAGCGCCCGGATACTTGTCGTCAATTCCCTTCTATAGGACCTCGCCCGGGATTCTGTCCTGGGACCTCTGCTTCTTCCGTCTTAAAATGAGACTGTAGAAGCTCTGTACAGCCAAGGACGCAATAACGGCCCTGTCTCAGTCTGAGCTGTGCTAGGAGCCTTATATCGCATTAGAAGTGGCATAAGCGCTGCTCTTACTAACTGTAAGAACAGGAGGCTATTATGGGCTTCGATGATAACAAATTAGAAACTGCGATTATCGGCTTTTCCATCGTCTTGGTGGCAGGCCTAGGGTTTCTTTTAAAAACCCCTGTTCAATCTGCACTAGGGTACCAAAATGTATCTTACGAAATGCCACGCCCTAAAGCGTCCTTCTTAGCCTCATTATTTGATCTAGGTGATCGTGAAATTGAACGAAAATACGTAAATCCATTTGATAAGAAAAAGGCCGATGCGAAAAAAGCAGCGGTGGACCCTAAGGCTGCAAAAACTAACGTAGCTAAAGCGCCAGCGCCAGCACCAAAACAAGCTGATAAAAAAGCGGATGAAAGGCAGAAAAATGTGGATGTTCAAGTCGTTGGTTCTGATCCATCGGTGGATCTTGGCGACTTTGATAAGATGGCCGACAATTCACAAGTTCCAGGTAATTATAGCGACGTGGGAGCTGCGAATAAAAAGAACAATATTCCCGCAGAAGAAGCTAAAACCGGTCTGACTGCAGATCAATGGAGAGCCTTGCTGCAAGCGCAACCAACAAAAGAAAATGTGACCAAGCTTGTTGCTGCATTTTCAAATAAGGAAATCGATGATCAAACGTTCTATATGATTTCCTCTGAACTTTTGCGCAACAACCAAGCTGAAGTGCAGAAGTTAGGTCTTGCTGCAGTTCAATCGTTTTATTCAGTGAAAAGCTTTGCTTTAGTTTCACAAAGCTACAACCAACTGACGCCAGAACTTCAATCCCAGGCGCATAATTATCTTCTGACTTATGCAGTTAGCAGCCGCATGGGCATTTTAATGGCGGCTTTGCAAAGCCGTGATGTGGTGGTGGTGACTTCAGCTACTCAGATCGTGATGGAAGGTCATCAAAAAGCGAAAGAAGGTGTTTTGACTTCGGCGGATCCGCGCAACCAGCGTGGTGACGTGACGACAAATTCGATTTCAGGTTATGCGAAATTCCTTCCCGTATTTCAACAACTTGCGCAATATCCTGATTCGTCGATCTCGGGTTTAGCAAACTCTGCTCTTAGCCAAATTCAGGGAGCTGTAGCTGCTCTTTAAGATGGACAGCTTCCGGTTTTGTCAGTCAGAATATTTCTGATGTTTTCTTTAAAATATGCCGCTTTATTCCTGATCTTTTTTTCCAATATTACTTGGGCAGCGACGACCTTACCTAGGGGCTTAGACGATATAGACCGTATTCGCGCCTTACAGATTTTAGGCTTTGGCTCGGCTTCTAAGATTCTGAACAACCCTTATCCGCTAGGTGGGTATTCGGGGATCGAAGTGGGACTTTCTTCGGAATTTATCCCCATCGAAGATTTGGCCCGCTTAGGTACCAAAACCACGGACCGTGGAGAACTTAACTACTACACTCTGACTTTCGGTAAGGGCCTTTATTATAACGTTGATACTCATTTGTATTTCACTCCCTCTTTGCAGTCCGAAAAAGTTCAAGCCTTCGGGGGACAGCTTCGCTGGGGTTTTTATGAGGCTAAGTTTTTTCCTTTAAGTCTTACGGCCATTCTGTATACGGGTGGTGCGAACTTTTCTAACCTTATAAATATTTCGACCATCGGGACGGATCTAGTGGCAACGGTATCCATGGACAACGTCGCTATATATTTTGGCGGTGGCAGGGTTCGAGCTATCGGAAAATTTATCGGTGGCGCTGATGGAATCACAGACGATGCACAGACCGTCGAACAAGACGAAACTGAAAATCACACGGTGTTCGGTGTAAGCTTTGATATCGCTCGTTTCTTTGTGGCACTAGAGATTGATCGTTACTCAGATTCAATCTATTCCACCAAATTGGGCTTCCGTTTCTGACAAACAAAAGATGATTGTTATATTTCGAATTACAAAGTTTTCCCTAGTGTAAGGGTGGGTTGTCGAAAGACAATCCATCTTAACAAAATCCTGAAAATCATTGTTATCGCCTCTGCATGATCCAAAATAGATACGCCTTAGCGGTCTAGGGAGGCTTTATGTTGGACTTTTCTGTTCTAAATTCATCGTTTGCCAATCCAACGTGGATCTCTGTGATTTACGCGTTTTTACTAAGTTTCATCTTAGGAACGGTATTGGCGATGCTTTACGTGAAGACGTTTCGGGGATTGTCTTATTCAATCAATTTTCTTCATGGCTTAGTTTTACTTCCCATTGTGATTGCCATCGCGATGCAGGCCATTGGCGACAATGTGGCGCGCGGCATAGGTATGATTGGTGCGCTTTCGCTTCTTCGATTTAGAACCAACGTAAAAGATCCAAGGGACATGTTCTTTATCTTTGCTTCCTTAGCGGTGGGCCTTGCTAGCGGAGTGAACGCTTATGGTGTGGCTATTTTGGGAACAGCTTGTTTTGTTTTGGCTTTGCTTGTTCTAAACGGCTCTTCATTCGCATCGGGGCCTCAATTTGATGGACTTTTGCGCTTTAATCTAGAGCGGTCTCCGGATCATCAACGCGCGATTGAATCTGTTTTAGAAAACAAATGCCGCCACTTTGCCTTAGCGACTATTCGTGAAATGGGACAGGGGGAGCGTTTGGATTTTTCGTACCAAGTCCGTTTGAAACCCCAGGCTAATTCCGCGCAGTTGATCGAAGAGCTTGGAAAAGTGCACACAGTTCGCGGTTTGAATTTCATGAACCAAGAATCAGTGATTGAGGTGTAAAAAAATGAAAACCCTCAAAAGCTTGATTCATTCTTTCTTTTTTGACGTCGTTGGTGCTGACAACAAGTTTTTATTTTTCTTTTGGAGTGGCGCCGTTATTGCGGTCCTAAGCCTGGGCTTATATTTAGGCACAGAACCGGTCAGTATACTGGGGGTAGCCGAATCCCGGGAATATCAGGTGAACTTTAGCAATCCTGTGGAAATTAAAAGAGTTCACGTCCAACAAAACCAAGTTGTTAAAAAAGGCGATTTGCTAATTGAGCTCAGTCAGGCGGACCTTGATATGCAACTGCGGGTTTTAAAATCCCGCATGGACCGTTTATTAGCAGAATATAAACTGCGCCAAGAAATTTCCTTACTGACAAAAGATGTGACCCGTTTGCCGGCGGGTTCGGACCCCTTGCAAGTCGACATCATCGATACGAAACGAGAAATTGAAGTTATTGAGCGGCGCATGCGCAATCTTTTTGTTTTTGCTGAGGTTGAAGGATCCGTCGGTACTGTGAATTTTAAAGATGGCGAAAAGGCCCCTTCCTTTGCCACGCTGTTGACCTTAGTTCCATTGAATCCAAGCTATGTGAACGGTTATGTGAATGAAAACCTGCAATCTATGGTAGAAGTTGGGCAAACGGTTAATGTGTATTCAAGTTCGGGCCTGACAGTTCAAGGCAAGGTCACTAGCGTAGGTGCTCGCATCGTTCCCATCCCAGAGCGGTTGTTGCGTATTCAGACTTTGCCTGCTTGGGGTCGTGAAGTCGTCGTTAAGATTCCAGATGAAAATAAGTTTCTTTTAGGTGAAAAAGTCACTGTTCGTAAATCTTGGGGAATTTCTTTATTTAGTACCGCCCAAGCTGAAGCTGATACCGGGATCGAGATTCAGCATAAACCAGTTCAAGATATTACTTTTCCGCCAAGTGTTCGTGAAGAATTCATTCCAGAAATTTCGGGGGTTGCTTATCTGCCAGAAATTCATCAGTTTGCACTGGTATCTGATGATTACCCGGGGGATGTGCCACATCTGTTGTTAATGAACTCCCGCGGGGAAGTGACGGAACAAATGTTGCCAATCTTGAACTTGGATAAAATGGAGGACATTGAATCTATTTCTCAACAAGGTTCTGATATTTACCTTCTTTCAAGTCTTTCAGGGACTAAGAAAAATAAACTGAAGAAAACCAGACAACTTTTTGTGAAGGTTCAACGAAGTGGTTTGACGTTCACAGCCGAAAGAAAAATCGATCTGCGCTTGGCCCTTTTGGAAGCGTCGAAGAAATCAAAAGATGTTGTTCTAAATAAACTTTACGCCGCTGCCCAAGGGACCCAAGAAAGCGATCTAGAGGTAGAAGGCCATGCGGTAAAAGGCAATGAGCTGTTCTTGTTGTTGAAACGCCCCCAATTTTCGAATAACGAAGGTGTGATTCTAAAGATCAAAAATCTTGAAGACCTTTTAGAGACGGGAAAGATTGCTAACGGCGATCTTTCTGTGGCGGTTCAGTTTACCGCATCGGCGGGAACTGATCATAGCGGTGCGTACCACTCTGACATGATCTTTGCTGAAGATACCATTTTTATTTCAAGTTCTTGCCGCGAAGAAAAGTGCAGTGCCATCTGGAGGTTAAAGCCGGGTGAAACAAAAGCAGAACTGGTTGAAGAATTTAAAACCAAAGGTCTTGAAGGTCTGACGATTTATCCGCCGACGGGGGAGCTTTTTGGTGTGTTTGATCAAAAAAAGGGAAGCAAATTTATTTCCCTAGCGATGCCGGATTCTTTGAGGGTGGAATGAGTTTTTTGTGCTTGATCCTTTTTTGCGCCTCTGTGGCTGAAGCAGTCACTCCTGACCAAGTATTAAAATCTGCTTGGACAGAAAAAACCTATATGGCTTTAGATGAGGTGCAATCAACGAGCTCTAAAAACCCGTTTAAAGCGGTGGAAGTTTCTTTTACAGATGAACGGGAAGATTCTAAAAGCTCTTTTGAAACGGAAGTGAAGTTTCAGTTTAAATCCTACCCTGAATGGAAAATCGGCAACGGCCATGAAAATCAAAAGAACTTATTAAAGGCTTCAAGTCTTGGTTGGGCCTTGAAGAATCGTTACAGTGTGATTTTGCAGTATGAACTGAATCGCCGGAAATTAGAGAGGGTCGCAGAGGCGCTGCGATTATCCGATGGCTACCTTAAAGCTCAGAACCTTTCTTTACGCGCAGGCAAAGCGACGTCTAAAAACTATCTTAGCGCCCAAAATGAGCTTTATAAATTGAAACGCTATCAAAGCGGATTGCAGCAGGAACAGAGTCAGCTAGAGAAAAAACTTAAAACCTGGGTGAAGGAAACTGATTCTTCCGGACTGACCTCTTATAACTTAGTGAGCGTTGAAGAGATTGGCCAAGTGTTACAAACCAATCCCACGGAATCAGAATCCTTATCTAAAAAGCTGTCAGACCAAGAAATTAAGTTGATGAGCGAAGAGCTTGCCATCGTCAAGGGCCGCGAACGGCAGTGGGTGAAAAGTTTTGACGTCGCCCATGTAAGCAAAGACGAAGAAGATCAGTATAAAATTGGTGTGACTTTTCAAATTCCAACCCTGGGCCACGACGTTTTAGCGAAACAAAAGCAAAACGATCTGCTTTTAAAGCGCGCTTTAAAACAGAAAGAAGCGGAAGAAGCAGGCGATCAGCTGCAAAATCTGAAGGTGCAGATCTTAAACTTGATTGAGCTTTATAAAAACGAAAGCAAATTATCCGAGCTGAAGGTGGGGAGTTTAGACCCCCTTGCTAACATCGAACGAAAAATCGCGATGGAACAAGAGCAAATTGATCTTTTGAATAAGCATCAAGAAATCTGTTATCTCTATTTAGACTATCTATTGGAAAGCGAACTTTTAGTTAAAAATCCTGAAAAGAATTATTTAGAAAAATCACTGCAGGCGGCTTTATGAGCATTCAAGTTTCGCCGTTAAATCTTGAAAGATACGAACTGAAGTATTTGATTTCTCCGGATATGGTCGAGCCGATTTCAAAATACGTCGAAGCCTACTGTAAAATGGATTATTTTTCTGAGATCGCGCCGGATAAGTGCTACAAAATCAATAGTCTTTATTTAGATTCACCGTCGCTTTATATTTTACGTTCTAAGGAAACCGCGGAAGCCTTTCATTTTAATATGCGGGTTCGTTCCTATGGAGAAGGTCTAAAGCCGCCTTATTTTTTTGAAATTAAATACAAGCTGCGCGAGTTCGTGCGTAAAAAGAGGGCTAAGGTCACGTGTGAAAACTGGCAAGACATTTTGGAGTATGGACTTATTCCTGAAAATCTAGAGGGAATGTCCGTCGACAACCTGGAAGAGTTTTTGTTTATGAAAATGACCTACAACGTGGGGCCCGTTATTTTAACTCAGTATAAGCGTAAGGCCTATTTGTCAGAGGTGGATGATTATGCCCGGGTGACGTTTGATATGTCTTTAAGATACCAGGAAATGTTTGAATGGAACGTGAAACCCGATGATAAGATGATGTGCAACTACGACCATCCTGATATCTTTGAAGAGCCTGGGAAAAATGTGGTTTTAGAGTTGAAATGCGAAAAGAAAATTCCATACTGGATCGTGGACTTAATTAGGAAGTTTCAATTGCAGCGGGGGTCCTTTTCTAAGTTTGGGAACTCTATGCTGACTCACTATACGATTCCGGAGGTTATGGCCGCCGGGACTTTGTATAGATAAAAAGGGAGCTTGAAAGCTCCCTTTTTTCGTTTTAACAGCTTGGTGCTGGGGCCGCCGCACCTGGTACGTAAAGTTCAAGGTCGACATCAAAGCGCAATTGATTGGCCTGACACTTTGTTTTCAGGATCTGTTTTGCTTCCGCTGCATTTCTTTGCAGATGTCTAAATTCTGACGGTGAAAACAAAAGCTCTTTAACAAAATAGTCTTGTCCCGCAGGGGTTGAAAGAGCTTGTTCAAAAGCCATAAACTTTTTGTAGGTGTGGAAGCTCATATGGCGAATTTGCTCTAAAACTTTATATTTTTTCATCATATTGGTTTTAGTAACACCGCAGTCGTTATCTTTAAGTAGCATTTCTTTTACTAGCGCTGCTTTCTTGCCGGCCATGGCTGATGTTTCTTGTTCAGGAACCTGAATCACATCGTTCACCCATTTAGCGTCTGATTTTTGTCTTACAACTTTTTTTGCAACGGGATCGATGTAATACCAGAAGAACTTATAGTGGATATTTCCGATACGGTCTTGCTGGTTTAAAAGTGTATCCATCAAAATCATGTCAGAAACGTCTTTCAGTTGCAGAGCTGTTTGCGCCACTTGGGCAAAATCAGTCGTCCCAACCATTTGGCTTACGGATGCGGAGCTAATAAGACGTTTAAAAGGATCTTGATTCATAAAGCGCTCGTAACGAGTGTCGTACTTTCCGACACCACTTACATCCACATACTGTTCTTCATTTTTAGGATTGTCGCTTAAGGCTCCATAGAACTGGGTCGCTTGCGCATCAACTACGGCTGGAAAGAAGCGGGGGCTTTGGTGTACTTCTAAAACTTTTTCCCACGAAGCTAAGATGGGATTGTTGGTGCCTTGTAAAGTATTGATGGCTTTATCAGTCAGTCTTTTATGAATAGTGATATCCATGGTTCTGATAACTGCTGGGGGAACCCGCCCGGCATTTCCAAATATTCTTGAAAGATGATAATAGGCAAGAATCGCAGGAGTGTAAGAGCAAGTGATACTTTGCTTAAACTTCGCTTCTGTTTTCACGCCCATTTTTTTGACATCGCAATTAGAGGCATCAATCTGCTGTTTCGTGTATTGGGCATTGGGTTCAAGCAAAAGAATAGCAGGATTCGTCGAGTTGTATTTAGGACAAACACCCATGTTGGTATAGAAATCATAACCACATAAGGTGCCTTCTTTTTTTTGATCTTCAGTTCTGTAGTCTGCTCCTGGCCATTTTTTTCCGATCACGCATAATTCTGTTAAATTGCGCGGTGATTTAAATTCTTTGCGTGATTCACCTTCGAAGTTCCCTAAGGAAATCGCCATGGCGAACGAACTAATAAGAGTCATAGAGCTTAAGACTGAAACGGCACATAGATTCATGATATTCCCCCTTCAAGCTTCCTATTAGAAAAAGAAACTTATATGAAGACAACCTCAGCGAAATTCCCTATGTGGACTGAAATAAAATGTGCGGAATTTTTGTAAAATGAAAAGACATAAATCCAGTTGATAAACGGCTTTCACTCGCATTTGACAGTTATGAGTCTAGAAGTCTTGTGTAGAGCTGCAGACGAAAGCACAATCAACGGATGCTTAATCAGAAACTATCAAACTTAAAAAGCGTAGTAGTCCTGTTATTAACCTCACAGTTGCTTGCCTGTGCCGATGCAACGATCACAAACTTAGGTTTGGATTCAGGCAACTCTAACCAAGGTATCTCGTTAGATCCTCCTGTAGCTGGTTTCAATCTTGAAGCGGAAGTGCATAAATATAAAACCCGCTACACCCTAGAAACCTTAAATGAAAAAGTAACTGATAACCGTGGTGGCGGCAGTGGCGATCTTTACGGCACTCGTAATTTCAGGGTGGTTTTGCATGGCGTGCTTTACAGAGGCGGTGCTAATAATACCTATTTAGATGTCGGAGCCCGCAGTAACACAAATCCACTGCCAACAGTGGGTTTAACAAATCTTTGTAAAGAGGATTTTTCGACGGCGATTTATCTTTATTCAGAAAACTTTGAAAAAGCCCCGAAGGCAGTAAGCTGTAAAAATACGTCCCATCAAGATCAAAAGCTCAGTTACAAACAATACGCAGCTTATGGTGAAAACGAAAAAATTCTGCGCATGATCTATGAACGAATCAAAGGACGCTTGGATGGACCGATCTATGCTCACTGTTGGAATGGATGGCATTCTTCGGGCTTGATTTCCGGAATGGCGCTTAAGCAATTCTGTGGTTGGAGTGATGCAAAAGCCGATGCCTATTGGGTGCAAAACACCGACGGTAATTCTAGTGGCTTTACAACGATTCGTAATAGGTTAAAGGCGTTTAAACCGTTAGTGAAGTATTCCATCACTAGAGCTGAACGAGATGTGATTTGTCCGTAGCAATTACTTCAAAAGTCCGGCTATTGCTGGGCTTTTTCGATGATCTTGGTGGTGGACTTTCCGTCGACGAACTGCAAGCTCATCACTTTACCACCGTAAGACATAACAAAAGGGGCGCCTACGATCTGATCGATTTTCCAGTCGCCGCCTTTTACTAAAATATCAGGACGAACTTTTTCAATAAGACTCGCTGGAGTATCTTCGGTGAAGATCACGGTAAATTGAACAGCTCCCAAAGCAGCTAGAATTTCCGCTCTGTCGCTTTCATTCTGCACAGGTCTGGTTGGACCTTTTAAACGCTTCACGCTGGCATCTGAATTCACGCCAACAACCAAGACATCGCCTAAAGAGTGAGCCTCTTGCAGGTATCTAACGTGACCTACGTGAAGTAGATCAAAGCAGCCATTTGTGAAAACGATTTTTTTGCCTTGGGCGCGAAGAGGGGCAAGTGTGGATTCGATAGTATCAGATGTTTTAACTTGCCCCATGGGAATTAAGCTTTCTTATAAAGACGGGCCCCACTGATGGTTCCCGCGATGTCTTGACCTAAGATAGCTGAAAGAACCGGTAACACAATAAATCCGGTTACAATCACGACCAAAGATCTTGCTACGACTTTCAAAGAATAAGAGGCCTTGTTTAATTCTTCAGGCTTACCAATTCTTTGATCAAAAGCCCACTCGCCCGGAGTGCAGCCGATGTACATGCGATTCAGCGTTAGATAGATGAAAGTCACCATCGCAAACATAGCTGCTGTTGAAAGGTAGATCATACCTTGAGCGTCAGGGTTTGAAAGGTTGCCGATCAAATCAACTTTAGTAACTACCAAAAGAATGATCATGCAAAGCAAGCTTGCTGCTACCACCAACATGGTATCTAGCATTGCTGCAGAGAAACTCCATGTCGTGGGTTTGAATTCAGTTTTAGCTTTTGCTTGAGAAGGCTTTTCAGAAACACCTTTGTCGAAATCCAAACGGCGGTTCTTTTGCAGTGTCTTTAAGATTTCATCAACCGCTGCCGTTCCGTCTCCACCAACTTCAGTCAAACCACCCGGAGTTGCGGGAAGTTGAGTGTTACGGTTTTTGCGTGGAAGTGGAGAACGTAAAGGATCTGTTTCCTCAATTAGTTCTAAACCCTGATCTTTAAGAATAGGTGTGCTTTGTTTTTCAGGAGCAGGAGTTTTCTTTTTGTGGAAACCCAAACCATCCGTGAGGGGCTTAAATTCAAACTCTTCAAAGGGATCCATTCCTTGTCCTTTCTAACTTTGAACCTAGGCCGAAGCCGAGGTATCAACACATCAGATCAAAGTCGTATTTTAGGACGGAGACCAGGACCATGCAAGCCGTTTCAACTCGCAAAACTTGAGGCCCCAGGGTGACTGGATGAAGGCCTAGTTTGGTCAGTTCTTCGACTTCTTTGTGCGAAAAACCGCCTTCGCTGCCGACTATAACCCAAATATCTTTGATCCCTTGAGGGAACTGCCCACGAATTGTGCTGACGTATTCTTTGATGCTTAGAGTCGATGAACCCTCATAAGCAAATAGACCCACGTGCCCTTCGTTTGGGTTAATCAAGGTTGATAGCTTATCAAAGGTAATGGCCGGGTGGATTTTCATCAAATCGCCGCGACCGGTTTGTTGGGTTGCAGAGCGAACGATCTTATCCCAGCGTTCAGTTTTGTTAGCGGAAATCTTTTCGTCTTTTCGAACGAAACTGAATTCAGAAAAGAACGGCTGAATGCTTTTTACTCCCATCTCTACAGCTTTTTCCATGATGGAATCCATCACCGGGAAGCGAGAAATGGAAAGGGCCAAATGCAAATGGGGGGTTTTCAGTGCGGGAATTGTGCGTTCTTCTAAAATTCGCGCTGTC
Source organism: Bdellovibrio reynosensis (assembly GCF_022814725.1). Lineage (NCBI taxonomy): Bacteria > Pseudomonadati > Bdellovibrionota > Bdellovibrionia > Bdellovibrionales > Pseudobdellovibrionaceae > Bdellovibrio > Bdellovibrio reynosensis. The sequence goes on from NZ_CP093442.1 coordinate 3,166,985, forward strand.
GCAGATTTTTTAGTTACTTGAGTCACTTCAACGAAGAAAGCCTTGCTGTCTTCAGTTAGCACTTCGAATTTTGAACCGACATCTTGGCGACAGACATCAAAGATGTGATGAAACACATCGCCCGTGAAATTCACCTGATCTTGGAAAAGGTCTTTCTTTTCGATCCAATATCTTCTCATAGTTCTGCTCTAATCTGCTTTTGATTGAACCCAGTAACCAACCCATTCGTCTTTTTCAAGACGGCGAATCACTGTAAGGCCAGAGCCTTCGATGAATTTTTCAAAGAAGTGATTGTCACGCTCCTCTAAAATTCCAGTTAGAAGCATGTGACCGCCGGGTCTTAGAACCTTCATCAGGTCTTTTTTGATATTGATCAAGACACCATCGATGATATTGGCAACAACCACATCGTATTGTTGGCGCATGTCTTCGATTTGCGTTTCAGGAACGTCGATGTCGTTAAGCTTGTTCAATTTTACGTTATCGCGAGCTACGCGACGAGCTTCAGGATCGATTTCGATTCCTGTTACTAAGCCGAAGCCGCTCATTTGCGCAAGCATTGCTAAGATGGCAGTTCCAGTGCCCACATCAAGTAAAGCCCAGTCAGCGATTTGCTTTGGATATTTCTCTGCAAGTTTATGAATGAAGAAAGCCATCATTTGCGTTGTGGCGTGGGTACCAGTACCGAATGCCATGCCTGGATCGATATAGATGGCGTGTTTGCATTCTGGTGGGGGAGTCAGCCATGACGGAACAACCCAGAAGTCGCCAACAAGTTTGAAAGGTTTAAAGCCTTTTTTCCACTCTGCTAACCAGTCTTTGTTTTCTTCTTCGTTGATGGTCCAACGGATTTGGGCATCAAGGTTTTTAAGACCATCGAAAAATTCTTGCGACGGAGTTTCTTGAAAGAAAACATCCATTTCGTGGCTGCGCACATGCAAGATCGTGGGATCGTAAGTAAGATCTGGCTGGGTAAAATGAAGAGCCTCGGTGACTCCCGAAGCTCCAGATTCGAAACAGTGTGTGGTAATGATGTCTTCAAGGTCGGCTGGGACCTGGCTTAAACGAACGCGGAAATAAGAATTATCACTCATGCTGAGTGTTGTTACTCGAAACCGCCGTTTTTTCAAGTGATTCCATAGTCTTCGCATCTGCGCTTGCTACGGGTGTGGGCTTTAAAGCTTCTGTTGCGTGGCTGTTTGCAGATTCTACAGGGTTTGCCACGGTGACGGGGATTTCGGTGGGTGCAACTGCTGTCGGAGTAGGCAGGGGAGCAGCGGTTGCAGGTGCTGCCGCTGAACTAGTTGGTGCTGTAGCCTGAGGATTGGTTACTGTTGAGTTGGTTGAGGCGGTAGCCGTTGTTGTCGCCGTTGAACCCGATGCAACCATCGGTGCGGTTAGGAAAGCGGCATCAGATACTGAATCCGAAACGGGCCTTGTCACCATCGCAACTGTAGTAGTCAAAGTTCCAATCTCAACTTCAGCGACTTTCTTTTTATATTTTGGTTTTGAAGTGTCGATGAAGGCACCTTGCAGGTCGATGCGATCGCCACTCATGATGCCGGTTTGTTCAAGCATTGGAAGTTCGTCTCTTGAAAGCAGAGTGAACTCTCGCGCAACTGCAACTCGATCATAAACCGCAATGATTTTTAGCTGGCCGACAGGGACTAATATTTCCCCAACTGCACTTGCTCCGCTGGCATCGCGAATATTTATTTTGCGAACTGCGGTAACGACGAGATTCTTTTTAAGGCCTGAGCCTGGTCCCGCATTAATGTAAAAATCTTTATAAACCGGATCGTCTTCAGCCAAAGTAATATTTCTGCGCACATCAACAACCGTGATGTCTGCAGCGCTTGCGGCTTGATGGAACAACCCTATGAATAGAGTGAAAAGTAAAATCATTTGAGAAACCCTTCCATGGTTATCTTCAAAGTTCTAGTGGATCAGTCTCTCTATCGGGATTCTCATTATGAAACTAAAGGGCGGGCCGCTGAAAAGCAGCCTGCTGACTGCGTTGTCGGACCTTGGGCTGCTCTCCGCCGTAGCGCTGCTACGCCTCCGTTGCGCCCAAGGTCCTCCGCCTTGCATCTGACTACTTTTGAGCGGCCCTTGGTCTGGGGTAGGTGGAGAGGGGAGATCTGGGAATAGATAGATAGATAGATAGATAGATAGATAGATAGATAGATATGGGTTCCATCGCAATAAAAAGAGATGAAACCGAATTCGAGAGGAAAGAATAAAAAAGAATGAAAAGAAATAAACATAAACAAAGAAAGTGAAAGAGAAAAGCGGAACGCAGACGTAGAACGAAAGCAGACGAGAAGAAAAAGAAGAGAAGAGAAGAAAAAGAAGAGAAGGAAAGGAAAGGAAAGGAAAGGAAAGGAAAGGAAAGGAAAGGAAAGGAAAGGAAAGGAAAGGAAAGGAAAGGAAAGGAAAGGAAAGGTAGAAAAGGAAAGGAAAGGTAGAAAAGGAAAGGAAAGGTAGAAAAGGAAAGGAAAGGTAGAAAAGGAAAGGAAAGGTAGAAATGGGAAAGAAAAGGAAGACAAGGAAGAAAAGGAAGAAAGGAAGAAAAGGAGGAAAAGGAGGAAAAGGAAAGGTAGAAAAGGGAAAGAAAAGGAAGAAAAGGAAGAAAGGAAGAAAAGGAAGAAAGGAAGAAAGGAAGAAAAGGAAGAAAAGGAGGAAAAGGAAAGAAAAAAAGAACATAGAACAATGAACATAGAACAAAGAATAAAAACGAAAGAGATAATGAAACAATGAAACAATGAAACAATGAAACAAGAAAATAGGTTCGCTATTAAAGAGTTTATCTATCAATCCGCTACTCCCATCTGATTCTGCTTCGCTAGTAGATGCCGATTTACTTCCGCATCGGTTGCTCATCTTGTCATGTCCGAATTGTCATGTGTGATTTAGTTGACGAGATTTTCTTTGCTTTAACATTCGTTGTGTTTGGCGATATTCCAGCAAAATAAAAAAATCGAATCACACGCACCGATCTCATTCTATAAAGCAGTTTTAGAGCTTTAATGGCATTTTAAAGAATGGATCGAACAGTCTAAGAAATTACGATTAAAAACCCGTGATATATCTTTCTCATTCAAAGGAGAAAGTATGAATCCACTATCGCATTTATCGAATAATGAATTAGAAGCTCGTTTGAAAGATTTGGTGCAGAAGGAGCGCAAACTTTTGCATGTGATCTTGGAACACATTCGGGAAGTGGATTCGCGTAAGCTTTACCTTGGAAAGGCTTATTCTTCTATCTACGAATATCTGACTAAGGAGCTTCATTACTCAGGTTCGGCTGCTATGCGTAGACTTGAGGCGGCGCGACTTCTCCGCGATGTTCCTCAAGTTGCTGAGCGCATTCAGGAAGGATCATTAAACCTTTCTCAAATCGGTGAGCTTTCCCGTGCTATCAAAGAAAAAGAAAAGATCAGTGGCGAAAAGGTCATGTCATTCCAAAAGCACGAACTGATTGAGATGGTATCTGGTAAAACGACTCAGGAAACTCAGCATGAACTTTCAAGGAAGCTTAATCTGCCAATTAAGGAAATCGATTCACGAAGAGTGCAAAAAGATGAATCTGTTAGATTGGAATTAACATTATCCAAAGAGCAATACGAAAAGCTCATGCAATGCAAAGATTTAGCTGCGCATATGCTTTTGCAGGGGAATGGTTCGGTATCTATCCCTGAAGTTATCGAATTCTTAGCAAATCAGTATTTGGATGATAAATTTAAGAAACCAAAAGAAATCTCTAAGACTAATTTAGTTCCTCAAGCTGAATTAATTATAGATGGCGAACAGAATGAACAGTCGAAGCTGATCGCATCAAATAAAACTAGTCAAAGTATTGTTAGAGCTGCGGCAGCCAAATCCAGCAAGGCGCAAACACATTCCAAGTCTGCAATACTTACTACCGATGCGGTGGTGGAAAGGAAATCGGTGACGCCAAAAATGCGTCGTTTGATTTTCGAGCGAGACAGATGTTGTCAGTATGTGGATTTAAAGACAGGGAAGAAGTGTGGAAGTTCATTTGCTTTGCAGGTCGACCATAGATCTTCGAAATGGGCTGGCGGGGGCAATAGTTTACAGAATCTTCAGTTGCTTTGTTCTCAGCATAATCGTGGAAAATATAGAGCGGAAATTGGAGTTAGGTTTAAGTAAGGAAGCTTATAAGAGTCTATTTTGCGGATGAATTGTTCTTCCTTTTTTGGGTTAATAGTTAGTTAGTTAGTTAGATGGATAGATAGATAGATAGATAGATAGATAGATAGATAGATAGATAGATAGATAGATAGATAGATAGATAGTTGGTTAGTTAGATAGATAGATAGATAGATAGTTGGTTAGTTAGATAGCTAATAGATAGATGGGTTATGCTTGCTTGCTTGCTTGCTTGCTTGATTGATTGATTGATTGATTGATTGATTGATTGATTGATTGATTGATTTGTTACCGGGAATGCAATCGCTGCATTTGATGCCGCAGTCAAACGACCTTGAGCATCCACCGTGAAGGTACCAACTGCTGTCGTTGAACCATATACTGCTGGAGTTACCGCCGTGTTTGCTAATGAAATTGTTCCAGTTGAAGTAATCGGTCCGCCGCTTAATCCAGTGCCAGTTGCGATGTTAGTAACGGTACCACCAGCATTACTGTCAGCTGCTGGAGCCCACTTAGTTCCGTCAAATTTAAGAACGTTCCCTGAAGCTAAACCCGTTGTATCAACTGCAACACCCTTAATTTTATCAACTACCGAAGCGCCAATCGTTCCGCTTACATCACCCGCTAATGAAACGTTGATTGCCTGACATTGAAAAGATCCTGAAACAGAATTCCAATATGGCGTCTGATGTGCAGCACAGTTAGCGCTGCCAACAGCTGTATTAAATGCAGAAGTTGTCTGAAAAGTAGCAAGAGTAGCACTAAGACTTGAAACATCACCAATGGCCACAGCTGAACTGAGCCAGTCAGTGCCGTTGTACTTTAGGAAATGCCCAGAAGTTGGAGCTACTGCTGATACAGCCACGCCTTGAAGCTTTGCAACTGAAGGGTTTGGATAAGTTCCACTTAAATCACCAGCAGCAGAACCTGTTGGTGTGCGCGCATCAGTAAAACGAGAGTCGTTACCTGCAGCCACTGTGTTTGCAGCCGTACCAACATTCAAAGTCAAAGCAGGTGTCGAGGTTCCATTCGCTACAGAAAGATAAGCATTAGCGGAAGTTACATTCGTAACGGTACCACCAGAAGCTCCAGTTACCGGAGCACACACTAAAGCAGTTCCGTTGAAACTTAAAAACTCAGAAGCAGTACACGTTGGAACACCAGTTTTTAAAACAAAATCATTTTCCGTTTTAGTACCCAAGCGCTCTGCTGAATTAGCATAAGCTGCAAAAGGTACCGTGCGGATTTCATTAGACGGAGAAATAACTTTCCAACCTACGCCATCATGAAACTGCACTTTCAACAAACGCACATCGCCTGCGACAGATGTATAAGTCGCACCGCCGACGCAATCATGGGTATCAGAGTTATTAAAAGCATCTAACAAAGTATAAAAAGGATCCGCAGGGAAAAGCTTAGTGCCTGAACCAATTGGTACATCAAATACCCCAGAAGAGTTCACCATGTTGATACCGTCTTTTTGTTCACGGTAAATAACGCAAGTGCCGTTGGGATTAGTAATTTCAAAAATAAAACTGACGTTGTTGTACTCTAATGGCGTTCCATCAGATTTGATAATTCGACCTTGATAAGTGAATGTCTTTGGTGAAGCTTCAACAAAGGTAAAGCCAAGTAATATCATCACAATTGAGAGAATAGACGTGCAGTTTCTCATGTGTATCTTATCGGCTTATTGCGGTAAGTTCCCCAGAGTAAAAAATCAAAACACTTAGGATTTTAAATTAATTTTTTATTGGCCGTCGTCTCAGTTTGAGATTTATTTATGCGAAGCTGGACTTCTTTTCAGCAGTTCCTCGTTCTGACGACGAAGATCCTCGTTCTGCTCGATAAGTTTAGTCATCTTAGATTCTAAACTTTCCATCTTAGATTGCATCTGCTCAAGCTTTTGATCTTGTGCCAAATACTTAGCGTAAAGTTCTTTAATCGCATTAATCACTGGAGCAATCAAACCAGGATAGTTTACAGTCTTAAAACCATCTTTGTCAGTGTTCACAGCTTCAGGGAATTGTTGTTCCACTTCTTGCGCGATGACCCCTAAATCAACTTTTTGATCTTTTTTGTTTTTCCAGCGGTAGTTATAACCATTTAGTTGCGAAATTTTGTTCAATGAATCTGGAATCAGACTAATATCTTTTTTCCAGCGTATATCTGAAGACACGTTAAATGAAGCCGCATAAGTAGGTAAGTACAAGCCTGAAGAGGCAGTACCGAAAACTACTTTCGTTGTGGTTAAGCTGGCGTTGTTACCATTGTGGTAACCACCGATATATACAGCAGCCGTGTCCCACCCAGGGTATAGACCAATAAGGTGAGCCATCGACGAAGCATTCTGTCCTGTGTAGACTAAATCACCCGTGGACTTAAGTTTGATTTCACCCTGACTGTTTGTGGCGTCTACCAGAAAATCAGTACCTACTGCGGAAGTTGAAATTGTCGTCAGACCGCCGGTACTCATTTTAAATGGGGATGTGGAAACAGTACCACCCATACCAGAAGGTGCCGTCCAATAAGAGACGCGGAAGTTATTGCTATCATCCTGATCTCCATGGATGCGCCAAGCTCCGGTTGGGTTTGAACTCCAGATATCACCATCAGAAGTGGTGCCAGTCGTATGAACGATAAAATTCGTGAAACTAGAGCTATTTACAACTAATTTACCAAGAGGAGCTGTTGTACCAATACCCACGTTACCATCTGCCTGGATTCTCATGTGCTCAGTGATGGCAGCATTATTCATGAAGCTACCGAAACGCAAGTTTTCACCGGCATCGTCACCCCAATAGATAAGTCCGTCACCATCGTTAGTCGTCGCAGAAGAATTGTCGCGATCCCAAATCGCCATACCAACGACGTCGCTCGCAGAACCCATCACGGTAATTCCTCTTAGACCAGTGTTAACACTTAAAGCCGTATTCAGATAGTCGTCAGCGCTAACACTCAGTTTACTTTGCGGCGTCGTAGTGTTGATACCAAAGTTACCACCAGAGGTGACCGTAGCACGCGTCGAATTATTAGTTTTAAATCCTAAGCTGAATGCATCGGTAGTGCCTAACGTAACGGCCGCTCCTAAAGTATTGCCACCATTAGTGAACAAACTCGACGAAGCATACGTAGTGCAACCCATGATGCCTGTGCCATCAAACGTAATTAATTGACCAGTTGCGCAGGTAAATGGAATCAGCGTGGCACCAGTGCCATCAGAAGCGACCAAGCGATTGGCAGTGATTGAAGTAACACCCGTACCACCTTTAGCTACAGGAACAGCAGAAGGGAAGTTCGCTGGATCAGCACTGATTGTACCCGAAGAAACCGCAATACCGGCCCCCACTTGCACAGCACCTTTAGCTCCGGTAGTTGCATCACTAATGGAAATTGCTGGGGTCGTAGTTCCCGTAGCAACTACGATCGGTGCAGTACCAGTAACATTTGTCACGGTGCCATTCGTTGGGGTCACCCATTGCAAACCAGAAGATTGCCCAGAAGCGGCTGACAAAACCTGACCGTTAGAACCAACAGGCAACCGAATATCGTTCGTACCGTCGTTAACAACAATATCGCCTTTAGTAGTTAACGGAGATAAACCATTGAATGCAGCAACAGCTGATGTCTGACCTGTACCACCATTAGTAATCGGCAAAGTCCCAGTGACGTCAGCAGTCGCTAACCCGATCGCAGCGCCGCTGCTGGCTGCAGTCAAACGACCTTGAGCATCGACTGTGATAGAAGCGCGAGTATAAGAGCCTGCAGTCACAGCAGTGTTCGCTAAAGAAATAGTACCAGTTGAAGTAATAGTACCACCGCTTAAACCCGTACCAGTGGCAACGCTAGTGACCGTGCCGCCAGAGTTGGTGTCTGTATCATTCGCGCACTCCCAACGAGAATTCGCATTCACCCACTTCATCACTTGATTATCCGAACAAGCGACGTTGTTGGGTCTGTAAGTTAAATATTTGGAAGCAGCACTGTTGATATCTCCATAATCCAAAGTGACAGCACCAGTTTTAGTAGCAACAGAAGTTACCGGAAAGGCGATGGCAGCATTAGAAGCCGCAGTCAAACGACCTTGAGCGTCCACTGTGAAAGTGCCAACTGCCGTCGTTGATCCATATACGGCGGGAGTCACTGCTGTGTTTGCTAAGGAAATAGTACCCGTTGTGGTAATAGGACCACCCGTCAAACCAGTGCCAGTGGCTATGTTAGTAACAGTTCCAGAATTGTTATCAGAAGCTGGAGCCCACTTCGTTCCATCGTATTTAAGAATCTGACCAGCAGCTAAACCACTTGTATCAACCGTAACACCTTTAATCTTATCAACAACCGAAGCCCCAATAGTTCCACTTACGTCACCAGCTAAAGAAACGTTGATCGCCTGACATTGGAAGGAACCAGAAACAGAATTCCAATAGGGCGTTTGGTGAGCCGCACAGTTTCCGCTTCCAACAGCTGCATTAAATGCCGCAGTCGTGTGGTAAGTCGCAAGAGTAGCACTTAGATTTGTTACGTCAGACATTGCAATCGCTGCACCTAACCACTGCGAACCATCGTACTTAAAGAATTGCCCAGTGGATGGGGCAGCACTAGCTATAGCGATGGTTTGAATCTTCGCAACGGTTGGATTTGGATAGGTTCCGGATAAATCTCCACCTGCAGCACCTGTCGGTGTTCTTGAATCTGTAAAGCGTGAGTCATTACCCGCAGCGACTGTATTTGCCCCTGTACCAACATTCAAAGTTAAAGCAGGAGTCGAAGTACCGTTTGCCACAGAAAGATAAGCATTAGCAGAAGTGACGTTGGTAACAGTCCCGCCTGAAGCCCCAGTAACAGGAGCACAAACTAACGCTGTACCATTGAAACTTAAAAACTCCGAAGCACCACAAGCAGGAACTCCAGATTTCAAAACGAAGTCATCTTCAGTTCGTGTGCCAAGTTTTTGTGATGAAAGAGCGTAAGCCGAAAAAGGAACAGAACGAATTTCATTGGCTGGAGAAATAACTTTCCATCCAGTGCCGTCATGAAACTGAACTTTTAATAGACGGGTGTCGCCGGCAGCAGGCGTATAAGTAGCACCGCCCGAACAATTTTGCACAGGTGTGTTGTTAAAAGCATCTAATAAACTAAAAAGAGGATCCGCCGGAAATAACTTTGTACCTGAACCAATTGGAACATCAAAAATCCCTTTAGAGTTTTGCATGTTCACGCCATCGCGCTGTTCACGATAGATCACGCAGTTGCCATTTGGACTTGTGATTTCAAAAAGAAAACTTACGTTGTTGTATTCTAAAGCTTCGCCATCAGTTTTGATGATGCGGCCTTGATAAGTAAATGAACTTGGCGAAGCTTGCACTGAGCTTGAAAATAAAACCATTAGAAATGAGATCATGTACGTACAGCTTCTCATATCCAACTTATCGGAATATTTAGACAAATATTTAGGGGAGTGAACTTGAGCGAAGACCTGCAGTCTTATCTTGAGACGCAGATCTTGGCTTTAGGATTGATCTCACAAACAGCAGAGCGCAACTCTTCGTTTTGTTTGGAAAGCGCATCCACCTTGTTTTCAAGCTGTGCGTTCTCAGACTTCAATGAAGCAATTTCGCGGTCGTGTTTTTGATCGTTACTTAATACAAAAGTATAGAGCTCTTTTATCGCATTGATGATCGGAGCCACTAAGTTTTGGTAAGCAACGGACTTAATACCTTTATCATCGGTCTTAACAGCTTCAGGGAATACCGCTTCAACTTGTTGAGCGATAAGACCCATCTGCAGTTCTTTTTCTTTCTTGGAATCTTTCCAGTGATAAGTCACACCATCAACAGAAGAGATCTTTCTTAAGGCATCAGGAATAGTCTGAATATCTTTTTTCAAACGACGGTCCGAGTTCTGAGTCAAAGTTCCTGTTAAGGTCGCAGCACCGCTACTGTTAATAGTGAATTCCGGTGTAGTGTCTGTACCAGCACTAAACTGGATAGATTGGGTTCCGCCACCATTGGTCCAGATGCGCGCAATCTGGGAATTGTCGTAGTTATTAAATACGATGTCTCCAGCGTCGGTAGTTGTGCTAGAAGATGCGTGAAGAATGAAGTTAGCACCACCGTCAATCTGGGCGCTACCATTTACAGTTAACGTAGTTCCAGGTGCCGTCGTTCCCGTACCAATACCAACTCTACCACCCCAAGGTTGCAAAACTAAATTGCGATAAGTCGCCCCATCGCCGACCATGAGGCCCCAAAGATCTTCTGCCAACCAACCAGTACCCATGTAGTCTGCGTTAGCAGAAGCGGAACTTCTAAATTGTGCCGCACCACCAGCTCCGAGGTTAGTGAATGTGCTGCCGGTCAGTACATCAAACTTAGAATTGGTTGTAGTCGTTCCGATACCCACATCACCTGCACCAGTGACGGTAAGGCGAGGACTGTCTGATGTGATCAAATGAACGGGGTTAGCACTTCCAGTACCGATGCCAAAATTCGCAACGGGAGACCCAGTGTAAGTTCTTAGCACTGCTGAATCTGCTTTAGGAATTGAGCTTGCGCCCCAGTTACCAGTTGCACCAGTTCCATAGACCGCTAACTGAACGCCGGCTGCGTCACTTTCCACATCCACAGCAGCCATAGCATTGTCTGCTGTGCTGGCATTTTTTAATAAGATAGCAGTGTCAGCTGCTTGGTCTTTTTGAATATTTAAAAGTTTACCAGGATTCGTAATACCAATACCAACATTTCCAGTAGAACCGGCAATCGTCATCCACGGAGTCGATGAAAATGCAGGACCGAAGCGAAGGTCTTTCGCACTATTGACAGAAGAATCAAGGCCCGACTGCAGATAGTTGGCGTTAGCATCCGTAGTTAATCGAATTGTACCTTGAGCAGCACCACTTGGTGACAAGATAATATTTGAACTTGTCGCGGAATTTGAACCAAACTGAGCATCACCTTTTACATCTAGAACTTTTGTTGGCGTCGTCGTATTAATACCTACATAACCTGCGTTCGTGATGATCATTCGATCTTCAGGCACCCAACCGTTATTTGAATTAAAACTCATGAAGCGTAAGTTATCTGCAGCATCGTCACCGAAATAAAGAGCTAAGTCTTTACGATTTGAACCGTAATCAACCAATGCAAGACCGCCAGCATCACTATCAGCGTTCAAGTGAACACCGATGTCGGTTGTAGTACTCATATTAGTTGTAGGAGTTGGTGGAGTCGGTTGTAAGAAGATACCTCCACCAACGCTTAGTTTGTGCGGCGCTGAAGAGTTGCTAATTCCTACGTTACCCGAGCCCTTGACTGTGATACGCGTAAGGCTGTTTGTTTTAATCGACAGATCATAGTTGTCATTATTTCCTAAAGAGGATGAAGCACCAAAACTATTACCACCATTTACAAAAACGCCAGCTGTAGTGAGCGAAGAACATCCCATAATGCCAGAAGCATCAAACGTGATAATCTGACCCACAGGACAATTGAAATAGGTTAAAGCAGTGCCAGTTCCGTTAGACGCCAGCAATCTGTTAGCAGTAAACGAAGTAACACCAGTACCACCCTTTGTAACCGGAACAGCAGAAGGGAAGTTTGCTGGATCCGCACTGATAGTTCCAGATGTCACGGCAATACCAGCACCCACTTGAACAGCACCTTTGGTTGATGCTGTTGCATCATCAATTGAAATGGCAGGAGTCGTAGTGCCTGTAGCTACCACGATCGGAGCAGTCCCAGTAACACTAGTTACTGTTCCATTAGTCGGAGTTATCCACTGAAGGCCCGAAGCTTGCGCAGAGTTCGCAGATAAAACCTGACCATTTGTTCCCACCGGTAAACGAATGTTATTAGTTCCATCACGAGTGACTAAATCACCCTTCGTCGTTAACGGAGAAAGCGCATTAAACGCCGCAGTCGCAGTTGTTTGACCAGTGCCACCATTTGCAATAGGTAAAGTTCCAGTCACATCTGCGGTTAAACTGATCGCAGCACCATTGCTTGCAGCAGTTAAACGCCCTTGAGCGTCTACTGTGATTGAAGCGCGGGTGTAAGAGCCTGCAGTCACAGCCGTGTTAGCTAAAGAAATAGTGCCAGTAGTGGAAATCGGGCCACCACTTAGACCTGTGCCCGTAGCGATACTTGTAACAGTACCACCAGAAGAAGTATCCGTATCCGAAGCACACTCCCAACGAGAGTTTGCAGTAACCCACTTCATAACTTGTCCATCAGTACAAGCCACGTTGTTAGGTCTGTAAGTAAAATATTTAGAAGCAGCATTGCCAATATCGCCCACATCCAAAGTCACAGCGCCAGTCTTGGTTGCAACCGAAGTCACAGGGAAAGCGATCGCCGCATTTGATGCCGCCGTCAAGCGACCTTGAGCATCAACTGTGAAGGTAGCGACTGCTGTCGTTGAGCCGTATACGGCTGGGGTGACCGCTGTATTCGCAAGTGAAATAGTTCCTGTCGAAGTAATTGGTCCACCACTTAGACCTGTTCCAGTTGCGATGTTTGTTACTGTACCGCCAGCATTGATATCATTTGCTGGCGCCCACTTCGTGCCATCATATTTAAGAACTTGGCCAGAAGTTAAACCAGTTGTATCTACAGCAACGCCTTTAATCTTATCAACAACTGACGCACCAATGGTACCACTCACATCACCAGCGATAGAAACGTTGATCGCCTGACATTGAAAAGATCCAGAAACAGAATTCCAATAAGGAGTTTGGTGAGCGGCACAGTTCGCACTTCCAACCGCAGAGTTAAATGCAGCCGTAGTTTGGTAAGTAGCTAAAGTAGCACTCAGATTTGTAACATCTGACATCGCAATAGCTGAACCAATCCAGTTTGTACCATTGTATTTAAAGAACTGACCATTTGTTGGAGCCACGGCAGAAACCGCGATCGTCTGAATTTTTGCAACAGATGGATTAGGATAAGTACCGCTCAGATCTCCACCCGCTGTTCCCATCGGAACGCGTGCATCTGTAAAGCGAGCATCGTTACCAGCAGCTACGGTACCAGCGCTAGTGCCCACTGAAATACCAATCACAGGGATTGAAGTCGTTCCACCTTTAGTAAGGGGGGCAGTCACGTTAACATCCGAAACCATTCCCGCGCCACCCGCATCGTTTTGGCAGGCAAAAGTAGTTCCGTCATAAGTTAAATATTGTCCAGTTGCACAAGTGGTAACACCAGATTTCAAAACGAAGTCAGCTAAAGGATGAGTACCTAAAGTATCTGCATCAGCTGCTTTTTTTGCAGTCTCAGCAGAAGAAGAATAAGCAGCAAACGGTACTGAACGAATTTCATTGTCAGGGCTGATCAACTTCCAACCCGTACCATCGTGGAATTGCACGCGCAATAAACGCGTATGACTAGCAGAAGGGGTGTAAGTACTAGCAACATTGTTATCGGCATCACCACAATCTTGAACAGCAGAGTTATCAAAGGCACTTAACAAAGTAGCAGTCGGTGACGGAGGGAAAAGTTTTGTTCCTGTACCAATTGGAACATCAAACACACCTTTGCTATTGGCCATGTTGATGCCATTTTTTTGTTCACGATAAATGACGCAAGAACCATTAGGGCTTGTGATCTCAAAAAGAAAACTAACGTTGTTATGCTCTAAAGGTGTGCCGTCTGATTTTACGATTCGACCCTGATAGGTCAGAGAGTTGGGCGCAGCAAATGTTTGCGGCGCAAATATTAGAAGTAAAATTGAGAGCATAGACGTGCAATTTCTCATGTTAATTTTATCGGCAAAAACATGAGTTTTATGGAGTCTAACTAAGCAAACTCTTTAGAAAAGTAAGAAAATCGTCTCAGAATGAAACGAGTTAACTAGCCAGAACTAAGCAAAGATCTAATTTGAGATGCTATAAACATTTTGGATTACAAGAGGCAGGACTGGAACGCTATCAAAGGTGCTGTCGTACTCGTACTCTAAGTGTTCAACGGCTGGCATAAAGAAGTCAGCAATAACGATCCCTTTAAACAAACCAAAGTAACGGCTATGAACGATCGGAGCATTCAATAACAGGTGGTTAAAGTTGACAGTTTTTTTACCGTAAGTACCAGCCCACGTTAGGATGCAAGGTCTAGAATTTGTGATCGCATCCGTAGTATCAACCGTACAATTTCCACGAACAGCATTGTATGTCGTTTCTTGTCCTGGAATAGCAGCCCAACCATTGTTTGCAGCTACGCGCGCGGGTTGTGCCGAAAGATCCGTAGTCTGATTATAGGCATAACCAACATTGGTACGAGTAGCTATGGCGCCACCAGAATATGTCACATACTGAGCGACCATCATGGGACCGCCATCATTGTCGAGGTCGGCAATTCGCGAAGCTTCGCTAAGAATATTGGTCATATTATTAAGTGTCGAAGTTTCGTCAGGGAATGAGCCCGTTGGAACCTTCGGCCAAACTGAGCTGCTAAAACGTTCAAACACGAAATTTGGATTCATACCGACAATAATGGCGCGAGAACTAGTAATCTGCACATTCACTTTAGGATAAGTCGCTTCATTTAAATAGGTGATTCCGCCACGAATAAAGACTGTGCCGTTTACATGTAAGCGGCACCCAGCGGCGCGAGAATTTAACTGCAAATTATCTAGGAACAACGGACCTTGAATAACAACGTCCCCCCAGCAATCTACATTCCCTGAGTTTCGCACATACTTTCCACCGACACCCGCTACTATATTTAAATTTGCTAAAGTCGCAGTGGATTTTTTGTAAATCGAAACACCAGAATCAGTAGCGACCAGGGACATACTGCCAGTTAAAGCATTGATCTGAGCCGCCGTCGGCGACGCAATAAGAATATTATTTTTATAAACGATCGAACCATACATCCCAGGAACAGCGTTCGTCGGAGCTTGTCCGATGAAACTTATAAGCCTCATCAAGGTAGCGCGCACAGTGCTGTACATTTGCTTCGTCACAACGTCGGCTAGTGTCCAGCCACCACCCGGTGTCGAGTTTCCTGCGGCAGGATCTTGTAAAGCATTCACGTAGTCTGTGACAGTGACGCTTGCGTTTTTAGTATAAAGGTTACCATCAATTTGCACGCCGTCGCGCCAGTCATGGGCATAGATTCCAGCTTCATACGGGCGATAGCGTGAATCTGCCGACGAACCATTTCCTAAGAAGAAAGATTGGCCATGACCGAAGTCAGTCACGATATCGCCTTTAACTTTCGCGTGGCACATTGCACATGCAACTCCGCGTACGGCTAAAGCGGGACGTGCCCCCGTGATTGTGAACACCGGAGGATCGGCAATTAAATTATAAGTTTCAGAATCAGATAATCCCACATCATCAGTTTGGGTAATAACTAATGTTTGGTTTTCACCTTCTTGAGTGAAATTCACTGAAGTAGACCAAGTGCCATTGGCGGCACAAGCGATGGTTTGTCCTGCCTCTGCAATGGTCCCACCCAATGTCAACGTATCACCGTAAGTGCAATTACCACCAATGCTAGTTCCTACGGGATCAATGGTGCTGTTGTTCGTCGGTGAGCTGATTGTAACTATCGGAGCCGTAGTATCCTTATCCACACGATGAGCTAAGCTGCCTTCATTAGTCACATCATCTAATTGCTTTAATGTTAGATTTTTTAAACCATCAGATCCAGGAACGGAAAGACTTCCAGTGAAAGCTCCAGCGACACAAGCAAAGACTACTGGGCCGCCGGTGATATCACCTGTAACAGTGACGTTATTGCCATTGTCTTCACACGTTCCTGAAATCGTAAATGTTGGCGCTACGCCATGATCGTAGGTCGGAGATGTTACTGTGATTACTGGCGCCGTCGTATCCTTCACCAAACGATGATTCACAGAGGCCGTATTTCCCGCAGTATCACTTTGCATAAGAGTGAAAGTCTTCGCTCCATCAGCGCCTGATAAAGTAATACTTCCTGAAAACGTACCAGCCGTACAAGTTAAAGTCACCGGAGCACCATCAACAGCGCCCGTCACTGAAACATTAAATCCGTTATTTTCACAAGTGCCAGCAACAGTCACTGTTGCTAAAGTTTCAGCATCATTTAAGTGAGAAGTTACAGCCACTGTTGGGGCGGTGGTGTCTTTCACTAACGAGTGAGTGACTGATCCTGTATTCCCAGCGATATCAAGCTGCTGTACAGTTATACTTTTGCTGCCATCAACACCCGATAAAGTTATCGGTAAAGAATAATTTCCGCCAACGCAGTTTGCATTCGCAGGGCTTCCAGTAAAATCACCAGATGCAGTGACGACATTGCCATTGTTTTCACAAGCTCCAGTAAGTGTGATGCTGGCTAAAACTTGTTGGTTTGCTGTATGTGATGTCACTGATAACACGGGTGCTGTTGTATCTTTCACTAAAGATAAAGTTCCAGTCCCAGTATTTCCAACATCATCAAGTTGTTGATAGTTAATTGTCTTAACGCCGTCGCTTCCAGTTAAGTCAACACTGCCACTAAAACTTCCTGCAATACAGGGAAAGTACAACGGAGCATTTGCAATATCTCCAGTGATAACGACATTGTTGCCATTATCTTCACAAGATCCAGAAATCGTGTTCGTCGTGCGAACCTGCGCATTGGAAGCCGGGGAGCCTGTTACCGGAGCAGGCGGAGTAAGATCAATATTTAAAGGAGCACTTTGATTTGCAGAAGTCTGCCAGTTCCCTGCGCTATCTTTTAATAAAGTACAAACATAGTAAGTGCCTTCTGCGGTTGCACTTAAACTAACTTGTGCATTGATCGCGTTTTCAGGCGCGGCTTGCAAGGCGGCCAGTTGCGTAGAGCAATTCGCATTCTGACTTAAAATGTATTTAAATCCCGAAACCGAAGTGTCAGCGGAGCCAACAGAAACCAGTCGTGCAGAAACATCATTGCTATCTCCGCCAGCCCAGCCCGTGAATGACGGAGACCCTGCCGGTGGAGTCAGATCATAAATAACTTCTGTTTCAGCAGATGGAATGTTTTCTTGTTTTTCTTTATATTCAGCAAAGATAGTTTTGGGGCCTTCAGCTCCACTTAAAGTCACAGTTGTCGAATACTCGCCATTAACACATGGGACCGTTTTATCGATGCTGCCGTCTTCGGTGTAAATACGAACTTCAAGGTTCGCAGAACAAACACCTTTTAAAGGAACGTCACCATTAGAAGATTTAGCGCCATCAACGACTTGAAGTTCAGGGGTCAATAAAGACTGATCAAGATTGCCCTTCAAATGGCAACCGCCCAAAGCGATGCTAAGAATAAAAACAACGTACCTTATGTTCCCCATGTTCAAGATACGTATCGGAATAATGAATACCAATTATGATAGGTAAATCATGATTTGTTTTTTAAATTAATGAGCCAAAATGAGAAATGGGCTTTTCAATGAAAACCCATTTAATTTTTACAGTAAAAAATAGAGATTACTTCTTGCCAATAGCATGAGAATTGCCAGCAGAAATTTCGGTCCAATCAGCCATTGTACCAACTTGAACCGGCGAATTGTTTGAAGCCCCACCCGTTCCCTGCTGTCCAGAGGAATTAACTCCCCAAGCAAACAAGACCCCATCATTTCTTAATGCATAGCCGGTGGTATTTCCGGCGGCGACATTACTCCAGTAGGTTGCAGTTCCAATTTGTACAGGCGAGCTCTTTGTACTATAAGAACTGTCGCCTAATTGTCCGCTCGTTCCGAGGCCCCATGCCCACAATGTCCCATCGGCACGTACACCTAACGAAAAAGAATTGCCAGCAGCTATGTTGCTCCAAGTACCAGCGATTTGAATGGGGGAGCTAGTATTTGCTGCAGGATTGTTTGCGATTTGACCGCTTGAGCCTTGTCCCCAAGCCCATAAGGTATTGTCTGCCTTAATTCCTAAAGAGTGAGAGTTTCCTGCCGAAACCTTAAGCCAAGAACCGGGAACTTGAACTGGCGAAGATTGATTAGAAGGGGAGGTTCCATTGCCGAGTTGTCCAAAAAATCCCTGTCCCCATGCCCATAATGTTTGATCAGTTTTTATCGCTAGTGTATGACCGCCAGAGTGCCCCGCTACGACAACACTCCAATTAGTTAATGTTCCTACCTGTTGTGGCGTATTATTCAGAATACCTATTGAGCCCTTGTCGTTGGCGCCACAAACTCTAATGGTACCATCCGATTTTCTTATCAACGTATAATCATATCCAAGGGCCAGCTGCGAATTCGTATATCCGGTTCCAACTTGAATAGGTGAGCTGCGATTGGTCGAAGTTCCATCGCCTAAGTGACCTGTTGCATTTCCTCCCCAACTCCATAATGAACCATCCGTTTTTATAGCTGCCGAATGGCTTAAACCTGAAAATACTTTTGACCAATTAGTTGCAGTTCCAATCTGACTTGGTGAACTCGTGACGGTTAAGCCAATTATCCCTAACTCTCCACCTGATCCAGAACCCCAAGCCCATAAACTTCCATCAGAACGGACTGCCATCGTACGACTTCCATTTGCCGTTGCACTTGTCCAACTGTCTGAATTAAGTTGGACAGGCGAGAATTGATTTAATCCTATTCCGTATTTGTCTGAGCATTGACCGAATGCCCATACAGTTCCATCACTTTTCATTGCGTAGTTAAAGCTTAGGCTAGATGCAATTTTCGTCCAAGAAGTACCGGTCCCGACTTGGCCTGGTGTAGAACGGCTGTTAAAGGTTGAATCTCCCAGTTGCCCCCAAGTATTGCTCCCCCAAGACCATAGTGTGCCATCATGTTTTAGTGCCACGGTGCTATAAAGAGTTACGGCAACGCTCTTCCAGTTCGTCCCTGAAATTTGCACAGGAGAACTAAAGGTAGGGTTTGTACTGTTGTTACCTAAGACTCCAAATGATCCCTGTCCCCAGGCCCATAAAGTGTTATCTGTTTTCGTAGCAAAACTAGAGCTGGCTCTGTATCCAGAAAATACTTTGCTCCAGTTCGTTGCTGTTCCGATCATGACAGGTGAACTTCGGGTCGTGCTGGACGCCACGTTGTCGCCTATTTGATAGCTGCCGTTTGCGCCCCAGGCCCAAAGAGTGCCATCGGTTTTAACTGCTAATACATGATCTTGCCCTTGAGCCAAGTCACTCCATGTTCCTGCAATTTGAATAGGTGAACTTCGGGTTGTCGTAGTGCCATCGTTTAGATTGTAGTTAGCGTTCCAACCCCATCCCCAATAGGTTCCATCAGATTTCTTAGCAAAGGCAGTATAGTTACCTGGGATGATCTCTACCCAGTCAGTACTTGTTGAAATTTGCACCGGAGCATTTTTTTGCGTGCCAGTTCCATCGATATTGCCGGTTCCGTTATATCCCCATCCCCAAAGAGTTCCATCTGAACGAATTGCATACGTGTTTAGATATCCACAGGCTACTGTAGTCCATGTACTAGATCCCACTTGGGTGGGCGAGGAGGCAGTAGCAGTACTTCCAAGTCCAAGAGTCCCTTCGCTTCCACTTCCCCATGCCCAAAGTGTGCCGTCACTTTTAATTCCTAATCCAGAATTTTGTGATGCCGTCATCGTTATATAAGTGGAACTTCCTAACTGGGTAGGGCTCGAATACCGAATTCCTAGTTGTGCATACTGAATTGTTCCCCATCCCCAAATGGTGTTATTGGCTTTAAGTCCGATTGAGTGAAAAGATGCAACTGAAACCGATGACCAATTTGTGGCGCTGCCAATTTGAACAGGAGAACTGTAGCTTGTAAAATCACCAAGCCCGATTTGCGCATTATTGCCATTGCCACAACTCCATAAAGTTCCATCAGTCTTAATGAAGCTCGAGGTATTTCCATTGGTTGCACCACTAGCCCAGTCTGTAAGCAACCCGATTTTAGTCGGCGTGCTACGGGTAGTAGTAGTTCCATCTCCGAGTTGACCAACATTGTTGGCGCCCCACATCCAAAGTGTGCCATCGGTTTTTATTCCACCTGAAACGTTATAAGCATTGAAAACTTTAGCCCAATCCGTTGCAGATCCTACCTGAACTGGAGAGTAAGTATTTTGCTCGGTAACTCCTCCCATAGAACCGCTACCGCCAAATCCCCAAGTCCATAAAGTGCCGTCAGTTTTAATTCCGAATGATAGGTTTGCTGTCGGTGTGGCTGAAACATAGGCCCAGTCAGTGGCAGCATTCATCGCTGTTGGAGTCCAATAAAAAATCCCCAAAGCGCCGGTATTGCATAAACCCCAAGCCCACAAAGTGTTGTCAGTCTTAGTCGCTTGAACAAAAGTTGCACCAGCGGCAACCGCAGACCAATTGGTATCTGTTCCTATTTGCACGGGTGAACTTGCATTCACGTTCCATAAAGGGTTGAAGCCCGCTAACGTATATCTACCCCACGCCCAAAGTGTTCCGTCTTTTTTAACTGCTACTGAATAACTCGTTCCTGCAGAGGCTTTCAGCCATTCGCTTTTCGTTCCAAGTCCTGTTGGAGTATTTTTGGTAAGGGTAGTCCCGTCACCAACTTGCCCTGTATCGTTTTGTCCCCACAAATAAAGATTGCTCGAGTGCTTTTTCCAGAATGCTCCAGAGAGAAATGGTGAGGCGTAGACTTTATTAATTTCTAGAAGTGAGCTGGCAGCAACTGCTGAAGAATTTAGTAAAAACGCTCGGCGAGAAAGCTTGTTTTTGAAATCAGAACGGTCCGACATAAAATCCTCAATTCATTAAATCAATTTTCAGACTATCTTCTAATCAAAGCAATATTGAATGTGATAGTCTAGGAGGCCAAACGATCCGTAAGTTTTCAGGTTACAGGAATCTCTATAACATTTTTTATAACGGTTAAGTCGACCTCAACAGCATGACAAATATTATTATCAAATGGAATGCGCTGTCGAATTTGGTCTTCGGAAATTCGACCAGCTTCCATTTCTTGTCCTAATTGAGAAGTTACTAAATACTTATGGCGGGCCATATTGAAATTAACCCCCCATGCAAGTCCAAGTGAGGTATCAAAGGATCCATTTGCAATCATACTCAGATTATTACTCACCGAGAGTAAGTTAAAGAACTCAGGAGACAATCTATGACTGCACAAAGGATTTAACTCAAATTGATCGTGTCGAGGATGAATGAAGACGATTTTGATAACAGCATCGTTTTTACATACACGATATAACTCTTGCAGGATGCATTGCAGATCTTTTTTGCTTTCCCCCATCTGCTCTAACGAAAAATCAAAATGAACTTCATCAACAGAACTATCCGCCCACGGCCATTTTTCTGTAGCGCAATCTAACACTACATCCGCATTGCAACCCGCAGAAATATCCAC
Source organism: Bdellovibrio reynosensis (assembly GCF_022814725.1). Taxonomy (NCBI): domain Bacteria; kingdom Pseudomonadati; phylum Bdellovibrionota; class Bdellovibrionia; order Bdellovibrionales; family Pseudobdellovibrionaceae; genus Bdellovibrio; species Bdellovibrio reynosensis. The sequence goes on from NZ_CP093442.1 coordinate 3,188,456, forward strand.
GTTTACAAAGCCTTCTTTTTTCTGAAAGCCACAGCCCAAATTAAGCTTCATACTAAAATCCTTTTTCGTTCAAAGCTGTTTTGATTTTTGCAAAGACCTGATGCCATTCACCGAATTTTTCCTGACGGAATAAAGTTACGGTTTTATACCAAGGTGTTTTATCCCCAGGTAAAGCCCAAATGTAGTAAGGAAGCACCGGAGTAATCACCCAAGTCTCTTTACCTAAAGCGGCACTGGCGTGGGCCACACTCGTGCAAGAAGTAATAACTAAATCCAACTGACTGATAACCGCTAAAGTGTCTTCCCAAGTTTCTAAGGGAAGATCGGTTTCTTCTTTTTGCAAATTAATCCACGGGCGATCACCGACAGCGTTGATAAGGTCTTCTTTCGGGAACTTTCTAAACTGTTCATGCTCAAATTTCGGATTTCCGAAAAAACGTAAACCGATCCGGGGGCGAGATCCATTTGCAAAACGGGCATCAAACATTGCTTTCCATTTTGCATTGTAGGTTGGATCAACAAAAAGATACGGTTCGCCAGTTAGCTTTTGGTAGCTATATTCAAGAACACGTGCCGCACTCATCCCCGGAACCCAAAAGTCATGGTACACATCCGGCGCCGCTTTATGACCGACAACGGAAACAACGCCAGGGACTCTGGCAAAAACACTTCTTAAAGAAGGATCACATGTCACGGTGACTTTAGCGCCACGATCAGCAAAGTCTTTGGCAAAGCGCACATTGATGATCTCGTCACCATAACCACCTTCACTGGTCAGCAGTAGGTTTTTACCTTTAAGATCTTCATTGCGATAAATTGGTTTATTCGTAGGAAGGGGCTTGTCACCAAAGGCATTTTCCCAGCGACCGGCATCTAACAATGTCAAACCTTCAAGCAAATCTCCGCGCATCATTTCATACCAAGCGCGATTGAATTTTGAACGATTGCAGTGAGGATTTAATTGTCTTAGCTCTTCGGCAATTGCCCAGCCGCGAGCGAAGTCGCCATTAAGACCGGCGGCGACTTGCTGATCCAAAAGATGATTCGATTTTGCTGTGACCATAAGGAAGCCTCTCAGTACAAAAATGGTACTGGATTAGTATCCCGGTGTCCATGCCACATATACGAATGAACCCATCACGACCATATTATAAATCGTATGTTTAGATGCCGTTGTGGCGCCATGATCAGGTGGCATTTTGACGGTGAGTGCTGTAGATCCCGCATCACTGTACGCAGTGAAAGTGCAAGTAGCAGCGGAAGTTCCTTGAACCGCAAACATATAGGAACCGCCATCTTTCATATTGTGGAAAGCGAAAGCTCCGCAACTGTCAGAAGTATAACGTAAGTTCGTTCCGGCAAAATCAACAGTACCACCGGTGCCTGATGTCGCCGTTTTTCCTAAAATAACCCCATTCACATCCAAGGCGCCGCGAGGAGTATCAGTACTCACACCTACTCGACCCGTAGTTGCAACCGTCAGCGGGGTGATAGCCGTAGTGCCATCATAAGCTAAAACACTAAAATTGTTTGAGCCTTCTAAAAGGCCCACAGCCCAAGAAGGCGTGCCTGAACCCACTGATGCCGGAAAATAACCGGTAGAAGCTTTATGAGCAGCATTATCTGAACGAGAAACTCGCAGTGGACTGCCTGAAACGTTAGACGCAATTTCAAAAAGAGTTCCCGGTGAAGTCGTGTTGATACCGACTTTACCGTCAGATTCAACTTCGATACGAGAAGTACCATTGGTTCTAATTGTAAATGAGTTCGCGTCACCAGTACCAATAGTCGCAGCCCCACCAAACGAGTTGCCACCATTAACGTAAGCAAATGAATTCACATCGGCGCTAACTAAAGATCTAAAAGTAGGATCAGCCGCCGCACCCGTTGTCGGACCAGCAAGAACTTTATTAGCCGCCTGGTTGCCTAAATTTGAAAGAGCATAAGAAATACTCTGACACGCAATCGTATCAGTCCCTGAATTCCAATAAGCTGTTTGCGAAGTCGTACAAGCAGGGAAGGCAGCGCCCTTCCAAGTGGAAGTAGCCGCATCCCATTTCATCAGTCCACCTGTAACAGCGGCACCATTAATTAGGTTATTTTGAATTCTATTAACTTGAAAGGCACCCGCATTTGAAACACTCACATCTAAACTTGGTGTCACAGCTGTCGCAACGCCTGAACCATTACCAACGTACATTTTTCCATCAGCCAAAGCAGATGATAATTTTCCATTAAAAGTATTCCAATCCGTCGACGACAAATAACCATCAGCACCTGTTGCCGCTTGGGTGATCGTTAACGCCGGGGTCGTTGAACCATTGGTTACACCTAGCGGAGCAGACACGCTGACCGAAGTCACTGTACCACCCGTAGTTACCGAAGTCGGCACCCACGAAGAAGATCCAGTGCTATAAACAAGAATCTGACCGTTCGTCGGCGCGGTAGAAGAAACATCTTTAGTTTGAATTTTCGTAGCATTGCCAAAACGCGAATCATCACCCGCAGCCACTGTATTTGCACCAGTACCCACTGGAAGTTTAGCGTAATCAATGTTTGGTAATAAAGCTGCCGGAATATTAGGAAGAACAGAGTCGGCCACTTTACCAGAAGTTAACTGCGCATATTCGGTGGCGTCTTTACCACCTAATTTCGCAGCATCACCGGCAGTCAGTGCATTTTCAGACTGAACAGCAAATGCAGTTCCACGTAAAGAGAATGTGGCTACAACCGGCGTTCCGCTATCACTTAAAGAAATACGGGCGCGTCGAATGTGTTGGGCTGCGGGAGTATAATTACAAGCAGCTCCGTTAATATCTTTTAAAGCGTTGCGAACAGTGGCGTTGTCAAAAATTTCTTTAAAAGAAAAACCTGGATCTTCAGCGGCAGTGCGAGTGCCATCACCAACAGTCAGACTTAAATAGCCATTAGCGACGTTAACATTGGCGTGATCTTCTTCCATCAACACGCAATCGTTGTTTGAAATGATTTGTACTTTTACGGAGATATTTGAAAGATTGACTGCCGTACCGCCGGGATTTCGAATGTAAGACATAAAGGTAAAACCTTTGTGTGCTACCTGCGCGTGAGCCAAAGTGGTTGTTAAGCTTAAAGCTAACGTACAGATAAGCTTATTCATAAAGAACTCCCTTAAAGGTGTAACCATTCGATGTCGTCACTGTTTCGTTGAAGTCAGAAACCGTTGTGTTGAGCTCGTAACCATTCGAGGTCGTTACTTTTTCAACGGGGATAAATGCAGAGGCAGGCGGATTAGGAAGTGAATCTTCAACCTCATCAACAATGCTTGCAATATCCTTTGGAGGGATCAGCTTGGCTTCTAAACTACATCCCGCAAGAAACAAAGCTGCCAAAATGAATAAGCAACCTTTCATTTTTTGCGAAACATTTTTTAAGTTTTGAATAATCCCTAATAACTTCATGAGTTTCTTTTCGGTATTTCGGTCCACCAACTAAAGCAACGAAACACCTTTCAGGGTATAAGGAAGACACAAGAGATTTTCTTCATCAAAAAATCAAACTGCTTCAAGTTTGATTTCAAGACTTTAGATGGAATGAATGGAAGTTAGAGTGTCTCATAACGAGACCGATCGAATAAATGTAGGACTTATTTCAGTATTTCTTTTTTGAAAGAGTATTAAACACCAGTGCCGCCGCAATGATCAGAGCCCCAAGAAGCTGAGACGCTGACAGAGATTCGTGAAAAAGAATCGCCCCCATAAATGCAGCAGTCACCGGTTCCATCATTGTTAAGAGAGCGACTTCTTTGCTTCTTAATTTTTGTAAAGCAGATAGGACCATGGTTAACGGAATGATCGTGCAAACAATGGCGATTCCTAATACATAGGTCGCCTGATACGGACTTAGCTCTTTAAGTTCCGCAAAGTTAGGTTGATGAAAAGCAGCCAAAGCTAAAGCACCAAAGGTGATCACATATAAAGTTGAAGTGATAGGTCTGACACTTTGTTGGTAACGTCCCGAAAGTAAAACATAAATCGCGTAAGCAATGGCAGAGCCTAATCCCGCAGCCACAGCCCACACACTTTGAACTTCGATATGCCCCCACAAAAGTAAAACCAATCCTATTAAAGCAGCGGCCAAACAAAGCGCTTCTTTTTTAGATATTTTATCGTGGGTGAAAAAGTGCGAAAATATATTCACCCAAAACGGATAAGTATATAAAAGCATCGCTGCTAAAGTGACACTCACACCTTTAATCGCTTCAAAATATAAAGTGGAAAAAACCGCGTAACCGAAAATTCCCAGAAGGGCAGACAAACCAATTTGTTTTGCGGAAAGACGAACCCAGTCAGGTTTGAACAGAAGAAGAAATATCCAGATTAATACCGCGGCTAAGGCGAAACGATAAGAAAGAAGCTCGCCCACTGAAAGGCCCGAAGCAAAGGCCCATTTACCAAAGATCCCTAAAAAACCAAAACCCAGGCTTGCGATGGAGATTTCAATAATTCCTCTTAAGCGTGGGTTGTTTTTCATCATCAAATTATTTTCTTACACCTTTTTCGTACAAAGCTTTACCGCGAGTCGGTTTTTTTGCAGAAGCTTTTTTAGCTCCCTTAGAACCAGTTGCAGCGCCAGGGCCTTTGTTCTTCATTGTAGTAGCGCGACCCTTGTAAGTGCGTTTTGTTTTTACTTCTTCCGGATCATCCGCCAAGAACACGCGTTCAACAGCAGCCTCATTTAAGTAAACCAACTCACCCGTTTTTAAAGCACCCATACGCAAGCGACCAATCGCCACACGTTGAAGTTTCAAAACGTCAAAACCAACCTTAGCGAACATTTGACGGATCTGACGGTTTTTACCCTCTGTGATCACGATTTTGTACCATTCGTACTTATCAGATTTGTTGTCGCCTTGTTTTTTAATGCGCTCGATATGACGGGCAGAAACTTTACCACCAATGATCGAAACACCGTTTTTTAATTTTTGCAGATGTTGTGGTTCAGGTTTGCCATCTAGTTTTACTAGATATGTTTTTGTTACTTCCGCTTTCGGGTGCATAACTTTGTTCGCGAAATCACCGTCGTTCGTAAGAAGCAACATACCTTCAGAATCCCAGTCCAGACGACCCACCGGGAATACGCGGGTAGGAACATCAACCAAGTATTCAGCAATCGTTGGACGCTCCATCGGATCTTCCATCGTTGTTAGAACACCTTTAGGCTTATTCATAATAAGGTAAAGTTTTTGGCTAAGGGCTTTGCGCAAGACTTTGCCGTCAACTAGGATGCGATCGGCTTCAGGATCAACTTTAACACCCAACTCGTACACCTTTTTACCGTTTACGGTAACCAGGCCTTCTTCGATCATACGGTCGGCATGACGGCGGGACGCTAAACCGCTATCCGCGATTAGTTTATTAAGTCTAATTCTTTGAGTGGAGTTATCTTCAGACATTCTTCATCAGCCTCAGGTAATTGTTGAGCTGACAATATATCATCACTAAGCGCAGATGAGGAGAGTTTCTTACCGACAGAGCCTAAGGAGCCATATTCGCGGATCGCATGGCGCAGATCTCGAACTAATAGGGTCATAAGCTTATCGCCTAGGAAAATATTATCTACTGCCGTCTCGGCTTTATCCAAAATGATCGATGACCACTTCAAAGCATCCGAGTCCCCTTGCTGGATCAGAGCACAGGTTCTTTCAAGCTGACTGACTAAATCTTGGTAATAAGGATCAGTACGACGATCTACAAAGAATTGCTCTAAGCGCTTGATCGGGAACAAAATGCGAGTTTGCTCCTGCAAAGGCTCATTCTTCATCTCTTGCAGTTTTTGGAAAACATAACCACGCAACAACGAGCCCGTCACTTTGTCAGCCACCACGCGAAACTGAGCCGTGATATAAGGGGCGACCTCAATTTTGTGAGTGTGGTGAGGGCTTAGTTCCAATTCAGAAGAATAATAAACTACCAGATCTTTGCGCAAAGGCTCTAGCAAGCCATCACGGATAGTGAACTTGCGATCGAAAGTACGGACCTCAAGGGTTTTATCTTCACGCAAGATGATAACAACCGCGCGTTTGTTCTGATCCGGCAGCACGCGGAACTTGTCATTTTCGCCGCAAGTTGTCTTAACGTAGCTACTCACTGCGTCAATAAGATCAGAAAAGTGCTCAATCTCGATCATCTGCATGTTTTGCGGGAAGCGGATTGGACTAAGATCAAACTTCTGTTGGTAGAAGCTATTGAAATTCTCTAACAAAAACTGAACTTCGTGACCTAATTGCTGCTTATTGGAAGCCCAATGAGGGTAATCCATGCAGTAATTGAAAAACATCTCAATAAGTTCAGGGCTTAGAGCGTCGTCAGGGTGAGGAAAGCCCTTTAGGAAGTTATAAAACGACAGACGGGTCGGCGTGTTTTGCGGATTAAGATCAGATACAAATTTTAACAGTTGTCCAACCTTAAGCACGTCGGTCCCCTTTCCTACGCGCATAAAGTATGAACATTTGAAATTTTAGTCCAGAAAAAATATGATGGTGTTTGCAGAATGTTGCAAAGTCCTAGGAGGGGCCTCTATGCATAAAGAATTAAACCCGGAATTATTTGGCGAAAAGAAGGCGGTGAAAACCCCTCTGATGGATACCGGAATGTACTCTGGCGCGGCTGGAGCCCAAGCCAGTTCTGGAAACTACCTAAATACCGACCGTCAGATTTTCGAGCTTAAAGCGCAAAATCAAGCTTTGGCAGATCAGATGAACAAGGTCGTTGCGACAGTGAATGAGTTGATCAAAACATCAAACATGAAGTTTGATAAGCAAGCATCTTTGGTCAGCCGCTTAGAGCAAAGCCACAATGGCCTTGCCACTGAAGCCGGTCAAAAAATCACGCAATTAGCACAAAGAGTGAACGAAAGAAAAAGCCTGGATCTAAAGGTTCAAGAGATGGTGGATCGCCATAACAACGTGATCAAAAGTTTTGAAGTGCGCATGAACCACTTACAAAAACTTTTAGCAGAAAAAGAAGCACAAATGATTTCTAGCCAAGCCGCTTTGAATGAAGCGAAGATGGAAATCGCGAGATTGAAACGACTGTAGCTTGTCTGTACTCGGACTTCGTCGGAGTAGGGTTGCGGAAGCTGCTTCAGCTTCCGCGGTTGCGTCGCTCCAGCTCTGCCGGCATACGCCGCTACTGAGCCCCTTTTTCCATTCTTCTAACAAACTCTTCTGGTTTTTCAAACTGAGTCAGAGTCAAAGCATCGATCCACACGCCATTTGGATTTAAGAAAATCACTGTCGGCAGACCTTGAATATTGTATTTCTTCTTCAAAGCTTTCAGTTGTTCAGAATCTTTAGTCGCATCGAATTTTAAAAATACAAATTTCTTACCCATCGCACGAACGCGCAAGTCCGTGAAGGTTTGTTGTTCTAGCTCGTGACAAGCGGCACACCAATCCGCCCAGAAATCGATGATCACCGGCTTTCCGTCCTTAGCTGCTTGTTCTAAAGTTTGATCAGAATAAGGCTGCCACTGAATGCTGTCGATTTTATTTAAGCTGTCTGTCGCCATCAAGCGGCCATGTAAATAAGGGCGTAAATCGAACGCGGCTAAGCCCAGATACCCAATGCCCACAACTAATATTGCCTGCATCAGGCCTTTACGAATTCGCAGAATCGCCGTTAGGTTCGCACCAGAAATAAACGCACCATACACACTTGCAAGAACAATCAATCCCACGCCGAAAGCTAAATCAAAAAGACGGGCAGGGACTAAAAGATCTAAGTAATAATAAAACGCTGAAAGCATCAATGTTCCTAAAATAAATTTAGAACCATTCATCCAAGGGCCCGAACGCGGAAGCTTTTTAAGCAGCTCTTCAGAAAAACCAAGGGCGATAAAAATCAAACCTAAACCCAAAGCATAAGTAAATAAGTATAAGAAACCTAAAAGCATGTTCTGTGTTGAAGCCACATAAGTCAGAATCGCCACAAGCACCGGCCCCACGCAAGGACTTGCAACCACCCCAGCGATCATACCCGTGACGTAAATGCCGCCAATACTTTGTTTGGTCTTACCAGCGCCCAGGCGATTGCGAATAAACGCAGGCACTTGCAGTTCAAAAAGACCATACATGCTTAATGCCATTAATAAGAAGATCAATGTCACAGCACCTAGAACATAGGGATTGCCTAAAGTCGCACCAAAAATCCCACCCGATGAAGCCGCAATCAAACCAAGAACCGAATAGGTCGTTGCAATACCAAGAACGTAAATGCAGCTTGCTAAAAGATTCTGTCTGCGCGTTCTGGTTTCTGCACGATTACCTAATACTGCCAAGGTGATTGGAATCATCGGAAAGATACACGGAGTAAAACTTGTGAAAACGCCGGCTAAGAATACAAACAACAATCCAGCGGCCATGCTGGTGCCCAAAAACTTTTCAAAGTTTTCGCTGCCGAAAAAAGAAGAGGTAGGTTGCGTCGTGCTAGCTTTACCTTCTTTGATTTGCGGTTCACCTTCTACGTAAGCAACAGAAATAGGAACATCGATCACTTTTGTCGTTGGGAACAAACAGAACTGATCCGTGCACGCCTGATAAATCAGTTCTAATTTCATTTTGTCATAACGTTTTAAAAATCTTGAAGGGGCTTCAATATGCGCAGTCAGCGTTGCTTCTTTTTCAATTCCTGATCGTTCGCGTTTAGAAAACTTATCGAACCAAGTTTTTAAGGGTTCTATTTTTAATGGAGCAACTTTGAATCCATCTGGTTCCAGGATCACGGCTTGAAATTTATCTTCATAAGCGTGGTAACCGGCAGGAAGTTTCATTTTAATTTCTAACGAGCCACCCTGACCTGGACTCCAGTCATAGGGAAGTACCTTAGTCTCTACTAACAACGGATCAGTTTCATTAGACTGCGCAGATACGCCAGACCATAGGCTGGAAGAAAGAAAAAGCGCCACAATCACAAAGTACTTCATGCAGAAATTCATACCTTTTCCTCTTATGCCTTGTCCCGACCATGGGCAAGTTTATTCAGTGATCTCTTAATCTTAACACGTATCAGTCCGATAGAGAAACTGAAGAGGTCAATCTATATGGGTTTTGTAGGTATCATAGTCGTTTTCGTGATGGTTTTCGGGGGCTTCATTATAGCCGGCGGTCACATGTCGGTGATCTTGAAGGCGGCTCCTATCGAAATGATGATTATCGCGGGTGCCGCCTTAGGGGCGTACATCATCGCGAATCCAATGAAGATCATCAAAGCCGGATTCAAACTCAGTATTAAAGCTATGACGGCGAAGGGGCCGGGCAAGCAAGAATATATCGAGTTGCTACAAATGATGTTCCAGCTTTTCCAAGCTTTCAGAAAAGAAGGACCCCAAGGTATCGAGAAGCATATCGAGGAACCGGAAAAGAGTGACATTTTTAAAGCCTACCCAAGCTTTATGCATAATCACCATGCCGTAGACTTCCTTTGCGATACGATGAAAATTACTTTGTCAGCAGAGATGTCTCCGTATGACGTCGATGATCTTTTAGATGCAGATATTAAAGCAATCCACGCCGAAGAACACATGGCTTCACATGCCGTGCAAACAGTGGCCGACGGTTTCCCAGGACTAGGGATCGTTGCCGCCGTACTTGGTATCGTTAAAACCATGGCCCATTTGACTGAAGGGGTTGAGGTTATCGGGGGACTCGTTGCGGGCGCCCTGGTGGGAACGATGTTAGGGGTTTTCTGTGCCTACGGATTGATCGCGCCAACCGCTTCAAAAATGAATGCCGATATCGAAGCAGAAGGCCGTTACTTACAATGTATTAAAGCAGCTATGATTGCATTGCAAAGAGGTGCTCCTCCAATCGTGTGTGTGGAATACGCTCGTCGTTCCATCATGCCGGAAGAAAGACCGACTTTCAGTGAAGTAGATAAAGCTACTAAAGAAATCAAAAAGGCCGCTTAGTAAAATTAGTTAGAAAATAATTTCCCAATTTAACACGGGGGAGGTTGGCAAGAAAGGTTCAGATGCAGGGCGGAGGAAAGAACCGCACAACGCAGTCAGCTGAGCCTTTATTGACGACCGGGTAGGAAAGATGGCGAATAAAGGACAGACCATTGTAATCAAAAAAATCACCGTCGCTGGCGGTGGTGGCCACGGGGGATCGTGGAAGGTGGCATTGGCCGACTTCATGACGGCCTTGATGGCCTTCTTCCTGGTTATGTGGCTTTTGGGTCAATCCGAAGAAACCAAAAAAGCGGTTTCGGATTACTTCTCTACGCCGTCGATCATTGAATATAACTTTCAAAACTTCGGTGCAGAGTTAACTTTAGAAAAACTTTTCTTGGATATCTTAAATGAGCCATTAAAAGCCTTCCAAAGTTTCATGGAGCCGATTGATAAAACTCCAAATCTTTTGGATTCAGGTTCCACAAAGGTAGTCGCAGCTTATTTGGCAGATCAAATGAGTGATGTGGCGAAAAACGTGGTGGTGACCCCGGAAGGTTATGACTTTGATATCCCTGATTACATGCTTTTTGAAAGAGGCACATCAACACCGAATGAAAACTTCGTCGGAGTGATGGATAAGATCAAGGGTGTCACTGTGGGTTTAAAAGATGCTGACATCAAAATCACGTCAGGACTTTTCATTCAAGCAGTTCCTGATGGCAGTGTGATGTCTGCAAACAAAGTAGCTTCAGAGCGCTTTGATATGATCCGCAATAAAGTTTTAGCTTCCCTTGAAAACAATACGGTCACAGTTGTGGGCGGTATTAACGTGAAGGAAAAACGCGGTGAAGTGGATCCAGCAAAACTTGTTGGTTTCATCCGTGTGAAGATCATGCAAAAAGAAATTACTTCCGATGGCCGTAAGCCACGTAAGCTAGATACTTTGTTTGGTCCTTCAAAAGTGGATATGTCCGTTTACGACAACTTCGTTCATCAAATCAGCAACCGCAAAAAAGCGGCAGAGGCGGCGAAAGCTCCTGCGAAAGATTTGAAAAAACAAGTGGACGAAGAATTAAAAGAAGCGACCGGAATTAAAGATCCGTCGACGCAGTCAGAATAAAAAAGAAGTCGCCGGCTCCGTGAAATTGAGAGCTCTCGCTGGTTCCAGTGAGGGCTCCTTCAACAAAGATCACTCCCACTTTTCTTCCTAATCCTGTGCGCACATCGAAATAAGCGTTGTAAGCTTCGTTTTCAGGCATGTTGTAACCAGCTTCATTGTTCCAGCGCCAATTACCCATCACCGTTGAAAGTTTACCCATCGCAAAACGAGTGGAAGCATCATCAGTCGCTTCCCAGTTACTATTATTTTCATAAAGAACGCGGAAGTCCCAGAAATGCAAATGCAGCCCTAAGATATTTCCATTATGGTCGCCGCCATTATAATAAGTGTTTTGGCTATAATGAATGATCGCATGCGAATTTGGCGTGAAATCCACTTTGATTTCCGCATTTCCGCGCAAGTTGAAATGATCATCACTGTTTTCAAAGTTAGTGTTGGAACCCCAAAGACCTAAACGGAACTGGGAACCAAAGTTAAACCAAAAGGACCCTTGTAAAGCCGGGGAATTATCTGAATGCGAAAGCCCGTATTCCACATAATGGGAAGTCAGGGTGACATCACCTTCAAGTGCAAATGTGGGCGTTCTTCCGCCGCCCTCTGCTGCAAAGGATTTACAATGACCTGCCAGAATAATGATAAAAACAAGGAGTATTCGCATAGATAGTTCGCTTCATTGTGAAGCAATATTTTTAGAAAAACAAAGAATTCACAAGGCAATCTGCCATCGAACTGGACCAAAAGCCCAGTTCGGGATAAGGTGCCTGAATGAATCTTGATCTGCCATTAAACGAATATACATATGTCGCATTTGATACCGAAACTAGCGGAGCTTATCCGGTGGGATACGATGTGGTCGAGTTCGGCGCGGTGAAATGGCATAAGGGTCAAGAGGTAGGGCGTCTGCAGTTTTTGTTAAAACCCCGCGAGATGATGACTGAGTTCATTATCGGCATCCATGGTATCACTAACGAAATGGTGGTCGATGCACCTACTATGGCAGAAAAAATCCGCGAAGTTCATGAGTTCTTTAAAGGTGCCATCGTCATGGCCCACCATGCTCCATTTGATTTAGGATTTATTGCCGCTGAATTTGAAAAAGCAATCCTGCCTTTACCGACTGAACCCGCTCTTTGCACAAGTCTTCTTTCGCGCAAATGGATTCATGGAGTAGAAAATCACAAGCTGCAAACTTTGGTGAAACATTTGAACTTAGACGGCGGCCAAGCGCACCGTGCCTATGATGACGCAAAATCTTGTCTGTTTGTAGCGCAAGCGTGCTTTGAAAAAATGGGTGCAGAGATGACTTTGTCCCAGGCGATTAAAAGCCAAGGTAAGAGTTTGTGGTGGAAAGATTATTCGTTATTAGCCTTAAACGACACGCGTTTTTCAAATCTAAAAACGGCGATTTACTCTAAAAAAGACATCGACATGATTTATAGCGGGGGATCTAAAAAAGGTGAAACTCGCAGAATCACGCCAATTGGCATTGTTAGAAATCCAGACGGGGATTATCTGCAAGCCTTCTGTCATCAGGAAAAAGTCGCCAAGCGCTATTATCTAAACCGCATTGGCGAAGTAGAAGTCGTTTACTAGTCTTGTTCTTCTTTATATTCGATCACGTTCACGGTGCGCTCTTTTTTAATTTGCACTAGGCGACGATTTACTTCTTCTGCTAATTCTTCAAGATGTTTAAATTCATCACCTTGGCGAAGTTTTAAAGACGCAGCCCCGTTACCATCTAAGGCATCTTTCAAATATCTTTCAAAGGCATAAAGTGGTCCTGCAATACGGTGGGAAATCACTCGGCCTACAGCAAAAAGAATCGCACAGAATGCGACACAGATAATCACAAAGGTGATCACGTAAGGCACTAAAAACTTATTCATTAAAAAGATGTTGTTACCGACTAGTTCCTGGATCGTCACACGCATATAAGTGTACGAAAAAACCAGACTGATCAAAGTCAGGCTTAAACCAACCGCCATCAACATTAAGCAGTACTTGATCTGAAACGGCAGGTTCACCCAGTACTTTTTGCGGAAGTTGTTTTCCGGCCACAGTAATTCACCTTCACGAATGATCGCGTAAACGATCAAACCATATCCCACCCATTGCAGGGCATCGGCTAGGTTGAAGGCTGGACTTGATAGCGACGGAGTTCCAATCACGATAAAATCAACAACGTAGCCCCAAACAATACGATCCGTCACATTCCCGATGATGCCGCCAATTAAAATCGACAGTCCACTTCGTAACGTCAGGGATTTAATTGGTAAGAGGTATTGAATCAAAGCGTAAGTACAAAGTAAGAACGCGCCACCAGTTGAAAGTGAAACTACTCGCAGGACCGTGGGTAAATCAGAAAACAGACCCAACATCGCGCCATGGTTGTGATGCAGAACAAAGTGCAGTGGACCAAAAGATTTAAGCTGAGTGATGTCCGTCGCCCAAAGCTTTGTAATACGGTCTATTGACCAAGTTGCAAGAAGGGGCAGGATCACTATTAACCATTCGCGTTTTTTCATGAACTTCAGTCTAACAATGCAGTTCGCGTCTTGCGAAGAAAAAATTCACTGGCTAATATTATCTGAACCTCGACGGCCAGACCGCCTAGACCACTTAGCAAAACGGAGTTTTAAGTGAAGACCACTTTCGCGATTGTTTCTCTCTTGTTTTTCACTCTATCAACTCACGCCCAGCCACTAACAGCTCCCACGCAAGATTCAAAATCTTTTGATAAAACAGATAAGTTTGCTGACATCCAAAAAGAACTGCAAAGCCTTGCAAAAAAATATGGCGTCAATATTCAAGATGTCGGTATTTATGCAACCTTAGGTGACGGACCCGATGCAAAAAAGCTTTTAGATGTGAATGGCAATAAAGTGATGATCCCTGCGTCGATCACGAAGATCGCGACCGCTTCTGCGGTGCTTGCACATTTTCCTCCGGGTTATAAATTTAAGACTCAGTTGTTAGGTGATACTGACCCTAAAAACGGCGTACTTAAGGGAAATCTATATTTAAAAGGTGGCGGTGACCCATCTTTTGTTTCCGAAAATCTTTGGTATTTGGTGAATTCATTCACGCGCAACAAAATCAAAAAAATTGAAGGTGATATCGTTGTTGATGATTCACTTTTCGATAAAATCCGTTTTGATCTAAGTCGTCAAAAAGAACGTGTGGATCGTGCTTACGATGCCCCGGTTGGTGCGATGAGCTTTAACTGGAACTCCGTAAATATTTTTGTGCGCCCAACAGACAGCGGTACAGCGGAAGTTTTCATTGATCCACAAAACGAATACATCCGTTTGGTGAACAAAGCCAAAACCGTTGGTGGAAACGCGAATAATCTTTTGGCGGATCGCGAAGACGAAAAAAATGGTGACGTTATTTTAGTGGGTGGCTCGATTGGCAAAGGTGCCAAAGAGATCGTGGTATTTAAAAACATCACGCAGCCTGATCTTTGGTCCGGCTACAATCTGAAATCTTTTTTGCAACAACGAGGAATTGAATTCACCGGAACAATTAAAAACGGTGTCACACCAGAGAAGGCCGATGTTTTAGCGGAATCGGAAAGCAAAGCCGTTGAACACGTTGTCGCCGACATGAATAAGTTTTCAAACAACTTTGTCGCTGAAATGCTGACTAAGAACCTGGGAGCGGTGAAAAAGACAAAGGGTGCAACTTTGGCAGACGGGATGCAGATTATTAATGAGCATATGCAAAGTTTAGGGATCCCATCTGAGCAATATCAATTGCAATCGCCTTCGGGCTTGTCGCGCGAAAATAAAATGTCTTCCTATGCTATGTGGAAAGTGCTGCAGCATTTGCGTTTAGATTTACGCGTGCAGCCTGAATTCCTGACTTCCTTGCCCATCGCGGGCGTTGATGGCACGCTTAAAAAACGCATGAAGAATTCCCCAGCAGAACGTTGGGTTCGTGCCAAAACTGGATATTTAAATAATGTAGTGTCCCTGGCCGGATATGCTGGTCTTGGAGACGGGCGAGTTGTGACCTTTTCTTTTGTTTACAATGGGTCTACAGATGAAACAAAGATTCGCGCGTTTTTCGACAATCTACTTATCTATCTAGTAAAATAATCCGATGGGAACCAGGAAGGTGGACGTTTGATGAACAAGCTGTGTGTCTCTTTATTATACGTTGTAGTTTTATCCTCTCAAGTAGCATTTGCTAACCAAACAGATATCTCAGATCAGGTAGTTCCCCACGTTTTGGGTCGTTCACCTGAAGAGATTCGTCCGTGGAGAGCGC
Organism: Bdellovibrio reynosensis; assembly: GCF_022814725.1. Taxonomy (NCBI): domain Bacteria; kingdom Pseudomonadati; phylum Bdellovibrionota; class Bdellovibrionia; order Bdellovibrionales; family Pseudobdellovibrionaceae; genus Bdellovibrio; species Bdellovibrio reynosensis. The sequence continues at coordinate 3,203,780 of NZ_CP093442.1, forward strand.
CAAGCTTTTCATCACAAAGCAATGCTTTAGGATATTCCGACACTGTTTTTGCCACTCCGAAAGGAATGGAAAAACAAGTTCAGTTCTGGGTTGATATTTATAGCAAATATTCGACAGAGCAGGGCGTGATCCACGATTCTGAAAACGTTGATATCGTGTATGAGGTCGTTGATCTTAAAGGCCTTAAATCAGAACGCGAAAAACAGAAGAAAGTCGATGAAGCTAAAAAAGTCATCGCCGCTCGTCTTTCAACTCAAGAAGAAAAAGACCGTCTTCGTTTTCAACTTGGGCAAAAAGACAAGATGATGGATGCGATCTTTTATTCTGGTCGCTATATCGAAGACATGGAAAAAATCTTTAAAGATGCCAAACTTCCGATCGAGTTGACTCGTTTGGCATTTGTTGAAAGTTCATTTAACGTGATGGCTCGCTCTAAAGTGGGCGCAAGCGGTCTTTGGCAAATCATGCCTTACACAGCAAGACCTTATAAAATGATTTCATCAGTGGTGGATAAACGTAATCACCCGATGGAAGCGACTAAGTTTGCGGCAAAACTTCTGCGCAGCAACTATGGCATGCTTGATTCATGGCCTTTAGCTGTAACCGGTTATAATCACGGACCGACGGGCGTTTATAAAATGACGAAGTCCTATGAAACTCGCGAACTTCCTGAGCTTATTAAAAACGTCAGCTCTCGCAAAAGCTTCGGGTTTGCTTCAAGAAACTTCTATGCATGTTTCCTAGCGGCTTTAGAAGTTGAAAGAAATGCGTCTAAATATTTTGGTTCAGTAGTTTGGTCAAAACCTTTGGAAGCACAAGATTTGAAACTTCCAGTGCCAGTTCGTTACAAAGACATCCTGGCTTGGTTTGATGGTAATGATTTGAAAGCGCAAATCTTTAATCCGCACTTAACGCAAAAAGCTCGCAAAGGGCATCCAATCCCAGCTTCGACTGTGATTGCCGTTCCTAAAGACAAATACAATGTGGCTTTGATTTCGTTAGCTAGAAGAGATCGCTCTATAGCGATGGAAGAAAAGAAAACCCGCTAATATTCAGAACGAAAGCGGAAAATAAAAAAGGGAGCTTAGAAAGCTCCCTTTTTTTATTCTAAAATCAGATTTCAGAATTAGATGAAGTCACCCTTTGGGCGATTCATCGATGCCGAAGCTGGCATTGCTGGTTGAGCAACAGTCATGTCCACGTAGCGGTGGAACAGTTGTGCCATTTCTGCTGTGATGTGGGAATCGTGGATGTAATCAGGTCTATCTAAAGACATTGTATTGATCATACCGATGAAGGCATTCACGATAACGTAAGAAACCTTATCCATGTCGCGACCTGGAAGTTGCGGCAAATTGTAACGGATGATTTCTTGGAAGAATTGGATCATGTCTGAAACATAGGAAGCTTCAGCAACGTAGTACTGAATCGTTGAAAGCTTCGAACGAAGTTCTGAATTTCTGCGCACGACTTCAACAGCCAACTCAAAAATAGCTTTCATTCTTTGTTCAGGAGGAAGCGGGGAGATTGTACGCATTCTTTCGCTGATGATGCGTTTATCTTCTTCAAGGACATTTTTTACGACCGCTTGAACCACAGATTCTTTGTTACCGAAGAATTGGTAAAGCGAACCGATGCTGACGCCAGCTTCTTTAGCGATCTTATCGGTAGTGATGGAATAAAAGCCCTCAGAAACTAAAAGGCGAGAGCAAGCTTCTAAGATGGTAGCTACCGTTTGGCGGGAACGCTCTTGTGTAGGAGCTTTCACAATAATCTTAGTTTTTTTCGTTTTTTCTTTTTCTTCAATTACGCTCATTATTTCTACTCACGATCTACAACATTACAAAATTGATAGGGACAGAATAAGGAGCATTGGACACAAGGGCAAGTCTGGATTTTTACAAACTTGTAATGTTTGTAATATGGGAGGCCATGCGACGGATGGATGCTCGGAATGAAAATCCGAGCTATTGCTCGCAAAATTGCTTAGCGCGGTCTCCATTTGCAGGATAAGCCATTCCCGAAGCTAATTGACGGCATTCAGCGGGCTTAAGGGAATTTGAAAAGCGGCGGAGGCATTCCCAGCGAACTTCGTCGCCAGAATCTGGGTACTCCATATTTTTCACGATTTGCAGGCATTCTTTCTTTGAAGGCTGTTGGCGAAGGTCATACAGGCAAAGTAAACGGGCCTCTTCGGCGTTCGTTGAATACTCCATGGTTTTCGCAGCCTCCAAGCATTGGGCTACTTTGATTGTCGACTTCTTAGATTTTAGACATTTCAAACGCTGGTCATCTCTTTGATCGATGGCAAGGTTCGAGTTTTTAGAAACAGCACATAACGGCTGAGCTTCACTTAAAAACGGTAAGTGCATGAACAAGAAAGCTGCGATTAAGATAAACTTGAATTTTTGCACCGACATCCTCACCTGAATCATCTGCGCCGATCATTGCAATTCCAGGGCACAACATGAAAAGCCACTCTGGTTGTTCTAATTGATCGGTCGGTGAAAAACTTTAAGACACCCTTCAAATTCTGTCACTCATCGTGGAGCTTCATGATTCTGTGAGCCGATGTAATTTTTAAATTTTTACCGATTAAAAGACATTCATTAAACGCTCATAACTTATTTAACCGTTTTTTATCGAATACAAATTTTAGGTAGGTCAACTAACACATGGAAATGGAGTGTTCCAATGGCAGCGAAAAGATTTTTAACGGCTCTTTGTCTGCTGCTATTTTGTTTTGCTTCATTTTCATGGGCTGCAAACGCAATCAAGACGGAAGATGATCCGGATTTTCAGCGCAAAGTTCAAGAAGAACTAATTGTCGCCTGCTTTAAAAATCTTTGTAAAATTGTAGGGGCTGATTTTGAAGGCAATGCTTGGAGCATTTCTTTTCAGGTCGCCTATGGCGAACGTAATCGCGGAAAAAGCGACACCATTTTAATTAGTGGTAAGGATAGCGATCATGGATGGGATGGCGGTTCCGTGGCTATTTCCGTTTTTTATAAGAATGTGGCATGCAGAACGGATATGCGCATTACTCCTGCGGTCTATCGATTTGTGAATACCTATTTGTACGGAATGGTGAATTCAAACGGTTCATTGAAGAAGTATTTTTCGCCGACGGATCGATCTGTGATTCTTTTTTATATGGCGATGATTAATCAGGTGTCGATTTGCAATCAGGTAGCAAATGCGTATTAAGAAAAAAGCTGACGAAGGTCTTTCGTCAGCTTCATAGGATTTTTAAGGTTTAAAGATGGGGCCGCCACCAGCTTCTAAAGAGCGGTAAGGATTATCCGCGTATTCAATCAAATACAAAACGGGCTCCAGATTTTTTCTTTGGACTTCAGGAATGATTCCACTTCCCGGGTAAAAGCCACCGGGCCCAAATCCAGAACTGCCTGGATCAAGCTCAAAGGTGAAGGCAATAATCTTGTGTTCACCATAAGCCCAATCTGTCGTATCGCCACTAGCGATATAAAGCTGAGAAGCTTGTTGGGGTTTATACCCATTCCATTCAGCCATCTTCTTTGCCATCACTTCGTGCACCTGGCGATCGCGTGCTATGGGAATTCCTGAGTTAGCATGTCCCCATGGATAAAGGATCAACTGAGAGAAAGTGTGAAACGATAAAAGCACAGTGATATTTTCGTGGGCTTCGATATATCTTTTGATCGCTTGGGTTTCAGGTTCACTGAAGGGGTGGGGTCCTTTGAATGTGTCACTGCTTCCGCTGCTGCTGGATCCGCCCGTGCCCCATTTAAAACCATAGTTACGATTTAAATCCACACCTTGGGTTCCGTCGCCGTTGATCGCGCGATTTTTTCTCCATGCTTTATAAGAACCGGTCGAGATGTCGAATTCTGCACCATCAGGATTTACCATTGGGATGATGTGAATGTCGCGACCGTTGATCAAACGTTGGATGCGGGGGTTGCCGTTCTTATATTCTGTTAAAAAATATTCGATGTAATATAAAGGAAGTTCTACCGATAAATGTTCACGGGCGTGATGACCACCCATGAAAATCGCCGCCGGTAAAGTTTCTGCTTGGCTTAAGTTTCCTGAAATTCTTACGGCCCAAATTTCGCGACCTTCAATGGATTTGCCGATGGATGATAATTCCGCGATATCGGAATGATTTGAAACAAGCTTGTTCAACTTATCCGTCATTTCAGCGTAGTTGTGATAAATGGCGTCCTTAGCAGGGAAGTCCATTTCACTAGTTAACGGAAAACTGACTTCAAGCAGTCCCATTTTTTCGATAGCGGCTTTTTCTTCTAAGGTACCAATCGCGACAACAAAGTCTTCGCGGGTGGCTTCAATCGATGCGCCCGTGTTTGCAACCAGCGTTCTTTGAAAAGCATCAGTGGCGCGAATCTTCATCCAGTATTGGGTGCTTGATACTGTGTGCGCTTCTTGGAAAGGGAAAAAGCTAAGGCTTAGAAAAATAAAGACTGCGGTAACCATCATGGTTAATTTCACAAACGCCCTCCTTGGGATTTGAATTGTCATTTGGTGGGGACAATTCCAAATCTTATTGTGGGCTTTGTTTATTGTTAAGGTACAGTCTTTAGTCTTGGAACTAGACCTTCTACCAGCGAATTGGTTCTGGTTCGATTTCGACGCCGAATATGGATTTCACGTCGGTGGTAACTTGGTTAGCAAGCTTCCAAACATCATCAGCAGAAGCGCCGCCATGGTTTACTAATACGAGTGCTTGCTTTTCATACATGCCCACAGGGCCCAGCATCTTGCCTTTCCAACCCGCGCGATCAATCAACCAGCCAGCGGCAAGTTTAAAGTGCTCGGTTTGGTAGGGAAAGCTGACAAGGTCCGTGTGGCGCTCTAACAAAGCGTCGCGAGTGGACTTTGGCACAATGGGATTTTTAAAGAAGCTTCCAGCATTCCCGATGACTCTTGGATCTGGAAGTTTGCTTTGGCGAATGTTAATTACGGCATTGGCGATGTGGCGGGGCTCATTACTTAAACCCAAGCGCTCTAGCTCTTTACGGATATCGCCATATTCAAGGTGCATAACGTTGTTCTTAGGAAGTCTGAAGGTCACATCCCAAACTAGGTAACGACCGGCACCTTCCTGTTTAAAGAAGCTATCACGGTAAGCAAAACGGCATTCTTTATTGCTAAATACTTTTTCTTCGCCGGTTTTTAAATCAAGGCAGTGAACTTCAAAAATGCTGTCTTTAACTTCGACTCCGTAAGCGCCGATGTTTTGAATCGGGGAGGCTCCGGCAGTTCCTGGAATCAAAGACAGATTTTCTAATCCGTAGATACCTTTTTGCAAAGTGCCTTGAACGAAATCATTCCAAACTTCACCGGCTTGCACTTTCACAAACCAATAATCTTTATCGTCACCTAAAACTTCATGGCCAGTGTTAGCGACTTTTAAAACCAGTCCACGCACTAAAGAAGGAAGAACAAGATTGCTGCCTCCACCAAGGATGTTCCATGGCAGTTTTCTGATAGAAGTGTCATTGATAAGTTTTTGCAGATCTTCAGGCGAATGCAGTTCGGTAAAGAGCTCAGCTTCAGAGCGCAGTCCAAGGGTATTATAAGAATTAAGAGAGATATTTGATTCTACCTGCATTTGCTGCAGACATTGTATTAGAAGGAGCTACTTTTGGCCATCATTCTTTCTAGAACTTGGTCTCTGTTGATGAAACAGATGCCAAGACCCATACCCTTGCTCCAGACGACTTCTGCAGCGACGTTATGGATGCGATCTAATGTGTCTAAATTCACAGTCATATTTAAAAGATCGCCTTTTTTAGGAACGTAATCACCTTTGGCAACTTCAAGGAAGGCCCCGGTCTCTGACAGGTTTCTAAGGCTGGCAACTAACAAACCCACGTGGCCGTACACTTCAATCTGGGCAGTTTCTCTTGTTAGAAAGCGTTTAGCGGCTGACATCGGGTCTCCAAAAATAAATGCGATAATTTATTCTCGGAGAAAAATAGCTCTACGTAGAGAGCTATTTTGAAGATTCTCATTTTGAGACTCAAATCTAGACGTTATTTTCGAATGTATGTAAGAAATGAAAAAGGAATAGTCGCCTCAACTCGACGCTGTTCCGTCAGTTTAAACTTGCTTTCGTCAATTTCTGGATAATACGTATCACCCGGAAACTCGCGGTGGATAAGGGTTAGATAGACCTTATCAGTGACAGGCATAGCTTGCTTATAGATTTCACCGCCACCGATGATGAAAACTTCATCGCCCCATTTTGCAGTTAATGGTTTTGCGTGTTCTATGGCTTCTTCAATCGAAGAAACGAAAACCACCGGGCTTGATTCCGTCGACGGGAAGCTATGTTTGCTTGGATCGCGTGTGATCACGATGTGGTAGCGGTTAGGAAGAGCTCTGCCGTTAAATGAATCAAAGGTCTTGCGACCCATGATCATAATATGACCCTTGGTAGTTTCTTTGAAAAACTTCATGTCCTCTGGAATATTCCAAGGCAGGCCCCCTTGGGTGCCAATCACGCGATTTTCAGAGCAAGCTACAACATGGGTTAAAATCATACTGCCACCGGAGCTTTAATAGCGGGATGCGGATCGTAACCTACGATTTCGATATCTTCATAAGTGAAATCAAAAAGATCTTTAACGTTAGGATTTAGTTTCAATTGCGGAAGCGGGCGGAAGTCGCGGCTTAATTGCAGTTGCGCTTGTTCCAAGTGATTTAAGTACAAGTGAGCATCACCCAATGTATGAACGAAGTCACCTACGCCCAGACCACAAACTTGCGCGATCATGTGAGTAAGAAGCGCATAGCTTGCGATATTAAATGGAACGCCTAAGAAAATATCCGCGCTTCTTTGATAAAGCTGGCAAGATAGTTTTCCGTTTGCCACGTAGAACTGGAAGAAGGCGTGGCAAGGTGGAAGCGCCATTTTATCTACGTCACCAGGGTTGAAGGCGACTACTAGCAAGCGACGAGAATTTGGATTGTTCTTGATTTGATTAACGACGTTCGTGATTTGGTCAATGGTGCGACCGTCAGCCGTAGCCCACGAGCGCCATTGTTTCCCATACACCGGGCCTAGATCGCCGTTTTCATCGGCCCATTCATCCCAGATCGTCACTTTGTTGTCGTGAAGATATTTGATGTTGGTGTCACCTTTTAAGAACCACAAAAGCTCGTGAAAGATAGAACGCGTATGAAGTTTTTTAGTTGTTAAAAGAGGGAAGCCTTCTTCAAGGTTGTAACGGCTTTGATAACCGAACATGGAAAGAGTTCCAGTTCCAGTGCGGTCTTCTTTTTTCATTCCATTTTCAAGGACGTCTTTAAGTAAATCGTGATACTGCTTCATACGGGTGACCTCGTTCCATCGGGGAGGGGTCGCCGATAAGCAGGCATCTGACTGCGTTGCGCGAAGAATCCTCCGCCTTGCATATGCCTACTTCTCGCCAACCCTAGTGGCTGGTTGTAGTTTATTTAACGCCCTTTTTTTGTCTATGCGAAAAATAATTCCAAAGGAATTTACCGCAGGGGCCCAACTCTTTTTGAGAGTGACGCGCGATGTGGACCGTCGTGACATGGGGCTTATTTATCACCGTCACCAGGGATTTTTTCTTGATTTCCTCTTTAACAAGATGTTCAGGCATTCTTCCCCAGCCTAAGCCGGCTATTAAAAACTCTTTTTTGGTTAAATAATCCTGCACTGAAATCACGTTATCAGGATTGATAATCGCAGCGGATCGTTTGGAACTTTTCACTGTGCTCGACATAATGATTTGGGGATGTTTTGCCAGCTCTTGCGGGGTTGCCTTTCCTTTGAATTTCGCCAAAGGATGATCGGCAGAGCATACGGCGACCATATTCACAGTGAAAAGCTCTTCTGCAACCAGAAGGCTTTGTTCGTTAAAGATATGTCCCAGGGCTATATCGGCATGGTCCTCCAACAGTTGTTCATCGTTACTAAGAACGTCGTGAATGATCTTGATTTCCGTGTGGGGAAACTTCGTTTTAAATTCCTTCAGGGCACTGATCAATGACGGGAGGGGCCACAGTGCGCTGACGGCTAAGCGAATGATCGGTTCATGTCCTCGTTTTAAAAACTCTGCTGTTTCTTGAAGTTCGGTTAATTGAAAAATAAGGTCGTCGGCTTTTTTTAAGAACGCGCGCCCTTGCGGAGTGAGCTGCGGGCGATATTGATCACGAGTGAATAATTTAAAATCTAACTCGGATTCCAAGGTTCTGATGGCATAACTGACGGCACTTTGCGCGCGATGCAACTCCTGGGAGGCTGCTCTGAAGCTTCCTAACTTTACGATAGTTTGAAGGACTTGCAATTGGTCTAATGTCATCGCTTTTAAGTATATCTAAAAATTAGATCATGTTAATAAAAAAATTATAATTTTTTTAGATCGTCTAGTTTTGTATACTGATTTCACTTCAACGAGTGCAATTTGAATCAGCACTGTGGGCAAAGCCCCAAGGAGACAATTATGCTTTACTTAAGAAAATCAGAAGAAAGAGGCTATGCCGAATTTGGTGGATGGTTGAAATCCCATCACAGTTTCTCTTTCAGTGATTATTACGATCCAAAATTTATGGGATTTCGTGATTTAAGAGTTATTAACCAAGATTGGATCGCAAAAGCTTCAGGTTTCCCAATGCATCCTCACCGCGATATGGAAATCATTACTTACGTTTTACAGGGCCGTGTTGAACACAAAGACAGCCTTGGTAACGTGGGCCAGATCACAGCGGGTGAAATTCAAACGATGCACGCTGGAACGGGCATTCGTCATGGTGAATACAATCCTTCACCAGATGAAGACTTACGCCTTTTCCAAATTTGGATTCAACCTGACACTGTGGGTGTGCAACCTGGTTATACTCAGCAGTCTTTCACGAAAGAGCAGAAACTAAATCAGTTAAAACTTTTGGTTTCTAAAGACGGCCGCGATGGCAGTCAGAAAATTCATCAGGATGCTGATATGTACGCTTCGGTTTTAGAGCCAGGTAAAACCCTGGAATTTAAAATGCGACCAGGCCGTGGAGCTTGGGTGCAATTAGCTGAAGGTGAATTGGATGTGAATGGTAAAACATTGCAATCCGGTGACGGGCTGGCCGTTCAAGAAGAGGATCTATTAAAGATCCGTGCTAATAAAGAAACTGAATTTTTATTGTTTGATTTGAAATAATCAATGCCTGATTCACTCCGACTCCGTCGGAATAGGGCAGAAGGGCTGAAGAAATTCAGCCCTTTTTATTTTTAGTACTCGATCACAACAGTTTGCACTTCAACGTTCTTAGTTGAAGTCGTACCGTCTGCATTTTCAGTCGTTACTTTTTGTGTATAAGTTTGTGGAGTCATCTTGGGCGCCATGGTCTGTCCGTTCACGTAAGCCGTTTGCAGAACCTGCAGTTCCTTACCTTCAGAGCGGAAAGATAGATTTACAGCGTCTTCTTGTTTCCAGCTGATCTCGACATGGATAGTGCCGTTTTGTGAAATAGCCGAAGCGACTTTTTGACCATTGACCAAGATATCAACCGTTTCGCCGTTAGCAGCGTTAGTTAAAATAGCCATGCTTTGATAATTGCTATAGGCACCTGGGTCTGAAGATAGGCTAGATGAAGTAGCGCCGTTCGCAGTAATAACCAGGCGTACACCGATAGTTCCAGAAATCTGCCCAGCAAAGCTCATCGCTGGGATCAAAGTTGCACAAAGACCGCTCAATAACATCGAGCTGATTTTCATAGAAGGCTCCTTAGGTTTTTATTCCATCGAAACCTAAAGCAAGCCCCATACCCAGCACCCCAAACAACCTATTGGTTTAAACCCCAATCCCGCTGTCTAAAACCCTAACACCCGCCAAAAAGTGCCTGCTTCTTTTTTGGGTCTACACAGCGTCAGAAATAAAAAAAGGGAGCTTTTAGAGCTCCCTTTTCTATTCACTAAATGTCGGTGCTGCTCCAGCGTCCGCCGTTATTGGAAGTTTTGAACTTGGGCGATGTATGGAAGGTTGCGGTAGTAACCTTGGTAATCAAGGCCGTATCCAACTACGAAGTCGTTAGGAATTCTGAAACCTACGTGGTCGATATCGCATTTCACTTTGAGTGCATCTGGTTTTTCAAGAAGCGCGATTGTTGTAAGGCTTTTTGGTTTGCGAGAGTTGATTGAGTTTTTCAAGTAATTCATCGTTAAGCCTGTGTCGATGATGTCTTCAACCAGAATAACGTGGCAGTTTTCAACGGGGCTTGCTAGATCCAAAGTTACTTTCACTTCGCCAGATGATGAAGTTCCACCGTGGTAAGAAGCCACACCGAAGAATTCGCAAGTGATGTCAGCTTCGATGTTGCGGATAAGGTCAGAATAGAACATGAAAGAACCCTTAAGAACACACACTGCGACTACTTTTTCATTTTTATATTTTTTAGAAAGAAGCGCGCCCAGTTCTTTTACTTTTTCCTGGATTTGTTCTTCAGTGATGTATGGTTTCAAGGTCAAGTTCGTCATCTTCGTTTCCTAATCTCGTATAAGTCTACGTTTATACAAAAGAGTTGTTCATGATTTCGCCGAATCCGCCGCCGCCTGGGACGATGTATTGCTTATCGTTCAAGCCGCGTTCCTGATCCCAAAATTGGCCAGGAATTGCATCTAAAACTGCCTGAGGGGATAGTCCTCGGTCAAGTCTTAAGGCATAGATTACGACGTCGGGGTGGGCTTTAAGTACATTCTTCAAATACTCTGGCGTCACGATCAAGTTTAAGGCGATAAATTTACGCGCCGGCCCTGCGATATGGGTCTTATAATGATTTACGGCCGTAACCATCGTGTTACCAGTTGCACCCATCGGATCAGGAAAAATCACGTGGGCATTCTTAACGTCTCCACCGATTTTCATGCCGCCAAATTCGGCGCCCGTCACAACCTCTTTGTTGTTTGTCACGCGAGCTGAAAAGATATGATCTTGGCGAATATTTAAAGCGGGCAAAGCATAGTGAAGAAAGTTGTAACAAATGTGGCTTGGGTAAGTTCCCGCACGGGCTAAATTCACTGTCACGGCTTTTTGTTCTGGCGCGATTCGACTGGTTTTTAGCCTCACGTCAGGATGATATTCATTCATGCGCGTGATGCTTTCAAACTTTTCAATCGCAAATTCGTTGTTAACTGTAATTGAAATCAGATGATTATAAAGAATTTCAACAATGCGGTTTACGTCGGGTTGAAAGCACTGAGGTGAACACAGTTGCGCTAGCAGTCCATTTAAAAAAGGGCTGTCGATAATATGAACTTGCGGACCATAACGATGGTCAAGCTCCCGTTGAAATTCCATGGTGGTGGCCTTTGGCAGTTAGTTGCCCTTTGCGAACTCTACAAAAATCACGAACTCGCTGTTTCCGTCTCTGAAGCGAGGGGAGCGCAAGATCTTAAAGATATCGATTGCCGTGAGTTCTTGTTCATTTTCAAGATTAGACTGAGTCGGCATCACTCCCGCCATAAAGAAGCCAGAGTCATTGCCGATTTCAAAAATGGCCGGAAAGGATTTGCGTTGGATCTCAAAGCCGCCGGATGAACCCATTTCTCTCCAGGTTCTTTGAATCTCCATGTTGCCGCGCAGGTTGTTGCCTTCCATTTCATTGATCTCAAAGAAAGTCGTTAGACCAATTTCAACGGAAGGATCGCGGCGATCTTTTAAACCATAAGACCATTGCAAAGTTTTAGAGTTATCGACCGTGCGTTCCTCTTTATGAAGAATCAAAATTTGCGGAGAAGTGATGGATCTTGAAATATTCGGCAGAATACCCGCAGAGTAATCATTGAAGTTCATGTACTGACCAGTAGAGCGGCTGTCGTTGACGATACGATTTAAAGTGCCACGTCCTACTTCTGCATAATAAACCACTAAACGAGGTCCTGTGGTTTTAGCAACCGCACGACCTTCTTTCCCAGGGGTGGCTGCCGCAGACAGTGCAGCAGTATCGGATTTATCAGCTGTTGGCGATCCAGCGGCAGTTACTTTTGTCGCTGTGATAGTTCCATCACTGGCATCGCTGTCGGGTTTTTGAGATGCTTGGTCTGTTGCTGTTGGCAGTTCCTCTAATTCACTGACTTCAGCCGGCGGAAGATTTTGTGCACCTTGGTTTATCTGTACAGTGGATTTTAAATAAGAAACCCGGCGTTCAAGACTTTGTTGGCCTTTTTGATAAAGAGTGATGCTAACACCACCCGCAACCACAGCTAATAATGACAATTGAACTAGTGGATTACCAAAAAACTTTTTCCATGCTGGGGGAGCTGCCGGACGGTACGTCTCCATATCTACGCCGCATTGGGCACAGTACTTATCTTTAGGTTGTTGAAACCCACACCGTGGACAGTTAATTAACATCGAAATTCACATCCTGATAAATTCTCGAAGAAATCTATACTTCAAGACTAAGGCAAAGCGACTTGACGCTCAATTAAATTATTCATAGCTTGAAAGTGGCCACAGAGTCTGCAATGCCATTTCTACTCTGTGATTTCCATGGAAGACAGGCAGGGACGATGAAAAAGTATAAACCAAAATCAGGCGAGAGAGTGGAAATCGTCACTGAAGTGATCCCGCCAAAGGTCGAGTTGCCATTCGAGTTTTGGCCTGAACACTATCCTGTTCTGCTTCAAGAAGTTCTCGCTGCGTTTTATCCGTATCGTGATAAACCAGAACCAAAATATTTTGATGGAACTTTTGGGCGCGGTGGTCACTATTCAGCAATGAAATTTGTGATCCCCCAGATGAAAGCCACTGTCATGGACCAAGATCTAGTGGCGGTTAATTTTGCAAAAGAGCGCTTCAAGACCGAAGTCGAGCAGGGCCAGTTAAACGTAATTCATGGAAATTTCTCGCAGTTTTCAGATCACAATCTAAATAAGTTTGATATGATGCTCTTAGATCTAGGTGTCAGTTCCCCGCAGTTGGACCAGGCGGAACGAGGCTTTAGTTTTTATCACGATGGCCCCCTGGATATGCGAATGAATCAGCAACAAGGATTGACGGCTGAGATGTTAGTAAATACGGCATCAGAGGATGAACTCATTCGAATCTTTAAAGAGTACGGCGAAGTGTATCGTCCGTCTCGTGTCGTGCGCGCGATTGTTCATGATCGCAAAATCAAAGCATTTCAATCTACCAGTCAGCTAGCGGGTCTTATCGAAAGAGTCGATGGTTGGCAGGTAAAAGGCCATCACCCGGCAACAAAATATTTTATGGCATTACGCTTGGCTGTGAATTCAGAACTTGAAGTCGTAGCTGAAGCATTACCTTCCATGATGAAAGCACTTAATCCCGGAGGACGCCTTGCCGTCATCAGCTTTCATTCATTAGAAGACCGCATAGTAAAAAACATCTTCCGCGCCGCGGAGGATTTTGGCAGATCTGTTTATAAAAAAGTGATTGTACCGACTCAGGAAGAGTGTGACATGAACTCCCGTTCGCGTTCAGCGAAACTACGGGTTTTTGAGAGGAGCGTTCAGGATGAACTCAAACAGCTTTAAGCAGCTCAAACCCTTCTTAAGTATTTTAGTCATTATCTTTACTTTGTTTTCCATCGTCTTCCTGCAAATGGAAGAGCGACGCATGGGTTATAGTGTTTTAAAACTGACCCGCGAACATAAAAAAGTGTGGGAAGAAAAAAGAGTCAAAGAAATTGCTTTAGCAAAAGTCACTCGTCCGCAATTGTTGGATTCTGTGGCTCAGCAGAAGTTCACTCTTAAAAAAGTACAAGCAAATCAGATCATCCATTTGGGTGGCCCGGTATCTACGAACATGGATCCTGTAGTTAAGAACGTTGCAAAAAAGGACCTGTAATTGAAATCACGTATAGTTATTATTTTTGTCGGAATTTTATTTCTGTGGTCGGCGCTTATTCTGCGCGCTGGTTACCTTCAATTTGCTCCGAATGATCGTTTGAATTCTTTGCAGAACCGTCAGTTCCAAACCAAAGTGACCTTGCAAGCGCGCCGTGGGGCGATTGTTGATAGCACCGGCCGTGACCTGGCGATGTCGACAACGGCTTATTCTTTGTATGCGGACCCAAAGCTTTTAGAAAACCGCAAAGCCGTCGCTAAAAAACTAGCGAAGGTTTTAAATCAGTCGCCTGAAGCTGTTTTTGCTAAGATCAAAGATGGTCATAGACGTTTTGTTTGGATTCACCGCATGTTGGACCAAGCAAAAGCCGATGAAATCAAATCCTGGGATATTCGCGGTCTTTCTTTTGTTGAAGAGTGGCGCCGTGTTTATCCAAACGAAACTTTGCTGGCGCAGACCATCGGATTTCTTGGCAGCGAAGGGCAGGGGCTTGAAGGTTTAGAGCTTTCTCATAATCAGTTATTAGCAGGGAATCAGAAAAAAGTTTCTGTGAAACGTGATGCGCGCGGCAGACCATTGATCAATGATGGCCTGATGTTTATTGAAAATCCCGAAGGCAGCGAACTTCGTTTGACCGTGGATACAGAGTTGCAATACCGCTTAGAAAGTGAACTTGCGAATGCGGTATCAACTTTCGAAGCGGATCATGCCGTCGGCGTAGTCCTTGATGCAAAAACATCGGCCGTCTTGGCATTAGCATCAGCGCCTACGTTTGACGTTAATAAAGCCATGAAAACGCCGGCAGAGTTTCGGCGAAATAAAATCCTTACGGATGCGTTCGAACCAGGCTCAACTATGAAGACTTTTGTTATCGCAGCAGCTCTTCGTGAAAATCTAATTCAACCCAACACGAAGTTTTACTGTGAAAAGGGGAGCTTTAAAGTCGGCGACAGAATTATTCGGGAAGCTGAAACAAAAGAGAAATTTGAAGACCTGACAGTGAGTGAGATCCTTGCGGTGTCTTCAAACGTAGGCACAACGAAAATCGCCTTTAAAATGGGTGCAGACCGTTTACGTCAGGGACTGTTAGATTTTGGATTCGGGCAAAAAAATGGAATTGATCTGCCAGGTGAAGCCCGCGGAATGGTGCAAGCTCTGCCTTGGCGTCAGCATTTATTAAGTAATATTTCTTTCGGTCACGGTATTTCTTCCACCCCACTTCAGGTGGCCAACGCTTTTGCGGCCATTGCAAATGGGGGTGTTTTAAATACCCCTTACATCGTGCAATCCATCCGCGATGCTGAAACCGGTCAATTAACAGAAACAAAAGTGAAGCCCATCCGCCGCGTTTTATCAGCTGAACAAGCAGCGCAAATGCGCGCGATGCTTGTTGGTGTAACGACGGGTATCGGTACAGGTGGTAATGCTCGCGTTGATGGATTTATGGTGGGTGGTAAAACGGGTACTGCACAAAAAGTAAATCCAAATGGTCGTGGGTATTTAAGAGGTGCTTACATCTCTAGTTTTGGTGGTTTCATTCCGGCAAATGATCCTAGATTTGTGATTTACATTGCGGTCGACACCCCAAGAAAAGCTTATTACGGTGCGACAGTAGCAGCTCCGATCTTTTCAAGAATTGCTTCTTATGCCGTTCGTAAAGAAGGAATTGCGCCATTGCCTTTAGCTGAAGAGGCTAAACCAGTGATAAAACGCAAAGTAGCAACGGTGACGAAACCTGCAATGGAAAAACCAGTTGAAAACAAAGTCATCATCACCGCAAACGAACTAGATAAAGTCACAGAAGTTCCAGTAGGTGAAACGGTTCCAGATATCATGAACTTAACAACCCGCGAAGTCCTTCGCCGTGTAAGTGGCCAAGATATCAAAGTAAAGTTCCAAGGCCAGGGCGTGGTTAGCGAAGTAGTTCCAAATGTAGGAACACAGTTACCAACGACAAAAGAAATCACAGTAATCCTTCGTTAGTTATTTCACAAACATAAGGTGTTCTTTGTTATTCACTCACGGATAGTTAGTGAATGACAAAGACACTTCCTAAAGAGCTGACTCAGTTAGTTGACTGGGCAGTCACACAACTTGGTAAAACCATTCGTGATGAACTAGGCGTACAAGAATTCAGACGTATTGAGCGGATTCGAATTTTTGTGAAATCCCCAAAAGGTCAAAAAGTTTCAGGCCTAATGCATTTAAAAGAAGAAATGTCAGGTTTAACCGAAGATCAGCGGTTTCAAATCGCCCACTCATTTTCCCTGATGCTTGAGATTATTAATTCGTGCGAGGCTGCTTACCGAACTTATCGGTTACGATCTGAAGCGGAACCCGAAGAGGCTATAAACGTTCATCATAAATATGGACGAACAGTTCATGTGTTAACAGCGCATCCAACGGAATCGCGATCTTCAGATGTGATTTATTATTTTAAGAAACTGCAAACGCTTTTAGAAAAGCATCTAGAGAATCCAACTAGCGTCGACCTGCAACAGCTGGAAGAAATTCTTAAGTGGTTATGGCGCTTGCCGATGTCTAAGCAACGTAAGCCCACCGTCATGGACGAAGCTGAATATATTTACACACTGGCTTTACAGAAGGAAATTTTAGATCTTGCGATTTCAAGGATTAAGGCAAAACAGCCTTTCTATCTTCGTACGTGGGTCGGCGGAGATAAAGATGGTCATCCTGGCGTCGATGAAAAAACCATGCTTGGCAGTTTACAAATGGCCCGGGGGTTCTTCTTAAAATACTTCCAAGAGCGTATTGCACATCTGCTTTTAGATTTAAAGCCTCTGCAGCACTCTGCAAATCAAAATAAAAAGCAAATAGATCGATTTTACACCCAGATAAAAAATCTTAAGAAAGATCTGACTTCTTTAAAGACGATTAAGCGCGGAGATGCGCAAAAGGTTCATGATGTTCGCGCTCAGCTTATATTCCTGACAGAAAGCTACCATGAAATATTCAATGTTGATTCAGCAACCCTGATCGATTTGCGCATTCTAATTGATACGTTTCCAGGTTTGGTGGTGCCGCTTGAAATTCGCGAGGAAAGTGGATTAGTTCATGAAGCATTGAAACAAAAAAAGCGTTTAGCCATAGCGCGGATGTTAAAACTATTATCATCAATTGCTCCGAAACATGATCCAAGGCTTTATGTTAAGGGTTTTATCTTAAGCCAAACGGAATCCGCTGACGATATCGCGGCAGGTATGGCCCTAGTAAAAAAACACCTGGGTATAGCGCGCTTACCGGTAGTTCCTCTATTTGAAAGTGCCCATTCGCTGCAAAACTCAGTGGCGATCATCAGCGAATTTCTTAAAGTTCCTGCTCGTCGTAAACTTATAGAGGAATATTGGTCGGGAAACGTCGAAGTGATGCTGGGTTATTCTGACTCAGCTAAAGAAAACGGCTCATGGCCCTCGCGTTACTTAATTTTCTCAGCCTTGCATGGATTAGAAAAAACTATTTCCTCTTACGGATTAAATCCTATTTTTTTCCATGGATCAGGTGGCAGTGTTGAACGGGGTGGAGGCTCTATTCAAGAACAAACTGAATGGTGGCCACAGTCAGCTTTAACCACCGTCAAAGTAACCGTGCAAGGTGAAATGATCTATCGCAATTATTCTCAGCCAGAAATTTTAGAGCGTCAGTTGCAACGTTTCACTGTCGCTAGGGATGAAGCAAAACATAAGGCCAGGGAAAATCACGCGAAACTTTTAGCGGTCCTAGCTGAGAGTGTGAAGGATTCCTATCAAAGCATTTTGAAAGAACCCGAGTTCTTAGACCTTATTGAAGCAGCGACGCCGTACTCTTATTTGAAAAATTTGAAACTGGGGTCGCGGCCAGCTAAGCGCCAAGGCCCCGTAAACTTAAAAGGTCTGCGCGCCATCCCTTGGGTATTATGCTGGACACAGACGCGCACACTTTTTCCAAGTTGGTGGGGGGTTGGCTCCTTCTGGGGCGCTCTATCTTCAATGGAAAAGACTCAATACAAAAAACTTTTTAAGCAATCGGCTTTATTCCGGTCTTACATCAAAGTCCTTGGCTTCACTCTAGAAAAAATTGAACTCGATATTTTTGAAATGTATCTGAAGTCGTCAAAACTTCCGGATGATGAAGTTCAGAAATTCATGAAGCGCTTCAACGACGAATACCGAAGCTGCCAGGTTGCCGTTAAAGAAATATCGCAAAAGCAAAGTCTTTTATGGTATCGCCCCTGGCTTGAAACCAGCATCCGACTAAGATCTCCGTTAATTCATCCGTTGAATGTTCTGCAGCTTTTAGCTTTAGAAGAAAAAAATATTCCTCTTTTAAGAGAAACCGTGACAGGTATTGCTAGCGGCATGATGACAACTGGATAAAATCGAAGCTCGGATTCAGCAAAACCCCGCGAGTCAAGCATTCCCTGGCCTTAGTATGGGCATTCCTTTGCTAGCGCGCTTTGTGAGGCGACGCGTTTCAAGTTGCCGCAAGGGGTGTTCTAAGTGAAAGTGTCAACCATGCAATCCAATTCTTTTGTGCACGGTTCTTCATCTGCGGATGCAGGAATTTTAAATAAATATTTTAATCTGCCCCAGTTTCGCCGTGGTCAAAAAGAAATTATTGAAGCCGTTCTGCAAAAAAAGGATGTACTAGCAGTGCTTCCCACGGGTGGTGGAAAGTCGCTTTGCTATCAATATCCGGCCGTGCACTTTCAACAGTTAGTGATCGTTATTTCTCCGCTGATTGCCTTGATGAAAGATCAAACCACAGCCCTTAAAAGATTAGGTATTCCATCGGGATGTTTGCATTCCGGCCAGTCAGATGATGAAAAAAGAGAAGTTTTTGCAGAGCTGAATAAAGGCGGACCCTTCATTTTATATCTTTCACCAGAACGGGCGCAAAAAGAAGGTTTCCAGAAATGGATTCAGCAGCGCCCAATTGCTCTTTTCGCAGTGGATGAAGCGCACTGTGTTTCGCAATGGGGTCATGACTTCCGTGAAGAATATGCCCAGCTCAATGTTTTAAAGAAACTTTGTCCTGAAGTTCCGATTCTTGCGCTGACAGCTTCGGCAACACCCACAGTACTTGACGATATTTCTAAGCATCTAAAGCTTCAGACACCTGAACGCATGGTCCATGGGTTTTATCGCTCAAACCTTTATTACCAAGTAGAACTTTGTGAAAACGAAGAAGCCAAATTAGAATTCCTTTTACAAAGCCTTAAACAAACTCCAGAAGGTCGTATCATCATCTATTGCGGAACTCGGCGTGTGACCGAATCGACTGCGGAACTTTTGCAGAAAAAATTTAAACAAGTTGGTTTTTATCATGCCGGTCTTTCGCCAGAAGTCCGTGCGCAAACCCAAGACGCTTATACGAAGGGTGATTTAAGAATCTTAGTCGCTACCAATGCCTTTGGCATGGGAATCGATCAGCCCGATGTGCGTTTAGTGGTGCACTATCAAATTACAGCCAACATCGATGCCCTTTACCAAGAAATGGGGCGTGCTGGACGTGACAGTGCAAATTCAACTTGTCTGACGCTTTATTCGAAAAAAGATAAAGGTTTGCAGTCTTACTTTATCCATAGCTCTGAAGCACCAGAAGAAATTAAAAGTGCCCGTTGGCGCAATCTAGAAGCCTTAGTGAATTATTCTGAAGGCAGCGAATGCCGTCATGCAGAGATTTTAACTTATTACAAAGACTCCCAACGTATTGAACGTTGTGGTCATTGCGATAACTGCGATCCAAAGTCCCATCGCAAGGTCGTGAAGCCTGCAATACCTGCGATGATGTTTGATCAGACCCTGGATAAAATAAAAACGACGCTAAAGAAATCCAAAAAACAAAAAGCCACAGAGGCAGATTTGGTTATGGATGCCAAGCAAGAAGCGCGTTTTGAATTATTGAAGAAATGGCGTAAAGAAAAAGCTAAGGAATTAGATGCGCCGGCCTTCGTTGTGTTTAGTGATCAAACGCTGAAACATCTGGCTATTAAAAATCCAAAAGATCTGAATGATATGAGAGCTGTCCACGGTGTTGGCGATCACAAACTAGAAAAGTTCGGAAAAGAAGTTATCTCCGAACTTTTCATGTCGAACTAAATTTCCAAGCTGTTTAAGTATTCACCGATCTTTGTGATGACTCCTGGCGGGATTTCGTGACCACCGCGGAAACCACTTAATGATCCCTTCATGCCGTTTTGGGTAAGAAGGGTTTCAAGTTTCTGCGCTTGTTTAAAGCCCAAGATTGGATCACCCTCACCATGGCTTTGGAAAAACTTTTGACCCGCGCGGGCAGGGATTAGTTTTTTCCATTCTTCCTGGTGAACTAAGGTTCCTGACATAATAATTAAACCCGCTGGATTCTCAGGGGCTCTAAGATAAATTTCTGTTGCTAACATCGCGCCTTGGCTGAAACCACCAAGAACCACTTTGCTCCATGGGATCTTCATTTGTTTTAGCATTTCTGAAGCCATGTCAAAGGCTTTTGACATTCCCTTTGGAGTGTCATTGCTAAAGTCACGATGCTCGCCACGTTCTGCGGCTCGTTGAATTTCCATCATATCGATGGTCCACCAAGCTCGTCCCATCCACGCAGGGCCAATGGGAACTTCTAAAATTCCGTTGGGGAAAAGCCAATTGAAGGTCTTTTTTTGAGGGATCATTTCGGCTAGCGAAAAAAGATCATTCGCATCAGCGCCGAATCCGTGAAAAAAGATAACCCAAGGTGCGTTATCGTCCTTATTTATTTCTTGGCAATGTATTTTTCCGAGTTGTCTCATAACTTCGTCATACGCTACTCTTAAATGCAGGTCTAGGGCGAAATACAATGAAATTAAAAGATCTTTTTTCAGTCATTCCTGGTGTTCCGGATGCGGCTCTTTCTTCAGAGCTGGAAGTTTCTGGCTTATTCAACGACGGCAGAAAAGTAACGCAAGATTCTGTGTTCGTTGCGATTCGCGGAAGCCAGCACGATGGCCACTCCTTTCTTGGCGATGCCGCGAACAAGGGGGCTGCCGTATTAGTGGTTGAAGACACAAGTTTAGTTCCTGCAACCTTCCAAGGCCTGGTTGTAAAAACTGAAAACACCCGCGAAGCTTTAGATCTTTTATCAAGCCGAATTCAAAACGATCCAGGTGAAGAATTATTCTGCGTGGGGGTGACGGGAACCAACGGAAAAACTTCAGTCACCTATATGACCGAAGCTATTTTAAATGCCGGAAACATCCCCACTGGAGTCATCGGCACCGTGAACCATCACCTTTTAGACAAAGTATGGCCGTCAGATATGACGACGCCGGATCCTATTTTCCTACAAAAAAGATTGCGCGAATTCCGTGATTCCGGAGCTAAAGCCGTCGCGATGGAAGTATCTTCTCACGCTCTTGACCAAAAACGCGTGCACAGTGTTCCATTTAACACGGTGATCTTTACGAATTTGACCCGTGATCATTTGGATTATCACCAAACCATGGAAAACTATTTTGAAGCCAAGCAAAAGCTTTTCACAGACTTGCTTTGGAAAACTTCAAAACCATCGACTTTTGCCATCGTCAATATCGCCGATAAATACGGCCGCCGCTTAAAGGTTGCAGACCCTGCGACGTTGTGGACCTATGGAACGGATGATTCAGATCTTCGCTTTGAAATTTTAAGAATGGATTTTGCGCTGACCCGATTTAAAGTCATCACGCCAAAGGGCGAAGGTGAAGTTGAACTGCCAATGTCAGGCAATCACAATGTGATGAATGCAATGGCAGCACTGGGAGCGGGTTTATCTGCTGGCGTTCCACTAGAAGTATGTATCAAGGCATTAAATAGTTTCACAGGCGTGCCGGGGCGATTGCAGTCGGTGCCTAATTCGAAAGATCTTTCGATCTTTGTCGATTATGCTCACTCGCCGGATGCATTAGAAAATGTGCTGACGGCGTTAACGCAAGTTCGCGAAAATTTGAACTCGCACGCGCGTATTTGGACTATCTTTGGCTGCGGTGGAGATCGCGACAAAGGAAAGCGCCCGTTGATGGCGCAAATGGCATTAAAATTTTCTGATCATGTTGTTGTTACTTCAGATAATCCGCGAACAGAAGACCCTAAAACCATCATCAACGATGTTGTGACGGGTTTATCAGCAAATGATTCAGAAAAAACAACGGTGATTATTGATCGTAAAGACGCGATCTTTGAAACCGTAAAAAAAGCGGCTTCAGGCGATGTGATTTTGATCGCAGGCAAGGGCCATGAAGATTATCAAATTATCGGTAAAGAAAAATTCCCCTTCAGTGATGTGAAGGTGGCGCAAGAGGCGTTAAACGGGAGAATCTAAATGAGAGCCATGGACGTGCAAACCATCATCAAAGTCACCGGTGCGCAATCAGTCAGCCTGAAAGAAAAAAACTTTGCCGGCATCGGCACTGACACTCGCGTGGACTTAAAAGGCCAGCTTTTTATTGCGCTAAAAGGTGAAGCTTTTGATGCCCACAAGTTTCTGGATAAAGCCGTTCAGCAAGGTGCCGCAGCTTTGTTGGTTCATGAAGAAAACGAACAGACCAATAAACTTAAAGGCCAAGTCACTATCTTAAAAGTGCCTGACACTTTAAAAGCGTTGCAAAGACTTGGCACCTACGCGCGCCGTGAAGCCAAAGCCACAGTAATCGGTATTACAGGTTCGAATGGAAAAACCACGACCAAAGAATTCTCTGCCGCATTGATCGGCACAGTTAAAGACGTTCACTATAACAAGGGAAGCTTTAATAACCATTGGGGAGTTCCCTTCACACTACTGCAATTGCCACCAACCAAAGACGTAGCCATTGTTGAAATGGGTATGAATCACGCAGGCGAAATCACCGAGCTTGTTAAAATTGCAGAGCCTGACGTTGTAGTGTGCACCATGGTGGGAAGAGCCCACATGGAATTTTTTGGCTCCATCGAAAAAGTAGCTGAGGCCAAAGAGGAAATCTACGAAGCAGCTAGCACGAACACTTTAAGAGTTTACAATTTAGACAATGCCCAAACTCACAATATGTTTGTGAAAGCTTCAGAGAAATATCCAAAAGAAAAGCTGATCACTTTTTCTTCTGAAGATCCAAGGGCTGACGTGCACTTTGTGATTTCTTCGATGAGCATGACGGAACTGACGATCAAAGGAAAAATTAAAGGCAAAGAGGGCGCAGCGAGAGTACAAGTCTTCGGTGCGCAAAACCTCACAAACTTAATGGCAGCTGCT
The DNA here is from genome assembly GCF_022814725.1 of Bdellovibrio reynosensis. Taxonomy (NCBI): domain Bacteria; kingdom Pseudomonadati; phylum Bdellovibrionota; class Bdellovibrionia; order Bdellovibrionales; family Pseudobdellovibrionaceae; genus Bdellovibrio; species Bdellovibrio reynosensis. Next base: position 3,226,834 of record NZ_CP093442.1, read on the forward strand.
TCCGTTGCTTTAGCCGCTGGGTTAACCCCAGAACAGATTTGGAACGGTCTTCCACAATGCAAAACAAATTGGGGTCGTAACCAGTTAGTGCATTTAAAGTCCGGAGCGCAAATGATCTTTGATGCCTATAACGCAAACCCAGACAGCATGAAGGCGTTGATCGATAATATGAAGCTGTTGTCAGTGCCAGGTAAAAAAGTGGGTGTCTTCGGGCAAATGCGTGAGCTTGGTAACGAGTCAGCGGCTTTACATGAAGAACTAGGGACTTGGGTTGGTTCTGCCGGTTTCGATAAAGTTTATTTTATCGGAGATGATTTTTCTGCCTTCAAAAATGGTCTTTCTAAATCAGGCTTTAGTAAACCAGCTTCGGTAGAAAAAGATTTCCAGGAATCTTCAGGTAAAGATCTTGCGGAACTTTTGCGCGAAGGCGACATTGCCGTCGTTAAAGCATCCCGAGGAACCAAGCTTGAACGCTTCGTTTATCCTTGTGAGCCTTTGGATTTTGGCGAGAAATAATTTATATTCCCGCCTGACCTAGTATGTAGGCAGTTCTTTGCAGGGCAGGGTTGATAAGTATTTCATTTAATACCCAACCGTGTCCCGCATCATCCCGTTTCAGCATTTGATCTAGCAAGACCATCATATCTTCAGTGGTTGCAATACCAATGACCTCATCGTCTTTAGTAATCAGATAAGCAGAGATCTTTTCTTCAATCATCGCTTCAACCACAGCCTTAATAGGCGTATCTTCGCTGAAAGTGCGAATGGGTGTGGTCATTACTTTTTCAACAGGCGTGTTAGTGTTGGTTGCACGTAAAAGATCTCGGTCAGAAAGCATTCCGACGATGAATTCTTCTTTTTCATCCATCACGGGAAGATGACGAATCCAAAAGTTCGACATCAGTCGATAAGCCTCAGCAACTGTGGCTCCTTGATTGATTGTGATAAGCTTTCTGCTCATGTGGTCTTTTAATGCGATTCTCACACAATCCTCCTTCGCTGAAGCTTCCGCCTTCGCTAAAGCTTCGGCGGACAAGTCGGCGATGATAGAGTCCGCCAATTAAAATTTTAGCATTGGTGACTGTGAAAGTGGTGAAGGTTGCTGGGCTACACTGGATTGGTAAAAATTCAGTTAAATCATATACTTATAAATCTTTTCTTGCTTTCGTCTAGGTGCCTGTGCTAAACCCTTAAAGTTCCACAGAAATTTAAATTTTGCATCTAGAGGGGATGAACGCAGCATGCTTTACCAATGGCTCTATTCAATGGCCGACCAGTTTTCTCCATTGAATGTCTTTAGATATATTACCGTTAGAACTTTCATTTCTTTTTTCACTGCCTTTTTGTTGTGCTGGATGTGGGGGCCTTACTTTATCAAACGCCTGCAGAAAAAACATTTTGGCCAAGCCATTCGTGACGATGGTCCTCAAACACATAAGAAAAAAGCGGGCACACCTACAATGGGTGGTGGGTTGATTCTACTTTCAACTCTGATTCCGTGTTTGTTGTGGGTTGATATGGCAAATCCATTGGTGTGGGCGGTGCTTATCATTACTTGGGGTTTTGGTCTGATCGGTTACATGGATGATTGGCTTAAAGTAAGTAAGAAAAACTCTAAAGGTCTGTCTGGAAAAATCCGTCTTGCTGGCGAGTTCTTGATTAGCGGGGGTGTGGTCGCAGCCCTGGTTCATTTTTATGGTTTAAACACGATCGTGACTGTTCCATTTATCAAATCTGCAGGTTTGGACCTGGGATATATGTATATTCCATTTGCTTCGTTAGTGATCGTAGGAACAGCCAATGCCGTGAACTTGACGGATGGTCTTGATGGCTTGGCGATTGTGCCTGTGATGATTTCAGCGGCGACATTGGGTTTGTTTGCCTATGTTAGTGGACACTTTTCGATCGCAGCTTACTTGCAAATCCCCCATGTGATTGGCGCTGGTGAATTAACTCCGGTGGCTGCGACGATTGTTGCTGCAGGCATGGGGTTTTTGTGGTTTAACGCCTATCCCGCGCAGGTCTTCATGGGCGACGTGGGATCACTTTCTTTGGGTGGCTTCCTAGGTTCTATGGCCGTGATCACTCAAAGTGAATTGTTGATGGTTGTTCTTGGCGGGGTGTTCGTTGTTGAAGCTCTTTCAGTAATCACTCAAGTGATTTCGTTTAAGATGACTGGTAAGCGCGTATTTAAAATGGCGCCGATCCACCATCACTTTGAATTAGGTGGTTTAACCGAAACGAAGATTATTGTTCGTTTCTGGATTATTTCTATTTTGCTTGCAGTTTTAAGTCTTGCGTCCCTGAAATTGAGGTAGGAAATGTATAAAGAGTTTAGTGAATTAAAAGATAAAAGAATCCTAGTAGTAGGTTTGGGTAAAACAGGAGCGTCTTTGGCGCACTTCCTGACTAAGCATGGTGCCCAAGTAACGGTGACGGATCACAAATCAAAGCCTGAACTTTCAACTCAGCTTGAACAGTTGGGTGATCTTCCTATCAAGTTTGAATTAGGTGGTCACAGCCCGAAGACTTTCATCGCTCAGGATTTGGTGGTGTTGTCTCCAGGCGTTCCAAGCAATCTAAAGATCTTTGATTATGCCCGTTCGCAAGGGATCAAAATCACAGGTGAGTTTGAATTTTCTGCAGGCTTCATTAAAGAGCCGATCATCGGCCTTACTGGTACCAACGGTAAAACGACAGTAGCAAGAATCACTGAAGCAATCTTGAAAGAATCTGGTGTAAAAACTTGGGTTGGTGGCGCGAATGAAAAGCCACTTGTCGATTACTTGCGCTCTGAAGAAAAAGCTCAAGTGGTCATCGCTGAAGTTTCAAGCTTCATGCTTGAACACTGTGACACTTTCACACCAATGAACATCGTGTTCACGAACTTGGCTGAAAATCACTTGGATCGTTATCGTTCCATGGAAGAATACGTAAACGCAAAACGCCGTATCTTCAAAAATACCAACCAAGCGACAACAAGCATCTTGAATGCGGACGACAACGCGGTTGTTGAATTAGCACGTGATCCAGCGGTTCAACGCGGAAGAATCTTTTACTTCTCTCGCAAGCCCGCTTTGGAACCACAAATCATGAACATCGGTGGAGCAGTGAACATCGGCGATGAAATCCGTGTTCGTACGGGTCCAGAGATCGAAAGCTTTTCAATCAAAACGATGAAAATGCGCGGCAAACATTCTGTTGAAAATATCATGGCGGCGATTCTAGCATCGCGCGAACACGGTGCGACTCGCGAAGCCGTGCAAAAAGTTATTAATACTTTCAATGGTCTTCCTCACCGTATTGAATACGTTCGTAAAGTGGGCGGGGTTTTGTTCTACAACGATTCGAAAGCAACTAACGTACACGCTGTACTTCGCGCTTTAGACACTTTCGATGAAAACGTGATCTTGATCGCCGGTGGTAAAGATACCAATTTGAATTACGAGCCTCTGCGCACGGCAGTTAAGCGTAAGGTCAAGACTTTGATCCTGGTCGGTGAAGCGAAGGAAAGAATCAACCGTGACCTTGGGGACTTCTCTGAAACGTTCCTAATCGGTACTTTTGAAGAAGCCGTTCTTATTGCTTACCAAAAGTCTAGGATTGGTGACACAGTTCTGCTTTCTCCAGGCTGTTCAAGCTTCGACATGTTTGACAGTTTCGAAGAGCGCGGAGATTATTTTAAAGAGATCGTGAGAAAGTTTCATTGATTCCGGCCCGAGGGCTAAATTAGTGAGCTAATTAAGTTAGCAATTAATTTTCTTCCGACATTCTATTTAAATATTAAAGGGGCCGAGGTAGGCCCCTTTTTTTAGCCAGGAGGGCCCGTGTTTTCTCAACGTCTATTTATTCTCGCTACTTCATCTGCTTTGTTGTTATCAGGTTGTGCTTCAGGCACTTTCAAAGCCCGCCAAGAACAACGTGAAAAAATGGCAGCTAGCACAGGTATGTTCTGTGAATTCGTAAGTGGCGATCTTCATCCTGACGTTGACGTTGAACTAAGCATGCAAATGGCTCGTCGTTGTGACTCTGCAAAAAATTTCTCTATCACTAACTACAAAAATTCTTCTGATCAAGCGGGCGTGATTTACTGCTGTTCAACTGTTGGTAAAAAAGCTGCGAACTCTACTCCGGCAGCAGCGCCGACTTCTTCTAAAAAGCCATCCACTCAAGACAACGACGACGAAATTATTGCTGATTAGTCGTTACTAATTAGACTGCACTGCGCGGTCTAGCTTTTCTTGGGCCTCTTTGAGAGTCATAGACGATAAAAAGGACTTCTGATTAACTTTGATCTAGGAGTCCTTTTTTATGTTGAGATATTTGTCTAGCAGCCTGTTTCTTGCCATCATCGCTCTTCTTGGAATTGGTTTGGTTCAAGTTTATTCGTCCAGTTTCATTTTCGCGATCGAATCCTATGGTGACGGACTTTTCTTTTTTAAAAAGCAGCTATTTTTTGCACTTCTTGCCTTCGCAGTTTTAGTCGGGACGATTCATATTCCTTTTCGCTATATCGAAAAATATGGCTGGTTGATGTGGTTCGTATCAAGCCTTGCGGTTGCCGCGACCCTCATTCCTGGTATCGGGGTGAAGGTGGGTGGAGCGATCCGTTGGATTCAATTGCCTTTGGGTTTCCGCATGGAACCAGGGGAGCTATTAAAGATTTCTTTTACGCTTTTGTTCGCAAGTCTCTTGGTAAGAAAACAAAACTATCTTTCCCGTATTAAATGGCACTGGCTGGCCTTGTTTGTTTTGGCTCCTTTAGGGTTGTTGTTAAAGCAACCTGACTTCGGAACCTTCGCGATCATTCTGATGGTCGCTGTGACTTTGCTTTTTGCCTTTGGTTTACAGTGGAAGTACATCATCGCTTCTATGGCCGTCATGATTCCCGCTTTTTACTTCTTAGTTATGTCAGTTCCTTACCGCCGTGCCCGCGTTCTTGCCTTTCTTGATCCTTGGGCGGACCCTGCTTCAAAAGGCTTCCAAGTCATTCAAAGTATGTTGAGTTTCCATTCAGGCGGTTTAACGGGAGTCGGCTTAGGGCAAGGGCAAGGAAAGCTTTTCTTCTTACCAGAAGCCCACACCGATTTCACTATGGCCGTTTTGGGTGAAGAAATGGGTTTTGTCGGTTTCGTTTTGATTTTAGCATTGTATGGATTTGTGGTTTTCCGTGGAATTCAGATTGCCGTGAAAGCAGAAGAAACATTCAAAAGAGCGTTGGCTTTAGGTTTGTCAGTGACTTTTGGGCTAAGTGTCTTTATCAATGCGGGCGTGGTGATGGGCTTGCTTCCTACTAAAGGTTTGACGATGCCGTTTTTAAGTTACGGCGGAAGCTCTTTAGTTTCTTTGTGCTTTATGTTCGGTTTGATTCTCAATATCGAAAATTCGTTTGAAGAAGATAAGTTTTCTCGCCGTTTTGGTTCGCGATTTGATTTGCAGCGAAAGTGATTATTCATGAGTAAAAAAACTATCGTGATCGCAGGGGGTGGTACCGGCGGTCATATTTATCCTGGGATCGCAATTGCCCGGGCTATTCAAAAATTAGATCCCAGTGTCGAAATTCATTTCGTCGGCACTTCGCAAGGTTTAGAAACCAAGATCATTCCTCGCGAAGGTTTCCCTTTGCATTTGATTGAATCTGGTAAGTTGAATGTTCGCAGTCCTTGGCAAAAGCTAAAAACCCTTTTGAAAATTCCTTGGGGTTTTTGGCAATCGATTCGCTTATTAGGTCAGTTAAAGCCTTTGTATGTTATTGGTGTTGGCGGTTATGCGTCGGGTCCATTTGTGTTAGCTGCCAGCATGATTGGTTTTAATACTGCAATCTGGGAACCCAATGCAATGCCAGGAATGGCCAATCGCCTGTTATCAAGATTTGTTGATAAATGTTTCGTCGTTTTTAACGAAGCAAAAAACTATTTAAAAAGCGACGACATTTTGCAAACCGGAATGCCGGTTCGTGAAGAAATAGAAAATGGCCAACGCGATGAAACCCGCGATTCAAAATTCCATTTGTTGTCTTTCGGTGGCAGCCAAGGTTCACGAGTTATCAATTATTGTCTTAGCGACGCCATCTTAAGGGGCGGAGAGTGGACTCAAGATCTCTCTGTTGTTCATCAGTTAGGACAATGGGACTTCGCCACGGTATCAAAAAAATATGACAACGCCCCTTGCGAAGTTCATCCCCATGAATTTATTTTTGATATGCCCAAATATTATGGATGGGCTGACATCATTGTTAGCCGTGGTGGCGCAAGCACCATTGCAGAGGCGGCCGCATTCGGAATTATCCCTATTATCGTACCTTTGCCAGCAGCCGACGATCATCAGCAAAAAAATGCTGAAAGTCTTGTCGCTAAAAATGCGGGGCGTATGATCTTGCAGAAAGATTTGACTCCAGATAGGTTGATTTCTGAGATTCAAGTGTTGCGCCATGATCAAGCATTGCGCGAGCAAATGGCGCAAAATATTAAAAAGTTTTATATTCCTCAAGCAGCGACTACAATCGCAAAGGAAATCTTGCAATGAAGCTTCAGCACGCCAAATTTCATTTTGTAGGTGTCGGCGGAATCGGTATGTGCGGACTTGCAGAGTTATTGCATAATATCGGAGCTAAAGTTACCGGCAGTGACATTGCCGATAATGCCAATACGGAACGTCTTAAAGAAATGGGCATCAAGGTTTTTAAAGGGCACGCTGCTTCCAATGTAGGGGACGCTGACGTTGTCGTTTATTCCAGCGCCATTCAATACGGGAATCCAGAAATTTCAGAGGCTCGCGCTCACCAAATTCCATTGATTCCTCGCGCGGAAGCTTTAGCTGAAATCATGCGTTTAAAACGCGGTATCGCTGTAGCGGGAACCCACGGTAAAACGACGACGACTTCAATGACGTCAGCGATCTTCTTAGAAGCGAACCTTAGCCCTACAATCGTGGTGGGTGGTCGCTTTGAATTGATCAAATCAACAGCGATGCTGGGTAATGGTGATTGGTTGGTGGCTGAAGCAGATGAATCAGATGGAAGCTTCCATAAGCTTTCTCCTGAAATCGCGATCATCACGAATATCGATTCTGATCACTTGGATCACTTTAAAACTTTTGAAAACTTGCAAAAGAACTTCTATGACTTTGCTTTGAAAGTCCCGTTCTATGGCAAAGTAATAGCATGTGGTGATGATCCCATTATCCGCTCTATCTTTGATAATTTCCAAAAGCACATCTTGTTCTATGGCTTTGGTGAAAAAAACGATCTGATTTTAAGTGGCGAAAACGGCCAATATAAATTGCATCGCAATGACCTGCTATTAGGAACAAAGCACCTGGTGGGTGAATTTAAATTAAATGTTCCAGGTCGTCATAATGCTTTAAATGCAGTGGCTGCGATCTGCGCGGGTATGGCAGCGGGTATTCCGTTTGCGACTTGTGCTAAGGGCTTACAAAGATTTGAAGGTGTTGACCGTCGCTTCCACTTTAAAGGTGAAAAACGCGGCATTAAAGTTTACGACGATTACGGACATCATCCGACGGAAGTGCGTGCCGTCTTGCAAGCCTTCCGTGAAAAATATCCGGATCAACGTTTGGTTGTATTCTTCCAGCCACATCGTTACACAAGAACGCAACATTGCTGGCATGACTTTACGACGGCATTTATGGAAGCGGACGAAGTTTTACTAACTGATATTTATCCAGCGGGTGAAGCGCCAATTCCAGGTGTGAACAGCGAAAAGCTTGCGCAAGAAATGAAGCATGAACATGCACAGTATTTCTTACGCGACGATAAAGCGACGCAAAAAGTTTTGGGCATTTTAAAAGAAGGCGACGTGTTTGTGACCCTGGGGGCCGGGGATGGCTGGAAACTAGGATTGGATGTTTTGAATCATCTTTAGTCAAAAATAAGAGCGAAAATGAAAAAGGGACGGTAACGTCCCTTTTTTTATTGGCAGAATGGTGCCGACCGATCCTGTTTGCATAGATATTCAGTGAGGGTTCTTTGTTTATCGGTTAAGTCCTGATTTTGTTTTTTAAGCGCTGCGATTTCTTTTTTCATAATCGCGACTTCCGCGTTTTGATGTTTTAATGACTTCCAAATTTCTTTTATAGATTCCGTTATCAATGGAATAAACGAAAAGTAACCAACTTGTTTATATTGGGTCTGTTCATCTTCGTGAACAGCTTCCGGCAGAATTTTTTCAACTTCCTGAGCGATGTATCCTGTGTGGCGAGAACCATCACCGTTGATCCACTCATAAGTTTTTGCATTTAATTTTTCAATGACACCCAAAGCTTCAGGTCCGCTGATGGCTGCAATATTTCTTTTTAAGCGCCCGTCTGAAGAACATGCAAAGCCACCATTGTTCGGAACAACCGTGCAGGATTGGGCCCCTGAATTATAGAAGCGGGCGACAGTAGCTGTTCCACTCATGTAAGTCGCATTGGTGTTTCCGAAGGTGGTAGAACCGTCCGCTTTTGCATCGATAATTGTAAATTGCGTACCTGCCGTAGATGATCCCACAATTCTAAAGCCAACACCTTTGTTTGCATTTCCGTCGAAGCTGGCATCGGTCCAACCCATGGCCTTTGCACCTTCATAGTTATTACCTGATGAGTTTGCCGTGTTAAAGGAAATCGTTCCAATAGGGTTGTTTCCTCCCACCACGGTTTTTGCAGTATCAGTGCCCCCATAGGTGGCCATGCTAAGAGTCGCTCCTCCGCTTGTATAGGTTCCACGATAGTGATTGATATTTACATAGGTGCCCTGGTTGCTGCTGTCTCCAGCTTGATTATAGTTAGAGAAAAACGCGGGATAAGGGCGATTGGTTCTGCTAACAAATAAATCTAATTCAAATATCGCAAGTCCGTTATAGGGATTTAAATAAAGTAAATCCTTCCATGCCCCATTTCTTTTTGATGAAAAACCGATGGCCGTGTCTTCAGAACCTTGCGTGGATGATCCACCCGAAGAAAAGTAAGTGTAAAAATCTGCCATCCCAAAGGTCCCGGCAGAGTTTCTTAAAATAAATTCTCCACCGTCAGCGAACATGTCGCCTCTAACAAAGAAATCGCCATCACCTTCAAGTAATGCGCTATCTTGATTGTTCGCTCTTAAATAGAGCACTCCGTTTGCGGTGTTGTTTCCCAATTTGGCAGTAGCGCCGAAGTCCGTTTGACCACCGTTAATGAAGGCCACGGGACTGATATCGGCAGAGGCGATGGTTCTATAAGAGGCAGCACCGTTGCTTCCATTCGGTGCAGCAAGAAATGTATTGGCTGTTCTTGATACAGAGTTGGTAACTTGTGAATCACTGATGGCGACACTAGCGCAGGCATAAGTATCGGTGATTGAAGTGTAGACTAGAGTTGTGTTGGCAGCACAAGCAGATCCCGTAAATTGCTGGGCACCGCTTGAGGTTTTTAGGTCTGCAATGTTGAAATACCCTGGTGTCCATTCAGTACTGAATTTTAAAACATGACCCGAAGACGGGGTTGCTGAATTAACAGCCTGTCCTTGAATTTTTAAAACTTTGAAAGCCCCTAAATCAGTCACGCTAAGATCGCCTGAAACAGCGCGAGCCGTAGCGACGTTAGAAGAATTACCGACGTAAATATTCGCCGAACTTAAGGCAGTACTTTGTTTGTTGTTGAATGTTGTCCAGTCAGTGCTTGTTAAGTAACCATTCTGTGCATTTGTAGCTGCTGGTATCGATAATGTGCCTGACGAAATTGCTAACGGGGCATTCACGCCAGTGACAGCTCCGCCGCCGCCAGCTGGGGTAGCGCACGACAGGTTTGTTCCATCATAGGTTATAAAATCATTGGCATTACACGCAGCCATTCCATTTTTTAAAAAGAAATCGGCCGGCGAATAAGAGCCCAGTTTTTCTGAAGTGGAAGAATACGCAGCAAAAGGGACCGAACGAATTTCCATGTCAGGAGAAATTGTATTCCAAGAATTACCATCAAAGAATTGAACCTTTAAAAAACGTTTTTCACCGGAAGTAGGCTGATAACAAGTAGCACTAGCCTGGCCTTTGCAATAAAAAGATCGGCTGTTATTAAAAGCATCCGCAAGTTTAAATCCGCCAGCATAAAGAGCCGTCGTGTCGGCAGCAATGGGGTATTGGACTGTTCCTGAGCCAATTGAGACATCGAAGATTCCATTTGATCCAGTAAGATCAACAGTGGCAGAAAGCTCTTCGTAAATGATCTTTCCAGTTGCATCCTTGATTGAAAATCGAAACTGAGTGGAAGCATATTCCAAAGGGGTACCATCAGATTTCAAGATGCGACCTTGATAAGTTAAAAAACTTGGCGAGGCGCCTGCTATTGACAAAAACAGAACAAAAACGATTCCAACCAAACCAGCTCTGCACATACGTACTCCAGGTATTGGTTAACTAACGGTAAAATTGATCTTAGTTTGTATACAGAATCTTGTTGATGAATGTTTTGTAATAGGCAAGGCGTACTACTATGAGATTTTTTAAAAAAAGCCTTTGAGGAAAGGGGAATCGAACTGATTCCCCTTTTTTATTATTCCACTACTTTTACTAAGTTAGAGCAAAGAACTCTCTTAGTGTTTAAGAAAGCCTTAGAAGTGTAGGAAGCGCGAACCGTCTTACCTTCTTCGCGGGTTATAGAAAGGCGAGCGCTCACGTGGCCATCGCTGCCTTTAAGAACGATAGGGCTTACATTCTGAGCAAAAGCATCTTGGATATCCAATGGATCTACTGAGAAACCAAAACCGTCGCGTTCAAATGAAAAGCTAATGTTGTTGTTTGCAAGGTCAAACACCACTGAACACTCAGCGCCTTTTTGAGTGGTTCCTTTATAAGTAATTTTTTTGAAATGATAGCTGGTAGCAAATGCATTCGCCGTTAGCAGGGTTGTTGCTAACATTAAGATCGTTTTTTTCATAGGACGCTCCTGTATAGTTTTTAGACGAGTAACAATTGTGGGCGGCACTTCAGCCGCTCCGAAGTAACTCATTCGTTTAAAATGTCTCCGAGGAGGCATTCATCACTTTCTATGCCAGATAACTCCGAAAATGGCCGAACGGCCTATGCCTAGGTCGGGTTGTTGAAAAGTCGTACTCTCTTTTGGTCCTTATTGCTAATCTCAAAGTGACGACAGCAAAGGATTTGCGCGGATGAAGAAGCTCGTTTTACAACTCATCTTTGGATTTATCATTTTACCTGGGACCCTTGCTGGCACTCTTTACTATTTAAATAAAAATGGTTTCTTTAATATCTCTAAGATCGAAGTGGTTTTAGAAAATCCCACGCCAGGCCAAGAGCAATTCTTAAAGCCGAAGGTGGATGAAGTTGAAGAAGGTTTAAAAAAATACAAAGGTCTATCTTTGTGGAACATTAAACTTAAAAAAATCTCTCGAGAAATCTCAGCGAATAACTGGGTGGACGGTTTAAATATCAAACGCAGTTGGCCTTCAACGCTGCAAGTGCGCTTGCGCCCTCACGAGGTAAAACTTCTGTTTCTAACAAAGACTGGAAAACTTGTTCCTATTATAAAAGACGGAAGCTTTTTAAATCCTGTTGATGCAAAACAAGCTCCAGATGTTGCTTTGCTTGAAGGAGAAACTTTCGTTAAAAAATCCGCGCTTAGAAAAAAAGCTGTGGATGTGATTGAACAAATTCCTGCTGAAGGATCGTTCAGTAAAAAAACAATTTCTGAAATTCGTCACGACAACAAAGAAGGTTTTTGGATGACTCTGATTAAGTCAGGCATTCAAGTGAAAATGGGTGAAGATCAAGTGGCACTAAAGGCTGCACGAGTTTCACAAGTTGTCGACTATCTTGATTCCCGCCAATTTGACGCGCGCGTCATAGACGCGAATCTGTCAAAGAAAGTCCTTGTCAGGTTGCGTAAGGATCCCTAAGCTTAAGTCTGGAGGACAGATCAAAGTCGGGTCGAGCCGCCTTTGATAGCTCTTAAAATGATTTTAAGAGGTCCTCAACTTACTAAAGGTAAGTCAAAAAGTATCAGCCGCAAGGCGGAGGTGAGTCCCCGCAGCGGAGGTGTGGCAGCGCCACATCGGAGCGAGGAGACCCGCCGACAACGCAGTCGGATGATGCTTTTTCACTTACCTTACAGGCATCCGCGAGGACTTAAGGATGAGTACATCAAACAGACCGAAAGTACCGGTATTGGCTGGATTGGACATTGGTTCCACTAAAGTTTCGTTCGTAATCGGAACAGTCAATCCCGACGGTAAATTAGAAGTGGCAGGAGTAGGCACAGCTCCAAACACCGGCATTCGCCAAGGTGTTGTCGTTAATATTGAAGCCACAACTGAATCCATCAAAAAAGCTAAAGAAGAAGCAGAATTAATGTCAGGCTATTCCATCTCTGAAGTATGGGTTGGAGTTGCTGGTACACATATCTCTTCATTTGATTCCAAAGGCATGGTTGCAATTAAAAATCGCGAAGTCACAGCTTCAGAAATTGAGCGCGTGATTGAAGCAGCTAAAGCTGTCGCTGTTCCTGCGGATCGTACAGTTCTGCACGTTCTTCCAAGAGAATTCAAAGTCGATGGTCAAGACGGCATCACCGATCCAATCGGAATGTCAGGCATTCGTTTAGAGGCGAATGTGCACATCGTGACTGGCAGCCAAAGTGCTATCAACAATTCAGTTAAATGCGTAGAAAAAGCAGGCTTGAAAGTAGCGGGCTTGGTTCTTAACCAACTGGCTTCTGCAACAGCGGTTATTTCTAATGACGAAAAAAATCTGGGCGTGAGTGTTGTCGACATGGGTGGCGGCGCTTGTAACGCTCTTTATTTCGTGAATGGCAGTGTGGCGCACTCTTCAACAATTCCAGTGGGTGGCCAACACTTTACTCATGATGTGGCTGTGGGTCTTCGTACTCCGCAGTTCGCAGCTGAGGATCTAAAAAAGAAGCATGGTTGTGCCATGGCTTCTATGGTGAATGAAAACGAAACAATCGAAGTCGAAGGCGTGGGCGGACGTAAGGCGCGCGTGATTCCACGTAAAGATCTTGCGGATGTGATTGAAGCCCGTGCCGAGGAGACTATGAACTTGGTGGCTAATGATCTTCGCATGAGCGGTCTTATGCCAATGCTTGGCTCAGGCATCGTTCTTACAGGTGGTGCAAGCCAGCTGGATGGTCTTGTCGAAATGGGTGAGTTTATTTTTGATATTCCAGTTCGCAGAGGTGCGCCTCGTGAAATTGGTGGCCTGACTGATGTAGTGAAGTCTGGAGAATTCTCTGCAGCGGTCGGTCTCTTGTTACATGCATTGGGGCAAAGAAAAGATTTGCATCAAGGCAACCAGCAAGAAGTGAACATTGGCGAATCGCTTGATGGCATCACTAAGAAGATCAAAGATTTTTTTGGACAGATTTTTTAAATTTATTACGCGAGCGCCGCTGTAATGCAAAATGGCGCACAAACTTTTTTTGGGGGAGAGAAATATGTTTGAGTTAGAAGAAAATATCAATATCGGTGCAAACATTAAAGTCGTAGGCGTAGGTGGTGGCGGTAGCAACGCTGTTTCCACAATGATCGAATCTGAAATGACGGGCGTAGAGTTCATCGTTGCCAATACAGATATTCAAGCTTTGAATGCAAGCAAGGCCCCTAACAAAATTCAATTGGGCATTGATTTGACTAAAGGTCTTGGCGCAGGTGCAAACCCGGATGTGGGTCGCAGAGCTGCGATTGAATCATATAATGAGATTGTTGAGAAATTGGAAGGCGCGGACATGGTGTTCGTCACTGCGGGTATGGGTGGCGGAACTGGTACAGGTGGCGCTCCGATTGTTGCGAAGATTGCGCGCGAACTTGGCGCATTAACAATCGGTGTTGTCACTAAGCCCTTCCTGTTTGAAGGTAAAAAACGCGGTAAACACGCTGAAGGCGGTTTGCAAGACCTTAAGGAAAACGTAGATACTCTTATCGTTATTCCTAACCAAAAACTTCTTTCTATCGCAGCTGAAAGAACTCCACTTCTTGAGACTTTTAAAAAAGCGGACGAAGTTCTTCTTCAAGCGGTTAAAGGTATCTCTGACCTAATTAATATCCGTGGTTTGATCAACTTGGACTTCGCAGATATCCGTACTGTTATGTCTTCTAAAGGCATCGCGATCATGGGTACAGGTGCCGCTAAAGGTGACAACCGTGCGGTTGAAGCAGCGACGGCAGCGATTTCTTCTCCTTTATTAGAGAATGTAAAAATCGATGGCGCGACTGGCATTATCATCAACGTAACTGGTGGTACGGACCTTTCTTTATACGAAGTGAACGAAGCTTCTACATTGATCACTGAAGCTGCTCACGAAGACGCAGAAATCATCTTCGGTGCGGTTATCGATGAATCAATGGGTGATGAAGTGCGCGTAACTGTTATCGCGACAGGTTTTGATTCTCACGATGTGAAACTTGTGAACGACATGGCTCAAGTTAACCAAATGCAAAATTTCTTGAACCAACAAAATGCGGCTCACTTTGGTCAAATGCAAAACATGAACAACATGAATATGAATTCAATGAACATGAATTCTATGCATATGCCGCAAATGCCACAAATGCCAAGCATGCCGCAAATGCCTCAGTTCCCGCAAATGCCGGTAATGCCAACTATGCCACAAATGCCTCAGCAACAAATGGCAGTTCCTGCAATGGAACTTCCACCGATCGCTGCGGTTCAGTCGCAAGTGATGAATTTTACGCAACCTCAACAACAGGAGGGTCTCTCGGCAACCGTAACTGAGACTGTTGTAGTTCCTCCAGTAGCTCCAGTGACTCCACAAGTGGCACAACAAGCTGCTCAGAACACGATAGCTCAAATGCCGGTTCAAGAGATGGCAACTCCGATTCAACCACAAGTTGAAACGGCAGTTTCTCCTCGCGATATGTTGCTAGCCAAAGCTCGCGCTTTTAAAGAAAGCCAAGATCTTAAAGCACGTCATACCAACCCTGAACAGTTGTCGATGAACGTGGATCATGAGCAACAATCTTTAGAAGAAGCGCGCCGCATGGCTCGCGAAGTATTGAGCTCTCCATTTTCTAGCCAAAACCTAGAAGTTCCTGCTTTCATCCGCAAGAAACAAGGTTTTGAATTGAATAAAGAATAGTGGAAGCCTGGTTTTTATCGGACATTCACTTAAAAGACGCAGAAGAGCGCAATGGGAAAATCCTGTTGCGCTTTTTGCGTTCTTTGCTGGCGCAAAATCCTAAACAGGTTCACCTGTTTTTACTGGGTGACATCTTTGATTTATGGGTTGGCGGTCATGACTATTTCGCCGAAAAGTTTAAAGACCTGGTCGGCGCACTTAAAGATTTAAAAACTGCCGGCGCCTCGATCACTTTCATTGAAGGCAACCATGATATGCACATCGAAAACTTCTTTCAAAAGAAGTTGGGGATTGATGTGTTTGTCGAAGCTCAATACTTTAAATTTGATGGCATCACAGTTCGTTGCGAACATGGTGATAAGATCAATCAGAATGATATCGCTTATAAACGCTATCGTGCGTTCGTGCGTAATCCTTTGGTAAAACAATTAGCGATCCATCTACCTGGACGCTTTTGGAACTATATCGGGGAAAAGGCTAGTAAAAAAAGTCGCTCTATCAGCGCCCATTACCGCGTAAAAAATGAAGACTTTTTGATCACGATGATTCGCGATCACATCGAGGTCGCTTATAAGCAAGCACCTTTTGATTATATTATTTCAGGTCACATGCATGTTTTTGATGACCATGTGGTGAACGTGAATGGCCGCCCGGTAAGATCGGTGAACTTGGGGTCGTGGTTTGAAGAAACTGTGAAAGTGTTTCGTATTCAAAACGGCCAGGGTAGTTGGGTAATATTAGATTAAAATTGTAAGTAAGCCGAGGTTAGAAGTGATGTCTGTATTACGAATTCCCTTGAAAGGCTTACCTTCGAACTTTGACCCACATAACATGTCTGATACATATTCGATGATCGCAAACCTTCAGCTTCATCGAAGTTTATTAAGATTTTCTTCTTCATCAGATGCCACATTCGACATAGCAAAAGATTTTAAAACATCGAAGAACGGCACTGAAATTCTTTTTTTATTAGATGAAAAACGTAAATTCAGTGATGGAACCTCAATAACGGCCGATGATGTTGTAAAAAGCTTTCAACGTATCTTTAAGGATAAAACTACCATAGCTGCTGATCTTAGCTATATTGTGGGTGCTGAAGAAAATGATCTCTCTGTTTTGCAAATTAAAGCTCACTCTACGAATTCAGTACTTTTTAAGTTGCGTCACCCATGCAGTTTATTTTTTAAGCAGATCGCCACTGTCGATGCAAGCATCCTAAAATTGGATGAGAATCTAAATCTTATTCCAAATGTATTCTCAGGGCCATACCAACTGCAGTCTTTCAATGAATGCGAAGTTGTACTTCAACGAGTTCAAGCAGTAGCGTTATCTAATGCTCCTCAAAAAATCGTCTTTCTAAAAAATGAAGACGTGGGTCATTCATTCGATAGCATTTCGAGAAATGTCGACAGGGTTGATGAATCTTTCTTGGATTCACAACTTTTAGAAGAATTCAAACAGGCCGGATGGAAGGACAAGGGAACCGGAAGTGCTAATATTTTTGGCCTATCGATGAATCCCAGCAGAATCCCCTTTCTACATCGAAGTATTATTTTTGAATATTTCTACGGCAAACTGGTAAATTTAAGTGAACACAACTTGCTTAGTGCCTATGGGGTGGTGCCTCCTGTGGTTGAGGGCGCACTTCAAAAGCCATTGTATTTCCCTGCTGAAACTTCAAAAAACAATGTGCCCGGAACATACAAGATACTTTGCACCAAGGATTCCCTCTATTCCCAGGTCCTGGCCCCAGTTTGTAAAAAGCTTTTAGACGAACAGCAAATAAATCTAATTCTTGAGGAAAAAGAAATTAGGGACCTTATTCAGCTATCACAAAACGAAGATTTCGATATTAGACTTGTTCCTAAGGTTATCGATTATCCTGATGCTTACGGTATGCTTTCTTATTTTCGTTCTGGTTTTGAAGCAAATAGGTTCTTCGTAAACAATAGAAAAATTGACGGACTTTTAGATGATCTTTTAAAAGCGTCAGATACTGAAAGACATGTACTTATATCTGCTGAAATTCAAAAAATAATTTTAGAAGAAAAGGTCTTCATTCCTCTTTTCGCTCGTGGTAAAAACGCCGCGTTTTGGTCCCCACGGATAAAAGTGATTCCCGATCATCAAATGGGGTTATTTTCACTGCCTTTTGAAATGATCGAGTTAGAAAGTTAGTTCACCATCCACTTTTCAAAAGCTATTTGTACGTTCATGTTTCTTAAGAAATACTTCAACGCGGAACTATTATTGGGAAAGACCTGAAGGCACAAAGGTGAATTGGGTGGAATTTGTTCCTTAATTTTGTTCATTAGGAAATTTTGAATTCCTTCTTTCCTATGTTTTTCATCGACAATAAATCTTAAAAGTACATAAATCTCCTGATTCCAAAAAATAGTGTCCTTTATTTTAGCAACTGATGCATGAGCAATAAGGTTATCCTGAATGTAAACCTGGAAGCTAAAGCCATTTTTTGTGATTTCAGCGGTATATTTTTCAAAATTTACCAAGGCTTCCGGCTGAAAAATAATGTTGTCAGTATTGTGTTTGATTAGAAGATTTTTAATTTTTTCTATATCTTTAGGTTGCCCATTTTCAAGGGTAACATTTTCAGAAAGACTTGCTGATTCGTCTAAGAAAAAATTTATTGCTGGAGAATAAAGGATATATGAAAACAGGGAACCATGCATGAAGCCTTCTTTGAACTTTTGCAGATAGAATATTTTTTTGTTGGAATGTTGGTTTATGAAAGAAGTTAAAACTTCATCTTTACGGGGCTGAAAGTCATTTAAGTTGATAGTATTTTCATTCGAAGTAAAGGTGTAGTTTGCTTTCATGTGTAAGTAAGCCTAATCATTTATTATTGCCTTCCAGAATGAAATTTCCGGGAATACTTTCGACCATTGAGAAATATCTAAAGTTTTTTTATGATAAAACCAAACTGTTTGGTAGGCGAGGGGGGCGATTAAGCCTTCTTCAAGTAAGTTTATGCCAATTGTTTTAAAGATATTCGATTTTAATTTCGTATCTGTTGATGACGCCGCTTCATGCATTAGATCGTTAATGCGGCTTTTAGAATCTAAGAAGATATACGGCCTGCTGGTATTGAAAGTGGTTATTAAACTTCCTGAAAGGTCGTTTGAAGAAAAATCATTTGAGGATATCTTGATGTCAAATTTATTACATTGAAGTATTTCAATCAGTTGTTCTTCCGTTTCATAAGAAACAATTTCCACTTGATAAAAGCCATTCAAATATTTCAGAAAATCTACAATTAATGAATTTGATATCTTTAAAGGAACAATTTTAAGTTTTCTTTTCTCAATACCTGTAGATTTTGAGGCATTAGCTAAAATTGTGAACCATATGCTTTTCAAATCTTCAATAGTAGGTCTGCCGTCACCAATAGGATGATAAAGCTGATCCGCCTTTTCCCAAATATGACCATTCAATTCGGCACTGGTAAAACTTTTTGTTATTACCTGAAATTTCGCACGGTTTTGTAGATTCTGAAAGTAATCGCTATTGGGATTTATCGAAAGCCAATAACTAAAGGAAATTTGCGGCTTCGCCGCCAAAAGCGAATCATTACTTTCGATCTGCTGATGAGCTTCTAAGGACAGGTTTTGTTGGGTCGCTAAAAAATCAATAGATCCATTTAAAAGATTCTTCAATGAAAGTTCGTCGATTGATCCTTCCAAAATAAGGTCATGTTCATTCTCTACATTAGATTTATAAAACAGGTTTCTTTTAAGGAAGTAGGTATTGTTATCTTTTCTGTCTAAAAAATATGGTCCTGATGAGACAGAAAATTTAGACTCACCCTTTTTTGAGATCACATCCGATTCATGTAAAACACCAAATTCAGGTTTGGATAGGTCATATAAAAATCCGGTACGGGAATTTTTTAAGTGGAAGACTACGGAATCTTCACCATCAACATAGACCTTTTCAATTTCTGCAAAAGGAAAATGTACGCCCGTTTTTAATTCAGTCTGTCGTTGGATGGATGCGACCACGTCTGATGGTTTAATCGCAGCGCCGTTTGAAAAACTTTCTTGCTTCAGCCATAAATGCCACTGCTTATAATCTTCAGTGTGACTCCACTTAATAGCCAGACCGGGTTCCACATTTCCAGAACTATCAAGCTTGGTCAGAGTCACAACTAAATGCGCCGCCAGAATATAGTGACCCGCAGTTGAGATGGCTGCTAACTCGACCTTTTCAGGGATGCGAAAGATATTTGCTTTAATTAAACCTGGATTCTTCATTAAGCGCCTATGGGTTGATCACTATATGAAAATATCTTACGATCGCCTGCTGAAAGTGCCACTGCTTTTTTGCTTTTTTCTAACCCGTCTATGCGGACTTTTATTTCACAAACTTCCCTTAAGTCGGGAATGAAGTTCACGAAATTTGCCGATACGGCTGCTATGAGTTTTTTAGTCCTAGCGCTTATTTTTATATCTCCAGTAATCGCATTCGGTTCAACCGATATTGAACTGCTTTATGGTAAGCAAATCGCATGGACTGCGGCCAATATCGATGATCCCAAAGTCGTTTCAGCATTTCGTGAATCGTTTCAAAACCTGTTAGCTGATAAGAACAAAGTCGCACAATTGCAAACCGCGGAGGGTAAAAAACTTCTGCAGCAAGGTACTAACTTGCTGGGTGTGGTTCAGCTAAAAGAACGTCTTGATAAGTGTGTTCTTAAGCACGCTTCGGCCAAAGAAGCTGTGACGTCTTTGACTGGCGCTATGAACTCGAAAGTCATGGATGCGGATATTTGCGTAGTCAGCGTTGATGAAACTAAGAAAATGCAGAACTTCGCTAAGGACTTAGAAAACAGTTTCAAAGATGACGCTAAAAAGAAAATTTTAGATTTAGCGACGAAACAGCTTGGGCAAACGCGTTCTTACTGGAAAAAGGCTCAGACGGAAAAAGATCCTTTGGATCTAGCGGTTGAACTTACAGACCGCGAACGGGAAATGAAATCTAAGCCTCCGCAAACGGGGACTGAGCTTTTGCTTTACACCAAAGCTTTGCGTGACAGAAGAAATAAGCAAGTCATTCGCATAGCCGACGTGAAAAAAGCGTTCACCGAAGTGCAAAGCGAACTGCAAGCCCATGAAGACTATCTTAAGGACGTAAGCGACGAAAACGCAGAAGAAGCTTTACAAAAACTTATAGTGACGAATCCTGCAGCTGCAGCCCATTACCTGATGGAAAACCCAGGATCTTTGGACTTAATCTGCCGGACCTTGCAAGACTATGACAAAAAAGCACAGAACAAAGACTTTGTTGATAAGGCAATGTTTTGGGGCGGTCTTGTTGTGGGTGGGGTATTGTTAGCCACTGGAATCGGTGCTGGAGTTGGTGCTATGGTTTTATCAGGAACAGCGACGGCCGGAACTTTGACGACGGTGGCAGCAAGTGCTGCCTTAGCAGGAACGGTTGCCGGTGGTGGTGAAGCAATATATTCATCAACCAGGGCCTATGAATCGTTTAATGAAGCTCGCCAATTAAGGGCTTCGGCATTCGCTGAAGGCAGTTCGCAAGAATCATTTACTAAAGCTGATAAGGCAAAAGAAGCAGCGTACTCAGACTTAGCCGATGCAGGGTTTTCAGCCGCCTCGATTATTCCTTTTGGTGCGGGCTTAAAGGTTATGAAAAGTTCTGCTCAAGCTTCACGCTTGGGATCTGCTTCACGCGTAGCTAAAGAAGGTTCCAAAGTCGAAGCAGAGAGTGTGAAGGGTTTAGCGGTTTCCTTAAAAGAAGTTTCCGCTGATAAAGATGTTTTAAAAGTTTTAGAGCATAGTCAGAAACAAGTGGATTCCGAAGAGATGGGCATGTTCTTAGGTTACCTTTCTCACTTACCAAAAGGGGAGCGTGAAAAGGTGATGGAACTTATTAAGAAAAAGCCCGAGAAAGTTCCAGAAGCCATCCGTGAATCGTCAAAAGCGGGAGTCTGCCGATGAAATCCATTTTGATTCTTTCATTCTTGTTCAGTTTGCACACCCAAGCCCAAACGACAGATGAAATCCGTCGAATCATGAATTCAAACAACAGTCTTTATGAAGTGCTTGGTGTAAGTCAAAATGCTTCGGAAGCTGAAATTCGTGGTTCTTATCGCAAATTGATGAAGGCGTTTCATCCGGATCGCTATCTGAATGAGCCGCAAAAGTTGCGTGTTGCAACTGAAGTTATGAAGAAACTTAATACGACCCGAGATACTTTATTAGATTCATCTTCGCGGCAAAGATATGATGCAAATTTAAAAACCAAACCTGCTAGCAAACCTTCACCACAACAGCAGCCGACAGCTAAACCGCAAGAAAGCGCTTGGAAAAAGTGGCAGCCAGAGGAATTTTCTAAAACAGAAAAGAAAAAAGAAGAAAAGGCAGAGACTACGAATAAGTCTGATGAAACAAGCAAACAGGACAAGTCTGCAAAATCAGAGGTCCCTGAAAAGCCTTCCTCAAGTGCCGCAGAAAATAAAGTTGTGTCAAATAACGAGTCCCCTGCAGTTGAGGCAGCAAAAGAAAAGCCTGTCGATTATAGGGCTCGACAGGCTTCTAAAATGTATCAAGATGTTCAGAACTGCGGTGCAGATTTCTTTCGCACCTTCGTGAATATCGTGCAGTAGCTGCTTAGAAATTCATAGTGTAACCAAGAAGGCCTTGGACACCTGACATCGTGGTTCTTAAATCTGAACCGCCGGTTTCAACTTCGCTTGTACCACCGCATTGACTGATGCCTGGAATATCTCCGGAAGCAGTACAGTTACCACCCGTTGAAAGATTTCTTTCAATCGGCATGTAGCGGATATTGCCTTCAATAGATACGCAATGGCTTGCAGTAAAACAGAAGTCCACACCAATACCACCCATAGCACCAAAAGCACTGCCTTTAAACGCAAGTGTTTTAGAGGCCGCCGTGATATCCCCACTTAAGCTTCCATAACCTAGTCCTGTTTGCATATAAAATTTGATGAAATCATTTTCTAAGGGATAAAGACGGAAGATCGGGAAAACCGTATAACCTGACAATGAATAATCAAAGCTTCCGCCCGTGCCAGAGCCTTCTGCTTTTTGGGTAAAGTATGAAGGACGGAAAAGAATAGCGTAAGAAGTGCCAGAAAATCTCCAGCCCCAGTTAGCATAAAATTCCCAAGCGCTGCCAAGATTTTTTGTTGTGGCATTCGCTGTCGTGTTAGCGTCATCAATAGCGCCATTCATGTCATCCTGGGAAGAAGACACAGTTGAAATGCCGATTCCTAACGACATGTCGCCAGACATTCCACCGCCACGAGCGGCATTGGCGTCTTGTATTAAAAGAAACGAAGCAAGTAGGGTTGTTGAGACAAAGAACCCCCAACGGTTGAAGTTTTTCATAGCAAGATCCTCCTGATCATGGGCCATAAATAATACTGCTTTTTTTACCTCTCATAGGTTCTTTGATTCCCAAATAATCGGCAACTAACATTCGTTACCATAGACTTTGGCCTAACCTAGCTTTTGTCCAGACAAGACAAAGTTAATTCCCTATGCGATTCTGTAAGTCATGAAGCATTTAGAAGAAAAAACTTTGTCTAGTGAGCAGATATTTAAAGGACGTTTTCTTAAGGTAGAACGGGACCAAGTCCAAGCTCCCGACGGAAAAATCTATACCCGTGAATACATTTTGCATCCGGGCGCTGCGATGATGATTCCGCTTTTACCCAATGGAAAAGTGGTTATGGTCCACCAGTATCGCCATGCTCCTCGCCAAGTCTTTTTAGAGTTTCCCGCCGGAAAACGCGATCACAATGAAGACAGTCTTTTGACAGCAAAGCGCGAGCTTAAAGAAGAAACCGGGTATGAAGCTAAAGAATGGAAATTTCTGACAACCATTCATCCAGTGATCGGGTATTCCAATGAACATATTGATTTGTATTTGGCCAAGGATCTAACTTTGACAAAGCAAACTCTGGATCATGGTGAGTTTCTAGAAGTTGTAGAACTTACTCCAGCAGAACTAATGCAAAAGGTTGCTGCAGGACAAGTCAGCGATGTGAAGACCCAAATCGGGGCTTTTTGGCTTGATAAAATAATTCGCGGGGAGTGGAATTATTGAGGGGAGGATCCTCTCAATGCATATTCAATCTAACGACAGTTTTAAAACTAAAGGCTCTCTTAAATCCGGCGATCGTGATTATACGATTTTTAACTTACAGAAAATTTCCCATCCCAATATTCGTCGCTTGCCGGTGTCATTAAAAGTGCTCTTAGAAAATCTTTTGCGACACGAAGATGGTTTGCACGTCACGGCTGAAGACATCCAAGCTTTTTTAAATTTAGATAAGGCCACCTTCACCCGCGAGATTTCATTTTTTCCGGCGCGAGTCCTGATGCAAGACTTTACGGGTGTTCCTGCGGTCGTAGATTTAGCAGCCATGCGAGATGCCATGGCGTCCTTGCAAGGGGATCCCAAAAAAATCAACCCTCTGGTTCCTGTCGACTTAGTTATTGATCACTCGGTGATGGTGGATTCTTTCGGGACGCCTCAAGCCTTTGATGAAAACGTTAAGATGGAGTTTCAAAGAAACCACGAACGTTATGTGTTTTTAAAGTGGGGTCAGAAGGCTTTTCAGAACTTTAAAGTAGTTCCACCCGGAACTGGAATATGCCACCAAGTAAATCTAGAATATTTGGGTAAAACAGTTTGGACTAAGGAAGTTGATTCTGGCAGTTACGCTTTCCCAGATACGTTAGTAGGAACTGACAGTCATACCACGATGATCAATGGACTTTCGGTTCTTGGTTGGGGAGTAGGTGGTATCGAAGCTGAAGCAGTGATGTTAGGACAGCCTTTAAGCATGTTAGTGCCAGAGGTGATTGGGTTTAAAATCGAAGGTAAACTTTCTGAAGGCGTCACAGCGACGGACCTAGTTTTAGTGATCACCCAGATGCTAAGAAAAAAAGGTGTTGTCGGAAAGTTCGTTGAATTCTACGGTCACGGCCTTGCTTCCATGTCCTTAGCCGATCGGGCGACTATTGCTAACATGGCTCCGGAATATGGGGCGACTTGTGGGTTTTTCCCGGTTGATGATGAAACCCTCAAATACCTGCGACTTTCTGGCAGGGATTCTGCCACAGTGGCCTTAGTAGAAAAATACGCTAAAGAAACAGGGCTATGGCGCTCTGAAGAAAGTGAAAAGCATTATCTTTATCAAGACACCCTTTCGCTAGATCTTTCGCAAGTAGAACCAGCTTTAGCCGGGCCTAAGCGTCCCCAAGATCGTGTGGTGCTAAAAAAAGCGGCGCAGGATTTTAACCAGCAGTTAGTGTCTGGTTTTCAGATTCTTGCAGAAAAAACTTCAAAAGATTCTTCTGCTGTTTCAGTGGATGGCAGTAACTATAGCTTAGGCCATGGCGATGTCGTCATTGCGGCAATCACCAGTTGCACGAACACCTCAAATCCATCCGTGATGATTGGTGCGGGGCTGGTGGCAAAGAAGGCGGTCGAAAAAGGTTTAAAAGTGAAGCCTTGGGTAAAGACCTCCTTAGCGCCAGGATCCCAAGTCGTGACTGATTATTTAGAAAAATCTGGTGTGCAAAAGTATCTAGATCAAATCGGTTTTAATCTTGTGGGATATGGCTGCACAACATGCATTGGAAATTCAGGACCGCTGCCGCAGCCGATCGCCAATGCCGTAGAGCGTGGAAATCTAGTCGTCGCTTCGGTTCTTTCTGGCAACCGCAACTTTGAAGGTCGTATCAATCCCCATGTAAAAGCAAATTACTTAGCGTCCCCCATGTTGGTGGTCGCCCATGCTTTAGCGGGCAGTATGCAGATAGACATTACTAAAGATTCTTTAGGCAAAGGTGCTGATGGAAATGATGTTTATTTAAAAGATATTTGGCCAAGCACTTTAGAAATCCAAGAACTCGTCAACAAAACCGTTGAAACAAAAATGTTTGATTCTCGCTATGGGAATGTTTTTGACGGTACCGAGGATTGGAAGAAAATCGAAACAACCACATCACAAACATATTCTTGGGATGAAAGTACTTATATAAAAAATCCGCCTTACTTTAAGGGTATGCAAAAACAGCCAGGAAGCATGAGTAATATCAAGTCCGCGCGGATTTTAGCAGTGCTTGGTGATTCCATAACGACGGATCATATCTCCCCAGCAGGAAGTATTAAAAAAGATTCCCCCGCCGGCAGATACCTCATTGGCAAAGGTGTGGATCCCGTTGACTTCAATTCTTACGGAGCCCGCCGAGGAAACGATGAAGTCATGGTGCGCGGAACTTTTGCTAACATCCGAATTAAAAACGAAATGCTTCACGGGGTTGAAGGTGGCTTAACCAAAGATAGTTCTGGCGAAGTCGTGTCTATCTATGATGCTGCGATGAAATATCAAAAGGAAAATACTCCTCTGGTAGTGGTTGCAGGAAAAGAATATGGAACCGGCTCTTCGCGGGACTGGGCTGCCAAGGGTACGCGGCTTTTAGGAGTCAAAGCGGTCATCGCCGAAAGTTTTGAGCGCATTCATCGTTCCAATCTAATTGGGATGGGCGTATTGCCATTGCAATTTCATTCCGGCGTAGATCGTAAGAGTTTAAAAATCGATGGCACAGAAACCATTGACCTAGTGGGAATCGAAGAAGGAATGCAAGCGCAACAAGACTTGAAATTAGTGATTACAAACAAAGATGGCCATAAGCATGAAATCAAAGTTCGCTCTAGAATCGATACTGCTGTTGAGCTTGAGTACTATAAGAATGGTGGAATACTTCACTATGTCTTGCGTAAGCTGATGTAACTAGACCTGTTCCCTATATATATATATATTAGTGTGGGCGACAAAATATTTGTTCCACAACTTTCCCCTTTTAAATCAGGGAAGTGCAAAACTTGCCTGATTTAAATCATTTAGACTTTTGTTAGACCAAGGTACTAAACAGGACTGAATACTTTAGCTTCACGATAAAACATTCGATACACCAAATGATGAAACGCATTTTTGTCGCTTTATGCATTATAGGTCTAGCTGCTTCCGCAGTGCTTTTGTATTTACAAAGGCACAGAAGCGCAAGCCTTATGGACGAAACTGCATTAGGCCCTCCGTTAGCAGTCTTGCGTGAAATCAAAAACCAAGTTCGTTATAAAAACCCTGGTGATATCTTCTGGCAAACGGGAACTGATGGCCAAAAACTTTATAACAAGTCTGAAGTTTTCGTTGATGAAGCTTCGCGCGCGGCCCTTTATTTTTCGGGAAACCGTCGGGCTCGCCTTGCTGCAAACACACTATTAAAACTCTCGTTGGATCCTAATGATAGCAAATCGCTGGTCTTAGCTTTAGATGATGGTTCTTTCAATCTTCGTAACGGCGATGACGGTCAGGTCAGTTTCATTCTTAAGGTGGATGAAGCTGGGTTAAATATTGGAACGGATAAACGTTTTGACCTTTTCGTAAAAAAACGTGAAGGGGGACTTGGACTTGCCATGGCTTCAGGCAATCTTGGCATAGGCGGGGTCAGCGAAAAGCAAGATCTTAAAGAAGGTGAAACCATCGTTGTTAAAGAACGCAATAGCCAGTTCGCGGTTAACCAAGCTAGCGAAAAAGTTGAATTTTATATCGAACAAACTTTAGATTCTTCGGTAAAACTTATTCATCCTTCTAATAATCAAATCGTTTACCAAAGTAAGCAGCCTCAGTTATTCCAGTGGAGTGGGGGTTCTAATGAAAGAACCTTAGTACAATATTCTTACATGCTGGATTTCGCTGAATATCAAGAGGTGGATGTCACGGGTGCTAATCTATATACAATTCCAGCGGCGCTTCGTGGGGAAGTATTCTGGCGAATTGTTTCTTACTATAAAGGTCTTCCGCAGTATTCAACTGCGGGCTTTTTTAAAGTCGCTGACATCAACGAAGTAGCTATTGACCAGGTGGCCCTGAACTTTATTTCAAAAGGAAAATGGCAGCTCACCGCAAGTGTTAAAGAAGAACAAGAAAATAATTATGAATTTCAAGTAAGCCAGGCGGCGGATTTTAAAGAAACCTATGATGCATATTTAGGAAAACAACCAATGCAGTCCATGGTGGATGTGAGCGGCGACCTTTTTGTGCGTGTTCGTCGCGTGTATGACAGTGGTCTTGTCTCTGCTTGGTCTTCACCTAAAACAGTACAGGTAAGACCTCCATTAAGTACCCCTGTGCTAAAATTGGACTCCCAAGAGGAATCTCTTCAAGGTGTGGTTGTAGCTCAAATATCTTGGGAAGCCGATCCTGCAGCAACAGTCTTTATATTACACAGTTCTAAATTTGCAGATTTCACTTCGTTTCAATCCCAAGTCGTGGATGGAAAAAAAGATTTTATTTTAAACAATAACTTATCAAACCAAATCTATTACCGCGTCCTGGCGCAATCGCCGGAAGGTGAAATGTCGCTGGCCTCGAACTCTGTAGTGATTAAAGGTTCAAAATTAATTGCTCAGAAGTTAGCTGCCTCAGCGAAAGAAGCGCCAGCGATCAAAGCACCTAAAGCTATTGTAGAAGAAAAAGCATCGCCGATTGCAAACCAAGCCCCGGCTGACAAGGCGATTTTTTATACTGAACAAAAAATTGTCTTCACTTGGGAAGGAACGGCGGATTTCCTGCAAATGTCGTCGGTTTCAAATTTTTCCCAGGACGTGCAAAGTTTTAACGTCAAAGGTAAAAACACCTATGAAACCACTTTCAAAAACCCAACAAAATTTTTCTGGCGAGTGGTCCACAAGAAACAAAACACTGCGCCTTCAAGATCCCTCAGCGTACTGCCAAAGTCAGATATCTTAATTGAAAGTGTGGATCTTAAATTTGTCGAACGTGGTAAGTGGAAAATCCATCCTCGCATCCAAGGGGCTAAGCCAGGCGAAGTCTTTCGGGTGCAAATCGGTAAGTCTTCTGACTTTGCTCAAGCCGTTGAAGTTTTAGGAAATCTTTCTGAAGGCCTAGCCGTGGATCAGCAAGGAACTTTCTTTATCCGCGCCAAAAGAACAGCGGAAGGGAAGGATATTTCTAAATGGTCTAACGTGGCGACCCAATTCATTCGCCCACCTTTAGACACACCCGTATTAGGTAAAGATGAAGAAATATTAGCAAGTTCAACATCCATCAATTTAACCCTTTCTTGGGGTGAAGTAAAAAACGCCAAAGAATATATTCTTGAAATTGATGATACGGCTGTGTTTGGTAACGTGCAGAAGTCTTTCTTAGTGCGTGATCAGAAATACACAGTTCAACACGGAACCCTTGAACCGGCTTATCTGCGTATCATGGCAAAATCCGCAGAAGGCGAAATCTCACCGCCATCAAAAATCTATAAAATCAAAGGTCTTTTGCCCGGCCCTAAAGTAGACCGCTATGAAATTTCTTATGGAAAGCTTGATGAAAAAGGAGACTCAGATAAGGTTCATATTCTATGGTCGCATCGTAAGAACGCCAAAAAATATATCGTTGAAATTGGCCGTCGCGAAGACTTAAAAGATGCAGAAAAATTCGAAACTGTGAACATCGAATTCTTTAAACCCGTGCAAGTTGAAGGCTGGTATTACTTCCGTCTTCGTCCTATTTCAAACTCTGCAGAATTCTTTGAAGCGCCTTCGCAGGTGTACGGAATTGAATATCGCAAAGAAAAAGGATTAAGCATTGCTGCCCTTGAACAACCAGGCACCGGCGAAAGTTTCACCGATCCGCAAGTGCGCTTTTCGTGGGGGCAAGTTCTAGGGGCTGCTTGGTATGAATTAGAATTATCGCGCAGTGCTGATTTTACGAAATCCACTTTACACAAAGTAGAAGCCCGCGATTACACCATGCGACCGGGATTAGATAAGGGCACCTGGTATTATCGCGTGCGCGGCAGAAGCCCCACCCAACAATCCCCATGGAGCCAATCCACTCATTTCAAGGTCAAATAATGGCCAAGTTATGCTTTAGACAGCATTTTTTTCATTACTCCCCCTGTCGCCCCCGTTCATAGTGCCTATATTTGTTTATAGCCCAACTACCGGCTTTAAAACCCCTGGCCGGGATCTTGCTTTAAAGCTTCCCATAATCCAATTAAGTCGGAGAGTTTATGAAAGCATTGAAGTACGGAGTGATCGTTCTAAGCCTTCTTGCAGGCCCTATGGCATCAGCCTCTTTTTGGGGTAAGGTGAAAAACGCCTTTAATGACTGTAAGTATGATGAAAAAGATTATCCACTTATTTATCAGTACGAAAAATCTATTACCAACAAACTGCCGGAACATTTCGCAGGTCGCTTCTCTGAATCCGACTTTAATACGAAGCCTTGGATGAGAGACTTTAAATACGTGCTGGTTGTGAACAAAGGCGAAGGTGGTCTTTACGGGCAAACTTTGCGCATCTATGATCACGGTATTCTAATTCACACAGCCAAGGTATCTACGGGGCGCGAAAACCTAGAACTTAAACGTAAAAATAAAGAGTGCACGGGGGCCCCGCCAAAATCTTATTGGTCGCAAACACCGACAGGTTATTACACTCCGAAGTTTTTATCGAAAGACCACAAATCAAGCTCTTGGGATTCAAGCATGCCATTTGCGGTGTTCTTTGATGTTGAAAATGGTTTAGCGTTGCACGAAGTTTATTCGAAATATAAAGACTATCTAGGTGGCAGAGCTTCTGGTGGTTGCGTTCGTCAAGATGCTGGGACCGCAGAGTTCGTATTTAATGCGGTCAAGTCGACTGAGTACGCTATGATTCCAGAAATCAATGTTGATGGGACACCGGTTTTAGATGAATCAGGGAATGTTAAATATATCTCTCAACAAACTTGGGTGAATCCAAGAACGGGTGAGGCTGTTAAGTTTAATACATTCGGTACTTTGATCATCGTAGAAGATAACTAGTTGGTCTTCCTGTCAGTTTAAAAATAAAAAACCCCTTTTGATAACACAAAAGGGGTTTGTTTTTTCTGCGCTTTAAAATCTAGTCTTTTTCATCCAACATTAAGATGAATGCATATTCCGTCGCTGTATCTTTCAATTGATCAAAGCGTCCTGAAGCGCCGCCGTGACCCGCATCCATATCCGTTTTTAAAAGGATCAAATTATCGCTTAAGTTGTGGTCGCGAAGTTTAGCCACCCACTTAGCTGGCTCCCAGTATTGCACTTGGGAATCATGCAAGCCCGTGGTTGCCAACAAGTTCGGATAGGATTTCTTTTCAACATTATCATAAGGGGAGTAGGTACGAATGTATTTGTATGCCTCTGGTTGATTAGGGTCACCCCATTCGTCGTATTCTCCGGTTGTTAACGGAATACTTGGATCTAGCATCGTCGTGATTACATCAACAAAAGGAACTTGCGCCACAATGCCTTTATAAAGGTCAGGACGCAAGTTCATCACGGATCCCATCAATAGGCCCCCGGCACTTCCACCCATAGCGTACACGTTCTTCGCTGAAGAATACTTTTCTTTAACCAAGTATTCAGTCACGTCGATAAAATCATAAAATGTATTTTTCTTATGGTTTGTTCTGCCATTGTCATACCATTCACGACCCATTTCAGATCCACCGCGGATATGGGCCTTTGCGAAAACAAAACCGCGATCCACAAGACTGAAAATATCACTGTTAAACCACGGGTCCATGTTGGCCCCGTAAGATCCATATCCATAAACCAGCATTGAAGCTGAAGCATCTTGCTTGTGATCTTTGGGCATAATCAAAGATACAGGAACCTTGGTGCCATCACGAACCGTAACAAAAACGCGAGCTGTTTTATATTTTTCCGGATTATAGTTTGGGACTTCATGGATTTTCTTAAGCACCTGTTGGTGGCTTTTCATATTGAAATCATAAACTGAGGGCGGCAGACGCATAGACTCATAATCAAAGCGCAACCATTCAGTATCAAATTCGCGATTGTCACCCACAGACGCCAAATAGCTTTCATCAGCAAATGGAATAAAGTGCGAATTTTTCCCGTCAAAACCGGTGATTTCAATTTGTGTAAGGCCGTTTTTTCTTTCTTCAAGCACGACGTGATTTTTGAAGACAGTGACATCTTCGACATAGGTGTCTTCCCGATGAGGAATAAGCTCTTTCCAGTTCTTATCGTCTGTATGTTGAAGCTCTGCTGTCATGACACGGAAATTCTTAGCGTTTTTATTTGTAAGGATATAAAAACGACGACCATCATCGGTCACAGAATATTCATGCTCACGCTTACGTGGGTTAAATACTTTGAATGTAGCTTCGGGGTGGTCCGCACTGATATAGCGAACTTCCGACGTCAATGTACTGCGTGACATAATGTAAATAAACTTCTGCGACAAAGAACCATGAACGTAGGCTGAAAAAGTTTCGTCCTTTTCTTCGTAAATCAGATCTTTCTTTTTCGTGCGCAGGTTATAGCGGTATACTTTTTCGTTTCTTAATGTCTCTGGATTTTGCTGAGAATAAAAAACCGTTTCGTTGTCATTCGCCCAGACTAAGTTGGGCGTGATGTTTTCAAGTTTATCCGGCAGCATTTTGCCAGTTTTCAGATCTTTAAAATAAAAAGTATAAAAACGGCGACCGACAGTGTCGGCTCCGAATGCCAGCAGTGATTGGTCAGGACTTACTCGTGGAGAGCTGCCTTGATAAAAAGAATGTCCTTTTGCCAATTCAGGAACGTTGACCAAAATTTCTTCAGGCCCTTTTTCGGAATCCATCATGCGCACGAAAAGGGGATACTGTTGTCCAGCTTCATAACGAACAGAATAATAATAGTTCCCTTTTTTAGCAGGCACTGACGATTCATCTTCTTTAATGCGTGATTTAAGCTCGGTGAATAGCTTTTCTTCTAACTTCTTCACTGACTTCATCGCTTCTGCGGTATAGTCATTTTCTTTTTTTAAGTGGGAGATAACTTCCGGGTTTTCTCGTTCTTTCATCCAGAAATATTCATCCACGCGGGTATCGCCGTGTTTAGTGAACGTCACAGGTTGTTTTTTGGGATGAGGATAATCGATTGGCATCTTATGCATACAAGAAACTCCGAGCAAAGCAACTAAGGGTATAAGCTTTTTCATGAAAAGGACGTTAGCACTCGAAGAAATGGAAAACTAGTCAAAAGCCCTTTGGCATTGCACCAAAGGGCAAGTTGATAATTAAATGCGAGCTTCACCTTCAGGTTGAGGACGGCTTTTGTTAGCACCAACAAGGGCCTTACTGTAGGCGTCTTGAAAAGTCGTACGTGCAAACTCTTCTATCGATGTCGCCGTCGTGTTTGTTTTATCGCGCTGAAAAGAAGCTTTCATGCTGCCATTGGTAAATGCATCTGAAAGTTCGTTATACCCGTTGGCCCAATCTTCACTTAAGCCCGCACCAACAAAATAATTTTTCATTTCAGCAGGTGGCACTTCCACATATTCTAGATTTGGCCAATTGATAGCGTCACCAAGAACTCTGATAACTTCGTCGTGGCAAATATTTCTTTCGCCTAAAAGATGTTCCACGTTGTGACCTTTAAAGGTCGGATTCATTAATAGGAATGCGGCGCGAGCTGCAATATCACGGGTTGCGATCATCGGCATTTCTAAATCCCCTGGGATAGTACCAAAATAACGACTCATGCTGATGATCGTAGGAATACCTGCTAATAGATTTTCCATAAAATAAGTAGGACGCAAGTGCATGATATCTAAGCCAGAGATATCGTTTAAGCGTTCTTCTTGATCATGCAAACCTAAAATGGGACCTGTTCCACCTTCTAAGTCGGCACCGACAGAACTTAAGTTGACGATTTTTTTGATGCCTGATTCTTCGATGGCTTCAGCCGTCACTTCACCGAATTTATTTTGATAAAAGCGCATTTCGGCAGCTTTAACATTAGAGGGAATCATGGTGAACGCCACTGAACAGCCGCGCATGGCATCAGTTAGAAAGCCGACGTTATTCGCATCCCCTTGCAGCAGTTCTGCACCACGAAAGGCTTCTTTGTTTGGAAAGTGTCGAGCCACGCAACGAACTTTTTGACCGTGGGCCAACAGATGAGTCGTAATTTTGGAGCCGATGTTTCCTGTTGCTCCCATCACCAGAATCATAAAAAACCCCCTATTTGTGAATTACTCATCGTAACTAATTCACAACAGGAGGTCGTACTTACAAGTGAGCAATTAGGCTTGAGCTTCTGCTAGCAACTGTTCGGCATGGGCTACGGATGTTTTAGAAATCTTTTCGCCGCTGATAAGACGGGCAAGTTCCTGAACTCGATCTTTTGTTCTGAGTTCTGACACAAGCATTGCTACCGAATCTTTCTGTGGAGATTTCTGAATAAAGAAGTGGATATCACCAAAAGCAGCGACCTGTGGCAGATGAGTGACACAAATCACTTGCTGTCCCTTGGCAATCGTCTTTAGTTTTCTTCCGACTTTTTCTGCCGTTTCACCAGAAACACCGGTGTCGACTTCATCAAACAAGTAAGTGCGCGGTTGATTTGAAGATCCCACCACACGTTTTAAAGAAAGAAGAATACGGCTCAGCTCACCGCCAGATGCAAATTTTGCTAACGGACGTTTGACATCTTTTGCAGAAGTTTGGCTTAGGAACTCGACATCGCTTAAACCTGTTGAATTTAAGTCCTGAAGTTTTTCAACCATCACGTGGAAGGTCACACCCTTCATATTTAGCTCTAACAACTCTGAATTCACAGATTGAGTTAAAAGTTCGGCCCCCTTCTGGCGGCGTTTGTGAAGATCTTGTCCCAGGCTTTCAAGTTCCTTAAGCAAGATAGTGGCTTCTTTTTTAAGGCTCTCAATTTTGGTTTCAGAATTTTGAAGATTGGAAATTTCTGTTTCCATGTCGGTTAAGGCTTTTAAAATATCATTGACCGTAGGACCGTATTTTTTCTGAAGCTTACGCATATCACTTAAGCGACCTTCAGCTTCTTCCAAACGTTGCGGATCCGCATCGATCTTTGCAGCATACTGACGGAATTCGTAAATGCTTTCATCGATCAAAGCTTTGGCTTGTTCTAAGTTTTCAAGCTTGCTTGCGATCTGCGGATCTAAAGCTGCTAAATCGGCCCCTTTTTTTAGAACGGCATTAAGGCGGCTGATCGCAGAATCATCATCGGTGTACAAAGCTTCTTCGGCTTGGTCCACGAAGCTGCCAATACGCGAAGCATTTTTAAGTTTTTTAACTTCGATTTCTAATTCTTGATCTTCACCAGGTGATAAATCCAAGTTCGCAATTTCATCACGTTGGTAAACTAAAAAATCCAGGCGCTGCGCTTTTTGTTTGGCATCGCTTTCTAGTTTCTTAATTTCAGCAAAAATACCGTGATAGCGATTGAATTTTTCAGTGAATAATAAACGTTTATCCCAAGTCCCAGCGTACTGATCTAAAAGGTCCAAATGATAATTCTTAGACATCAAATTGCGGTTTTCATGCTGCCCCGTCATTTCAATTAACGGAGCGGAATGACCCGCTAATTCAACTAGAGGGGCCACGATATCGCGCAAGCTGTTTAACGTGCTTAAGCTACCATTCAGATAAACTTTTGATTTATCACCAGCACTTAAGACACGTCTGACGATCAATAGATCTTCATCCACTTCAATACCCATGTCTTTTAAGTTTTGAATGATGTCAGCGCGCTTTGAAATATCAAAGGATCCTTCGATGGTTGCCTGGCTTGCCCCTGTTCTGATCGTGTCACTAGAGCCTTTACCGCCCATCAGAAGGCTTAAGCTTTTTAAAAGTACGGATTTCCCGGCACCAGTTTCACCACTGAGGATGTTCAATCCATCTTTGAAAGAAAGGTGCAGATTTTCGATAATGGCAAAATTCGATACTTTTAATTCTAGTAACATAATATCTCCAAACAATACTCCAGCGAAGCTGGAGTGAAGAAAGGCAATTTACTCCGGCGAAGCCGGAGTGTAGATCAGCTGCGATCCCCGAATTTTAATTTCTCTCGTAACAAATGAAAGTAGTTGTGGTTCTGTTCGCGCACAATCCAATGATCATAATGCGAGCGAGTTAAGATCACTTCATCATCAGCAGTGATCTCTGTCATCTTCTGGCCATCAACGATAAAGTGCGCTGTCTGCGTTTTACCTTCAAGACGGAAAGAAAGCTCTCTGTCATCAGGGAAAATAAGCGGACGGGAAGTCAAACTGTGCGGTGCCACAGGTGTTACCACAAACACTTTCGATTCAGGGTGAAGAATCGGTCCCCCCGCAGCTAAGTTATAAGCTGTCGAACCAGAGGGGCTTGCTACGATGAAACCATCGGCCTTTACTTCGCTCACCAAAAACTTTTCAGAATAAATCGCTGTATTGATTAATTGAGACATTCCGCCTCTTTCAATCACCACATCATTCAGAGCATGGAATTCAGCCCGTTGGCGACCTTTGCGCAAGATCTTTGCCACGATCATAGTGCGCGGGCTTAAGATCATCTTTCCTAACAAAGTTTTTTCAATGATATCAAAAACTGTGTCGGCATTGTGGGCGGTTAAAAAGCCCAGAGACCCCATATTAAAACCAAGAATAGGAACGCTACGTCCCTCAAGCAAACGCACGGCGCGTAAGTAAGTTCCGTCGCCACCAAGAACGATAATAAGATCCATGGTATCCATCTGCTTTTTTGTTTTCGCAGATTTTGTTCCAGGAATAAGCTTTTGTTCTGGCGCGGTAAAAATTTGAAAGCCGCGTTCTTTAAGATGGTCAGCAACTTTTTTAGACAAAGAGACAGCGGCTGCTGTCTCTAAGCGATAGACTAAGGCTATATTGCAATTGTCCTTCAGTACTAACTTATTTTTACTTACAAGTCCCTTAGCCATTAAATCAATCCGTCTCTTCTTAGCAATGCATTTGGATCTGGTTCACGACCGCGGAATTTTTTGTACAATTCCATCGGATGTTCAGTGCCACCGCGGCTTAGGATATTGTCTTTAAATTTCTTAGCCACTTCCGGACTAAATAAGCCTTCTTCTTTGAAATATTCAAATGCATCCGCATCTAAAACTTCAGCCCATTTGTAAGAATAGTAACCTGCAGAATATCCGCCTGCAAAAATATGGCTGAAGCTGCATGAAGAATTCGCCCCTTCAACTCTTGGGAACAAACGAGTTTCGGCCGTCGCTTTATCTTCGAAAGAATCAACGTCCTTGATCGCACCTGGATCCGTTGAATGCCATGCCATATCCAACATACCAAATTGCAACTGACGGCAAGACATGTAGCCTGCTTGGAATTTTTGCGAAGCTTTAAGCTTTTCAATCAAGTCTGCTGGCATAGGTTGATTTGTTTCATAGTGACGAGCAAAAAGATCTAAACCTTCTTTTTCCCCCACCCAGTTTTCCATGATTTGGGATGGAAGTTCTACGAAGTCCCAGTAAACGCTTGTACCGCTTAAAGATTGGTACGTGCACTCAGACAAAATGCCATGAAGAGCGTGACCGAATTCATGGAATAACGTGCGCACTTCATCATAAGTCAAAAGTGATGGCTTCGTTGGCGTCGGCTTCGTGAAGTTACAAACGATGCTGACATGCGGGCGCTTCATTTCATTTTCAATCAAGCCCTGACCACGGAATTGCGTCATCCATGCGCCGCCTTTTTTAGTTTCGCGCGGGAAGTAGTCTGTATAGAACAAGCCCATGTATTTACCAGATTGTTCTTCGTAAATTTCATAAGCTTTTACTTCTGGATGATAAACGGGAATGTTTTTATTTTCCTTAAACGTCAAACCGTAAAGTTTTCTCGCGTGGGCAAACACACCTTCAACTACGTTTTCCAGTTTAAAGAACGGACGCAAATCTTCTTCATTGAAAGCGTATTTGTCTTCTTTTAATTTTTCAGAGTAATAACCAAAGTCCCAAGGCTTGATTTCAACTAAACCGTCTAGTTTGTTTGCAAAATCAGCAATTTCTGCCACGTCTTTTTGGCCCGCGGCTTTTGAAGCTGATAAAAGTTTATTTAAAAACTCTTTCACCGTTTTTGGATCTTTAGCCATACGTTCAGCTAAAACGAAATCAGCATGGCTTTCAAAGCCCAAAAGTTTCGCGCGCTTGTTACGAAGCTCAACGATTTTTAAAACTGTCTCTTGGTTATCAAACTCGCCTTTGTAAGCGCGAGAAGAAAAAGCTCTCCACATTTTTTCGCGCAAAGGGCGGTTGTGGGCATAAGTCATGAATGGCAAATAGCTTGGGATTTGCAAATTGAATAACCATTTACCTTTGTGACCTTTAGATTCAGCCATGGCAGCAGCACCTTCAAGCACGCCTTCAGGAAGGCCATCAACGTCATCTTTTTTATCTAAAACCATTTCAAAAGCATTGGTCGCTTTCAAAACGTTTTCAGAATACTTCGGTCCAAGCACAGAAAGTTCTTGGTCGATTTGGCGAAGGGTTTCTTTGTCTTGGGCTGATAACAAAGCACCATTGCGAGTGAACGCTAGGTAAGTTTTTTCAAGCAAACGAGTCTGCTCTTTGTTCAAATTCAAAGATGTACGCTTATCGTAAACAGCTTTTACGCGTTTAAAAATTTCGTCATCCAAAGAAATATCAGACGAAAGAGCGGTTAGTTTAGGGTAGATCTCTTTTGCCAAAGCTTGCAAAGGCTCATCCGCGTTTGCCACTTCAAGGTTGCTATAGATCGATGCGATTTTATCAGAAAGCTCTGAAGCCGATTCTAAAGCAACGATGGTGTTTTCAAAATCGGGTGATGCTGTGTTTGCTTTAATCTTCGCGATATTTTCCTTCGCGACTTTCACCGCTTCATCAAGGGCCGGAAGATAATGTTCAACTTTGATCAAATCAAAAGGAACGGCCTGATCTTTATTTGTGAAGGGTTGTAAAAGAGGATTCGTGCTCATAGTAGTGCCTCCTGGGGGTGTTTAAAGAACCCAGAATATACAGCGATGTGAGCCTTACGGGGAGAGGTTTTTAAGGTTACGCGGCGCTTGTCCGCCGAAGCTTCAGCGTAGGTGGAAAGGCGGAAAGGTGGAAAAGGCCCTATGGTTATCTCCCATAGGGCCCTTGAGTTTAATGCGGCATATTATGTGTCGTTAAGACTAGAGAGGCCGCCCTCTCTTTTTAATTACTGCAAATACCTAATGGGCCGTTGTTAATCGGACGGCACGTCGCCCCGACGCCGCACGAATTAGCTTGGTTTAAAAAGCAGCTCTGAGTGAGGGTTCTCGAGCACGAATTTCCGGATCCACCAACATTTGAGTATTGAGGCCAATTTGTTGGATACTGAGGAGCCGTGTATCCACCAACATATCCACCACCGACAAACGAGCCGATGCTGAAGTTAAAATAGAAAAATGCATTCGCGAAAGGTTCTAACCAATATTGTTCAACGCAACCTAAACCGAATGTGCTGTTATACACAGGCATTGTTCCCGTAGGGCAGTTACAAAAACCACTCTGCGCGAACACAGTCGAATAGTCATATCCATATACGAAGCCTGGATAAGGTCTCCAGCCATATTGGTGATACTGATTGTATTGGGTGGTGTCGCAGTTGGCTTGGCCATTAATACAATTCAATCCCAACGGAGCCGTAGCAACTTTTCCGCCGCCGCCTCCGCCATCGTCTGCACAGGCAACCAGGCACAGAGCAAAAATGAAATAAACCAAGTGTTTCATAAGGGTCTCCACTTTAAAAAATTCATCAACATGGACAGATGTTCCAAGTTTCGTGCCCCAGGGGAGGGGGGAGGTTGGCTCCTATATTTGAGCTGAGAAGAAAAAACTCCAAAAAGGGTGCCGAATTTAGTCACCTTGCGCCGCAAAATTGTTCCAATTCAAGACCTTCTTATTTACCCTTAAAGGATCAATCGAAGGGAGTCGATTATGAAATACATGGGATGTGTTGTGTCCGTAGCTCTGCTATGGAATTCATTTTCATTTGCTGCCGTTCCCGCAGAATCGAAAAAAGCCACTGTTTCAAAAGTTCTTTCTGGCCAGGGTATTTCCTTTGGGGGGCTTGCCGGCACAGGGTTTACTCTTTTAGATTTGCGCCGGACTTCTGATACAAAGAAAAAAGTCGAACGCGTTGTGATTGATGTGGGTGATATGAACGGCGCCCCTTTGCGTGGTTGGCCGGGATATTATTTTGCGGAACTAAAAAAGAATCCCTCACGATTAGTGATCGACTTTGCGCAGATGCCAAATGCCCATATTGATCAAGGCAAAATCAAAAACATCATGAAAAATTCCCTCGCCGTAAAAACTTCGACGATGTCATTAGATCCGGTGGATAGTTCTTTAAATCTGACCTTGGACTTAAAACAAAATACGAAGGTGCGCGTTTATCAAGTGGCCGGTAAAAAACAGACCAGCAAAGTCGTGGTCGATTTTTGGGTGGAGTAAATAAATCATGAAAAGCAGTTTATTTCTTTTATTGATATTTTTAAGTCCATTAGCTCAGGCGCGGGTTTTTAATATTAATAAAGAAAATTTTGCAGCTTACTTTTTAGGAACCACGGGGGCCTCAAACATCGGGACTAGCGCTGTGGATGATGAATCATCACAGACAGTCACCTTTGATGATGAAACCAATTATAATTTTACTGGCGAGTTTGGTCTTGTGTATTCTCGTCCATGGTTAAGCTTGCGTTTTGGTTTTGAAATCCTTCGTCCATGGGTTTTAGAAACTAAAGCCAATAACGGAACCGATGATCTTTATACGGCAAAAGTGGACTTGCTTGGTTATATTCCTAAGGTGACTGCCGAAATCAATCTGCAAGGGACCAACACCTATCGCTCTTTTCTTTCAGTATCGGCAGGAACAGCCAATTTGACCATGAAGAACGACTATACTTTAACAGCAGCGGGAAGTGCTGCCTATGCCGGCGTCACCGATCATTCTGTGGAAGCAAAAGGAACTGCGCCTTTATTAGCCGCCTCGTTAGGATATGAAGGCTTTATGACTGATACAACGACCATTTTAGTTGAGTTCGGGTATCGCCAATTGAATTTCGATAATATGAAATACAGCAAAGATGTAGCCACGTTTTCAGGCGCAAAAACCAGCGGCAGTGAAGTCTTAAAGGTCGACGGCGAAAAAAGAGAATTTGATTTTACTGGCGGGTTTATTTCTATCGGCTTCCGTTTTTACATGTAAGGAGTCACCACTGATGAGCACCTTGTTATACCGACTCAAGGCCCTTGAGTATTCTTATCTTTGGAATAAGCAGCAGGTTCCCGTTTTAAAAGGCATTGATCTGGAATTAGAAAAAGGATGTTTTTCTTGTATCGTGGGTCCTAGTGGTACGGGGAAGACAACTTTATTAAATCTTCTTGGATTGATCGATACGCCATCTAGCGGTCATATCGAATTTTCTGGTGAAGATGTGACCCACTTAAAAGAATCCGATAAAGAAGAAGTGCGATTGCACAAGGTAGGATTCATCTTTCAAAGCTTCTATTTGATTCCGACCTTAACAGTCCTTGAAAATACGGCCTATTTTTTACCTTCACTTGGATACAATACGAATGAAGCCCACAAAACAGCATTAGAAACCTTAGCGCTGTTGGGACTGGCTGATCATGCAAAGAAAAAACCCTTAGAGCTTTCTGGTGGACAACGCCAACGGGTCGCTATTGCGCGAGCGATTGCGAAAAAGCCAGCCGTGGTTCTAGCTGACGAACCCACCGCGAACCTAGATTCAAAAACAGCAGAAATGACAATCAATGCATTTAAAGAATTACAGAAAACTGAAAACACCAGTTTTATTTTTTCGACTCACGATTCCCACCTGGTCAGTTTTGCTAAGTCTGTCTATCACATGAAAGACGGGCACATTGTAGGAAGCAATTAAGATGGAATTATTAAAAATTGCCTGGAGAAATTTATTTCGAAACCCGCGCCGCACTTGGGCCAGTCTTTGTACTGTCGCTTTAGGATCTGCGGGACTGTTGATTTACCAAGGATTTAATACCGGAGTTATGAATCAGTACCGTGAAAATGTGATTCACGGTTATTACGGGTTTGGTCAAGTTTTCCCACCCAACTATTTTGGTAAAGTTCATGAACAACCTTGGAAGTTGTGGTTTGAAGATGGCGAAAAGGTGGAACAAGAAATTCGTTCTTCTGCCGCCGTCACCCAAGTTTTTCCCCGCGTGTCTTTTTATTCATTCATTGTTAAAGGTGGTATCACCTTAGGTGGAAAAGGGGAGGGGGTCATTCCTGAAAGGGAAAATACTTTTTTCACCGAAATGAATTTTATTTCCGGTCATGATCTGCAAGGCCAGGATCAGATTATCTTGGGTAAAGGTTTGGCAGAAAGTGTGGATGCCAAAGTCGGCGATACAGTGACACTTTTGACTCAGACAGTGAATGGGCAACTTAATGGGGCTGATTTAACGGTCGCGGGGATCTTTTATACTGGTAAAAAAATCATCGATGATTCTTTTTATCGCGTAGATCTTAAACAAGCCCAAGCTCTTTTAGATACCAATCGAATCGAGATGTTTGCCTTAGCAACAAAGGGTGTTGAAGCATGGCCTCAGGTAGAAAAAGACATTCGTAAGGCCAATGCGACTTTAGAGGCTGTGCCGTTTGAAATCCTAGATAAGAACTATTACCAAAACTCGGTGGATTTCTTAAATGCTCAGTTTGCTTTTATTAGATCCATCATCTTAGTCATTGTCGCCATGGGTATCTTTAATGTGATTTCTGTGGGCTTGCTTGAACGTGCCGGTGAAATGGGTGCGCTTAGAGCGAACGGTGAAAAACGCAGTCGCCTGTTTAAGATTTTATTAATCGAAAATAGTTTGTTAGGTGTGCTGGGTGGTTTTTTGGGAATCTGTCTAGCGATCTTAGTAGATAAAACATTATTGGTGAAAGGTGTCCCTATGCCACCGGCTCCAGGGATCACCCGTCAGTTCTTTGTGTTTTTAGAAATTCTGCCAGGCCATTACATTCAAGCATTATTATTGCCGATGATAGCAACAGTTCTAGCAAGCTTGTGGCCGATGATTAAGCTACTTAAAAAATCCATCCCAGAACTTTTGCGATCTACCTAAAGTTCTTTAGTCGCGGGTCACCACATCATCGGTGACCCGTTTTCTCTATACTTCTTCACGACATGATTAGCGCCGTCAGCAACAAAGATATTGTCCTCTGGATCAATATAGATTCCTAAGGGCTGATTTAGTTTATCTAAACCTTCCCCTTTGCTGCCAAAACTTGTCAGGAAGGTGCCGTCTTTATCATAGACCATGACTTTGTGATTAGTGGCATCGGGAACAAAGATTTTTCCAGTTCTTGAAGTCGCAACACCTAGGGCCGTAGAAAGTTGGTTCTTACCGAAAGTGCTTATAAGTTGTCCTGAAGAACTGAATTTTTTTCCGACGGTCACGCCATTTTCTAAATCCATCACAATCACACTGCCATCTTTTGCCACTGTAATTCCCGCAGGAGAGGTAAAGTTATTGCCAGAGCTAAACTCGGTCGCACTTTTGCCGACCGTGTTTACTTTGACAACGCCACCATCAGCGTCGGCGATGAAAAGGGAATCGTCGCGATCAATAGACATCGCATAAGGACTTGATAAGTTCTTAACGCGCAAAGGATCTAAGGGTGTTCCGTTCAAATCAAAGCGCAGAACTACGTTTGATTCACTTAAATCGATAGCATAAAGATTTTTACGCGAATCAATTGCCAGTCCCATAATCGGAGTGTTCGAAGGCCCAAAAGTTTTCACGTAAGTACCGGCACTATCAAACATATGAATGCCGTTGTTAGATCCCACATAGAATTGTCCTAATGGACCACGCACTACACATTTCGGTGAATTCATTCGTTTCACGTATTTGGTGATGTAACTTCCATCATCCACTTTATATACGATTAAAGAATCCTGTACCCCCAGAAATAGTCGGCCTTTATTTAACGTTAAAGACATTAAATTTCCCAAGTAAGGGGAGCGATGTTCGCTGCCGTCGCGACTCCAGCTTAATGTTCCGGTGTGACTAAAACTTGTGACTCGGCCCTTCGAGCCCATTCGTTCTGCCACGATAAATCCATTGTCGGTTAAGACCATGTCACTGACAGCAGAACCTTTTATTTGGCGAGGCCAATCAAATTTATTAACGAAATTTCCTTTGGAATCAAATTTTTGCAGACTTTCCGTTTTCATGTCGACGACATAAATATTACCGTCGCGATCGACCGTATAGGAAGCAGGCCCTGAAATGACTTCTTTCCCACCCACTGACGAAACGGGATTTCCCGTCAGATCAAACTTGCGAATTTTACTATTGGCGGCTTCATACAAATAAATAAACCCATCACCACCAACCATCGGATTCATGGGCATAGCCCAATTAGGTCCTGCAAAGCTGACAAGCTCGCCTAAAAAAGTTCCATTGAAATCGTATTTGCGCAGGAACTGTTTTGTTGGTGGGTCACTTTCTTGTCCCGTTACATAAATGGCGCCACCATTATCGGCCCACAAACCAGAAATACTGTGAACTTTTTCTGGAATGAAAGAGCGTACGCGTATTCCCTTGGCATTGACGATGTGGATTTCATTTCCATTTGCAGCGAAAATAAAGCGGTCAAAGGACGTAGAGCGCAAGAAGGTTTTGTATTGAGCCGTGAATCCCGGGTCACCTAAAGGAAATGGGCCGGTATTTTCTTCGCCGGGCTTTTGGTTACCAGGATTTAAAAGGTTTCCGTTGTTAGAGCTGCTACCCCAGCAACCGGTCAGCGCGAATAAAAGAAACAGAGAAAGAAGATAAGTAAGGGCTCGATCCATGAACACCATCCTTGTCGTTTTGTCATAATGGTATTACGAGATCTCAGAACTTGGGCACATGGGTTTTAGCAAATACGATAGGTGACACCAGAGTATTTGTTCAGTTTTTAGTCAATGGTGCCAAAGTGACGTTTTACGCACCTTTTCACTCGCTCAAATGCAATCTAAATGTATTTCACACAAGTTCTGTCTCGGTATAAGACTTGCTCTCTAAATTTTTTAGGAGAATCCAAAACATGAGAGTGTCAGTCCTTATTAACTCTAAAGCTGGATCTGTGAATGCAGATCTAGTTGAAGCCAAGGTGCGCGAAGCTTTGTTTCGCTGCGATTTGCGCTTCTGTCGGCCAGAGACATTAGAGGCGATGTGTGACTTTTTGCATGAAGAGCGCTCTCAGAAGACTGATTACATTATTATTTGTGGCGGTGATGGCACCATCAATGTGGCTTTACAATGTTTGATGAAGTGTCGTGATCATTTAACAATTCCACCGATAGCGATTGTTCGTTCAGGAACTGCGAATGATCTTGCCCACGAAATCGGTGTTTCTACACGTATTGATTATGCAGTTCGAAATATCTTTGAAGGCACAATCAAAAATATTGATGTTGTTGAAATCAGTTCCGGTGATCAAAAAAGATTTATGTTAACTAACGGTGGCCTAGGCATGCCGGCCATGGCAGCAGAGTTAGCAAATAAGTTCCGCGCGAATTTGCAAAAGCTTGCAAACAATCCCAAGTCCGCCGCCGCTTATAAATTCCTTGCACAAAAAAGCTATCACGCCGTGA
Organism: Bdellovibrio reynosensis; assembly: GCF_022814725.1. Lineage (NCBI taxonomy): Bacteria > Pseudomonadati > Bdellovibrionota > Bdellovibrionia > Bdellovibrionales > Pseudobdellovibrionaceae > Bdellovibrio > Bdellovibrio reynosensis. Next base: position 3,271,493 of record NZ_CP093442.1, read on the forward strand.
AGCGCATGGGTCCAGGTGTATATTCAATGATGACAGCAGAAGCGATTCGCACGTGGAATCCTGAAGGCTGGGGACTTGAAGTTGAAATTCCAGGTAAAGTGAACGTTGAAACAAATTCGCCCATAGTGTTGATCAATAACCAGCAAAGTATCGGAGGAAGTTTCACACCTGCTCCATACACTTCGAACACCGATGGAACAGTGAACCTGCTTCTTTCTGAGACAAGAAATATTCCTGAGCACACATTGGCCGCTTACCATATTCGTAAGGGAAGTGTTGATAAGTACTCAGCCTTTAAAACATTTGAACTTAAAGAGTTCAGACTAAAGAGCCAGAATCCCCGCCGCGCTTTGACTTTTTTTGGGGATGGCGAGATCCTTCTAAAAGACGTTCAGGAACTATCAGTCCGCTGTATTCACAGAGGGCTGCCTGTGATGGTCAGACAATAAGAAACCACTGGTAATTTTTGGAGGTCCTTTGTGACCAAACCGCGCATCCTCGTCACAGGGGGCACCGGATTTCTTGGCAAACGAGTTATCCCATTACTTCGTGAAAAATTCGAAGTGGACGTGTTGTCTCGTTCTGGCAAGACGGAAGTCCAGGGCGATCTGACTCATTGGAATGCGGGTTTAGATTTTAATTCCCTTAGAGATAAGAACTACCAAATGTTTATCCATATGGCAGGTCTGTATGATTTGACCGCCTCTTACGTGGATTGTTTTCAGCACAACATCGCTAGTATGGGAACGGCCTTAAAAGTAGCCGATGCTTTGGGAATTCCCTTTTTCTTAAATACCAGCACTGTCGCCGCCGGGGTGAATTCTAGTCTAACTTCTGTAAAACCCAACGATCGAAATTTTTCTAAGCCTTTTCCAGATCCTTATTCAGAGTCCAAAGCCTTAGGTGAACAGCTTTTAAATAATTGGGCAGCAAAATCCATTCAAGGCAGAATTAATTTACGTCTTGGTGTCTTAGTTGGTGATACAAAGCAAGGTACTATTGAAAGGGTCGATGGACCTTATCATGCGCCAGAAGCCTTTAAAAAGATCCGCAGACTGATTGAAAGTATTCCGACGGCTTTGATTTTGCCTGGCAAAGAAGACACGCGTTTGCCAATAGTGCCCGTGGATAAAGCCGCTGAAGCCATTGTGAAATTTGCTGAATGGTCTTTAATCACAAAACCCCAAGGTTACCACAGCTATCACATCACGCCGACCTATGGGTTAGGAGTGAAGGACTTCTATATTTCAGCCCTGAAGTATCAGGCTATTCCCCATAATGGGATTGTCTTAGTCGATCAGATTCATGAAGCGTTGATTTTAAAAGCTTCAAATTTGGTTGCTAAATTTCCTGAAGAAGAACTGTATTACCTGATGAACTTTCCAGTGTATGAAACCAATGACACTAGAAAAGTTTTAGGCGAAAACTGGTGCCCTGAATTTAAAGAATATGAATCCACTTTCTGGAGCGGCTATGAAGCATTCGTATCGCATCGCTGAGATCAGCTTTGGCCGACCGCACTGGGACGTGGCCTATGAGTTTGAATTCGAGGGCAATCACTTTGAAGTGCAACGCTTTGGTGCGAATTTTTCAGTGGATGCTGTTCGTCGCTATATTGAAACTTTAAGAAACCAAGTGGATGCGTTTGCTTTAACTAGTTTGCCGCCAGTGATTAAACTAGATCAGAAAAGTTATGTGCATCGCCAGTACTTAGAAATCATGGGCATTCCTTGTCCAGTTCCATTGTGTGATGGAACCGGGCTTCGCGAAATTGCCAATATCAATTCATTAATTAAAAATATCGATTCAGGAATCATTCAGCCGGAACGGGGAACTTTCTTTCCTTCAGCTGTATTTTCAACAGAACTAGAAGAATACATCCGCGAACGCTATCGTAAATCCGTTTATATCGGCGATGCTTATTCACTTTTGGGTGTGCCATGGTTGATTCAACCTTTTCCGGGATTGATGACCCTTTCGAAGTTGGTGCTGAATGTCGCTAACTTTAAAGATCTACGTAATAACACGCCCCTGGCTGAAACGAAGCTGCAAAAGATCAGTCGTTCCTCGCTAGCGGCGCAAGTTGAAAACATCCAGTATGTTTTCTGCGATTTGCCGTTTTTACTTTTGTTTGATTCCGCCGTGGACTTTGTGCGCGGTAAGGACTTGGTGATTTGGTCTTCCCATCCGTTGATGGAAGAAGAAGCTAAGAAATACAATCCGCGCAGCGTGATCAATCTTTTCCCAGAAAATTATCGCATTCATCCTTACATGAATTATTCTGTTTTGGATGCGACTTTAAGATTATCGCGCGAAAGAACCGCACCCTTATCCATTGAAGAATGGGAACAGCTTATCACTGATGATGTTGAGCTTCGTCAGATCACGCGTAAATATGTGATGACTCGTAACGTGTCTACGCAAGCAAAAATTTCGAAGGGTATTAACAGTGTTAAGAACAAAGTCTTTAAAGAAGATAAGCCTGACTTTGCCTTTGTTATTCACGCCCTTTCCCATAATGACTTTTTAAGACTGCCTGGTTTTTCTGTTCTTAAGCACATGCCTAAAGAATGGAACGATCCCTTTGATCGTCTAGCTGCAAAGGTTCCGCCATTTGCCCATGGGCGGATCAAACACATCATCAGTCAGCAGACGGGGGAAGAGATTAATGGTTTGATTTATGCCATTCCTGCGACCCCAAAGGTTTTAAAAGAAGCAGATCCCGAAGTCATATATCGCAAAATTGAAGGCATTTGTTATGATGCCGCCAATCGCGGTGCAAAAATGATTGGTCTTGGTGCCTACACTAAGATTGTTGGTGACCAAGGTATTACAATTAATCAAAACAGTCCTATTCCAGTCACTACTGGAAATAGTTTAAGTGCTTCGGCGACTTTATGGGCACTTAATGACGTTGTTAAAAAAATGCGTTTATTAAATCATGATCCTAATACCGGTTTAGTGAACGGGATGGCCATGGTGATTGGTGCGACAGGTTCCATCGGCCAGGTTTCAGCTAAATTATTATCATTAGCTTTCAATAAACTTTGCATCGTGGCACCACGAATGAATCGTTTGTTAGAACTAAAACAAACCATTGAGGCGATGTCGCCAAACTGTCAGGTGATGGTAGCAACCGATGCTAATGAACTGGCTGAACAAGCTGACGTATTAGTCACTGCGACGTCTGCCTTTGATCATAAGATCGTAGATGTGATGCGATTAAAACCAGGTGCTGTGGTCTGTGATTGTTCTCGTCCCTTGGATTTTGACATTGAAGACGCTAAGAAAAGACCGGATGTTTTAATAATTGAATCTGGTGAAGTGAATCTGCCGGGCCCTGTGGAAATTGATTTTGATCTGGGTCTTCCTGGCAATACGGTCTATGCTTGTTTGGCAGAGACAGCTCTTTTAACTTTAGAAAGACAATATGAAGCCTTCACCATGGGGCGTGATATTGAGTGGAACAAGGTTAAACAGATTTATAAAATGGCCCAGCGCCACGGTGTTCAGTTGGCGGCAATTCAAGGTCATACAGGAATTATTACTGATAAAGAAATTGAGCTCACACGACAATTGGCATTATCTAAACGTAGAACGTAATATGAAGCTGGTAAAGCCGGCGCATAGATCAGAACAGAGAGGCTGTCATGAAGACACTTTTGGCGATTTCATTTTTGACTTTTTCACTGACTGCAAAAGCTGAAGACCCAGCAGAGTGGGTTAAAAAAGCAGATAATATTCGTAATCCCGCAGCGACTTATGAAATGAAAATCAAAGTTGAAACACCTGAAAACACGTCGGTATTTCAAGTTCATTTAAAAGGCCAAGATAAAACGTTGATTGTAACGCAAGAACCTGCTCGCGATAAGGGCCGCAACATGTTGATGCTTGATCGCGACTTCCATGCTTACGTGCCGAACTTAAAGCGCTCCATGCGATTATCCTTAGCGCAAAAGCTTTCAGGTCAAGTGGCAAACGGGGATATCTCTAGAACCCGCTGGTACGGTGATTACACTGTGACTAAAGAAAGTGAAACTGCAGACGAAGTTCAGCTTTTGTTAAAAGGGAATAAAGACAATCTTACTTATGCTTGGATTCGTTTATGGCTAAAAAAAGGCAGCTTTCAACCACAACGTGCTGAATATTTAGGATTGAATGGTAAAACAGTTTTAAAGCGCGCTTTCTTTGAAGACTATAAAAACGTTGCTGGCGCCCTTCGCCCAACGACTTTAAAAATTGAAGACACCAACAAACAAGTCAGCCATATTCGTATTCTGTCGATGGGAAAAAGGGATTATTCCGATTCGTTTTTCACAGTACGTAATATGGAAAGCATGAAGTGAGATTTGGTCTTTTCCTGATTTTTGTTTTATCCAGTGTCATAGCTCGGGCTGACCTAACAGGCGCTGCCCGCTATGAATACATCCGCGGTTCTGAAGAAGAGCTAGCGCATCGCTTATTAGTTAAATCAAAACTGAATTCGAACCTGGGGCCTTTTGGAATTTTTATTGAAGGTTTCGGCGAAGTCGAAGGTAATGAAGATCAAGCCTTTATTCGCCGCTCGCCAACTAAAGGCTATCTGCAAGAAGCTTATTTAGAATTTAAGTTAGAATCTTTTTACGTACGGGTCGGAAGACAAGCTTTACGTTGGAGTGAATCTTGGACATTGCCATCGCTTGATGTGTGGACGGGAAGACGCTTTAATCGTTTGTTCTTTGATCCGCTTGCAGATCAATTGACCCATCCCACCGGAGCGACCTTCACTTATGCTGCTGATACCTTTTCATTAGAACTTGCGGGAATTGGTGAAGTCGCTGAAACGACATATCCTATTCCACTTCCTCAAGTTGAAAACGAAAAGAACACTAGCTTTGGGGCAAGAGCAAAATGGACCCTGGGCGGCTTTGGCTTTTCTGCCATGAGTGCTCAAGTTCTTCAGAAAAATACGTTTGGAGCGACCGCAAATTATGCCTTTGAAACAGCCGTTCCTAAGATTGAACTAGGGCGCACGGTCAACTCTAGCATCTTAAGTCCCTTTGTTAAATACAGCGATTACCAAACCGTGGGTTGCGATATCTTTTTAGGAAATTGGATTTTGTTACCTCAGATCAGTATGTTTAAAGCAGACTCATCCAGTGAAATCTTTGAAGAACAGACGTCTTATTATTTGTCAGCGCAATGGAACCCTAACCGTCATGACATTCAGGTACAGGTTTTTACCAATACCACAACGGAAGATTCCTTTGGCAGCATAAGTTATGGTTATAATTGGACTGACTACTTTACTATCTTAGGCTTTGTGCAAAATTATTCCGGGCAAAGTGGACTTTATAAGATTTATGAAGAAATCACCGGCGGACCTGTGTTTGGTTTACGCATGGAACTTTCAGGCAACTTGGCATTTTAAGGGGACATCATGGCTAAAGAGTATTTTTCGGACTTGAACTACACGTTAGCAAACGAAGATACGCGTATTGAATTTGAGCTTCTGCAGAACAATGCTGATCGCGTTTTCAGTATTGCAGGCTCCGGTGCTCGCTGCTTGCCTTTGATAGCAAAAAATCCAAAATATCTCGATGTCATTGATATGTCGGTTAGCCAACTTTATTTGTGTGAACTTCGCTTGCAGTCCATGAAGACGCTGACCTATGAAGAATACTTATTCCTTTTAGGATATCGCGGAGCTTTACCAGAGGGCGATGATACGGGTGATGACCGTGTAGCTTTGTTCGGAAAGTTGAAACTTTCTGAAGAAGCCACCAAATATTGGACAGAAAGAATTGATGGGTGGAAATCCCATGGATTTATTTTATTAGGTCGTTGGGAATCCCACTTTCAAAAACTCGGATCCTTATTCAGAGACGTTTTAAAGTGTGATTTCACGCCGATCTTTGCCGCCCAGTCGTTGGAAGAACAAGTGGCTCTTCATAAAAAACATTGGCCCACGCTGCGTTGGAATAGTTTTATCCGTATTGCTGCAAGTGAATATGTATTTAATAAGTTTTTATATAAGGGCCATTTCAGCGGTAAGGCCGATCATAAAACAGAGCAACGTGGTCCTTCGCAATTTATCATGGAAGAGTTTGATAGAATCTTCCGCACCCAACTAGTTCGCAAAAACTATTTCATGCAGATTTTGTTTTTAGGTCGAATTGCTTTTGAAGAAGGCTTGCCACTGGAAGCGCAACGCCACATTTTTGAAGCTGTGAAGAATTCAAAAACTGAAGTGCGCTATTTACATGGTAATTTGTTAGAACACCTTCCATTGCACGCCTACGATTTTATTTCTTTGTCAGACACTATTTCTTATTTGCCGGCGGACGATGCCAATCAGATCTTACAAAGATTGAATGCGGGAACTAAGCCAGGAAGCTATATGGTGATTCGCTCTTTCATGCGTGCCCCTACGGCTGTTGATACCAAGGGCTGGGCTGATGCTAAAGGTAAAAATGAGTGGGCTCAGCATAAGGACGGAACGGGTGTTTATCAGTTTCATATTTATACAAAATCCTAAGGCAGCTATTGTTTTCTGAGTCTAGGTCGATCAAATAGTTTGGCGTCATTAATTGTAATGAGCCACCATCGACCTAGGGTTCCTCGTCTCGTTTTGAGTCTTAAGACTGTCCATTTTTTCGCCGATAAATACTTCGATGAGCAAAAGGGACGTTCGTAATTTCAATATCTTAGGTATTTTTTTGTTTATGGTTGGTTGTTCAGATGCGGCACCGACCGTTGCCTTATTGCGATCATTAGAAGGTTTTGATTTTAACGAAACTAGCATCGTGACCAGCAATCTTTCCGCAGTTCCGCTTTCGGCAAAGTGTTCTTCTTACGTTGGCAAGATTGAAATGAGTTTTGATGACGGTGTGACGTGGATTAATCCCGGTGCCCATGACGTTTCGGCGAAATCAGAATGCGCTAATGGTTCTTTCACTATGAATATCTCAAATTCGTCTAGCCCTTTAAATGCAATGACCATTGGAAATGGGCAGCTTATTAAAATCAAATTCCGAGCAATGCCTAAAGTGGGATCTTGGATCTATAGATCTGTTTCGTTGAAGTATTCTGCATCGACAGTGATTCGCCAGGAATTACTGGCGGGTTCGCAAATTCAAAGTGGTACTAACATGATTTTGCGCGGTCGTGCCCGCGCCCAAAGCCAATTTACCGCTAGTGGCGGTGGTTTTGCGATAACAGGAAGGATCAAGCAATGAAGCTGATTTTTACTTTATTCGCATTTTTATTTTCGCTTCCAGCCTCTGCGGCCATTGGTTCACTCTTTACCTATGAAGGTGTGCTGACTGATTCTTCAGGAACACCGATTGCTTCAACGCAAACAGTGACTTTTCAAATTCTTTATTCACCAACTTGCGTGGTTTATTCAGAAACTCAATCTGTAACCCCGGGAACAGATGGGGAGTTCAGCGTTATCGTAGGAACAGGTTCGCGCACGGACACGACAGCCAACGCGATTGACAGAATTTTTGCGACCAGTGGTAGCGTCGCCTGTCAGGATGGGACCACTGTCAATCCAGCGGGTCAGGCGATTCGTTCTTTGCACATCAAAGTTGGATCTACGGATTTATCTCCTGATGTGACGTTGGGTAACGTTCCATTAGCCCTAAATGCTTATCGTCTTGAAGACAAAGCGGCTTCAGATTTTGTTTTGAAAAGTTCAGTCACCACTTGCGCAGTCGGTCAGTATCTCAGTTTTGATGGCGTAAGTTTTTCTTGTCAAAACGACTCTGGCGGCGCCGGAATGGTTTCTGATGTGAATGTGACAACGCCACTTACTAAAGGTGGTACAGCTTCTATTCCTGTTATTGGGATTTCAGTAGGTACGACTGCTGGCACTGTGGCTGCGGGTAATGATGCTCGTTTCACTGACGCAAGAACTCCAACCGGTAATGCGGGTGGGGATTTATCGGGAACTTTCCCGAATCCTACGGTTTCAAAGCTTCAAGGTGTGAGTGTTTCTGCAGTGGCACCGAATTCAGGTCAATTTTTAAAATATGACGGAGCATCCTGGATACCATCAGCTATTGCAATGACGGATGTTACAAATCTTAATTCAACTCTAGCTACCTATCATACAAATGCTGCTTTTAATACGGCTGTGGGAAGTGCGAACTGTGCAGCCCACCAAACACCATACTGGAATAGTGTTTCTAGTTCCTTTCAATGTCAGGCGATCAACGTTTCTGTAGCAGGTGACATAAGTGGAACTATTGGTGCCGTGAGTGTTAATAAAATCAAAGGTGTTGCTGTTGACACTACTGGGTTGATTGCGGGCCAAGTTTTAAAATATGACGGTACGAAATGGGCTGCTGCGAATGATGATAACAGTGGCGGCGGCGGTGGCGGCGGCACTGTTACTAACGTTGCAACGGGCACTGGTTTAAGTGGTGGCCCGATTACATCCAGCGGAACAATTTCATTAGATAACACGGCTGTTACAGCTGGTTCTTACACTCGTGCTTCAATCACCGTGGATGCTCAAGGTCGTTTGACTGCGGCAAATAATGGTCCAGCTATTTCTTTAACCGCCGATGTGACAGGCACCCTACCTTTAGCTAATGGTGGAACTGGGCAATCAACTGCATTAGCTGCCTTTAATGGATTATCACCTTTAACCACCAAAGGTGATTTGGTTGTTAATGATGGAACGAACGACATTCGTCTGCCCGTAGGAACTAATGGTCAGGTTCTTACTGCAAACTCTGCGCAAGCATCGGGTCTGCAATGGGCGTCATTGCCAAGTGGGACGGTGACGAACGTGAGTGGTACACTTCCGATTATAGTTGCAACGGGATCGTCGACTCCGTCCATTTCAATAAATGATGCAACAACATCTTCTAAAGGTGCTGTGCAAGTGGGTGCTGGTATCTCTGTGGTTTCCGGTACTATTGCTGCTGATCCTGCTAACTTTCCGTCTGCAGTTCCAGTAAGCAAAGGTGGTACGGGTGTTACTACTTTTTCACCAAACAGACTTCTAACTACGAATGGCTCAGGCAGTGCCGTGAGCTTCATGAACTGCGGAATGGGTCAGCTCATTTCATTTGATGCCAGTGGAATCCCAGTTTGTGCCAATGCGCCAAATTCGTTCAATAATGGTGGTAATAACTTTGGGGCTACAGCTGTATTTGGTACCAACGATAACTTCGATATTAATATTAAAACCAACAGCACCAACCGTATGACGGTGTCTTCTAGCGGTGATGTGCATATCACAGGCGGAGCTTTATCAGTGGGTTCAATGAATCCATTAGCCCGAGTCGATATTTCGACTGATAACAATAGTTCTTCTGTTTATAATCGTGTGTATTCATCGGGCAGCTCATTACATCATCCAAGCTTTGTAGGCGTACGTGGACGCGGTACACAGGCTTCGCCAGTAGTCGCATCTTCGGGCGATAAGTTGGCTGGCTTTTATGGTGCAGACCAGACATCCGCGGGAACCGCGATTTTTTCCGGAATGTCTGTTGTGGCGTCAGAAAATCATTCCGGGTCTGCTTTAGGAACTCGTTTGGAATTTAGTACGATTCAAAATACTACTACCACGGCCAATTTGGGAATGACGATCGATCACAATAGTCGTGTGTATGTTGGTACCTCAAGCGGCATTAGCAAATTGACGGTATTTGATACTAACGGTGCAGCGATCGAGGCCACTTCTGCATCTGCTGCATCGACAGCTATTAAACTAACCAACAATTCCGGGACACCTAAGTCATGGAGTATATTAACTGGTGGATCGTCTGCAGCCGGATTCAATGGTGCAGCTGGATCGTTCACAATTACCGATTTTAATACAATTCCGATAAGTATCAACAGCGGTGGTTATGTAGGAATCCATACCACATCGCCGAGTAATGCACATAAGTTAACTGTAGGCGGAACGGCTGTAGCTACTAGCTGGGATATAAATTCAGATCGACGTTTTAAGAAGAACATTCAGACTTTGCCGAATGCTTTAACGAATATCTTAAAACTACGTGGTGTATCTTACGATTGGCGCACAGATGAATTTCCCGACCGAAATTTTAGTTTGCGAAAAGATATTGGTTTGATCGCACAGGAAGTTGAAACTGTTTTTCCAGAAGTGGTCACTACCGATAGCCAAGGTTTTAAGAGCGTGTCGTATAATAAATTAGTATCACCTCTTATTCAGTCAACCCGAGAGCTTTACGGTGTGTGCCTAGCTTCCCAAGAACAGATCAAACTTCTTGAGCGTAAAGTAGCCTCTTTAGAAGAATCTAAATCAGCACAGAATGATCGCATTAAAAAATTAGAAAACGAAAATGCTGATTTAAAAAAGGATCTCATTCTAATAAAGAAAAAATTAGGACTGTAAAAGAATCTCAGTTCGGTCCTAATTTTTTCTTTTCGCATCTCATAACAATTCGAATTCATAGCTTCCCTTTTAAAATCTCCCACATTTGTTAAACTTATATCTAGAGCAAAAAACTAATGAGGGACGTGTATGGGTAAATCACTAATTATTCTAGCTGTGGCTTTTTCGCTGACGGCGCAGGCTAAAAACAACAGCACGGATGTTCGCTATAAGCGTGGGTTGTTAAAAGGTATTTCTTGCAGCTTTAAAGGTATAAAAACTGAAACTCCTGCGAATGTAGGAACTTTCGATTTCGCCGATCCTGACGAATCAGTTTGTGTGCCGTTTTTTAGCGCCCCATCCTCCCAACCAGAAAATGGTTTGTTAGGTAAGCTTTTTTTAAAAACACCGGCAATGCCAGCTAAAAGCACCGCTCTTGATTACTACAATCATGGTCAACGTTTAGATCAGAATCTTTATTTCTTTGACGTGAACGTGCCTACACGACCTTTCACTGATGGTTTTGTTACCCAAAGTGGTCAGCAATTAGTGGATGCTCAAGGCAATAAGCTCGTAGAAAATTTTGGAATTGAATACACGTCTGTACTTCAGTTAGGCGCCGATGATAAAGAGGGGATGTACGAACTAGCTTCTATATCTGATGACGGTGCCCGCGTATTCATAAAAGAAGGTGATAAGTGGAACGAGATCATTAATAATGATGGCAACCATCCAACCAGATTGGCCTGCGGTTTTAGATCCATCGAATTAACAAAACAAAGCAAAATACCTTTAAAGATCTTGTATTTCCAAGGGCCACGTTATCATGTTGCCAATGTTTTAATCTGGAAACATAAGCCCAATGCAAAAGCGAAAGACTGGAAAGACCAAGCCGGAAAAGCATTTTGCGGCATGACTTCAAACAGTTTCTTTGGCAGCGAGGTTCACAAAAAAAGAATCTCGGTTATGGACATCTTAGAAAAAATGGGATGGAAAGCTATTTCTACTGCAAATTTCAAGATGCCAGAACAGAAACAGAATCCTTGTACGGTAGAAGATCTGGTCATATCTGATTATCAGATGACGAATCTTAATATTCCTAATGCCACCTTGACTTGGAAAACAAATCTTCCCGCGACCAGTCAAATTAGAATTGTGAACCTATACACTGGCGAGGAAGCATTCCTTACCGAAGATAAAACCCTTGTGAACGAGCACACTGCAGATATTAGTGGTTTACAGTCTGGGGTGTACTATCTTGTTCAAGCTATCAGCAAGGATGCCCATGGTCGATCGATTCGCAGCGGGTTTATTGAAATATATCCATAACCAGCAAGCCTAACAATGCAGTAATAAACGGGGTGTAATAGCCCCGTTTTTCATTCGCGAATGTCAAAGAAGTAGACAGAACTCGTCGCCCGCTGAAGTCTTTTCATTACGAATTCGTGGATTAGAACCACAGCCTTCAGATCCCTATAAAGTCGTGTTAAATACTTCCCCATTCTTTTAGTGGGGTACCTATGAATTTAAGAGTTCTTTTAGGGGTCTTGTTTTTATCTGCCTTTACGTGGTCGTTAAATGGTGAAGCTTACTTTATCGCTTCAGAGCCAGCGCAAATTCGTGCCGGAGTGCCTACAGATGTTTTCGTTGCTGGATTTGGTAGTGACCAAGGAACACAATTCCTGCATTCTGCAATTATCGGAGCAAAAGTTTCCCGTGATCGCTTCCCGGGGCGTCAAAGAGTTATTATCAGTGCAGTCAGCGAAGACTTCCACATGGAAAAAGCGGCCTTAGCCAAAGCAGGTTTTGGCTTTCGTAAAGCCGACGACGATGATTTAACAGCGGAACGCTTGGTTCTTGCGATTCAGTATTTATCTTCTCCAGTTTCTTCTTTGCATTTCTTTGGTCACGCCAACACTTATAATGGTTTCCGTCTTCAATCTAAAATGAAGCGTTTAAAGCATGATGATCCAGAGTTCGCGCAATTGGGTGCCTTCTTGGCTCCTACTGCTTTCGTTGTTTTTAACTCTTGCAACTCGGGTTGGTTTTTAGCAATCACTGGCGCCAAACTTTGGAATCGTCCCGTGTTTGGCAGCTTAGGTTCTTCTGATTTCCAAGAACCTATGACTGACGGAAAATGGTATTTCCACGACGTTGGATATTACCCAGAAAATTTAACTAGAATCGGTACGACCACTTTATTCACTCGCAGTTCAGAAGAGTGCACGACTAAGAAGTGCCTGCGTTTAAAGCCAGCTAACATTCCTTACCGCGATGATTTCGGTCAATTTGACAAAGGACTGGGTTTTTATAAAGTGTTCTCTACACAAGAAGCCCTTATCCCACAGGCTTTAATCCACTACACATTGTTGTTACCTTCAATAAAACAACTGTCTCTTCAATCTTCTCGTGCGGAATTTACTGAAGCTGTGGTTGATTGGATGTGCCCAAGTGATAAGAACAGTGTGAAACATAATGCTTGTAAGCAGGCGATTGAAACGAAGTCGTTCCTATCTAACAGAACCATGTCGTTCTTTAATGGTACTGCGGTGGCTTGCGGTAATACCAGCTGCCAAACGGTGATTAAGTGTAAAGCTTTAAAGAAAATCTTTGGCGCGACACCTTGTAAGACAGAGGATCTTTCAAGCGCTGTTTCAACAAGCTTTAGTGATCAATTAAGATATTTCTTTATTGGTTTAGATCAGCTTGAAGCGGGTCAATTAAGAATTAGATAGTTTGAGCTAACGATTGAAAACAAAAAAACCGGAGCTTTGACTCCGGTTTTTTATTTTATTCTTCTGAAAGAATCTTGATGGTTCCAGCTTTAGCATCGATTCGTACTCTCATTCCGGTTTTAATTTTCTTCGTTAAACCAGGAATGCTGACGATAGCTGGGATTCCCATTTCCCGGGCCACGATGGCTGAATGGGAAAGCAGACTTCCGCGCTCTACTAAAAGCCCCGAAATCGCAGGATAAAGAGGTACCCATCCTGGATCGGTTCTCGCTGTCACCAGAATTTCGCCGTTGAGTTCTAAGTTATCTGTAGGATTTAAGATCACCTTCACGGTGCCTTCTAAAATTCCTGGGCAGCATGGCAGACCCTTTAGATCCCAATCGCCAGTTTCGCTAGAAATCTGCGACAGATCTTCTTCTTTAATAAACGTATTATTCCAGTAGACGGCTCCACGGGTCATAATGCGTGGGTCGGTGTCTTCTTGGAAGCGTTCATAATCTTTTTTGCGGATATCAATAAAGGCCTTTAAGTTCGGCGACGGTAAAGTTCCATCATAGATCCCAAAGACTTCTTCGATTGTCAGCCAGAATACGTCCCGCGGGTTTTCGATGGCACCGACAGAGGCTAAATCTTCACCAACGGTTTGGAAGATCGTGCGCGCGATACCATAAATGCGAGTTCGTGCGAAACGAGTGTTCTCGCGGTTTTTAACCGCTTTTCTAGCATGCTTAAGCACCCAGAAATAAACCTTCTTTTTAAAGCCGGTCAAGTGTGCCGCTACTTTTTCTTCAGCCCCATTGCGCAGTGACTTTTCATGGGTGTCATCGTGGATTTCAGTTTGTCCTGATTTTAAGTAGTTTTTAAGGCAAACGAACAGATAGCTTGGATCTGTTAATAGATCAATTTCTTCTAACTTCATCTCGCTCATGCAACGGAAGCCGAAGCGATCTAAATAATCTAAAACAGACTTATAAAATTCTTGGTACGGGGACTGGCTGATGGCTTCTAAACCATCTTTCGGGTCCACGGACTCAATTAATTGGCGAAGGCCTTCATTTTTAGAGGCTTTATTTGCAAGTCGCAAGAGGGCTTTAGTTGGTTCAGCACTTTCTAAACCACCTTCACCAGCTAAAAGGTCATTTTGAATTGTTGAATCTAGTTCTTTTAGCCACGTCAAAGTCAGTTTTCGCAATAATCCAAAATGCACCATGCATAGGAAGTCATTGATGATCGGCGCCTTCCAGCGACCCATCATATTTCTTTCCATATCAAGATAAACGCGAACTAACTGGTCGCCGCGCATGCGTTTTAAATCCATGGTGCGGAAGCGGTCATAGTCACGGTGGAAGGTTTGCAAGAAATCATCAACCACACTTTGAATAGTGAAGTGATACTTTATGAAGTTAAATCCAGTCACGATTTTGCGGATACGACCCATGGGCGTATCCCACGAAGGATGGGGTTTAATGCGATTAGCAATTTCATCGCTGAGCGCTTCAGATACACCCATCATGGTTTCCATGAACTCACGATTTTGTTTAAAGCCCGGAAGAACCCCAACAAGCTTGTACCAGTTAAATAGGTTATAATAAACGCGACCGTTTACCGATCCCAGCATGTTGCCAAGGTAAGAATCCATGTCCTTAATGATCTCGTTTGGAACACCTAGGACTTCACAAAACTGCACGTAGACGGCTTTATAATTGCGAAGGGCAAAACTAAAGCTGAGTGGTGAAGTCAAGCCGCCATAGGATTCAATGATGTTCGAATTGTCCCATAAGTTCGGATAGCCAATAAGATCCTGATCTAAACTTGTCACAGGACGCGTTTGTAAAACATAAAGTTTGCCATTTTCAATGGCCCACTCGATATCCTGTGGACGGTGATATTGCTTGTGAATCAGTTGGCCCAGCTGATGAAGCTGATTTAATTCTTGCTCACTCAGTGAAGCCGTATTTACTAAAGGTTCTGCTACAACTTTAAGTTCACAGTGCCCTGATGATGACTTCTTCATCATTTCTTTTTTCTCTACGACTTCCTGACGAAGCAACTTTCCGTGATTTGCGTCTAACCAGAAAGAATCGGCATCAAGGGCGCCTGAAACCAGTCCTTCACCCACGCCATACACCGCAGAAGCGACATAGGTGTCGGTTTTCTTCGCCACCGGATCACAGGTAAAAAGAACTCCGGATTTATCTGGGTCTATCATTCGTTGAAGAACGACAGAAACTGAAATCTTTTTTAGGTCGATCTTGTTTTCAAGGCGATAAACTAAACCACGCTCTGAAAAAGCGGAAGCCCAACAGCCCTTGATATATTTTAAGATATCATCCTTACCGTTCACGTAAAGGAAGCTAGAAAGTTGACCCGCAAAGGAATGGGCTAAGCTATCCTCATCCGCCGCTGACGAGCGTACGGAAAAAACTTTGTCTTCACCTAAAGTTTTTAATGCTTCGATCAAAGATTTTTCAACGGAAGTGGGTATGGCTGTCTTATCAAATAAAGCTACGATTTCTTGTTCAGCTTGCGCTGCCGTTAAAGATCCCTGCTGCAATTTATCTAACGAAATTTCAAGTGCTGATTTTACGCCAGGGGATTGCAAGAATTCATGAAAGTAGCGTTTCCCAAACACCACCCATTCAGGTACAGGAAGTCCTGCTTGCGACATTAGGAAAAGGTTGAAACCTTTTCCTCCGGCTTCATTCTTAGCAAAAAACAGGGTGGACTTGGGTGTTACTAACATAGCTTAAGCTCCCACGACGTAAATAAGAATGAGGTAATGCAAAAGTAAATAAACGCCGGAAATATTTCTAAAAAGATTCGCGGTTTTGTTTGTTTTCTTAAGCAGGTATCCCAGGCTTATTAAGATATAAATTCCAGCGGCCACCGCAAAAAGCGGAAGCGAAAAATACCAGGCAATTATTCCTACACCCAGTATCACTTGACTGATCGAAAGGGCCCAAGCCCCATGGCAGCCAAAAATATTTGAATAGCTTGGAACGTGGGGTCTTTCCTCGGTCGGTGCGAAAGTTTTTCGCGCAAATTCAAAGAGGTTAAAAAAGGCCCAGTTCATTAGAAAGAAAAATAAAATAGCGGGCGATAAGAGTGTAATATCAACGCCACTCATAGCCACGGCACTTGAAAGACCTAAAAGCACGCTGACGAAGGTGTGAGTAACTGCATAAGTGGTGAGGTGAGGACGAAGAATTTCGCCAATAAAAAACTCTTCATACATTAACAGACTATAACCAATAGCCATTGCATGAATCAAAAAAGCATTTCGCCCAAAGCAAGCCGCTAAAACAAGTTCGAAGATGATTAATCCAATCAGTGCTTTTTTTACTTGGATAACGCTTAAGATACCGCGAGCCAGGGGACGAGTGGGATTGACCTTCAAATCCACTTCATAGTCTTTGATCTCATCAAACAAGCGCATGCGGAAAAAGAAAGAAAGCATTAACAGGAAGACTCCAGCAAAACGCAACCAATCCCACGTGCCACTAGTAAGTTTGACCAAATAAAGGCCATTAGCCCATGAAAATAATAGGATCATGGGCACGTAGGCAGCAGGACTGAATCTCTCTTGGATGAGAATCCACCAATTACGCAATAATCACCGCCGGGTCTTTTAATTGATCACGCAGCACTTTGTATTCAACTTTCGAGTGATGACGCGGATCCATAGGTATCTTATGGACAAACTTAATTTCGTCCACTGGGATTTTGTTTTTATCAAACACACGGCGAATTTCTTTTTTAGCAGCCTCATAATCAAAACCGTCTTTAGAAATTTCAGCTTTAAGCTCGATACAGGCATAAGTTGCCTGACCTAAATCCCTATGATCAACACCCAAGAAAGCGCAGCGATAAGTAAAGTCCATGCGTTTTAATAAGACTTCCGCGCGCACCGGGAAAAAGTATTTTCCAGCTCGTTCAATTGCATTGTTAACACGGCCTACGATCCACAGGTCTTTATTCTTATCAATGTAAGCAAGGTCACCCGTGCGATGCCAGACGCGGTTTTGTGCATCCATGATTTTAGTGGTTTTAAAGGCGTCTGGATTATTATAGTAATCTCGGCAAACGTGGTCACCTGTACAGATGAACTCACCAACTTCACCTTCTGGCAATTCTACTTTTGACCAATCACCATTTTGAAGTTCCACGGGGCCATCTTTAATGCGGATAAACTTAAAGTCGATGTCTTCGCTGATATGACCCACGTTCACACCTTCTTCGATGATTTCATTGTCTGTGATCGTACTTTCTTTTAGCATATCACGGCCTTCAATGTGGGCCATCGGCTCAGCCTCGGTAGAACCATACAAAATCCAAAGATCTGTTTGCGGGGCAATCTCATAGAAGGCTTTTACGTCATCTTTAGAAATCGGCGCGCCACCGGTGACTACACGGCGCAGTTTTGTAAGCTGAATGCCTTTTTCTTTACAGAATTTAGCAAGGCCCACAAGCATGCTTGGCGATAATGTCGTGCAGTTGATATTTTCATTGATGATTTGATTAGCTAGGATGGCGGGATCTTTTTCTGAGGGCGCTGCTAAATCCAGTGCCGGCAGAACTGTTGTTACACCCGATGCTAGGTTGTTTAAACTGAAAATAGGGAATGCCGGCATGTCCTTATCCACTTCTGTATAGGGGATAACATGGGAAAGGGCATGATGTTGCGCAGACAAGAATCTATGGGTGCGGTTTGCTCCCTTAGGTTTACCAGTTGATCCCGTAGTGAAAGTGATAAGAGCTGTGAATTCACTTTCAACCGCAGCTACTGGTGAAGGATCTTTTTTAAGAAGCTCTTCAAAGCGGTGAGTGAACTTGTCACCCGGTCCATATAAAATACGGATCGGCATTGATTTAAATTCGGGAACTTGATCAACAAGATCAAACGCCATTTTGAAGCTGATCATGGCTTTAGGATTTACGCATTCAGCTGAAGCACCAAGGTGATGGCTTCGTGCCCATGAATCCAAGAACACGGCGATGGCGCCAATTCTTTGCACGGCAAACATAGCCGTGTACATATCAAGACTCATAGGTAAAAAGATGATGACGCGATCGCCTTTTTGAATGCCGATATCTAATAGTCCGCGGGCGAAGGAATTAATTCTTGTCGCAAACTGCGCGAAGGTAATTTTATCGTGGGCAATAGGCGTGTGCGGATTGCCATCCCATTTTTGCAAAGCTTCGCGATTTGCCCAGGTTAAGGCAATGCGATCAGGGAACTCACGCAAATGCTTTTCCATATAGCCGATGACGTTGTTGCGTTCGTCAGAACCTGGATAATAACCGATTTTATTATTTCCTTGCGAAGAAGACATAGCTTTAATCACCTCTTCGGGGTGGGACCATAAAAGGCCATGACCCGCATCTTTGATTTCCACGGATTTAAACTTTGGATAATGCTTTAAAATTTCACTTTGAAAAGCGGTCGCTGAAATCTTATCTTGTGTACCAAATAGCGCTGTCACTGGAATGTCGCACACATCGGATTTGGACCATGGATTTTTCTGCATAAGAATTTTGTTTTGCGCCGTCTTCTGCCAAAACTTCCAATCCTGCAGCCGTTCTTTAACTTCAGAAAGATACTTATCATGTCCTTCTTGCAAAGGATGAATAAGGTCCGCAAAAAAGCTGTCTTTGCTTTTTGCATGGTTGCCTTGAATGATTTTGTCACCAAGAACTGGCAATCCAAGCAGGGTTTGCGCAAGACCACTAAGCTCACGCTCTGGCTTGATATAAGGGGTCACTAGAACCACGTGTTCGACATAGTCTTTGAACTGCGGAAGATTTTTAAGAATGCGGTAAGCACCCCAAGAATGGCCTAAAAGAATTTTTTTAGTTTTATCTTTTTTTAGAAGTTCCAACCATTGATCACTATAAGCATCAACAGCTTGCAAATCATATCCTTGGCCTTCAAGTTTCTTTTTCAAGATGGACCAATCTTCAGAATGACCAGGATTGCCGTGAAGTGCCAGGATGGTTTTCATATTTTGGTTCCTCTAAGTCGTAATCTATAGAAGTCTGTGATCTTCGGATTGCTCCGATACACGGTACTTGTTGTTTTTAAGTTCTCTTGGCCCTGGATCTTTCCCGTATTTTCAAGTTCTGCCAACACGTTCGAGATGGCTTTGGCTTCTAAGGCCGCACCCATTTCCAAAGAGGCTAAGTAGTCTTTTTTATCGGAGGGAACGACCTCGACCTTTAACAAGGCACCATCATCAAGTTTTGAGGTCATCTCATGAATGGAAAATCCCGCCTCGGTCTTATGAAGATGAGCCCAAAAATCACACATTAAACCGCGTTGATCAGGCAGTAATCCGTGATGGATGTTAATGCATCCCATTTTGGGAATGCTTAGCAGGTTCTTTTTAAAGAAAGAACGAGTTCTTGCATTTACAATTAAATCTAACTTTAAAGATTTTAAAAGTTCTAAGCTTTCAGGGGAGTTGATGTCTTTAACGACAAGAATTTTTTTGCCAGCCGCTTGATACGCTTGGATTTTTCTTTTTAAGGAATTATCAAATTGATTTTTAAGAAGCTGCAGTCCCATGAAAGGGGCGGCTCCTGAAAGGAAAAGAAGCAGAGCCTTTAGCACGATATCCCAAGAGCGGTTGTCTATGACGATAAGGCCTTGGATCCGTGGATCGTTTGCCAGCGGTAAAACCAGGCCATCATAGTTCTTTGGGACAAATGTCACCGCTGAGGTGACAAGCCATGCGTTCATAAATAAAGCTCTTCGATTTTATCCTTAAACTTTTGATCCAATACTTTTCTTTTTACTTTTAAAGACGGCGTAAGCTCGCCACCTTCCACAGAAAATTCATTGGGAAGGACTGCATACTTTTTGATGCTTTCAAAGCTTGCAAGCTGGGCATTAGCATCAGCAATGGCTTTTCTTACTAGGTCTTGGGCAAATGGAGTTTGCACCAGCGAATTCCAATCGCTGAATGAAACCTGTTTTTCTTTTGCCAGGCTTTCAACCGATGGACGATCCAAGGTCACTAAAGCGATAATATATTTACGTTGATCGCCATGAATGTGCACATGGGATACAAATGGATTCATCTTTAACAATCCATCAAGGCGCTGTGGCGCTACGTATTTACCACCAGCAGTTTTAATCAAGTCTTTTTTACGATCCGTGATTTTTAAATCTCCGCCAGGCATGATTTCGCCGATGTCGCCGGTATGAAACCAGCCATCAGTGAAAACTTCTTTGGTGGCTTGCTCGTTATGAAAGTATTCTTTCATAACCTTATTACTTTTAATTAAAATCTCGCCGTCTTCAGCGATTTTAATTTTCACATCACCAATAGGACGTCCCACGCTGCCAAAGCGATAGTTGAATGGCGTATTCACGCACACAGCCGCTGTAGTTTCAGTAAGACCATAACCCTCAAGAATTAAGATTCCTGCAGAGTGGAAGAATAAAGCAATATCTTTTGAAATCGGCGCGCCACCACTGATGGAAAAACGCAGACGTCCGCCAAAGGCTTCAGTGATCTTAGAAAGTACAAGCTTTCTAGCCAGTTCATACTTCACAAGCAAATCAAGGGGCAAGATCTGACCGCTTAATTTATATTCGCCAACCTTTTGACCAACATCCAAAGCCCACTTGAAAAGTTTCATTTTCAAAGGTTGGGTTTGTACTTGCGCCCAGATAGCCGCATAGATTTTTTCAAAGATGCGCGGTACTGAAACTAAGATAGTCGGGCGAACTTCGCCCAAGTTCCCTCTGATTTTTTCGATGCTTTCTGCATAGGCCATAGTAAAACCAATGTACATATGGCCCCAGTGCTCGATGCGTCCCAGGATGTGGGCATAGGGAAGAAAACTTAATGAAACGTCTTTTTCATTGACCCCGCATAAAGGGAAAGCTTCAGAAACTTCGCTGAAAGCCTGAAGGTGAGTAAGAACCACACCCTTAGGTTTTCCGGTCGTGCCTGAAGTGTAAAGCAAGCTTGCCATATCATCAGGTTTTAGTGTTGAAACTCTTGAAGTATAGCAATCTGCATGTTCTTTTAGATAAGCAAAACCAAGCGCGTTTAAATGTTTCCAAGTGATCACGTCGGGGTTAGAAGCGTTATCTTCAAAAACAATGACTTTTTCAACCAAGGGGCATTTATCTTTGATGCTATTAAAAACTTTTAAAGGACCTCGGGTTTCGCAAATAAGGATCTTTGCGCCACAGTTGTTAAGAATGTATTCAACATCTTCAGCTGTGTTGTTTTGGTAAATAGGAACTGTTACAGCTTTGATCCCAAGGATAGCGTAATCAGAAACAGACCATTCATAACGAGTATTAGCCATGATGGCAACGCGGTCCCCAGCCTGCACACCTAGCGATAGAAGTGCTGCCCCCACTTTTTCAATATCTTGAAAGTATTCAGACCAAGATTTGCTGTGCCATTGGCCATCTGCTTTAAAGCGAACAGCATCGGCATGAGGATTTCTTTTGGTCATGCTTAGAATAGATGGGCCCAGGGTGTCTAACTTCGTCATGGTGGCTCCTCAAGGTTGCAAATTTCTTAACGAAGAAAAATTATTTTAAAAATAAATCTATCATTTTTCTTTGGTCGGCAGGAACAGTGACTGTCGTTTCTGCTGAAAGACCGGTGGTCTTATTCAGGGCTTGGATTTTTACACCCACTTCAGCTTGAATAAGATAAGCATCGCCTGAAGGTTTGATGGATACAGGAACCCCTGCAATTCTTAACTCAGGATTCGCTCCGCCATTAATGATGTTAACCATCACCGAAGCCACACGCGGAAGTCTTTGCATAGTTCCTGTGAATGAATAAGCCTCATAGGTTGGAGTAATCGTAGTTACAAGGTCTGTGTAACCTTCTTTAACCAAACGAAGTCCAAACGGAGTGTTTGCTTTTACAGTTTTTCTAACAGGAGTGAATTCGCCTGTATCTACGCCATCGATCACTACGCGCGCACGCTCTGGAGTCGAGTAGATTGTGACGGTGTAGGCTGGAGCCGTAGCCGCCATATCCACTTGTTGTGAAGATGGGTCCGCTGTTGCAGTTCCAGTCGCCGTGGTTGCTGTCACTGTCGAAAGGCCCGCTGACGGAGTACGGTTGGGTTGTTTTTTACCAAGGAAGTTATTATAAAACCACCAGCCACCAACAACTAAAACCAAACCAATCACAGCCTTCATCGCAAGACCGGTGATGTCTTCGATAGAAGAAGACCCGCCATTTCTTGAAGAAGGGTAGGGATTCGTTGGAAGACCGTTAGGTGTTCTTGTCATTGTGCCATTGCTGTTACTAATACCCGTCGCATGGGTGCGAGTTTGCGTGATATTGGTGTTCGTCTGAGTATTTGTTTGCCCACCCATTCCCGGAGGTTTCGGAGGAGCTTTCAGACCGTCCAAGTTCACACGAATATCAGTTGAAGTATCTAGATCTAGTTTTTCATTTGCTTCATCTTCCATCGGCATAGGGGCTGGCATAGCACCCGGGCGAGGAGGAGCGCGCAGATCCGTTTGAGTCACGACAGTTTTATCATCTGCCGTTGACGCTTGAACTTTTGCAAACTCCACAAGTTTACGGCGTTGATCCAAGAAAGCAGCAGAAAATGCGTTTTTCATGAACACGCTAAAGTCGTGTGGAGAGAAGTCAGGATATTGAGTATTTAGGAAACGATTTAAATCACGATGCAAGTCTGCGGCTTTTTGATAGCGCAGGCTTTTATCTTTCGCTAAGCCCTTATTTACGATTCTTTCTAATTCCGGCGGAATAGAAGGATTGATTTTGCGAATCGAAGGGATTTGGCATTCACGGATTTTTCTTAAGATCGCCGCTTCACTGTTTGAAGTGAAAAGACGGTCGTTAGCTAAAAGCTCCCAAAGAACAATCGCTAAAGAGAAAATATCTGTGGTGTTATCAATGTGCTGGCCATCAGCTTGCTCTGGGCTCATGTAACCGTATTTCCCTTTAAGGGTTCCGGCTTTAGTAGCTTCCAATTGAGTTTCTGCTTTGGCGATACCAAAATCGATGATCTTCACTTCACCTTCAAAGCTGACCATGATGTTTTGCGGACTCATATCACGGTGAACGATATTTAAAGGTTTACCAGTGGTGCCATCAATACAACGGTGAGCATGGTCAAGACCTGCTGCCACCTCTTTGATCATGAAGACAACTTGTTCTGGTGTGAATTGCGTATTTGATTTTTTTAGTTCATTCAAGATCTGGCGAAGATTGCGTCCTTCGACGTATTCCATCACCAAGTAAAATTGCCCTCGCTCAACCCCGAAATCATAAATGGAAACCACGTTTCCATGATTGAGATTTACAGCAATCTTTGCTTCTTCTTTAAACATATCAATAAATTCTTGGTGATCCGAATATTGGGGAAGAATTCGCTTGATAGCGACGAACTTATTGACACCTACGGCTCCCGTAGACTTTGCTAGATACACTTCGGCCATACCGCCCGCGGCGAGACGTTCCAGAAGGATGTATTTACCAAACTGCTCTACAGGTTGAGACATGAAAACTGATTCCCCTTTGTGAGGACTATCGGTAAAATAAAATGAATCCTTAAGGAGATTTGTCTATGAGATGGATAGGACTGACCGGAGGTATAGCTTGTGGTAAGAGCACCGTAAGCCGTCTGCTCAAAAATCACTCCATTCCGATTATAGACGCTGACGAGATTGCTCACGAAGTCGTGCGGCCTGCTTCGCCTGGACTTAAGTCGGTTGTTCATCACTTCGGAAATGAAGTTTTGAATGAAGACGGATCGTTAAATCGACGCAAGCTTGGCCAATTGGTGTTCGGTCATCCCGAAAAATTGAAAGCCTTAGAATCTATTCTTCATCCACTTATTCGGGCTGAAACCCAACGTCGTCGCCAAGTACTGCTGGATATGAACGCGCCTTTAGCGATTTACGATATTCCGTTACTGTTTGAAACCCACGCTCAAGATCAGTTTGATGCCATTGTGGTAGTAACTTGCACTAAAGAACAACAAAAAGAGCGACTGCGCCGTAAAAACGGGTGGAGCGAAGACGAAATCGATATGCGCATTGCCTCGCAAATTCCCACTCAGTTTAAAGAAAAAGAAGCTGATTTTATTCTAGAGAACAACCGCGATGAACAGCATCTGCTGAAGGAATTCCATCGCTTGTTAGCCTGGTTGGAAGAACAGAAAAAACAAACCTAGAATCCCCAGTTGTAACCAAATTGCGCAAAGATATCAGGGCCAGTGATGGCGTAACCAATGCCAACTTCCGTGGTGAAAGTATCACCCACGCCCGCTGATGCTCGGAATCGCCAACGGCGTATTTCAACGAACCCGGCTAACTCTCCAGCGCCTTCAAGAAATAAGGCACCTGATAATCTTAAGTACGGAATGTAATCGTATTCAGGACAGCAGTAAAAGCGGCGTCCTGCAGAAAGGCCAATGAGGTTGCTTGAATTCACTTCAACTTGATAATCCCAAGTCGGAAACTCACTCCACAAGGGAAGATAGCGAATTGCTAGATAGGGCCCTTGAGAAACTTCATCCGCTTCTAGATAATTTCCACCCGAAAATCCCAGCGAAGTATTTAATAGGTAAGTCGGACTTTCCTCTCGGAGTTCAGGATCAATGGGTACTAAGTTCGGGTCTGGTTCCGTCGATAATGGAGTCGTTTCTAGTGTTGTTTTTGTTTGAGGCGCCGCCATTGTGTAAGGGGTGCTCAAGACGAAGGTCAAAAAAAGTAGAGAAAGAAAAACTCGCATACGACAAAGTATAAATTATGTCTACAATCAATGTCGAGGGCTCCTTTGCCCTAATTTTTTTGGAGGCAGATTTTATGTCAAAAAAAGGAACCGTCGTTCTAGCAGGATTGATGACTCTTCTTGCGGGACCGATTTCTTTGGCTGCTGAAAGCATCAGTACAACCATCCATCACTCTTACCAGGCGCCGCGAGCGTTGGGGATGGGAGACGCTTTCGTTGCCGTTGCAAATGATTACACAGCCATGTTTTATAACCCTGCGGGTTTAGCACGCAGAGAAGACGGGCAGATCAACATGTCTATGTCTTTTGCTGGTACGCCTGGTGTGATGGATTTTTACAATGAGTTTTCTGAAATTGAATCGTCGGGCCAATCTGAGTCTGATAAAACTCAAGCTATTTTGCAATTGATTGACGACCATTACGGTGAATCTATGCAATTCCGCCTGCAACCTCTGGAAGGTGTGTGGGTTCGTCCTAACTGGGGTATCGCTTTAATTCCTGCTGACGTTAGCTTGGACTTTGCTATGCATCGCCAAGTAGGACCAGCGATTGATACGACTCTGTATGCTGATACGACATTGGCACTTTCTTATGCGGATGATATTAAATCTGTAAGCCATGGCCGTCTTTCTGTAGGTATCACAGGAAAATTCGTCAATCGTGCATTCTTCAGTAAGTCAGTGGCAGCTTCTGATTTCGCTTCTCAAGATGAAGTCATTCAGACTTCCGATCTTTTAGAGGGTTATACTCTTGACGCTGATATCGGGGCGTTGTGGACACCGGAACTTCCTGACTCGGGAATGTGGTCTGTGCTTCGTTTGGCTCGCCCCACTTTCGGTGCGGTCGTTCGTAACGTCGGTGAAGTAGGATTTGGTCAAAGTCTTGGTTTAATTAACAAAGAAACGCAAAACGATACTCCTGAAAAATTGTACCGCGTGGTGGATTTAGGAAGCCGCTGGGAATATCCAAGCATGTGGATCTTTGGGGGGCGCGGTGTTCTTGATATCAGAGACATCAACCACCCTGAATTTAGCTGGAGAAAAGGTCTTCACTTAGGTTTTGAGTTCGACTGGACAATGACTTCATGGTGGAAAGGACACTACCGCTTTGGTATGAGTCAGGGATTCTGGACCGCGGGTCTTTCTGCGGAACTTGGAATCTTCAACTTGGATCTAGTGAGTTATGCTGATGACGTTGGAACTCGCAATACGCCGGTTGAAAGTCGTTTCTATGCTACGAAATTGAGCTTGGATTTTTAATCCGCGGTCGCGGGCAGAGCTGGAACGCCGGCCGGCGTGGAAGCTGGAGCAGCTTAAAGTTCAAAGATAAAAAAAACGGAGTCTTTAGACTCCGTTTTTATTTTCTTCCCAGTCAAATCGGAAAATTAATTTTCATTCCAGTGTTCAAGAAGAAGTTGACCGATTGTTTCAGCATCAGCTGGATCATTGATATCAATAGTTCCATCTTGTGCTAAGGCTTCATCAATCGAACCGCACATGTCTTCGTTAGAAACAGTCAACGCGCAAGAAGCTGTATAGACTGCCTGAATAGTCGAACCAACGTCCTCTGCAACTTGGCCATCTGGGACAGTTGAAAGCTGTTGTAGGATTGCTGCTAGTTGCGCTTCAGGATCACCGCCTGAACCTAAAACTCCACCATATTCATTTAGAATTGTGGCAGTTTTAGCCATCGCACCAAGTAACTGTAAACCTTCGCTTCCTGAATCTTGACAATATTCAAATGTAGTATTCGCACGCTCTCTTGTATCAAAAGCTAAAACCCCAAGAACACCAGCAGAACTTCCGCCAGACTCATTCATAGTATTTAAAGCCTGGGAAAGATTCGCGGGACTAGCAACTTGGTAAAACCCTGCAGCACATCTTAATTCGTTAGCTCTTTCAGAATTCAAGCCAGATATTTTAGTCATGCATGTATCTGCTTCGGATTCGCTTTGTGCATCGTCCAAGCAATACTGAGCTTCGGCTAACATGTCTTTTTCAGTTTGTTCAGCCTCACATCCTGTGAGTAAAAGTGATGTGCAGCTAAGTGCAAGCAAGGTTGCGGTAAGTTTAGAGAATCGCATCGAGATCTCCTCCATAGAGTCTTTTATATATAACTTATCGGAATTGCTTCTTGGGCCTTAACGGCGGAGGTCGAGGTTCTCTAAAAATGAGACGGGGAACCTGTACTTTTGACCTTATTTATTGGAAATGTCTCAAACTGAGCCCGAATTCTGCCGATATATAAAGTGGTTCTAAATTTTCAGCGAGGTAGTCTGTGAAAAGGATTTTATGGATCGCGCTCTTACAATTTATTTTTCTTACGGCGTTGAGCTTCAATGTCAGCGCAAGAGAGCGTCGCAGTTTTTATAGTGGTGCCCGATGCCAAGCCATGGGCGGGGCGTGCATCGCCGTCACGAATGACGAAACAGCTCTGTTGGTGAATCCCGCAGCGCTTGGAAAATTACGTGATTTTTACGGAACTATCTTCGATCCGGAATTAGAATTCGGATTTGAAACTCAAGGTATTTATCAAGATCACAATTTTTCAAACCCATACACTTTAAGCGATATCGTTCCTGCACTGAACGTGAAGCGCGGCGCCCACTATCACGCGAAAGCCCAAGTCTTTCCTTCCTTTGTTGGCAGAAACTTTGGCGTTGGTATTTTTAGTAATTATATTCTTGATGCGAAGATGGCAGACGATGGAAGTACTGTCGATGCATTTTATCGTAACGACCTTGCCTTTGCCCTGGGTTTCAATTTCCGCTTATGGGATGGACGAATCAAGATTGGTTTAGCGACGAAGATCGTAAGTCGTATTGAAGTGGATGATCCTTTATTAAGTGCCACAGGTCCATTGGATTATGAATCCATAGCTGCCGAAGGACTGGGATTATCAAATGATGTGGGTCTCATTTTGACTGCCCCATGGGCTTTATTACCTACAATTTCTGCTGTAGCTCGAGACGTTGGAACGACTACTTTTGATTCAGCAGAGGGTGTACGAATGGACACAGCCACTCGTCCCAATATGGTAAAACAAGATTTAGACGTCGCTATGGCGATTTTCCCGATTCATTCAAATAATATTCGCAGTACATGGACGGTGGAATACCGTGGCTTATTAACCTCAGAAGATGAACCGGATAAAGCCAAATTGTTACACGCAGGATATGAGGTCAACTTCGGGGATGTGTTCTTTTTTCGTGCCGGTTATAATCAAAGGTATTGGACAGCAGGCATGGAGCTTTCATCAGAACGTTTTCAGTGGCAAGTCTCTTCTTATGGTGAAGAGGTCGGAACTGTGGATGCGCCCGTCGAAGATCGCAGATACACTTTCAAATTTGCCTATAGATTTTAAGGACGATGTATGAAGAGTGTTAAAAGAATTTTTATCATTTTCTTAAGTGCTGTTTTAACCACCTCGTGTGGTGATCCGAATCTATTGACTGAATTTTCAGAAACAGATTCTGACGAAGCTTTATGGGTCGACGCCAAAAAACACATTGATGATCTTGAGTGGGATTCCGCGATTGATATTATCGAAAATCAATTGAGCGCGGGATATCAAGAGCGTATCGATGTGAAAGAGGGTTTAGCTGGAGCTTATGTTGGCAAATGTGGCTTAACTTTCTTAGAAATCGTTAGCGGAATGACGGATGCTCCATCTTCAAATCTTTTTGAATACTTCATGGGTATTTTTAAAGATATGGAATTAGAACCTGAACACTGTGAAACTGCGATTGAAATCATTCAAGGCTTGGGAACTGTATCGCAACGAACTCAAGATCAAAATTTATTTTTAGCGATTCTTGGGATTGCTCGTTTGGGTGTGACTTTAAGTTATAAGTTAGATCAAGTGGATCATGACGGGCAGATGGATGCAAATTCCAATGTATGTAACGATCATTCTGGAGGTCAACTTTCGCCTTGGCCGATGCCAGTATATCAGTTCATGCCTCGACAAACTCCAGTGCCGGCGCATTATTTAAATGATGCTGATATGAGAAAAATAGTCTCAGGATTTGGATTGATTATAGAGAATCTCGCTGCTCTAACCGCTGCAATTGGAAATGACAGCGACACTATCACCGCTTTAGATGATTTTAAAGCGGATTGTCAGGAGGCTTCCGGGGATGTTGCTTGCGACATCACGGATCCGGACGATGTTGATGATGCTTTGATGAAATATGCGTTCAGAGTATTCATGGATACTTCGGATGTGGGATTCGGAACCTGTTCGTTGAGTACACCGTTGCCAGTCGATGACATTGCAGATTTGGTAGATGATTATCTTAGCGGCAGTGATGCCGACGACGATCCTGAACCCGATACTGCAGATGACGACGTTGATGTAGACGTTACTGGCTTATGCTGTCCATCTACTTTACCTCCAGGATTTGATAACCCATGGGATTGATTTATGTAGTACTTGTTATTTTATTAAGTCCAGTCGTAGGCCATACCCAGGAACTCTACGAACCCTTCCGCGGAATTCGTTCCCTGGGCATGGGTGGAGTTGTCATTAGTATCGTCAACGATGCAGAAGCTGTCTTTCATAATCCGGCCGCTTTAGGACGAGTAGAGGGATTAAATATCCATCTTTTAGAATTGGGTCTGGGCGGAAGAATGTTGTCTCCAGAAGATCTTGCTGCCATTGAAGGTATCGATAGTGATGACCCGTCGACCTACAACGATCTTTTTGGAACGCGCTTAAATTTTAAAGCTAATGGGGCCTTGGGGCTTGCTTTGCCATACTTCGGGGTTGGCTATTACACGGATTATGATCTTTCATTAGAACTGCACAATCCAGGTTATCCCGAATTCACAACTTACTTTAAAAATGATTCGGCAGTTTCAATTGGAGCGGCTTATCCCGTCGGTCCTAAATCATACATTGGTATGGCACTGAAACGTATGACTCGTTGGGGTGGAGAGACTCAAGAATTAGGTTTAACTACCGTTGCCAACGCCGGTGATATTCAAGGTGTGATGGATGAATTTGAAAACAAAGGCCAAGGTTATGGTATTGACCTTGCCTTGTTAACGGAGGTTCCCGCTCCATTAAGTCCTGTGCTGACCGTCGTGTGGCAAGATGTGGGTAGTACCGCTTTCACAAAAACCGGTGGGGCGGATGCTCCTCCGCATGTTCCCCAGAATCTTTCTGCCGGTGTCAGCTTAGGCCTGGATTTGCCCGGTTTAGATTGGGTGTTTGCGATGGAAGGTCGCCACTTGTTAGAGCCTGAAGTGCAGATTGGTAAAAAGGTTCACATTGGTACCGAAATCTCAATCCCATTTTTGGATTTAAGAGCGGGTATCAACCAAGGTTACATGACTTATGGTGTAGGCTTTGATTTCTTAATTTTCCGTCTTGATGCTGCAAGTTACACAGAAGAGCTTGGCATCTATCCCGGGCAAACAGCGGATAATCGAGTTATGATCGGTCTTAGCATCGATTTAGGCTTTGATGCTAACTTTAATTTCACTGATAATAGCGGTAAGAAAAGAAAGCTTAAACAGCGTCGGTAGAACGTGCTAAAACACTCCGGCGTCGCTGGAGTACGTTCATGTTGCAAGTCATTCCAATTCAGAGTCGATCTCAGATTTCGGAGATCTTCGCAAATTACAGTCCACAGACTCAGTCGTGGCTTGTTTCTGACTTGCGCACTAAATTTGAACTGCAACAGAAAATCTTAAATCGCGAAGGCCACTACATCGATGAATCCGTTCTTCGCGCCAGTGATCTTTGGAAAATTCTTTTAAAACGTTTGGATCCGGGTTTGCGTTTAGTAAGTGATCCTTTTGCAAGATCACTTTTGCGTACGATCATGGATGAACATGCTGAAATCCTGGGTGTCAATTCGTCTGCCGAAGACACTGTTTTTTCATACATCGATCAAATGGCGGCAGTGATTTTTCACCCTGAAGGCACACAGCGCTTAGAAGAGTGGTTTGAAAACCATCCTGAAGCTATGAATCGCTGGAAGGAATGGTATCTTCGCGCCCGGTTCTGCGCGATCAAACTTTTGCAAGATCATCGAGTCATCACGGCCGATTGGATTACGGCTTATTTGCAAAATTTCAATGATCTTGAAAGAGTATGGAATATTCCCCTGATCGTGGATCTAAGTGGCGAGATCTCTAGAGTAGAAGCTGAGATCTTAAGAATTCTTTCCCGTTCTGTGGATGTCATTGTTCTTGAACCAAGCCCTGAGTGGAAAGAAGACTTTCATTTTCTTCTTAAGCCCTACGAAGACTTGCGTGCGCAAAGTCCAAAACCTGTACCGTTAAAGCCTGTTTCTAAAAAAGAAAAGCGTAAGGAAGTCTTAAGATTTTCTGGGATGTTGGCAGAAATAAAAAATGCCGTTGGGCTAAGTCGCCAATGGTTGGATTCAGGTATTAAAGCCGAATCGATCGCTATCATTGCGCCTGATATCGAAACATATTGGCCCGTTTTACAAGCTTACTTAGAAGAAGAAGGCATTCCTGTTCAAAAAGATATCACCCACAAAGCGCAAAGCTTGCCAGCTGTAACAAGGTGGTTGGCGTATTTACGCTCTAAGAGTGGTCGCCTTTCAAGTTCTGACCTAGAGATTTCGTTTTTTGAACGTGAAGAAGCGCAACAGCTTCGTTATGAAGAATTCAAAGCCTTGTTTAAAAGTCTTTATGTGAATGAAGATTTAGCTCGTAACGAAATCGTGCAAAAAGTTTTCCATGATCAGCTAGATATGAGCGGTCTTTTAGGACGCGATGAATTTGTCGCTAAAGCGCTTATGCATTGGCATTCCCAGGAAACAGATATCGTGCAGGTGATTTTGCGCGAACTTCTGCAGAATGCGACAAGCTCTAACAAACTTGTGTGGAAAGAATGGCTTAGTTACTTAGAAAGTATCGTCGCTGCTAAAGAATACACTTTAGAAAAAGGCAATCCCCAAGGTTTAATGGTGACGAAGCTAATGTCTGCTTACAGCGACAAGGTTCAATATCGAATTTTTTTAGGCATGACCGACGAAGCCCTGCGCAGTCGCAATAAGACCCAATTATCTGGTCAGGACTATTTTGACCTCGCAAAGGATATTGGTTTTTACTTGGATAACCCTGATCAAAGTGACTTGGCATTTGAACTTCGTCTGTTAGCAGAAGCGGATAGCACCCATGATGTGTACTGCTTTGGGGCGACGGATCTGAGTGGAACCCTATGTTCACCGGCGACTTTTTGGATGAGCTTAGAAGGCGAGCATGAAGTGCTTTCCGTTCCTGCTGAAACCCGCTGGGATGAACTGCAGTACGCTGTGGATCCGGGCTTGCGTTCTTTGGTGTTGCCGCGAAAAGAAATCATTGAAAAGCGCATTCAGCAAGATCTAGGCAAGCTTCCCCAGGATTTAATCAGTCCTAAAGAACTTCCGCGAATTTCAGCCTCTTCTTTAAAAACATTCTTAGAATGTCCATTTGTCTTTGCAGCGCAAAGATATTTTAAACTAAAAGATCTTCCAGAAGTAGATTTGGATGTTGATCATCGTACGCGTGGACAGCTAGCCCACGGATTATTTGAAAAGCTGACAGTGGAACCCATGCGCTTTGATTGGACCGCTGAAGAGCTAGATAAAATTCTAGAAGACGTTCGTAAAGAAAAGAAATTAATCTTTGCTGATGAACGTCTGTGGATTCCGCAAAAGAAAAAGCATTTATCTTTGGGCTTACGCTTTTTGGATTTTGAAAAGAAATGGCGCCAAGAGTTTAATAAAACAAAAACCCTGGGTCGCGAAAAACAGTTTAAGTTTTATATTGATCCCCAAACTCAAGAAATCACCAAAGAGTCTAAAGAAAATGCCTTCTGTATTTCTGGTTCTGTGGATCGCATTGACGGTCATGAAAATGATCTAGTGGTCATTGATTATAAAAGTTCGGCAGGTGGAACCTCTGCACCTGGTTCGTGGTTTAAAAACCGTGAACTGCAATTGCTTTTTTATATGTGGGTGATTGAAAAAGGCTTGATGGAAGACGTCAGTGGTGAAGTCATTGGTCTGTTCTATTATGTCTTTAAAACGTTTGATCGTAAGAAGGGTTTTAAACTTGAAGACCGCGCCGGTCTTTTATACCCGAATTCAAAACGTGCTGATAAAAATGCCAATGCTGAAACCAAAGAAGCTTACCTTTCAGAATTCAGCCAGTTAATGATGGCAACCTTAGAACGAATCAAAGCCGGGGAGTGTGAAGCAAAACCTGTCGAACACACCCAATGCACATCCTGTGAGTGGAGGCGCCAATGTCGGGCACCACATCTATCTTAAAAAATACGATTCTGCGTGCCGGTGCTGGTGCAGGTAAAACCACCACATTGACGGCTACTTTTTTAAAGTTCGCAAGCGACTTTAAAGAACAAAACAAAAAGTTCCCGCGCATTGTGGTGACCACTTTTACCCGTAAGGCCACCCAAGAGCTTAAAGAACGTTTGCTTAAAAAAGCCTTAGATGAAAAGCGTGATGATTTGTTTCAATTCGTCAGCTCTAAATCCCAAGTACAGATTTCAACGATCCACGGGGTTTTAAGTCTGTTCCTATCTCGTTACGGCGCTTCGATTGGTCTGACGCCTGATTATAAAATCCTTAGCGAATCCGAAATTAGAAAAAACGCGCGTAAGATTATGCGCAAATATCTAGTTGAAAATCCGCAGCTTCAAGAGCTGTTAGAAGAATATGACTTCCCCGTACTTGAAGGAGCCTTATTAAAGTATTTTGGGGAAAATGTTATCTTCCCAGACATGAAGTTTATCGAAGCTGGCGATCAAGAAGTAGAAGCTAAAAAAGCTCTTGCTGATTTAAGTTCGCGATTGCGACGGGTATGTACTGAAATCCAACAAGAAACGACGAATGATAAATGGATCGAATACTGCCAATCTTTAGCAGCGTTCCCTTGGCAGGTTCAAGACGGTCAATGGCAAAAGTTCTTTGAGCATTTAGATAGCTTTTTAGAACATGCGCCAACAAAGCCGCAATTCAGAAAAGCAACACCTCCGTTTGCTGCAAATTTAAATGACGAATTAGAAGAAATCAGAAAACAAATTAAAAAGTTTTCTGAAAAAGCCTGCTATCGCCCGGAATATTGGGAAAAGCATCAGCAAAACTGTGCTTTGTTTCAAGAGC
The DNA here is from genome assembly GCF_022814725.1 of Bdellovibrio reynosensis. Classification (NCBI taxonomy): domain Bacteria; kingdom Pseudomonadati; phylum Bdellovibrionota; class Bdellovibrionia; order Bdellovibrionales; family Pseudobdellovibrionaceae; genus Bdellovibrio; species Bdellovibrio reynosensis. The sequence goes on from NZ_CP093442.1 coordinate 3,305,462, forward strand.
TGGCTAAAAACTTCTGCCAGGATTTCTTGCAAAGCAAACTTGAAAAAGGCTTGCTGTCTATGAGTGACCTTGAAACTTTGTCTTTCAAAATTATAAAAGACGCGCCTGAAGCAGCCACAAAGTTTTCCCAAGAGTGGGATTTCTGGATGGTCGACGAATATCAAGATACCAGCCCGGTTCAGGTGGAACTGTTAAATCATCTTATCGGTGATAAGCCATTATTCGTAGTTGGGGACCCACAACAAAGTATTTATCTATTCCGTGGGGCCCGTTCGGAAGTGTTCCAAGAAAAAGTCGAAACGATTCAAAACCAAAAAGGTGATGTTCAGGTTAAGTTAACCAACTACCGTTCATCCCCTGAAGTTTTAGAATTCTTCAATCACTACTTCACTCGACTTTCAGGTCAGTTTGCGGCGATGACGCCGGCTCCGGATAAAGTGCGCAAAGGGAATGCGGATCCTGTCGTTCAAGTGCTTTTGTCAGAAACGGGCGATGAAGATGACATTTCTGCTGAAGTTTTAAATGCGGTGGCCCGCGCGCAAGAACTTTTAAAAGAAGGCCTCAGCCCCGAGCAAATTTGTATTCTTGGCAGAACCCATAAGACTTTAGAACAAATCGCTCGTGTTGCCCAGGACCATGGTGTTCCTGTGCAACTTCATAGTGGCAGCGGATTTTATGAACGTCGGGAAGTGATGGATGCTCTAGCAATTTTAAAATTTCTAGTAAATCCCCATGACAATGGAAACTTTATCGCTCTTTTACGTTCGCCGTGGTTAGCACTTTCAGATAGTGAAATTGCATCTTACTGCCATAGTTATCGCCACTCGTTCTGGAAGGAAGCACAAAAAACCATTGAAACTTTACCAGATCTGCATCCGTTAAAAATCCTGAAAGGTCTATTAGTTCTTAGTGAAACCAAAGGTCTTTCCTGGACTTTAAAACGCGCGCTTATTGATCTTGGATTCTTTGACTATTCCGCGCGCATCGACGGCACCGGCCGTCGCGAAGCCAACCTTTGGAAAGTCGTAGCGATGTTAAGCCAGGAAGAACGTCGTCCTGGATTTAATTATTTAGATTTCTTGGATTCAAGTCTTGATGCTCTTTCTACGGATGAAGGTGGCGAAGATGCTGATGCGACTCCGGTGATTGAACCTAAAAGGGTTAATTTGATGACCGTGCATGCCTCAAAAGGTTTGCAGTTTGAACATGTGATTTTGCCGGGCATGGGGCAGGATCCCCGCGCTAGCCACGCACCTGTTTTAAGTATTCGCGAAACTGATGGACTATGGACCTTAAAAGTTCGTGACCCAGAAACGCAAAGCATGTCAGGTAGTATCCTATCTGAACAAATCACCGAAGAACTTCGCGAACGTGAAAGTGAAGAGTTTAACCGCGTTCTTTACGTGGCGCTGACCCGGGCTAAATCCGGAGTGACACTTTTGTGGGATAAAGATATCGGAAAGAAATCTTGGGCTTCACAATGTCCTTTGAACTTAGAAGAAGGCTTTCATCAGGAAAAAGATTTTTCCTATGTTGTTCGCGTCGACAACTTGCACCCAGAAAAAATGCAGGAAGAAAGCATCAGCAATAAAGATTTGCGTCCTGCTTGGCAGCCCTCAGAAACGGTTGAAAGACGTAAATACATCTCGGTCACTGAATTGGTGTCTCCGCTAGAAAAGGAATCATCGGCAGCAGCTTACAGTCCGAAGGCGTCACAACTTGGCCCAAGCTTGGCCCGCGCTCAACAGGGTACAAACGCCCATCGTTTGTTTGAAGCTTTGAAGTATACGAGCTATGAAGATTTATTGGGAATTTGCGAAGAAGATTTGAAAAAGCCTTTGCAGTTCCTGAACAGCTCCGAACAGATTCCTCTTTTGAAAATCATTGAACAAGGTTTTGTTGAGTATGGTTTTGCGTTGACGGTGGATGACTCTCTGATGCAGGGGCAAATCGACCTTTGGGGAATCGTCGATGGTTGCCTGTGGATGGTGGATTACAAAACGGGGTCACAAAAATATTCAGAAACTGCCTTTAAACAGCTTGAAGCCTATGCTTGGGCTCTTTACAAAATGAATCGCCTTGAAGGAGTTCAGGAAATTAGGTTGGCCGTTGTTTATCCAATGGATGAAGTGGTCAAGGTCAAGACTCTAGACAGTTTAGAACAATTGGATCTAAGGATGTTAGAGACTTTACGACTCTTTTCCCTTGTGTAGTTATTAAGTGTTACCTATCATTTTAGGTATGAAAACAAAACCATGGACACTTGTCATCCTAGCGCTTCTTCACATCCTAGCACCATTCGGAAATATGCTTGTAAATGCTTTGCGATCCGGGCGCACTTTGCCTCAGCAATGGCATTACTGGTTTGATGTTCTTCCGAAATATTTATTGTTCGTCTATATCGGCCTGCCGATTCTAGCAGGTATATTCATTTATATGTGCCGTCGTTGGAGTTACTGGGCGTACCTAGGATGTATCGCACTTATCTTTGTTTCGAACTTATATAGTTATTGGACAAGCATGAACTGGCCAACTCTGATTGCTTTAGTTGCAGTTCTTGTAGTGGACATTTTAATTGTGGCGTACTTCGTTGTGCCCTCGGTTCAAAAAATTTATTTCGATCCAAGAATGCGTTGGTGGGAAGCGGCGCCAAGATACAACTTCAATCATGAAGGCACTGTGAATGGACAAGCGGCTTTTATTAAAAACCTTTCCCAAGGTGGCATGTTCATGACTTCGGGCCCTCAATTAAATGAGGGCGACAAGGTTGAGGTCGCTTGGAATTATGAAAATCAAGAATGCAAAGTAAGCGGCCTTGCTGTTTACAAGGGTCCACAAGGTGTGGGCGTTCGTTTTGATCACAGCCCTGAAACACAAAAACAAACTAAACTTGTGATCAGCAAACTTCATCAAAAAGGTTTGATCGTAGTTGAACGTTTGCCTGGGCCAGAAGACAGCTTTGTCACTTGGTGCAAAAAACTTTTCACTAAAGGTGAAGGTTTATTCCCGAAATTTCGCGGGTAATTAACACGGCAATTTCAGATAACAGACAATCAAAAAGCTTTTAGCAAAGATTTAGTTAAACCTAGCTGATCACTAGCTCCTTCGTTACTTTTAGCGATGATTCCTACGCTAATAATAAGGAGGAGCTATGCGTATTAGATTCGGTTTATTGATGCTTGCATTGTTCGCTGTCGCCTCGGTGGCGCCACGGATGGCTGATGCAAATGAAAGTGCTTTTGTGGTGGCGGGCCCGCCAGATTTATCAACACTCCACGATGACCCAAGCTATCCTGGTTGGAATGAATGGGCCCACATTGGTGGGACGGGAACCTCAGATCCTGCAGCCTGTTCACGATCTAATTATCGCACCGATGTTTTTGTGCGCGGAACAGACAATGCTCTTTGGTATAAACATTGGAATGGATTTTCGTGGTCGGCTTGGGTTTCTTTGGGTGGAACTATAACGTCTTCACCTGCAGCTGCTTGCTGGGGTCCAAATCGTATCGACGTTTTCGCACGTGGAACTGACAATGCTTTATGGCATCGTACAATGCGCCATGGAACATGGTCAGCATGGGTTTCCAGAGGAGGAACGTTAACTTCCGGTCCTGCGGTGGCTTCTTGGGCTGGCGGACGCTTGGATGTTTTTGTTCGCGGCACTGACAACGCCTTATGGCACCTTTGGTATGCTGGCGGTTCATGGCGGTCATGGGAATCTTTGGGCGGGACTTTAACTTCCGATCCGGGCGCTGTCTCGTGGGGACCAAATCGCATCGATGTGTTTGTGCGTGGAACTGATAACGGTCTTTGGCACAAATGGTGGAACGGTTCATGGTCAGGCTGGGAATCTTTGGGTGGAACCTTAACTTCGTCCCCGGATGCGGCTTCAATGAGACCTAATCACATAGATGTATTTGCTCGCGGCGGTAACAATGCTCTTTGGCACAAGTGGTGGAACGGATCTTCTTGGTCTGGTTGGGATTCTTTAGGTGGAACTCTTATATCCGGACCGGGTGCTACATCCAGCGCCAATGGCAGAGAATTAGTGTTCGTATTAGGCACGGATGCGAAAGTTTACTATCGCAGCTATCGCGAATAGCTAGTTTGCTTAAGTTAAAAAAAAAGGAGAGCTTGTTACGGCTCTCCTTTTTTTTTCCTAATTCTGCTTCAGACTATCTGTTGTATTCAGGGTTCGTCATCAAAGTAAGCTTGCTTAGGAATTCGATGTTTTTCATGATCACACCATAGCTAACATCAAGCTGCATTCCATTCACCAGTTGCGAAGCCCAATTTCCCCAGCCTTTGAAGGATGGATTTTTGGATTGCTCCGCCAAGGCTGCACCAAGTTGCGCGCCAGTAGCTTTAACTGCTTTTTGGCTTAACGAGTGAAGAGGCAGGGCCTGACCCGCTAAGTAAGTTTTAGTTCTCAAAGAGCGAGATTTTTCTAGATGCGGTTTCATATTCTGCTTTTTATCAGTTGCATTTTGTAAATCGATAGCTAAAGCAATCACTTCCTTATTTTCAGCGATGATGTATTCAATTTGTTTTTCAATTGCCAATTCAGGATTCGCTTTTACCACGTCTGCTGAAACAATTTTGCCGTCTTTATTTAACTCGTTCAACTTTTCGATCAATACTGCTTTTTCCTTTGCAACCATCTCGTTAAATTTTTCTCCACCGAAAGAGCTTTGAACCTGCGCTATGAAAAGTTTCGCAAAAAGTGGTTCAAGAACCTTACCTGACTGGATGAAGAAGTTCTTAGCTGCTGCAACCGATAGGATTGCATTTGAAGAAGTCGCATTATCCAAGGCCCAGAAGCTAAGACGAGTCGTGCTGCTTTCGGATACGCCAAGTTGGCTTAGAGCAATTCTATCAGTAGGCGCACTTCCGATACTGCTGCCGACTTTAAACAAGGATGCAAAGTTATCTTGATCTCTTAACGTTGCCGCCTCCAGATTAAAGATAGAGTAAATTGCTGCATATGTTGTCATAGCAGGAGTGATCGTAGAGGTTGCTCCTTCGATAGGATGCAAGGCAACCTTGTCGTTTGTAAAGGTTGGTTGCAATTCATCTAGCATCATTCCTGTCACAGTATTCACATACAAGCTTTCTTCAGGACGCTTTCCTAAAGTGTACTTTTCAAAATCAAGGAACGAGAAAATGATGTTTTGAGACCGGTATTTATACTGCGGGAAACCTTTCATCGTTAAGAAGTTAAGCGCAGCGATTTTGTCGTTTTCGTATCCAACAGTATCAATTCGGTGTTCATTAACCGAAAGAGTTTGAATGGCACGAGTTTCAACAAGGGCCACATCAGGAATCATCTCGCCAGTCTCATTCCCATTCTTGTCTAATTCTGGGTAAGAATAAGTTATTGCTTGGAAGCGATCTGTATTTTTAAAAGCAAGATTTGCATCTGGCGTTCTTAATACTTGGTTATAGAATAAATACACTTTCGTAGCAGCGTTCTCTAGATCGGCAAGTTCTGCTGCATCGTGAGGGCCTACTTGTTCCCTGTAGTACAATTCATCAAAGAATTGGCGCATTGTGAACATCTTGTAAGCGCTTGAACCGATAGCTCTACCCGCAGCGCCTAAGCCGAAGTTGTTTCTGTCCCAAGCGTGGTAACCGTTGATATAGTTTTGTTCGTAGTCTTCAATGATATTTTCTACGATTTCAGTCGCGCTTGTACCGTGGTCAAAGCGTTGACATTGTGGTTCGTACCCAACGTGCACATCAGTGCAATATTTGTATGGCTTCAAGATGCCCTTGATTTGGTGGCTGCTGAAGTTGTTCCATCCAGTAGGTGCAAAACTCGATTTAATAGTATCGATTTTGATAAACTTATCCTGAACAATAAGTCCACCTTTGTTTTGTTTTTTCAAATTCTCAATGACATTTGGACTTAGCTCTAACAAACCTTCATGGGCAGCACGAAGTGCATGGATGTCGTAAGTACCGATGCCATCCCAGTTAAATTTACCTGGTTGCATGTAATCCATGATGGATGAATAGTTTCTGTTTGAATCTGTTCCATCCATGTTTTTGAAGTTTTCTTTATCGAAAGAAGCGATGAAATTGTGAGTCAGACCCTGAGAGTGACCCATTTCATGACCCAGATCGAAGTAAAGAATATCTCTTAATGCATCTTCGAATTTTTTATTGGCAAAATCGCGGCCAATATCTGCTGTCGACGTTAACAGACAGCCAGGCGCATTCTTAAACAAGGCATTCATTTTAGAACGCAATTTACCAGTATGAACCGCGCGCTGAAGATCCAGGCGTTGGGCAGATGTAAGAGTGCCTTCTTTCGATGCAAGCATTTCTGCAGCTACAACACCTTGCAGCTCTTGTTCGTCCATGTTTCTGTTTTCAGCAAGTTTTCTTAGCACACGGTCAATCCATGCGCTTTCCATTTGTGGTGGAGCATATTTAAATGTGCCTGCACCAGCAACTTGCATATTCTTAACCGCAGCTTGAATGTCTGATGAAACTAAGTTCGCTTTGCTAGCACTTACAAAGGAGCTACCGTTCAAACGAATTCCTTTTAGTAAGCCATTAACTCCTTGAGTGAACTGATTTGCTGCTTTGGCTTTTTCTACAGCAACAGCGCCCACAGTCTTCGCTTCTTTAGAAGACTTATCTTTGGCTTTTAGCTCTGCAGCCTTTGTGTCGCGCAGGTGAGCCTTCATTGCATTCCATTGTAGACTATTTCTTAAGGTGTGCTGGAAACCTGCAACGAACTGCTGCAAGTTACCTGCGTAAATAATTAACGAGTCAGCGACAACGATACCAGAGCGGGGATTGTAACCCACCATTGAAACACCTAGAACACCGTGGTTATCGTTAAACTTGTTTTCAAAGTGGATGATGTTTTTATCTAAGTCGCCGACTTTAGCTTCAATTCCATTTTCACCAGCGAATTGGATGTCTACATATCGACCGTCACGTTTTTCATTTTTTACTGCAAAGGCTTGTTTATAAGCGAAGTCCCATGCATCAACTACCTTGCGAGCTGTTTCTTTGTAAATCTGGCGAATCTTTGGATCTAGGTCCACAGAAGGTTCAAGACCAGTCACAGTGTACATGATCTTTTTACCGTCGCGTAGATCATGAACAACAGAGTAGTTGGTTTCTTGACCTTCGCGTCCCAACATACCAGTTTCAGTTGGGTTCATTTTACCGATTGTCCAAACACCATAACCAAGTTCATTTTGTGCGCGGAATGGAACTTGCGGCGCAAAAGCCACGTTCGTAGCAGGGTCTACTAGTTTAAAGGAAATGCGTTCCTTAATTCGTGCAGTTGTTTGGTAACCAGCAACACCATTGTAATCATTGATTGGTAATGCTGATTCAGCAATACACTCACCAACTAGGCCCGTAGAGTATCCTTGGGTAAAGTTCAGAACACCTTTATCAAGTCTCATATCAACATCAGAAATTTCTGTGTTTGAAACGGAACGGAAGCAAGCTTCCTGAAGTGAGCTGAATGGAGAGTAATCAGAACTTAGTGAGTTGTTTGTCCAGTCAAGTTCAACAATTTCTGCATCCACACGTGTTGCAGGCACAAGGCGTACTACAGAATAGTCAGAACCATCCGCGGTTTTAGTGTCATGCTTAAAGTACTTCACTGGAATGTTCATAAGCTCTTCGTAATCTGTATCATTTGATCCAGATTTGAATTCAACAAGCTTATCAGCTTTGCGTACGATCAAACGAGTTTCGCGGAATTCGAACTTCACAATAGTTAATTGGCCAGCCATACCTGGGGCAAACATCGTAGTTACAGGCGCGTCTTCAAGGGTGCGTTTAAAGAAGAATTCTTTATCTTTGATATCAGCAATGCGGATCATTGTGCGAGGATCCATTTCATTGTTGCTTTCAATTTTCTTTGGCTCAACGTTAGCAGAAATTTGCACTAAACCTACATTTTTGCTGGCTGTAGTATCACGGAAAGTCACTTCTGCATCTTGGTTGCCGTCTTGGTCGGCAACTGGAAGTTCTGGGCGAACGTATTTCACAGGAATATCAAAACGCAAGATCATGATGCAGTTTGCTTGTTCTTCTTTTGGAAGAACTTGCACGATGTCAGCAGGACATTGGCGAATGTTAGATTTGTTAGAACCTAGTTTAAGTTGTTGCAATTGTGAATCAGTCAAAACAGTTTTGCCAAGTTGACCGATTTCAAAAATATGAAGAGCGTCCACGTCAAGAAGGGTACGAATCTTTGTGTCTTTTGCAAGGTTCACAGAGATTTGGAATTCTTCTTTCAAAGTTTCAGCCGTCATGATTTTGTTATTGATGTTATTCATAACAAAAGTGCGGTCTAACTCGCTTCCACGTGTTTTAGGATCTACACCAACAGCCAAACGATCTGTCGAAGTATTAGAAATTTGAATATGTGTTGCTTCAGCCCACTCAGAGGATTTAAGTCTTAAAGAAGAAGTCTCTTCACCCAACTGATTTTTAGTGCGGTTCAAAGTACCGAAATCTTTTACAGAGTATTTAAAAATTGGAACTAGCAATGCCTGCTTTTTCGCTTGTTTTTGAGCGCGGGCCTCTTTAAGGCTAGCTAACAATGATTTTACTTTTTTGTTGTCAGACGTTTTTTGCAGTTGTTTTTGCAACTGAACTTCATTTTTAGAAACTGCAAGTTCCTTTTCCAAAATAGAAAGTTCTGTCGTGTCAGAAACAATTTTATAAGCAGTAACATATTTTTTATCTACAGAGAATACAACCGGGTAAGAACGGTTTGCTTGACCCGTGATTTGCAAGCCTTTGAACATGAATTTAAGTCTTTTTGGAACTTCAACGTCAGTAACTGCAACCATGCCTTTTTCAGCTGTCGCTTTTGAAGCTTCGCCTAAAGACAACTCAGTCAAACGCTCGTCGGTTTGAACTTTTTGTGAGCTGTTATCAAGGTTTAACTGCCCAAACTCAGAGATCGCAAAGATTGTTTCCTCTTCGCTTTCAGACAACGAGGCATCACGTTTTTTCGTACAACCTGATACGAACAGTGTCAAAGCAACTAAGGCCATGAAGGCTTTTGCGTATTGAGACTTAGGTGTCATTGAGTTCTCCGATCCCTTTTTGTCACCACCCAAAACCCATATCTAATATATAGGCTATGGAACAGTGACTCTCTCCTAATAGGTTATAAATGCACTGACGGTGCCATCTGTAGAGAACTCTCATGTTGAATAGGTTCCATTTCAGGTTAGAAATGCGTTTAAACTTTTAACACAGGACAATTAAGGGAAAGCGTCTCAAAACGAAACAGTTGTATTCACGCAGCCATCTTTACAAGTTCTTGTCCGTCAGAAATTTTAAAAGAATCATGCATAAAAAAAGACCACGGAGGGTTCATGAAGGAGTTCGTATTATTTCTTTGTTTGTTATTCGCCGGCTTTAATGCCCAAGCATTCATAATCAACGGCGAAGAAAAAAGTATCGGCAATGGTTCGGCCTGGGCCTTTGCAGATATCACCAGCGATGGCTTCCCTAAAGCCATAGGCATGGCATTTACAGAAGGCGCATTGCAGGGGTTACCCCCTGATATGTTTATCCTTGAGTTGTTCTTGCCATCGGTTTTAAACATTCCGCCCTATTCGCATATGAACATTGATTGGAATCCCCACGGGCATGAGCCTGATGGCGTTTATAACGTGCCTCACTTTGATTTTCATTTTTTCTTTATTCCACCGGAAGTGCAAAAGGCTATTACTTGCATGGGAGATGATAGAGCGGTTTGTTTGACTCAGCCATCACCTGAAGAAATCCCGCCCTTCTACGTGCCGACTCCCGAAGGAGTACCTGGTATGGGCTGGCATTGGGTGGATAGCAGATCTCCAGAATTAAACGGCGGAAAATTCACATCAACCATGATTTATGGATTTTATGCAGGCGATATGAACTTCGTGGAACCAATGATCACCCGAGATTTTTTCTTGTCTAAAAAATCCCACCACGCGAATATTCCGACGCCGTTGCACTATGCGAAGAATGGAATTTATCCAACTTCTTACAGCGTTACGTTTAACAGCATCGAAAAAGTTTACTATGTCACTATGAAGAATACGGAATCAAAATAAGACCGTAGCAGAAGCGTAAACGGTAGAGTCATTTTCATTCAGGATTTGGATATTGGAATCAGTTCCATTGGCCTTTAAAGCTGATCCGCCATTAGTGTGGCCCACGGAAAGCGATAAGTGGTCGTGAACTTGGTATCCAATATCCTGACTGATTTCAAAAGAATTGCGCATCACATTTTGATAAGAAAACACCGAAACATACGCAAAACTAGCAGAAATATACACGCCAGAGCTAAAGTTGTAGGCAAAACTTAAGCTTTGATTCGCAGCATATTCCGTGTTCACCGGCCCATCAGCGCGAGTGATATATTGATGGAAATTTCGAACAAAAATGGCACTGCCGCTGATCGAAAAACCTGTTAGTAAAAGATCAGGATTGATAGCCGCAGTTACGCCCCCAGAAACGCTTGCTTGCAAGCTTTGGAACTTGCTTGCATCACGGGACGTGGGAAGGCCTAAGCCCAATAAATATCCACCTTTAAGGTATTTTCCGACTGAAACCGCGGCTCTAGAAAAGTTGAATGAAAGATTTGATACATCATCATTTTCATAATCGATAAGATCTTGGCTATATCCAATCTGGGCACGTGTCGAATAGTTTTCTGAAATACGATAGGACACGCGGCCCATGTAATCGATGCCGTCACGTTTGGTGCCATCTTGAAAATCATAAAGGCTTGTAGACCGACTGACGTTCACAAAACCGCTCCAAGAACTGGGTGGGGCTTTGGCTTCCTTTTTAGAAGTATTAGCCAATGCAGGAGCCGCTAAGCTAAGGGTCACTAAAAATCCAAGTATTGATCGTAGGGCCATTGCAAACTCCTTCAGACAAAAAGGTTGCAGGGAAAGTGCCAGGGCTTTTGCGCACCAGTTTGTAATACTGGTGTTTAAGAATTGATCAAGGGACCAAGTTTGTTCCTATATTTGCAGATGGCCACATCGCCGCTTTGAGCATTGACACCACTGCCATCCCTCGCGAGGATAACCCCGTGGAAAACCAACATCGAAACTATTTGCTGATTTATTCTGACGGAGCTTGCTCTGGTAATCCTGGCCCTGGTGGGTGGGGGAGTGTGATCCTGCTTCCAGAAAATTCAGTTATCGAACTGGGTGGTGGTGAATATTCCACAACCAACAATCGCATGGAGATGATGGCCGCCCTTGAGGCATTACGACAAGTTTCCCACCGCGCAGAGCCCATTCACTTCTACACGGATTCTACTTACCTGATTCGCGGAATCACCCAGTGGATCTGGGGCTGGCGCAAGCGCAACTGGAAAACTGCAGACGGCGAAGACGTTTCTAACCGGGACCTGTGGGAAGAAATCGCCAAAGTCGTTCAAGCTCGCAGCGCCATGGGAAAAATTGACTGGCGATATTCCCGTGGTCACATTGGAACCCCGGGTAATGAACGTTGTGATCGTATCGCCGTTGGTTTTTCTAAAAACGATCATGTGCAGTTGTACACAGGGCCTTACAATACTTATTCAGTAAATCTGCTGGATGTCCCTGGCGATCACTCTTTACCAGAAATGCGTCAAGCTGGAGCTGCGAAAAAAGAAGCGTTCAGTTATTTGAGCAATTTGGGTGGATTGGTGTATCGCCATAGAAATTGGCCTTCTTGTCAGAAAAGAGTGAGCGGTCAATCCGGTGCAAAATTTAAAAAAGCCATGTCCCAAGCAGAAGAGTTTGAGATTTTAAAAGCCTGGGGATTAAGTCCCGCCACAGAAATTAAAGAGGGATAGCAAATGGAAATTGCAAACCGCCACATCCTAGTCACTGGTGCCAGTCGCGGAATTGGCAAAGCCTTCGCAAAAATGTGTGCTGAAGATAAAGCCAATCTTTATTTGATCTTGCGAAAAAACGACGAAGAGATCGTCAAGGAACTGCAGCAGGCCGGCGCGAAATCGGTGAAGGTTTTTGAAACCGATCTGCGCAGCCGCGAGGCTGTCACTGCGTTGATTGAGCAGCTTAAAGAAATCCCCGTAGATATTCTTTTTAACAACGCTGGAATTTTAACCGGCGGCTTGATTGAGGAACAAAACATTGAGCACATCTATCAAATGTTGCAAGTGAATGTGAATTCCTTAATTCAACTGACCCATGGTGTATTGCCAGGGATGATTGCCCGCAAGCGCGGTAAGATCATCAATAATTCTAGCGTTTCAGCGTATATGCATTTCCCTTGTGCTTCGACCTATGCCGCAAGTAAAGCCGCGGTGGCAGCTTTCACTGACTGCATTCGCATTGAACTAAAAGAAACCGGCGTGACCACATTATTGTTAATTACACCAGGCATTCGCACCCGCATGTTTGATGAAGTTGAAACAGTCTTTGGCAAGAACTTCCAAATTCCAGAAGACACCATTTCGCCCCATAAGTATGCGCAGATGATTCGTGAAGCTGTGTTGCATGATTTGCCGGTGCTTGAGCCGTCAGGATTGACTGGTGTGGGATTAAAAGTGGCTAAGTTTGTTAAGCCACTTTTTGAAATCGAAGTCGCAAGAAGATTTAAAAGAAACTAAGGATTAAATTCTAAAACCCCAGAACCGACGGCGCCAGTCACAGTCAGTTTTAAAGGCTTTCCCTCGATAGATCTCATCGTCACAGGGAAGACCACGGAATATGGCGAATAAAACCGGTTGTGATATGGATAAAGTCCTTCGATTTCTGCTAGCTGCAACTTCAGTTTAGTCACTTTGCCTTCATAGCGACGACCTTCTACATCCAAAAAAACCTTCCACATCGTGTTGGGCTTAGAAAGATCATCGTTTTTACGTTCAGGCGTATAAAAGCTTAAAAAGAAATCCGTTTGTTTGCTTAAACGATCTTCGACTTTCGCTTTTTCTTCAGCGAACTTTTTTTCATCCCATTGATATAACATCGCACCTTGTTCAAGTTGCGCTTGGGAAACGGCCGAATTTAAAACGGTGCCTTCCATTTCTAGGGTATTGTAAAAACCTGAATAACGTCGAACTTTATCAGAATTTTTATCAATGACCGAAGCATAATCGCCCGTGGTTTTGATAGTGTGGCCCGAAGGAGTCACTTCGTAATTAGTCGCACAAGCTGATAGAAAAAGTAAAGCTAACAAAAGATATTTCATTATTTAGACTCCAAAAAACCATCCATGAATTTTTTAATATCAGCAAAAACAGTGTTGCGAATGATATCATTCACAAGTTCATGCTTGGCATCAGGATAGACGTACAATTCTTTTTTAGAACTTCCCAAGGCATCGTAAAACTTCTTCGCTTCAGCAGTGCTTACCACCGGATCATTTTCAGCTAAGATAAATAACGCCGGCTTCGTGATATGGCTTCCGCGCGGACGAACAAAATCAAAAGACTCTAACATTCCAAGGAATGATCCAGGTGAAATACGCCCATGTCTTAAAGCATCTTGTTCATATTCACGAATCACGTCTGGATCGCGAGTCAGCATGTCGTTAGTAAGTTCGTTACTCATGGTGATTTGCGGAATTAGCGCATTCAGTAAGCCCGCGCCTTTAGATTTAAATAAAGGTACTGGAACAGAAACTCCTAACAACGGAGAGCTGATGACAATCGCATCACATCTGATGTCAGGATTGCGGATCAAAGTTTTTAGTTGAATCAATCCACCCATAGAATGGGCAAAAAGAATCACCGGACCATTTTTGATCTTTTCATTTTTTAAAACCATCTCTAAAAAGATTTTATAATCTTCGCAATAGTCATCAAAGTTTGCGACAAATCCGCGACGACCTTCAGAGCGTCCATGGCCGCGTAAGTCCCAGCCATAGAAATTCCATTTGTCGTTTTCAAATGCTTTAATCAAGCGGTGATAGGATTCGGAATGTTCGCCATGTCCATGGGTCACAATCACAGTGCCGATGGCTTCTGGATTGTTCCAAACCTGGAAGAACAAGTTGATATCTTTATAGCCTTTAAAAAAACCTTCAGATCGATTGTACATACCCCATTAGATTGCCGCGAGAGCAACTACGGGGCAAGTTCAAATCAAGCCCCGGACCACGATTGTATCGTGTGCGTAGGATGAAGTTTCTGGATAGTCGATGTTGTAATGAATACCGCGGGATTCATGACGGCGAAGCGCGCATTCTACTGATAAATCAGCGACTGTCGCAATATTGCGCAGCTCTAAGATGTCAGAATGGATTTTCATGTTGGAATAGTATTCTTTGGTTTCCGCTAAAATATTTTTAAGACGGTGTTGGGCCCGTGCCAGACGTTTGTTAGAGCGAACAATCCCCATGTAGTTCCACATCAAGCGCCGAATTTCATCCCACATGTGGTTGATCACGATCATCTCGTCATCATTGGCCTCTTGCGGATGGGTCCACGCCTTCGGCTCTTTTTCAAAGAAATGATATTCATCCCAATGCTGCTTTAAATGTTCAGAACAGTTATGGGCTGTAGTCAGACATTCAAGTAAAGAATTGGAAGCTAAACGGTTAGCACCATGTAAGCCTGTGCACGCAGTCTCGCCAACGGCCCATAAACCCGGAATATCCGTCTGGCCATTTAAGTCTGTCACGACGCCGCCGCAAAGATAGTGGGCAGCGGGAACGACTGGAATCGGTTGAGTGCTCATGTCGATGCCGAACTCTAAGCACTTATTGAATATCGTCGGAAAGCGGCTTTTTAAAAACTCGCGATCCAATTTCGTCATATCCAGATACACGCACGGGGCACCGGTTTTTTTCATTTCGTTATCGATGCCACGAGCGACAACATCGCGCGGGGCAAGGGACCCAAGGCGATGATACTTGTGCATGAAAGCGTGCCCTTGGGAATCAATCAGTTCGCCTCCTTCACCGCGCAAAGCTTCAGAAATTAGAAAATTTCTAGATTCACGATGATAAAGGCAAGTGGGGTGGAACTGCATGAATTCAAGATTTGAAATGCGCGCACCCACTCGGTAAGCCATGGCAATTCCATCGCCCGAAGCGCCAGCCCAGTTGGAAGTGTAAAGATAAACTTTGCCCGCTCCACCAGTAGCTAATGCGGTATTTTTTGCTAAGAAAGTGTGCACTTCGCCGGTTTCTTTGTTCAAAGCATAACAGCCGATACAGGTCACAGGGCTCATGTCGTCAGGATCTACTTCTTTATTAACGATCAAGTCGATGGCGTAAAAACGCTCCATCATCTGGATGTTGGGATTTTCTTGAACACGAGCTAAAAGAGTGCGGTGAATTTCTAAACCAGTTTGGTCTTCGAAGTGCAAAATACGACGGAAGCTGTGTCCGCCTTCGCGCGTCAAATCGATCTCATTGCTTTCTTCAGAGCCTTTTTTACGGACGTCGAAATTCACGCCCCAGTTTATCAAATCGTGAATGCGTTCAGGGGCTTGCTTAACATAATTGGTGACGACAGTTTCTTTGCAAAGGCCAGCGCCGGCGATGATCGTATCTTGGATGTGAGAATCAAAGCTGTCTTCCTCAGACATGACGGCAGAAATGCCCCCCTGGGCCATGGCGCTATTAGTGCCACCCGCAGATTCTTTTGCGAGGACAATCACTTTTCCGAATGAGGAAAGCTTCAGTGCCAGGGCAAGGCCCGCAGTGCCAGAGCCGACAATCAAAACGTCACAACGATGAGTACTCATATGCTGACTCTTCTACTCCTTTTGTTCACATTTGCAAAGCACCTTTGCTTGATTCTTACTAGTTTCTAAAACTACAATAAAATCAGGGATGTCGGCTTCGGAAGGTCGGCAATTTTTTGTGCAGGGAAGGTCTTAATGAAAGTAAAACTTATCGCCGTTCTCGTTGCTATTGCGACGGTATTTATTGGCGCTGTTTTATGGCGAACCGACAGTTTCGTTTATGGGGATCGCTTAAGCTGGGTCGAGGCGCAAACGCGCACTCAACTTGGTTCGATCAATAACTCCCTTGCAGCTGAATTTAAATCCCTGCAAAGAGTGATCACCACCTTCAATGCGGAAAATTTTCAAAAAGGAAAACTGAATTTCAGTTCGCTTTCACCTTACTATGCAGCCGCTTCGTTTTCATTGAATGGTTCTGAATTAGAACCCCAAACTATTTTAGCAAAAGAAAATTCCAAAGCAGCAAACTGGACACCTGAATTTGTAAAGGCCGCTGTCGGAACGATTCCTGAAAGAACCGCGGATCTTCGATTCTTTGTAAAACCTTTTCAAGATTCTCAACAAGGTCGTTATGTTGCTTTGATTTTCATCGAAGGCAATCGCGCTTACGGTCTTTTTGGTTCTGGTGAAATTTTTCAAAGTTTGATTGATGCCCAAAGAGGCGCCCTCAGTTCTTTTTCCATCGTTACAACGACGGGTCTTACTGTAGGCCACTCTGTTCCAGAATACCTAGGCACGGTGATGCGCGATGATCCTGTTTTTAGAGACGCGCAGAAAAGCGGAGCGTCCCATGGAAGCAACACTTTCAAGTTAAAATCTGGCGAACTTTATGGCATGTACGAAAAAATCCCAGCAACAAACTTGGTGGTTTTAAGTTCAGCGCCATTAACTGAAACCATGAAGGGTCGCAGTGGCTTGTGGTGGCAATACCTACTGATGGGACTTGGTCTTGTCGCTGTGGGTGTTGCTGCGATTTTATTTGTGACTTCTTCAGCAGATAAAGAATCTGAAGATCTGCAAGCGCAACTGCAGGCTTTAAAAGCAAAACCAATGCCGGCACCTGTACAAGAAAAAGTAATGACCCACGATCCAGAACTTGTGCAAAAAGAAAAAGTCGAAGCCTCAATGCGTGTGGCTTCAGCTTTAGCCCATGAAATGCGTGGACCATTGGCTTCAATCTTAGGTTACTCACAAATGATTCTGGCGAAGACTCCGGAATCAGACATCGTGCAAAGCACAGATTCCATTTTGCGTGAAACCAGAGCCGCCCGCGGTGTCCTTGATAAACTGCTTGGTTTTGCTGGTGAAGAAGTAAAAGAAAAAAATTCTTTAAAAGTCGAAGGCCCTTTAGTGAAAGCGTTAAAGTCTGTTGAAGGCTTGCTATCACAAAAAGGGGTGAAGCTTACTAAGAACATTCAAGACACTTCCGCGTTGGACTTGCACGCTGACGCCATCATTCGCGCGATCTCAAATATCCTGCACAATTCGGTTGAAGCCATGGAACGAATGGCCAACAAAGAAATCAAAGTCAGCTTGTTTGAAGAAAACGATGGCGTTCATTTAGAAATAGAAGATTCAGGCGAAGGCATTGAAGCCCAAAACCTAGAAAAAATCTTTGATCCGTTTTTCACTACACGCTCATTCCATAATCACATGGGCTTGGGACTTTCAGTCGCATTCGGGATTTTCAAAGAACACGGCGCTGACGTCAAAGTTGAATCGAAAAAGGGCCAAGGCACAAAGATGAGCGTGATCTTTAAAAAGGTGCAAACGGCAAGCGTATTGAAAGCTCCAGAAGTGAAGGAAGACGAAGTGATTATTGCGACTGAGTTACCACAGCTTAAAGACGAATCCCCAGCGCGCGTTGAAGCCGAAGAAGAATTCGCACAAGTGCAGTTGGCGCCATCAACGCCAGCTCCTGCTTCACCGTTAGATGTGAACATTGATAAAATGCTCGAGTTCCCCGAGGCCCACGAAGTGGCTGCGCCAGTTGAACCTTCTGAACCTGTGGCTGCGGCTTCGGAAGTTGCAGAAACAAAAAAACCAATTCCTCCGCCGCCAGCAAATTCTTCAAGCTTCAACGATGATGAGTTTTCTTTCATCGATGGTTTTAATGAACCAGCAAAAGCAGCGGCACCAGTTCAAGCTCCAGTGCTTGAAACTGCCGAAGTTGGCGCTTCAGGACCAACGGGTGCAGAACTTGCGACTATGGATGATGAATTAACTCCAGTGAACCTAATCAATCCTCCGAAAATGGCAATGCGACAAAAGGTTTCTAAGCTTGATTCATATCATGTTGAAATTCGTCGTCCTGGAAAGAGGCTTTAATTGAATATTCGTGATCATAGCTCTCAGTTTTCAGTTTTTGTTTTTACCACAGGTGTGGATCTGGGGGCGTCGGCGAAAGTTTATCTTTCTCAAGCCGGTTATGATGCTTATTTCTTTCAAGACGTCCAAACCCTAGAAGAGCGAGTGAAAGAAAATGCTCCGCACTTTATCGTGTTTGCGACGTCCGCGCTTTCGGGTGCTTTAAGTGATTTCGTTGAAAAGATCCATGGGCACAATGATGATATCAAATTTATCGCGATCACTTCTATTTCCCAGTTCGATATATTAGCTCAGTACAACAACCACGGTTTCGTGGATGTTATTTCTGATGAAGTCGCAGCCTTAGAATCCCGCATCGTGTGGTCGGTGGACCGGGCCTGTGAAAAGTTGTATCTGACTTACCAAAACGAACAACTTTTTGACGACCTTCAAAAAACTACTGCTGAAAAAGAAGAAGTTCACACCGCTGCTCTTTCGGCGATGAAAAAAGCAGAAGAAAAAGCGCCGATAGTAAATATCTCAATGCGCATCGGTGAATACCGTTCGGCGGCTAGTAAAGAAGACTTGATTCAGAAGTATCTGACTCATATCCCGCCGGTGCTTTGCGTGTTCTTTAAATTTTTACCATCGGTTCGCTCGTTTGTAGCAACCCATGCCCAAGGAATTCCGGCGTCCGATATCCAAGGTGTCGGAGTGCAATTAGAATCTAACGACATGAAAGAGTTGGGTTCGCAGCTTGCAATGGGATTATTGCCAGCACGTTTTAACGAAATGCTGGTTGAAGCTTTTCATTTAAATCCACCGAAAGCATTGCCGTTATACGCTCATCATAATTTAGAGGGTATCTTCGTTTACTCTGGTAATATCCAACCAGAAGAAGCTGCGCTTTTAGGCGAAGAGTTTTCTTTGATGTCTGTATGCTACACGAACTTCGCATTAGAAAAGAAAGTAGACTCTTTAGAAGTTCAAGACTTCGTTACAGAGCTTTACAACCGTAATTATTACTCAAAGATTATTACCGATGAAGTTTCAAGATCTCGCCGTGTGAAGCAGCCCGTTTCCGTGGTTAAAGTGGCGTTAGACGACTTCTACGAGATTGAAACTTCTTTAGGCGAAGCAGTTCGTGATGAACTTTTAAAATCCGTAGCAACTGTGATTGTAAAAACAAGTCGCAGTAACGATGTGACTTGCCGAACGGCCGCTAACGAAATGGCCATGGTTTTACCTCACTGTTCTAAAAAAGGGGCGGCCCTTAGGGCAGAACGTTTACGTCGTATCATCGAAGCGACAAGCTTCCTAGATAACGGCATGAAGGTTTCCGTTAGCTTAGGTATTAGTGAATATCCTTCGCTATGTGATTCCGCGAAAACTTTGGACGAGTCAGCAAGCAAGGCGCTTATGCATATTGCTGACAAGGGTGGAAATAAAATTTGCCTTTATAAAGCGCCAGACAGTCACAAACCCGAATTTGAAGTGACATTGGATTAAAAAAATAATGGAAATGTACCGACGAACCTTTGCGGAAATTAACTTAGATAATCTTAGGCACAATATTCGTGTCTTGCAGACGACATTTCCAGATGCGCCGTTTTTATGTCCTATGGTGAAGGCTAATGCCTATGGCCATGGTGACGTTCAATTAGCAAGATTTCTTGAAACCCTAGGAATTCAACACCTGGGTGTCTGTCTTATCGAAGAAGGTCTGCTATTAAGAAACTTTGGCGTTAAAGCAGAGATTCTTGTATTCCGTGGCTTTGATCGTGAGGGTGCTGAAAAAATCATCCAATACAATATGACTCCGGTGGTAAGTAGCTGGGATCATATTGAGCATCTTGAATCCGTGGCTTCTTCACCGGTTTCCATCCATTTAAAGTTTGATACGGGCATGAACCGTCTTGGTTTCAGACCCGAAGAAGCGCAGAAAGTTTTTGATCGTCTTTGGCAGAATAAATACATTCGTTTAAAGGCTATTGCGACACACCTGTTTAATGGTGAAGACGGTGTTGATCCTAACGGGCAAAGTGCAAGGCAGCTTAAAACCTTAGATCAAATCAGCAAGATCTTTAAGCCTTTCAATATTTTCTGCCACGCTTTAAATAGTGCGGGGATTTTAAGTAAGGCAGCTTTACTGAAAAAAGGTGTCAGCAAAGATCATCCGCTGTTTTTGCAAAACTGGGGTCTGCGCCCAGGTTTGATGATTTACGGGTATAATCCGCTACCTCAGGATAATCCATTAGATCTTTTACCGGTGATGAGTTTTAAATCCCACGTCGGCACCTACCGGCATCTTAAAGCGGGTGAAACCGTTTCCTACGGCGGCACTTGGAAAGCAGAAAAAGATTCTGTTATAGCTGTTGTCCCAGTGGGATATGCGGATGGTTATCACCGTATTTTATCCAATCAAAGCTCTGCCGTATTTGCTGGCCAAAGAGCGCGAGTGATTGGAAATGTGTGCATGGATTATCTCATGTTAGATGTGACTGAATTTGTTCAAGGTAAAGACCTTGCTGATTTCAAAGATGCCGAAGTCACATTGTTTGGTTACGGATCTGACGGCAGTTTTTTATCTCCGGAAGAGCTTGCTAAACTTGCAAAAAGTATTACTTGGGAAATGCTTACCAGCGTCGGTGAACGGGTTCCGCGAGTTTATACTGGCCTTGATGCAAGCTTTATTGCCGAAGAAATTGGAGGGCAATAATGAATTTGACCCAAAAACTTTACCGATGGATTTCAAATCTGGGTGCGTTTGTTATTAACTCTCTTAAAAGGTTAATCGGCGAAACGGGTAATATCGTTATCTTTTTTAACGAAAGCGTTCGTTTGATTTTTGCCCAGCCATCAAGGTTTCCTGAAATCATTCGCCATATGGAATTCATCGGCAATCAATCTGTCGGTATCATTTGTTTGACCGGAGTTTTCACTGGTCTTGCACTGTCGTTTCAACTTTATCTTGGTTTTAAACTTTTTAATGCCGTAAATATGGTGGGACCCACTGTAGCCTTAGGGATCACTCGTGAATTAGGCCCGGTCTTAACCGGTTTGATCGTGGCCGCAAGAGCGGGTGGTGCGATGGCAGCTCGCCTTGGCACGATGCGAGTGAACGAACAAATCGATGCCCTTGATGTGATGGGAGTCAATACCAAGCAGTATTTGATTTCCCCGCGTATCGTGGCCGCTTTTATTTGTATGCCGTTACTTGTTGCCGTGTTTGACTTCGTGGCGATGATGGGAAGTTACTTCCTTTGTGTAAAGTTAGTTCAGTTAGATGAAGCGATCTTCTGGCAAAAGATATCTGATTTTATCGAAGTTAAACACATCAACGAGGGCCTTGTAAAAGGCATGATCTTCGGAATTTATTTTGCTACTATTTGCACCTATCGCGGTTTCTATACTAAGGGTGGCGCCAAAGGAGTGGGTGATGCCACCAATGAAGGCGTCGTACAAAGTATGGTTGGTATTATTATCTTAGATTACTTCGTGTCTAATTTGATTCGCTTCTTTTACAACGTTATGGGGATTTCCTAATGAAACAAGAAGCTGCTGTTCGCTTAACTGATGTAAAAAAGACGTTTGACGGAAAAGAATTCGTCTTAAAAGGAATTGATCTTGAAATTCCTAAGGGCAGTTTAACTGCGATCATTGGATTTTCTGGAACTGGAAAAAGTGTGGTGTTGAAACATCTTTTAGGATTGTTCAAGCCGACGTCTGGTAAAATTGAAGTTTTGGGAACAGATCTTTCCACTTTGTCTGAAGACGAACTTACAAAGTTGCGCCAAAAATTCGGCGTGCTTTTTCAATCAGCAGCTTTGTTCGACGATATGACAGTAATGGAAAATGTTTGTTTTCCACTGTTTGAACATCGCCGAGAATTAAAGCAGGCCCAGGTCCTTCGTATAGCTGAAGAAAAACTGCAGCAAGTAGGACTTGATCCAAAACACTTTAATAAATTGCCAAGCCAAATTAGCGGTGGAATGCAGAAAAGAACAGGCTTAGCTCGGGCTCTCGCCCTAGATCCAGAAATCTTGATCTACGATGAGCCGACGACGGGATTAGATCCCATTCTAACGGAAATGGTGGATAATTTGATTCTGAGTACGCATAAGTTGAGAGAAGGTGTGACTTCTATCATGGTGTCCCACGATTTGTCCGCCGCGTTCAGGATTGCAGACCATATTGCAATGTTAGATAGTGGCCGGGTTCTTCTGTTTGGTACTCCGGAGGACTTTTTTAAAACCGAAATTGAACTGGTTAAAAAGTTCGTGAATAAAGGGATGAAACATCAATGAATTGGCTTCGCGCTGCCGAATTTAAAGTAGGAATGTTAGTGATTGTGGTGGGATCGTTGATCGCCGTCATGTCTATGCAAGTAAGCGATGACCCTTCTTATCTAGGTCGTTCTAAAAAAGCCTGGTTCTTACTTCCAAATGCAGGTGGTTTAGTAAAAAACTCGGCAGTTCGTTCCGCTGGTATCCCTGTGGGTGTGATTAAAAACATCACCTTGCAAGACGGGAAAGCCCGCATTGAAATCACTGTTAAATCGGATGTGCCGTTAACGACATCAGCGTCAGTAGAAATTAAATCCCAAGGTATTTTAGGTGATAAGCACGTTGAAGTTTACCCAGGCTCCCCAACTGATCCGCCGTTAGAAGATAATGCACAAATTTTAACCGTTAAAGATTCTGGATCGTTAGATAATGTCGTGGGCCAGATCTCTGAAGTGACCGGCTCGTTAAAAGAGGTTGCTAAGAACTTGCAAGAAGCGACTTCAGCGGACGGCACACGCGCCCATGTCTTAGGAAGAATTGTTAAAAATATCGAAACACTGACCGAAGACCTTGCCCACATGACCACCGAAAACAGAGATAAAATCGGTGATATCGTTGATGACGTTCACGAAGTGACAGCCTCTTTGCGTGAAGTCATGAACGATAAAAGTGATACAGGCTTAAAGGAAACTTGGAAGCGTCTGTCTAATTCAGTTAAAAACCTAGATGAAATCACAAGCAAAATTAACAAAGGTGAAGGTGCCATTGGTAAACTTGTCAGCGATGAAGCCACTGCTGAAAATGTGACTTCCGCGATCGATGGTTTAAGTGGCCTGGTTGATACTGCAAGCCGTATTCAAACAGCCTTTGATTACCGTGCCGAATACTTAAGTGATGCCCAGGCGACAAAATCATATATCGGGGTGCAAATTCAACCGGGCCTTGATCGTTACTATTATATCGCCGTCGTTGATGATCCGGCAGGGGTGGTTGAAACAACAAGAACTGAAGTTAGCGGTGACAGCACCAACCCAAGTTCACCAGCCGATTACACAGAAAAGAAAACCTACCAAAACAAAATCAAATTCACGGTTTTGTTTGCTAAGAATTTTTGGGATCTTACGATCAAGGGTGGTTTGATTGAAAACTCGGGCGGGTTTGGGGTTGATTACCACTTTTTCCGTCGTAAGTTGAAGTTCTCTGTGGAAGCATTTGATTTCAGCAAAACGAATATTCGTAGCTCTTTAACTTATACCTTGTATCGCGGAATTTACGTCACAGGTGGTGTGAACGATGCTTTGAACAAAGGCAACGCGCAAACTGGTTACCTTGGAGCAGGTCTATTCTTAACTAATGATGACTTGAAACTGCTCTTAACTAAGGCTCCGTTTTAATCCCTTATGAATACAGAAAATGTGAACAAAAACGAAAAAAATTGGCTCGTAAAATCCTCAACAAGGATCCTGGGGCCGTTCACATTGTCTGAAGTTACAGAGCTTTTAAAATCCAAGCAGGTTTCCATCATTGATGAAGTCCGACAGCCTGAAGGCCGTTGGAGTTATATCCGCGAAAATCAGTTGTTCATGGAAGTCGTTCGCAATATTCGCGATGAACAGGACTCTCATTCAGAGCAGACCATGACTCAGTCGATTGCTCATCACACGATGACTAAAACGGATGTGTTGCCTGTTTCTGATGAAATGACTTTGACGCCGACACCAGCTCCACACCGTATGGATATTACTCCGCCGCCGGTGCGTGAAACTTTTAAAGATATCACTCCTTCCGCAGATAAGTCTTATAATCCCGGTGCCGCGACGGTTTCAAAAAGTTATGGCACTGCGGATGATTCAAGATTGCGTGCCCAGCTTCAGCAAAAATCAAGTCTGATTCGTTGGGGAATGATTGCCGGTGCTGTGGCTATTGTGGGTTTTGTCGCCTTTTCACTGACGCAAAAAGATAAAAAGAAAAATATCGGCTACAGCGAAATGATCAGTCAGGCTGTGCGCTATAAAAACTTAGGTCTTTACGAGCGTTCATTGCAGACCTATATGAAAGCTGCAAAATTAAAAGAGCCTGATGAAGAAGCGCAAATTCAAATGGCGCCAGTTCTTATTTCTGAAGACCGTCAAAGTTTGTTAGGCCGTCGCATTCTTGAAAGAGCCTTAGTCCAAGAAGGTCGCAGCCGCACTGAAGTCGTTGAAGCTTATTTGGGTATAGCAGTTTCTTATATTATGGACGGGGATTTAAAGCAGGCTGAAGATACTTTGCAAAAAGCCATCGGCCATGAACCGTTTAATTTATCTGCTCTTTTAAATCTTGCGATCATTCAGCTTAAAAAAGGAAACTACACCGAAGCTTCACGAGAGTTTGATGCCATCTACAAAAAGAATCCAAATTCATCATTGGCATTATACGGGCGTGCTCTTGCAACGGTAGAGCAAGCAAAACAAACGCCGGATGAAAACAATTTGCAGTCCTTGATTCGCGATATTAAATCCCACAACCAAAAAAATGGTTACCTTCGTCAAGAATTAAGCCTTTTTGTTATTTACGCCCACAACCTTCTTGGCGATGTGGATGGCGTAAACCAAGCTGTGGTTCAGTTTTTAAATCAAGTTCCTGGATTGGCAAGAAACTATATTCATCCTTTGAATGTCGAATGGCGTTTTACACAGTGGGATTATTTAGAAAAATACTGTGCCGAGATCTATCAAAAACAGATTCCGCATCCTGAGTTAAAAGCCTTAAGGGCTATTTGTTTGATGGAAGTAAACCGCGATGGTGAAGCTTCAAAGCTTTTACAAGAGGCGGTTGCGGAAGCTCCAAAAGATCCGTATGTGCTTTCGACTCAAGCAAGTTACTTAGCTAAAAGCGGACGCTTGCCAGAAGCTTTAGTGATTTTAAAGATGCCAGAGCTTTCCGTGTTATCGGTGAAAAACCTTTTAATGGGTGATATCTGTATTAACACCCAAGACTTGAATTGCGCACGAGCGGCTTACAATCAAGCTTTCAAACAAGATCCAAAAAGTGCGACAGCACTGTTTGGTTTAGCATGGGTGATGATGCGCAGTCAGGATCGCGCGGCCGCCTATGATTATGTCAGAGCTGGATTGCAATCAGAACCCACGTTCCTTCCACTGTTAGAACTGCGGGATCAGTTGGAGTCAGAGTGATGAAAAGATTCGTCCAGGTTGTTTTAATTTGGATGCCTTTAGCCTTGGGAGCATGCACACAGTCCCCAGGGTATCACGTTGAAAAATACCACGAAGTTAAATTCTCTGACCTTCCAGTAGATGTAAAAATTCCGACGAAGGCTTGGGATCTGCTAGAGCTGAAAGCTCCAGCGGCGGCCCACGGTGAAGGTGGGGGCGACCATGGTGCTGCGGCGGGTGAAGCGACACCTGCAGCAAAAAATATTATCTTCGGTGATGTCGCTGTCTTTCTGGTGCAAAAAAATGATGGCATCGTAAAAAGCGAAGCTGTTAAAATCCTTCTTCCGAAAGGCGGGGGCACCATTGATTTAGCACAGTTTATTACTGACAAACAGGGGTCCTTTTACGTGGGATTTGAAGTTCCTGGCCTTGCTGAAGCTGTCAGTAAAAAAGTTCTATTTGTCAGCGGTGCTAAAAAAAGAAAACTGGGTGATAAGGTTATTGGTGCCGGTTGCAATCAATTCGTCGACATCACGGATTCGTTTTTAAAAAACATGCAAGGTGAGGGCTTAAAGGTCAACACCACTCAAGAAAGATATCTTAGTGTTTTAGGCGGAACCTTTTTATTTTCCGCAGAAATTAATAAAGATGTGCAGGTCGCTGCTGTCACCTTTAAGAACTCTAAATACAACCACCTTTTCTGCGAGGAAAACTGATGGAACGTCAAAACATTCAGGCCCTTCAAGATAAAGAAAATGTTGATTCCCTTTTCTTAGTAAAAGAAAAGCACGTAGCAGTTGGAAAAAACGGCCGGCCTTTTATGGGTTTGCAGTTAGGTGATGCGACAGGCTCTATTGACGCAAGATTATGGGACCGAGTCGATGAACTTTCCCGTGAATTTGATGTGGGTGATGTGATTCGTGTGAAGGGGCTGGTTCAGCTTTTTCAAAATCGCAAACAGTTGATCGTACACCGTTTAGAAAAAGTCGATTCCAGCACCGTGAACTTTGAAGAGTACATTCCTAAAGCCTCTAAGAACGTCGAAGACATGTACGTTGAATTGTTGCAGATGGTTCGCACCATGAAGAACGATCATTTACGCCAGCTAACTTTAGATACACTTGAGGACCCCGAAATAAGACCGATGGTTTTAAAAGCTCCAGCGGCTAAAACCATTCACCATGCGTGGCTGGGTGGTTTGCTAGAGCATATCTTGTCTATTTGCAAAATCATGGACTTCATGGGGACTCATTACCCGTTCTTAAATCGCGATCTTTTGCTTTTCGGTGGAATCTTCCATGACATTGGTAAGCTGTGGGAGCTTTCTTACGATAACGGAATTTCTTACACGGACCGCGGTCGATTGATCGGGCACATGCAAATTGCCTGTGAATTGATTGATAAGAAATCATCTCGCATACTAGGATTTAACGAAGAACTGCGTGACATCTGTAAGCATATTATTTTAAGTCATCATGGCAAGTTGGAGTACGGCTCTCCAAAGCGTCCAAAATTTTTGGAAGCGATGGTGGTCGCGATGATTGATGACTTCGATAGCAAAGTAGCCACACTTAAAACAGTGATTGATAGCGAAAGAGGATCCGGTGAAAAATGGTCCCGCTATAATGACCTCTTTGATCGTTACTTTTTGCTCGAAGATTTAAACGAGAAATATTAATGATCAACAAAGTCCTAGAACTTTTAAAGACCTACAAAAACTACGACCCCGCAGCGAAATCATTGTGGGAAATCGGCTTATTATATCCAGGTCCCAAAGCCATTCTTTTTCACCGCATCGCTAACGGACTTTATAAAGCACATATGTTTTTCTTAGCGCGCTTGGTAGCAGAAATCTCTCGCTTGTTAACGGGGATTGAAATCCACCCTGGCGCAACTATTGGCAAACGCTTGGTGATCGACCACGGCATGGGCTCCGTCATCGGTGAAACCGCAGTGATCGGCGACGATTGCATCATCTTTCACGGAGTTACTTTAGGCGGAGTTAAATTCGACCCAGTAAAACGCCATCCCACAGTAGGCAACAAAGTCATGATCGGCACAGGAGCTAAAGTCCTAGGTCCCATCACCATCGGTGATCGTGCCTTGATCGGCGCCAACGCCGTCGTCATGAGAGACGTCCCCCCAGGAACCACAATGGTAGGCCCCATCGCGACGGAGCGGTGAAAAACGGCCAGCTGACTTCGTTGTCAGGCCTTCCCGCCTCGCATCTGTCCGTTTTTGACCGCTCCTAGGTTGGCATTAAGGTGGCTGGCACTTATTTCAGTCTACGCCGCGTCATAGAATCGTAAAATTGAGATAAAAAGCTATTGGTTGGCTATTGCGCCGGTTTTCTCATCGGGTTTGCATGAATTAAAACTAACAATTAAGTGGTCGCGTGTCGCGCCGCATCTCTGAGAGAATGATCATGTTCTTAATCTAGTTCGAAAGGAGTTCGGCTATGAAGCAGACAGAAACGATTCAGACGGTGCCAACTTCGAGCACTCATCCAGGCGAGAGCAGCAAAACGGCTGCTCCCGTTCGTAAAAGAAGTCGCCGTCGTCACCTTGCCGGATGGTAGGTGATTAAGCGGGCCCTCCTAGTATAGGGGGGCCTCTTCACACTGAGCTTTCGTAACAAAGCCAGAATCCCCAAGATAGTTCACAACAAACCAGCCATCTTGTTCACGATTCAAATAACGTTCAGTCATTCCGTCGTGTGGAAGTTGAATGTAACCTTCAGAATAATCTTCAGTTTCAATTTCAAAAGAAGACACTTCACCTTTTGCCGAAGTCAAAACCATCTCATAAGAGAATCGTTTAGCAGAGTCTTCGTAAGTGCGCACGATCGCCGTTGAGATATCATCTAGACCCAATGATGTGCAGTTAAGAACGATTTCAGTCGCAGCGACTGATTGAAGGCCGAAAAACAAAACAGGAAGAGCAAGAATTGCTTTCATAAGAAATACTCCTTTTGTATTCGAGGGCTTTAGATAGCAAAGCCACGTTTCACTATCAATAAGTTTTCGTTCTCAATTCCTTTTCAAGGGACTTTCTTCATATTTTCAGTTCGTATGATTTTTTTTGATTCGCTGGAGTTTGTTCAAGACTGCTTTTAAATAGCTTTGCAACGGTCGTTAAGGGATTCATCGGGTAGTTGAACCAGAATAGACGACTTTAAACTTATTACCATAGAGAGTAATTATGAATAGAGAAGGCAAAACGCCAAGATTTAAAAGACAGCGCAGACTTTTGACGGAACTTCCTGGAATGGGCAAAGCGGGAGCTTTAGAGCGCCGTCCATATCCTCCAGGTCAACACGGTTTACAACGTCGCAAATACTCTGAGTTCGCGTTGCAACTAGAAGAAAAACAAAAACTTCGTTTCCACTACGGTCTGCACGAAGAACAATTCCGCCGCATGATCGCTAAAGCAAAAAAATCAAAAGCTACCAATTGGGTAGAAGCTTTGGTGAACCTTCTTGAAAAGCGTTTGGACAACGTTGTTTTCCGTCTTGGTTTTGCACCAAGCATTCCAGCAGCTAGACAAATGATTTCCCACGGGAAAGTTCTAGTGAACGGTAAAAAAGTAAACATCGGTTCGCAAATCATTAAAGTTGGCGAAAAGATCACTTTGAAACCAGAAGCTTACACGAACCAAGTTTACCTTCAGGCAAAACAAACTCCACGCTTGCCACTTCCAACTTTCATGGTGAAAGAAGAAGCTGCTGGCGCTGAAATGGGTCGTTTGACTGATGAACCAAATCTTGAAGCCGTACCATTTGCCTTCGAACCAGGCTTGGTCATCGGTTACTACTCAATGAGAGGCTAGTACTTCAAATGAAGACTAAATTTGTAGAAGCAGAAAACATTGCTTTCGAAGAAGTTGCAGAAAATCTAGTGTCTATGAAATTGAACGACGAGAAATTCGTTTTCGATATGGACACTTTGTATGATCTAGCTTTTAGAAGTGCCGCTTTTCTAGCTTTCTTAGAAGGCAAAGAAGAAGAGCAAATGGCAGCAATCGAAGCTGGCGAAGCTCAATGCCTTTGCCAAAAAGAAAACGTACATTAATTTTTAAAGTCCCCGAAATCATGCGAGACGAATGCAGCGTCTTATAACGATGGAGGGGATTGTTTTATGACCCGAGCGAATGAAAACGGTCCCTCTGACTGCGTTGGAATCCTCTGGTCCTCTCTCCGACGTACCTTACAAGTACGCCTGCGTTGCGGGCAGAGGCTTCTGCCTTGCATATGAACCGTTTTGATTCTCTCTAGTTATTGTCTTCTTCTTCCCTTGGCTTCTGGAGTGCCCTCCGCGGGGTCTTCTGGCCATTGATGTTTTGGGTATTTGATTCTTAGTTCTTTTCTTACTTCTGGGTATCCGTTTTTCCAAAAGCTTTCCAAATTTGCTGTTACTTGAACGGGTCTGAAGTTAGGACCTAATAAATGGAATGTTAATGGGATTTTTCCGAAATAGACTTTCGGAGTTTCCATCATTCCGAAGACTTCTTGGATTCTAACTTCTAAGTACGGTGCTTTGTCTTGTGGGTAGATGACTTTGATTTTACTTCCGCTTGGGACTTGAATTTTATCTGGGACTTCTTTGCGTAAGATTTGCACTTGGACTTGTGGTAATGCGGTTTCGAAAAAATAGACTAAGTCTTTTTCCATTACAGCAGCCATTTTGGTTTCGCCCATACAAGCTTGGGTGAATGCTCCTAGTTTTACTTTTTCAAAATCTAGATTCAGTGATTCTAGTCTTTCCAGGAATTGCAGACGAGTCCACCAATCAGCCAGGACTTCGTTATTCTTTAATACAAAATCAAAACGATCTGTCATGATTTGCGGAAGCTTTTCGGAAATTTCTGCTGCTGTCGCTGGAACTAATGAAGGTTCATCCAAGGGAAGTCCATGCAAAGCTCGGTATTCTCGAGTGAAAAACTGTCCCTTTTCTTCAATAAAGACAACATCGCGAACCTTTTGAATTTGGTCTTTGAAGACCTGCACGACGAAATCCTTTTCAAAACCGCATGCAAGGCCTACCACTGTTTCTGCATCAGAACTTCCTTCAACACCACTTAAAGCGACGAAGAATTCAGAAGTCTTAACTAAACTTTCGGATTGCAGCTTTACGCCGCGTCCACCCACCATGAGCGCGCGATCTGATTTTCCACGACGGCGGCACAGGCGATCTGCGTAAGATAAAGCTAGGATGTGTTTGGTTAGGTCATGCTGTTCCGCTTTTGATAACGATTTATCGCTATTTGAATCTTTTAAGCGATTAGCAAGTTCAGCAATTTGCCTTGCGCCTTGATCGACTGTTTGTAAAGCAATGAAAGAAGCCTCTTTAGGTGCGCGCTTATCCCTGCGGAACTGAGTTAATACATAAAGGCGGGCAGATAAATCGCATTCTAGGTTGTCGCCAATGAACGCCGAAACCGCATCTCGTCTTAAGATATCGCGATCTTGAAGCAATGCTGCGATCTCTGATCCCAGTTCTGGCGCTTTCATTTCTAAGGACACCAACATCAGTTTTGCTAAACGCACTGGCAATGGGAAGTGCAGAATCTTTTTTCCCAATGAAGTAATTTTATTTTGGGAATCAATGGCACCTGATAGCTGAAGAAATCTTTCTGCATTTTTTAGGGCGACTGCTGGTGGTTTTTCAAACCAGCTAAAGGAATTAAAATCTGTTACACCCTGGGCGCTCAGAAACAATAGAGTTTCTGAAAGATCCACACGCTGGATTTCTGCTGTCTCGCTTTTTGCGAAAGACAGTTCATCCATTTTATTCCACATACGGTAAGAAACACCGGGGTATTGACGGGCAGCACGGCCAGAGCGCTGAATGGCGCTAGAAAGACTTATACGACCTAATTCAAGGCGAGAAAAGCCCGTGCGATGATCTTGCTTCATGCTTTTCGCTAAGCCTGAATCGATTACTGTATTCACGCCATCTAAGGTCACCGAGCTTTCTGCGATATTCGTCGAAAGCACAATTCTTTGCCTATTTGATTTCTGCAAAGCTCTTCTTTGATCTTCTAAATTTAAGGACCCATGCAAAGGCACAAGTTCAATATTTTTTACGTCCGCCCAAATCTGCAACGTAGAAATTGCTCTGTCGATTTCACCTACACCAGGCAAAAAAACCAAAAGATCTTTCTGGGTCGCAGCTTGTGCTTCCTTCACGGTCTGAAAAAGGTTTTCATAGAAAGCAGGGAATGTTTGTAAGCTCTGAGAAGACTTTTGATACTTGACCTCAAGCTCAAAAAGTTTTCCAGGCACGCTAACAATAGGACAATCGCTTAAGTAACTAGAAATCTTTTCTGCCTCAAGGGTTGCGGACATAATGACGATTTTAATTTCTCGTCCTAGCTCTTGCAGTTCCTTTAGTAACCCTAAGGCTACATCGACATGCATAGAACGTTCATGGAACTCATCTAGAACAATTAGATCAACGTCTTTAAGCTCTGGATCATCAATCATCTGCCGTGCAAGCAATGCTTCCGTCATAAAAACCAGACGTGTTTCTTTTGACGTCTTATTTGCAAAGCGCACCTGATAGCCAATTTCTTTGCCCACTTCCCAGCCTTGCTCTTCAGCGATGCGGTGGGCAGCGGCAATAGCGGCCATTCTTCGTGGCTCAAGCACGATGATTTTTTTCTTAACTTCAGAAAGCAATGCGGGTGGAAGTCGTGTGGTTTTACCGGCACCCGGTGCGGCGGTAATAACTAAATTGTTGCTAATTTGAAGCTTGCTCTTAATCTCGGGAATAAAATCATCAATGGGAAGATGAACAAGCTCTGCCATATTATGCCGGATAAATTAACAACATGAACTCGGCCTTATCATAGGGAAGACCCGAAATTAGTTTATCGATATTCCCTTCAAGGATGGTTTCATCTTCTTGGGAAAGATTTAGTGTTAGCAGAAACTTGCGATTAGAAAAGTGCTCTTTCATATCGCCCAAGGTTTTTTTAAGTCGGTAAGGGGTATCCATCAAGATAATGGCACGCTTTTCTTTAGTAAGGTCTTTTAAAGCCTTCGCGCGGGCTTCGCTTTCAGCAGGAACAAAACCGCGAAATAAAAACTCATCAATGCGCTGGCCACTTAATGAAAGCAAACCCATTAAAGCAGAAGCACCTAAGACAGATTTAACTTTAATATTCTTTTGGCGACAAAGACGAACTAAGTCAGCACCTGGATCACAAAATCCCGGAGTCCCGCAGTCCGTTACCAGCGCCACGGTTTTTTCCGCACAGATCGGCACTAAGGCCGCTTTATCATCAGGGGTAGAGTGTTCATCCAAAGTTTCATAGGTCTTGCCAGTAATGCCATGGGCGCGAAGAAGTTTGGATGCTTCCTTCGTACTTTCGCAAATGACCACATCACAGGTTTTTAGAATTTCTAAAGCACGCAGGGTGATTTCAGTTGTATCGCCAATAGGGGTCGCTACCAGATAAAGCATTAGGATTCCTTTTGGTTTAACAAGAAATTCATGATTCGCGGCAAAGCTTCCGGTGGTTGTGCTTTGCCTGCGTGGGTGCTTTCAAAGAAAATCATTTCAACATGGGGGCAGAATTGTGAAAGATGAACTAGGTTCACCGGCTCGTTTTCAAAGAAATAAATTTTTTCGTAACCCTTTTTGTCGGCTTCAATAAACCAATCGGTTTTAAATTGGGCATCATCCATACTGCGATGGGGCTTTAACACCAAGGTCGCTTTTTCGTGCAAAGGGAAATCCCACTGACGAAGAATTTCTGCAGAGCCAACACCCATTCTTTCCACATCACGCCCCGTAAGATAAGCAAGTTCGGCGCCCGCTTTTTCTAAAGCTAAAACAAATTCCAAGGCACCTTCGTACAAGTCATCGAACTGAAGATAGTGATTGGAAAAAAAGTTTTTTTGCCAATAGATGCGAATGGCTTCTTGAAATTCAGGATGGTGGCCATCAAGTCCTGCTCTTTGCAAAGCACCTTGAATGCCCCAGTCCGTGCGCAAGGTTTTAATGTTCTTAAGCAAAGCCACCTGTTCAGGAAATTTTTTTTGATTCAACGGGGAGGCAGCAAAGTCCAAAAGGATGCGTTCTAAACGAGGACTAACATCGAATAATGTGGAGTCCAAATCGAAAACCACCAGGCTTTTAAGACCACGTTCGGATAGGGCCTGAATGTTAACAATAATTTGGCTTAGCATAGGGGAAAATTACTCTGCCAGACTTTACAAGTCTAGTGAAATCAAAGACTTTTGTTGCCGCTGTCTTGTGATTTTTTATAATGTCCCAGGGGGCAAAAATGTCAGATGTAAGCCACTACAATATCACCATTAAAGAATATCACGTCGACTCTTATGGACACGTGAACAACGCCACCTATTTGCAAATTTACGAAGAGGCGCGCTGGGAACTTATCACTTCAAAGGGTTATGGATTTCATGAAGTGCATCAGTTGCAACAAGGCCCCGTGATTTTAGAAGTGAACGTAAAATTCTTTAAAGAAATCCCACTTAGATCAAAGATCGATGTCACCACAGAAGTGATGAACTACAAAGGCAAGGTCGGACAACTCTTACAAAAGATGATGAAAGAAGATGGCACAGTAGCCAGTGAAGCGGTTTTTACTTTTGGACTTTTTGATATGAAGGCTCGAAAGCTAATCGAGCCCACAGAAAAATGGAAAAAAGCTTTAGGAATTTAAGCCTTTTTTCGGTACTGGATAACCTACCACCTGAAGATAGAATCGTCCTTTTTCAGTAGCAAAAGGAATCATCATCCCAGCGGCCCCTTGCGGGCTCAGGATTAATTGATTTGCGCCCATGATCACACGGGGAACGGTCATCTCAACACCATAGGCCTCAAGATCCGCTTTAGCATTTCCTAAAATAATATTGTTAATTTCACCAACAGCGTCTTGATTGTCAGGGGTGAAATCTTCTTGAACTTCACCAAACATTTTAGAAATTAAATCCAAATAACAAGCTTTATCAAAAGAAACACAAAGATAGCCTTGGAAAGAAGCGCTCTTAATATCAATGATTGAAGAGACTTCACCTAGAATTGGCTCTTGCGGAGACCGTGGACCTGCTTTTTCCATTTTCATGGAAGTCATTCCAAGCTCAGCCATTACTTTTGTGGTTGAAGCTAGAAGAGCATTGATCACTCGCACGTCCACCGCGAACTTCGGCGGCGGGGGAGGAATAGGTTTTCCACCGTGGTGTTGAGTATTGATCAACGTAACCATCGTACTCATTAGCTCTTCAGCATTAACTGGTTTTTTAAAAAAGCGGGAACGACGAAGTTGTTCAGGAATTTCATCGATGTCTTTATTCGACATCACAATCAAATTAGCGTCCTGAGTATTTCTGAAAGTATTAATACCGTAAACGAAACCGCCATCCATTAAGCGCGGGACATCTGTATCAATTAGAACCATATCAAATTTCTGGTTCTCTGATTTCATTGCGGCTTCCGCACCGTCTTTCGCTCGAACCATGATAGGGGTGAAGCCTGAAGCTTCTAAATGATCAAATAAAGGCTCACGCAGGGATTTTTCAAGCTCAGTCTTGTTATCAACTAAGAGGATGTTTTTTCTGACCTTCGGAGTTGTTGCTTTTATTGTAGTGGTCATAAACTCGCTTTTGTATCTAGAACATTTATAATAGGAAACAACTGCGGGCCTGTTAACAAGTATATATTCGTCCAGGTCTTTTTTCCTGCTTTTTTTGCCTAAAAGTTCGACGAAAAAACACGGTTTTTTCGCAATAAAACGTTTAATTTCCTACAGTTAAGTCAGGTCTTGTTTGTGCCGATAGTCTCAAATAAGAGGAGCAGATAGGACCATGATGAAACAATACTATCTTTCAAACAACGGCACTCATATTGGACCTTTCGGGTTTGAGACGATCCTAAAAAAGATCGAAAACAAAGAGCATCAGTGGACTGATTATATTTTTGATGAGTCTATTGGCGAATGGTTGATGCTATTAGAGCATCCCGAGTTTTCAGTGAAGCTTGCACAAAAACCCGCGACCGCGCCTCAAACAGCTCCGACAGAATTAAAAAGCCAAGTAAAAGACAAAGAGTGGTTCATCCTTAAAGAGGGTAACAACTACGGACCTTTTAGCCAGGCAGAGCTGATTCAGATGCTTCAAGAAAAAGCATTGTTTGAATACGACTATATTTGGCACGCAAAACTTCCGGCTTGGAAGCGAGTTGCTGAAGTGGAAGATTTTTCTGCCACATCGATCCGTGCATTAAAGAATTCAAAAGATGCCGATCTTTCAGAAATCTTTTTCCGTCGTCGTCATGCCCGTGCAGCCTATGGTGCTTCTTTGATCGTTCACAATAATAAAACTGTTTTCCGTGGCCAGGCTTTGGAAATCAGCGCAGGTGGGGCGGGTGTACTGATTGATTCAGCAAATTTGCAACCGGGTCAGTCATTATTCTTGCACTTTCAACCAGGCAACGGTGTTCCTCCGTTTAATGCTGTTTGCCAGGTCGTAAGTAAGCAGTTCGTCGCTTCTTCAGGAGAAAACGAATCTGTAAAATATGGCGTTAAGTTTACGAACCTTAGCCAATCAGTGCGCGAATCAATTAAGAATTTTACTAGCAAAGCAGCATAATCATAAGGCCCGGAAATTCCGGGCGCTTTTTTGGGCGAAGAAGCCCTGAAGGACCGAAGATGGAATTTCCGAAGTTAATCGCAGCCATGACTTTATCAACATTGCTCATGGCTTGCGCTCAAGATGTTAAGTTTGATCTTCCGGCCACTTCAGACAACTTCGATCAAAATATTACATACAACAACAAAGTGGATATACTTTGGATCGTCGACAACTCTTCATCGATGTTGAAGCATCAGCAAAACTTAAGTGCCCAAGTCCCTGATCTTGTCGCAAAACTGAATTCATTAAAAATGGATTACCATATGGCCGTAGTGACTACCAGCATGGGTGGAGCATTGCCTGATGGGGGTAAGTTTATCGGTTCGCCAAAATATGTGACTTCTAAAACGCCAGACCTTGTGAATAGTTTAAAAAGCCGCATGATCGTGGGCGAAGCGGGCAGTAACAACGAGCGCGGCCTAGAGTCGATGCAAACCGCCCTATCACCAAGCTACCTTGCCAACGAAGGAAAAGGTTTTTTCCGTAACGATGCTTTGTTAGTGGTGATCGCTTTATCAGATGAAAACGACAAGAGTGCTGTATCTAGTCCAGCAAGCTATTACACAAATTTCTTAGATAGCATCAAAGCCCCATGGGTGGATGGCACGCGATCTTGGGTGTTCAATTTTATTGGTGTGATTCCTTCAAGCATTAACTGTAAGACATTTAATGATTATGCTGAATCAGGTCTGACGTTCATGGATATCGTCGCTGAATCTAAAGGTGTGCAGGAATCAATTTGCAGCACAAATCTTTCAATGGCCGTGGGCAATATCCGCGCGCGCATATATCAAATTCTTACCGACTTTAAACTGACGAAAAAGCCGGTAGTAGAATCAATCACGGTTAAAATCAATGGAGTTTCAGTCCCACGCAATCAAACTGACGGTTGGGATTATATCGAAGCAGGGAATTTGATCCGCTTCTACGGATCCGCGGTTCCCGCAGCAGATGCATCCATCAAAGTGGATTTCAAACCTAGAGAAGCAAACTGATAATAAAGTCCCTGGGCTTTCATCAACTCAGAATGAGAGCCCATCTCAAGCACTTCGCCATGATCTAAAACAATAATACGATCGCACTGCTCAATCGTTGAAAGACGATGGGCGATGATGATGCTTGTGCGGCCACGGGTGATTTCTTTCGTCGCTTCCTGAATGATGTGTTCGCTTTCAGAATCGATATTCGCTGTTGCTTCATCCAAAATCAGGATGTCTGGATTAAACGCTAGGATACGCGCAAAGGCGATCAACTGGCGTTCACCCACAGAAAGGTTGGAACCCCGCTCAGCCACAGGGCTTTGTAAGTTGCGGCCGGTGCGTTTAAGTAATTCCATGTATCCTGTTTTC
The DNA here is from genome assembly GCF_022814725.1 of Bdellovibrio reynosensis. NCBI lineage: Bacteria > Pseudomonadati > Bdellovibrionota > Bdellovibrionia > Bdellovibrionales > Pseudobdellovibrionaceae > Bdellovibrio > Bdellovibrio reynosensis. Next base: position 3,342,922 of record NZ_CP093442.1, read on the forward strand.
GCGCAGGCCTTTTCAATTTGTTCAGCACTGACGGCCGGGTCACCAAGCCCGATATTATCAGCAATGGTGCCTCTGAAAATAAAGTTGTCCTGTTGAACTACGCCCACATGGTGACGGATTTCACCACGAGGAATCTGTTCTAAAGCCATACCGTCAACGAACACCGTTTTTTCAGGAGCATCGTAAAAACGCTGGAGCAAAGAAATAAACGTCGATTTACCACTGCCAGTTCGGCCTACCAAAGCTACGGATTCACCGGCTTTGATGTGCAGGTTGATGTTTTTAAGAACTAGCGGCAGGTTGTCCTCATAGCGGAAGTTAAGATTATGAATCTTAATTTCGCCATGCAGGCCTTCTGGTTTAGATAGATCTTGGAATTCTTGTTCCACTTGCTCATCCATCAGTGTGAAAATACGTTCCGCGCTGGTTAACGAGTTTTGGAACTGCTGATACTTCTCTAAGATTTCTCTTAAAGGTGGGATGAAATCTTGAATGTTCATTAAAAACGCAATCAAGGCACCGATGCCGATGGCGTTTTCAGCGCTTAACATACCACCGAAGTACAAAGCTGAGGTGATTGTGGTTGCATTAAACAAGTTCATAATAGGCTGCATCAGTGCATAAGCACGGATTGAGCGCATGTTTGTGTCGCGGTAATCAACCGACAGACCACCGAATTTTTCGCGGTTGCGGTTTAAGCGGTTATAAAGTTGAACGACCTTGATGCCGTTTAAGTTTTCAGCCAAGAAAGCGTTGATCAACGATAACTTCTTTTTTTGCTCACTTAGGATTTCACGGATTTTGTTACTCAGGTAAAACGAAGCCCCGATAAAGATCGGCGCCAAGATCAAAGAAACCAAAGTCAGCTTCCAAGAAATCACTGCAAGCGCAATAACGACCGAGCAGATGATAACTGCATTGGTAAATACAGAGATCACGCCTTCAGAGAACAACTCACCCAATGAAGCCACATCGTTGGTTAAGCGAGTAACAATACGACCTGTGGGCGTTTTGTTGAAAAACTGCATCGGCAAGTGCTGTACGTGAGACATCAAAGCTTCGCGCAAATGGAATAACATGCGGTTGCCGAAAAGCTGGAACAGGTAAGCATTCGCAAACGAGAAAATAGAACGCATGATCTCAAGGATCAGGTACGCAATCGCAACGTTCGTGAAGATTTGATAGTCTTTTTGTTTTACACCGTGATCAATAGCATAACCGATCAGGAAAGGCACAAGACGGGCAACAATGGCTCCACCGGCAACAGCAAAGATCGCCGCGAACAAAAGTCCCTTTTCTTTTCTAGCGTAGGGCCAAAGACGTCTAAATAATCCAGGGTAAGTGATCTTAGTCTTAACCAGATCCTCATGCATGAAATTATCACTCATGATGTTCCCCCTTTCCTTGAATATGCACAATTTTTTGGAAGGTCGGGCTGGTTCTAAAGACATCCATGTAAGAGCCTAAAGCCTCTACTTGTCCATCTTTTAAAATAAGCAGCTTATTAACGCCTTTTAAAGAAGACAGGCGGTGAGCTACGATAATTCGAGTCGTCGTCGAATCGCTTTTTGAAAGCTCCGCCTCAATCGCTTTTTCAGTTCTTGTATCAACCGCACTGAGCGAGTCATCTAAAACTAGGACCGGGGTTTTCATAATCAAGCCACGGGCAATTGTCAGGCGTTGCTTTTGGCCACCAGAAAGATTCACGCCTCGTTCACCAAGTTGAGAGTCATATTTGTGCGGAAGGGCATCGATTTCTTTATTCAGATCCACGATCCCCACCATGCGCATGATTTCGCCTTCAGTAGCGCGAGCATGCAAGCCGAAGCTGACGTTTTCAGAAATAGAGTCACTGAATAAGAAAGCTTCCTGGGGAACTAGTAAGAAAGTTTTGCGCAAAGATTCTTGTTTGATCTTTTCAATGGAAATTCCATTTACTAAAATTTGACCTTCTTTCAAAGGATACATACGCGACAACAGATGCAATAGCGTTGTTTTTCCTGCGCCCACAGGTCCCATGATTCCAAGACTTTCACCTGCATGCAAAGTGAATGAAACGTCTTTTAAAACGTAAACAGTGCTGTCTTGGTGTTTGTAGGATACATTTTTAAACTCAAGACTTTCGAATTTTTGAATTTCAATCGTTCCATCATCAGGAATGTCACTGTTTGTTTTCAACACATCCTTAATACGATCAAAGGAAGCATAACCTTTTTGAAAATATGAAAAGCCCATTCCCAAAGCAGTCATTGGCCAAACCATCTTTTGAATATAGCGATGAAAGGCTACGAAAGTACCAATAGTCACCGCACCGGAATAAATATCATCTTTAGCGATGAATAAAAGAATCACACTGCCTGAGGTAACACCGAACTCCATCACCGGAACAAAGAACGCATCAATGCGCGCCACTTTGTTACAAGCTTTTTCAAAAGCCGAGCTGACAGCGTTGAACAAAGAAGTTCTGTTATCTTCCTGAGCGAAACTTTTGATAACGCGAATACCACCCACGGTTTCTTGGGCAACACCGGTAAGTTCAGAAAACTTATCTTGCTGAACTTTGTAATTGGAATGGATCAAGCGCATGACCTTCCAAATTAAAAACGGAACTAAAGGCAAGAACACCAATGTCTTCCAAGTCCATTCCCAGTTTAATCCAACCATAATTGGTAAAACCACGGCGATGATAATGATACCATCGGCAAGAATTAATAATCCTGGGCCAATTGCTTGACGGAAGGATTGAACGTCATTGGTCATTAAGCTCATCAATTCGCCCACTTGGTTTTTGTGGAAGAAGTTCGGGCCCAATGAAGTGACATGACGGAATAACTTTTGGCGAATGTGTTCAGCTGCAAAAGTATGGAAGCGACCGAAGTTGGTTCTCCAGCCATAACGAGTGAATGCAAGTCCTGCCATAATTGCAAAAAACATTGCACAGGTTTTGCCAATGGCACTTAACGGCGCCATGGTTTCAATCTGATCGATGGCTATCTTCATGATCAGCGGATAGACGCCGTCCAAAATATTTGTGACCAGCAAAAACAGCATACCCAAGCTGAAAGCTCGAGGGTTGTTTTTGATGTAGTACCAAAGGGGACGCTTATAAAGAATAGTGTTATCTGATGAACTTTGCATTCCCGCAAACTCTAGTTAATCCCACTTGATCCTGCAAGTACTTTGGCCTGAATAAGATTCATGTTGTTGTTCAAAGCGTCGTTCTAGGCGGCGCTCGAAGGCTCTTTCTTCCCACAGGTAATAAAAGGGTCTTTTATTGTTAAAACGCTCTATTAAAAATCTTAGTAAGCCCATAGTGTGCTCCTTCAATCCTTAGACTCTAAGATCGGCATTGCGGGTGCATATTTCAATACCCTTGCTTAAAGTAGCATTTAGTAATACTCTCGTTTTGAGGTGTGGAATGTCGCAAATAGATCAATTCCTTAACGCGCTAAAAAGAGCTTTGAAGGCCAAAAATGTTTTGTACCGCGATCTTGCTAAGGCCCTGGATCTGAGCGAATCCAGCGTCAAAAGAATTCTTTCTAGCAAAAGCTTAAGCCTAGAGCGTTTAGAAGAAATCTGTCGAGTTGCTGATATCAGTTTTTCAGAAGTAGTGAAGTCAGCCAATCTAGAAGAGGCCAACCAGGTCGTCATCTTAACGGACGACCAAGAGCGCGCCTTAGCTGAAAACATCCGCTTACTGCATTACTATATGATGTTGCATGAAGGAAAGACGCCGCAAAAAATCGAACGTGAATATCAGATCACTCCGGCTGAATCTAAAAAGTATTTGTTCCAGTTGGATCGCCTCAAACTTTTAGAACTGCACCCACGTGATAAAGTGAAATTTAAAAAAACTGGCTTCCTACGCTTCCATCGTGATGGGCCCGTTGGTAAGGCTTTGTTTGAACAAACTAAATCAAGCTATTTAAATTACGATTTTCGTCCTGAAGACTATATTCGTTTTTCATTCTTAAAAGTCAGTCCTCCAACTTTAGCTAAATACAAAGCCAAGTTAGAAAGACTGCTTTTAGAGTTGCAAGAAGAATCTAGGTTTGAAGGGGAGCATAATGTGCCAGTAGTTGAAACGGGCGTACTGCTTTCGTTCCGCCCATGGCAATATTCGTACATGGGTGCGATTAAGAAAAAAGACTAACTTTGTTCCGGGCTCACTCCGGCGATGCCGGAGTGAATTAGTCGATGCGTTTGATACTTAAAGAACCAGCATAACCGACAGTAGCGTACTGAAGATAAGTTTCAACGCCTGTCGGAGGCCCGCAGGTAATCAAATTGCCGACTGATAACGTGCCCATGAAATTAGATTCAGTAAAAGAGGCAGCGGTCGTGACGTGGTCATGATTCCACATAGCATCCGTTCTGCTATCTAAGACTGAACGGTCACCATCTACACCAATACCAACATAGGAAGAACCAGTGCCAGAACCCCGTTGTACACAACGGATCTCATAGGTACCTGCTTTTAAAATGATGCAACCATTGGCATTGCTCGTACAATCAATACTAGTACCCACGTGGTGACCGTGATCCCAGGCATTTTTATAGTTAGACACCCAAGATGTAGGACCTTCTTTCATGCCCCAACTTTTCTGTCCATAAATTTCACCAGTCACTTTTAAGTTACCGCTGACTTCCATTTTTTCTACCGGAGCCGTCACACCAACACCTAATTTCCCAGTCTCTGTGATACGCACAGCTTCTGTATCTTTAGGTTTAAAGATGATGTGGGCTTCATCAGCATCATCGGCCATCGTACGGATTTTAAGACCTTGATAGTCATACATCATTTGGAAATAATCGACAGTGGATTCCCAAGATCTAGACATCGTAAAGGCACTTAGCCAAGAATCATCTTTTTCTACGATATGAACCTGGGCAGCAGGTGCTGATGTGTTAACACCAACGTAACCATCACCGCGCACGACAAATGGATAACTTGGCGTACCGTCAGCATCAACCACGGTATTGATAAGCTTAAATGTCGTAGCTGAGGTTCTATTAACAGCCGCACGAATAACATCGCCAATGAAGGCTGAGGCATGTCTTCCGGTTGCAACTAAAACGTCTTCACCGGCACCACCATCACCACCGCCATCAACCACAAGGGCAGGTTTGTTATCAGCAGCATTAGAGCCCACCTTCACAACACTTGAAGTTGTCGTCGTATAAGTACCTAACGTCGCTGAACCAACCACATGTAATTTTTCTGTTGGGGCGTTGAAACCAATACCGACGTTACCATTGGTATCTATACGCATACGCTCCGTACCGTTACCCGCAGAGGCAGCACCGGTATAGAATAAAATATTTTGCGCAGGAATCTTAGTTGAAGTCGGTCCAAAAGTAGGTTGTCCACCGATTGTCACGTTGATAGATCCGCAATCAACCTCACTTCCCAACAACATCGTTGGTGAAGCCAAAGTACTGTGCGACATCACTGCATTATTAAACGTCCAACAGTTGCCTGGTACGCCAGTGACGATTTCACCTCTGACATCAAGCTTTGCTAGTGGCGACGTTGTGCCAACGCCCACTTGGCCCGTAGAAAGAATCGTCATCTTAGCTGTATTATTGGTGATAAGGTTCAAGCTATAAGCATCGGCCGCACCGACAGACATAGCAGCGCCCGTCGTATTCCCGCCAAGGACCACGGGATTGCTTGTGCCTGCAGGTAAAGCGGAAGCTGGAATTCTGCCGTTGCCATCAAGTAGCAATACTTCGCCAGCGGCTGTCCCTGCTGCCTTTGTCGAAGCCGTTCCAAGACCAGAAACTTGAGTGTTTGCGATAGCGATCGTCTGACACTGAAATTTGTCTGTGATGGCGCTCCAGTTCATTGTTTGACCCGCCGTACATGAAGCCACGTCAAAGGCACTGCCACCGGTAGAGTTCACAAGCTCACTTAATTTTACAAAGTTCGCAGTCCATTTACTGGCAGTGTTATCCCATTTCAAAACTTTATTTGCAGTCGGAGCGGCAGTATCAACCGCATAACCTTGCAGTTTTGCGACTGCAGGACCAGGATAAGATCCACTTAAATCACCACTGGCTGATCCAGTCGGAGCGGCACCTGTTGTTGCAATTGTGATTGAACCAGTGCCATTCGCGATCGAGATACCTGTGCCCGCTGTTAGTGTCGCTTTGGTTAATGTATTTCCGGTGGTATTACCAATTAAAAGCTCACCGTTCACATAGGAAGTTTGACCCGTACCACCTTTATTTACAGGGACAGCACTGGCTAAATTCGCTGGGGTTAAATTCGTGATTAAAGAACCATTCACCGCAGGAATTTTTGCGGTTCCATCAAGTTGTAGAATTTGATTATTTCCCGTACCTACGTTCACGTTTAAAGTCACGGCACCGGTTGTGCCGCCACCAGTAAGACCTGTACCCGCAGTTACGCCAGTGATCGTACCACCAGAACCTGCAGAAGAAGCGATACCAACCCAAGCACCCGAATTATATTGATAGATAACTTTTGTATCCGTCGCAAAATAAATCGCACCTGCAGTAGGGGAGGCGGGTTTACTTGCATCCAGGCCCGTTTGCACTGAAGGAGTGCCCCCTGCATTCAACATGTAGTTGCCTGCAGCTTGTTTATTATTAAACGTATTCCAATCAGTCGAAGACAAGTAACCATTTGTTGAAGTGGTCGCTTGAGAAATGGAAATCGCTGGCGTCGTTGAACCCGTCGCCACAGACAATGGAGCGGAAGCTGTTACGTTAGTAACAGTACCACCAGCATTTGTATCTGTATCAGCAGCTGGCGCCCAGTTTGTGCCGTTATACTTAAGAACTTGTCCATTGGTAGGCGCAGTCGCATCAACACCCACTCCACGGATTTTCGCCACGGTTGGATTTGGATAGGTACTGCTTAAATCTCCACCCGCTGAACCCGTCGGCGCAGCACCAGATGTAGCGATGGTAATTGAGCCATTGCCATTCGTAATCGTAACACCAGTTCCCGCGGTCAAAGTAGACTTCGTTAAAGTGTTTCCAGAAGAGTTACCAATGAGAATTTGACCATCGGTATATGAGGACTGACCGGTACCACCTTTATTAACAGCAACAACTGTTGATAAATTCGCAGGATTTAAATTTGTTAAAGCAGAACCATCAACCGCAGGCAACTTTGCTGTGCCATCAAGCTGAACGATCTGATTATTGCCCGTACCAACGTTCACGTTCAAAGTCACAGCCCCCGTCGTACCACCGCCCGTTAAACCAGTTCCAGCAGTAACACCAGTGATTGTTCCGCCCGCATTTGAATCTGCCGATGCTATCCACTTAGTGCCATCATATTTTAACACTTGCCCACTTGTCGGCGCTGTTCCATCAACCGCTACACCTTTGATTTTATCAACACTGACAGCACCAATGGTTCCACTGATATCACCAGCAACCGAAACGTTGATGGCCTGACACTGGAAGGATCCAGAAACAGAATTCCAATAAGGAGTTTGATGAGCGGCGCAGTTTCCGCTACCAACAGCCGCATTGAATGCCGCTGTCGTCTGATAAGTTGCTAGATTCGCAGATAGCCCTGTGACATCAGAAATACCCACGGCAGAACCAACCCACTGAGTGCCATCGTATTTCATATACTGACCCGTGGTTGGTGCAGAGCTTGCCACATCCACGCCACGAATTTTTGCAACACCAGGATTAGGATAAGTTCCAGTAAGGTCGCCACCTGCATTTCCATTCGGTGCACGAGAATCAGTGAAACGAGCATCATCACCCGCGGCCACGGTATTTGCAGCCGTACCAACATTCAAAGTCAGTTGCGGCGTCGAAGTTCCGCTAGCTACTGATAAATAAGCATTTGCTGAAGTAACATTCGTAACGGTACCACCGCTTGCACCAGAAACAGCGGCGCAGGTAAATGCGGTGCCATCGAAAGTTAAAAACTCACTAGCCGCACAGGCTGAAACCGTATTTTTCAAAACGAATTCAGAAGCAGTGTGAGTTCCTAACTTTTCTGAAGACTTTGCATAAGAAGCATAAGGCACAGAGCGAATCACGTTATCAGGCTCAATGGTTTTCCATCCGGTGCCATCATGAAAGCGCACGCGCAGGCGACGAAGATCCCCAGAAGCAGCATTGTAAGTCGCACCGCCAGCACAGTTGAAAGTATCAGAGTTATTGAATGAATCAGTTAAAGTAAAAGTGCCGTTATTAGGATGGGTCTGCGTGCCACCACCAATGGGAACATCAAACACACCGTTAGAATTGGTCAGGTCGATATTATCGATTTGTTCGCGATAGATAATGCACTGACCATTAGGGTTTGTGATTTCAAATTGAAAACTCACATTGGAATGTTCTAAAGGTATCCCATCTGATTTTATGATTCGACCTTGATAGGTCAGCGAGGCTGGTGCCGCCAACGAAAGTTGGGGAACAAGTAGCAAACAAACAACCAAGAACATTCCGTGATAAATTTGCGTTTTCATGAGGTATTTATCGGCAGAAAGAACTCCCAAAAAGAGAGGTCCTTAGGGATTCTTAATGATAGTGTTCCGCGATGATACCGGGAACCCCTACTTAAGTTCGCGGGGGATGTTGGATTTTTTGTCGAACTGTTAGACAGTTCTTTAGATTTTTCCAAGGATTTCAGGAAGGTCCAGGGGACTAAGAACTTTTGTGGTATTAATAGGCCCTATGAAATCTTTTTTTCAAGCCTTGCTTCTAGCAGTCCTGGTTAGCTTCATACCTGCAGTTTCTTCTGCAAAGGCTTGTTTAACTGCGCACATCAAAGATGCCATCCAGTTAAATAAAAAACGTGCCGTCGTTTATGATCAATTGACCCACGGTCAAAGCAAAGCGGTTTCAAAAAAGCTGATTCGTATGGAAACTTGGCTCATGTTCGCAGTGCCTTTTGCTGATGGTTGGGCACTTCCTTATCAAAAAGCAGGCGTAAATATTTTGTGTGATGACTTCATCGATATGTCTGAAACGCCGGCTTTTAAAACGATGAATCCTGATGGCAAAGATAATGTCGCTAACTTTAAAGCCGTAGATGTGAAGCCGATCATCCAAGATCTTGATTATCTACTAGATAACAACTTTTATACCTCTATTGCGAATTATGCTGACGAGCAAATAAAAGAGATGGATAAGAATCCAAGATACAATTGCATGGTGAAACACGTTTTAGAATCCATTCGGCGTATGGCGATTTTAGCTCCGCGCCACAATGCTTTAGCTAAAAAAAGAATCAAAATTCCGTCGATCACTCTTTCAAAGATCGTTTTGAGAAACCACATAAACATGCTTGATACGTCTTCTGAAATTGATGTGCTTGCAGCACCAATGCAAGCAGATGGAATTCAAATTGTATGTCAGGATGTTCCTTTCATTCCCGTTCCTTAATTTCCTAATATTAATTTGCTGAAGCTATTTTAAGAGTGAAGAGTTAAGAGATGCCTTTCTTAACTTTTCTTAAAATCTCATTCCCAATTTTATTGAACTTGGGATTTTTAAATTACACCTATGCAGGCATGTTCGATCGTCGCACTTCTGACGGCCGTTTGGTTTTTGATTCTCTTGTTGAACAAGGACTTCCCCATGAAGCTTTGGATCTTCTGTTTCGAATGTTTGATTATAACGAAGGGATTATTCCCAACATCGATTCCGCAGTGATCGTTGATTATTCAAAACCTTCTACTGTTAAACGACTTTATTTACTGAACTTAGTGGAAGGTACCTTCGAATCTTTTTATGTCGCCCATGGCATTCGTTCTGGAATTTTAGAGGCGCGCAACTTTTCAAATCTTTCTGAAACCTGGAAAAGCTCTTTAGGTTTTTATTTTGCTAAAGGCACTTTCATCGGAAAAAAGAATGGACTTTCTTTGTATCTAGATGGGGTTGATGCATCCAACGACAACGCTCGTGTTAGAAACATCGTTTTACATGGCGCCAAATATGTCAGTGAAGATTTCATTCGACAAAACGGTCGCCTGGGCTGGAGCGAAGGCTGTTTTGCTGTCAGCATTGAACATTTAAATTACATAGTTACAGCCTTACAGACTGGAAGTTTGATTCTATCGTATCATAAGGATTTGATGAAATATGCGCGCCGTAACCCACAGGAACAGGCTCTTCTTGGTGATGAGTATATTCCTGCGGGTGTGAATCAACAGCGAGTGCCGGGTGAAGGCGGTGGCGTGGATTTTTTAGGTTTCCAATACCAAAACATCTTCAATGATTCCGGCCTTCATCATCATCTCAAATAATTGAGCAATTTTATCCGGGGTCATCGAAGTAGAAAAATCCGCCAAGGAAGTATTCACTGACAAACCTTCTTTTAATTCCATGATCACTTGGGCTTCAACCACATCTATTCTTTGCACGAAAATCTTGGACTGCTTTTTGTAAAACAAAAGACTTTCTGCGTGGTTCCAGTTGATGTCTTCAAACTCATAGGCAGGTTCTTTGCGACGACTCCACAATTCGTAAACTGCATAAGGGCTATCAAAAATATCCATACCTTCGATGAATTGAATTTTGAAATCGTCAGAATGTAAAAGCTCTTTGATTTGTTCTGCTGGCAACGGATGCGGCGTCGGTGCATCGTTCATTTTTTTATAGGACCATTCAAAGCGTGCAAGATCGTACAAGAAAGGAATGCCTTTCGACGCATGGGAGTTTTTCACAAATTCCGGAAACGTTCTGCCATGATCAGCCAGGTTGTAGGAAATCGAAGGCTCGCTTTCGATAAATCCACGGCACAGATCGTTGAAAAGATCTTTGCCGACTACCCATCGAACAGCTTCAAATGTTTCACCCAAAGCTTCTGTCAGACGGGCGATATAACCGCGATTGTAAACTTCAAAGGCTGCATCCAAAGAAAGTTTTCCGACCGGTTTTAGTTCTTCCACCGTTTTCGGATCGGCTTTGGCGTTTAGCATTCCATCTTTAAACAGCTTCTGTGCTTCGTTCAGATTCATATGAACTCTCCAATATGCTGACAGCTTTTGCGACTTCAGTTTCTAGTTCGTTAAAATCAGGAATGTCTTCATCTCGCTCAATCAAGATTGGCAAATGGCGAATTTGTGGCGCCGTCATCTTAAATAAATTCCAAACCGGTTCAGGAATTTCTTTAGAGTGTGTATCAAACAAGAAATCCCCGTAATCGGCAGGACCTGACATATGAACCTGTGCCACACGTTCCATCGGAATGTGATTTAGGAAATAGCGAGGATCAAAGCCGTGATTATAGGAATTCACATACACGTTGTTTAAATCTAAAAGAATTCCGCAACCAGATCGGCGGCTGACTTCAGCAACGAAGTCCCATTCGTTCATTTCATTGCGGCGATAGCTGATGTAAGTGGAGACGTTTTCAAGAATCAGCGGGCGCTTTAAAAAGTTTTGTACGAAATCAATATTGTGAACAAGGGTTTCAATGCTGTCTTCCGTGAATGGCAATGGCAGCAACCCGTGCAGGTTTTGTTCTTCAACGCCGGTCCAAGAAAGATGATCTGAAACGATGAAGGGTTCTACTTGTTCAATCAGTTCACGCAGTTTTTGCAAGTAATCCACACGAACTCCACCAGGGGAGCCAATGTTCATAGAAACACCGTGCAGAGCCAGCGGGTAGTCCTGACGAATCATTTGCAGCATTTCTAACGGACGCCCGCGCGTATCCATATAGTTTTCTGAAATGGCTTCAAACCAGGCCACCTCTGTTGAAGGACGTTGTTCTAAATACGGAAAATGGGGTGGCCTAAGGCCTAAGCCCACCTTGTGCGAAAAAGATTTTGATGGCATTTGTGATCCCTTTTGTAACCGATTTATTTTTTAGCTGGTTCAGAAGCCTTAGCAGCTTTGACTTCTTTGGCTTCGCCGTCGATTTCAATTTCTAAATCGTCGCCGACAACCCATCCGCCTTTATCTAAAGATTTGTTCCAATTAAGTCCGAAATCTTTACGGTTGATTTTGGTTTCAGCATCGAAAGAGATGATTCTGTTACCCATGGGATCTGTGACAGCACCATTGTAATCGACATCCAAAATCACCTTTTTAGTGATTCCGCGAATGGTTAGATCACCTTCGATTTTATCTGGCTTGTCTTTTTCATAGATTGTTTTAGTTCCCTTGAAAGTCAGTTCAGGAAACTTGTCGGCATCAAGAAAATCTTTACTGCGCAAATGTTTGTCGCGGTCTTTTTCATTGGTGTCGATGGAGTTGGCTTTGATAGTCACCATGACGTTATCCACCTTCATGGTTTTTTCATCGAATTCAAAGCTGCCAGAGAATTCATTGAAGCGACCTTTGACCTTTGAAACCATTAAGTGGGGGGCTTTAAAGGTCACGTCTGTATGGGCTTTATCGAGTTCGAATTTTGTCGCTTGAGCAGAAAGACAAATAGAAGATGCTAAAAATGAAAAAAGTAGAACACGCATAGTCCCTCCGTGGGTGTTGCATGTTCTACTTTTTTTTATGTACTAAACTTTTACAAATTAAGGTTCTGAAAGATTAGTATTTCATCAAAGCTTCAACATCAAGCTTGCCGCCTGACACTGATTTATTCGCAAGAGAGTTCACTTTTTTAACTGAACCAAGAAGTGCAGCTTTCACATCTTGCCATGACTTCGTTGGGTTTGCTGACCAGTAAAGAGCAGCAGCACCTGCAACGTGAGGGGCCGCCATAGAAGTGCCATCCCACGTAGCTTTGATACCGAATTTATCAATCACTGTATCGCTATAGTTGTTGCCAACAGTTGTAGAGAAAACCTTCACGCCAGGAGCACCGATATCGACACCTCTAGCGCCCCAGTTCGAAAAAGATCCCAATTGATCTTTAACATCTAAAGCAGCAACAGAAATGATAATATCGTGATCATAAGATGCTGGATAAGCAGGCAACTTGTCAGTGTCGTTGTCATATCCCACACCTTTGTGGCCATTACCCGCAGCGGCGATGAACAAAACACCTTTGTCTTGTGCGTACTGAACTGCATCGCGAAGTGCTTTATTTTCTGGAGCACCTGGCTCTTCACCTTCAGAACCCCAAGAGTTGTTCATAACTTTAGCGCCGTTATCAACAGCGTAAGTGATGGATTTGATGGCATCAGCTGTTGTACCGCCACCACGTTCTGCGATGAAACGTAAAGCCATGATTTTTACATTCGGAGCCACACCTGCAACCCCTTTAGAGTTGTTACCCGCAGCTGCTACACAACCCGCAACGTGAGTTCCGTGACCTGGGTTTCCACCTTTGAAAAGCTGATTGATGCTGTCAAAAGAAAGATCGTAAGGTTTGTTATCGTTAGTAACGAAATCCCAACCAACGATGTCATCAACGTATCCGTTGTTATCGTCGTCGATGTTGTTGTTAGCGATTTCTTTTGGATTTCTCCACATGTTTGGCAAAAGATCTTCGTGAGTGTAATCAACACCTGTGTCGATCACAGCAACAACCATTTCTGGATTTCCGCGAGTCACTTTCCAGGCTTCAACCACGCCGATATCCAACATGCCCCATTGTTTGTTGAATAATGGATCCGCGCCAGAAACCGATTGCGGGGCGTCAGGAATAGCCGGGTTGTCTGGGCGAGCAAGACTTACGAATTGTGGGTTGCGGCTTAGCATTTTTGCCAAAGCAGCTCTGCGCAATGGATCTTGGATTTTATAATCTTCAATCAAAGTGATTTTATAGTTTGGCTGAACGTACTCAACAGCAGGATTTTTTTCTAAACTTTGTACGCTCACTTTTGAAGAAGTCTGAACGCGAACCCAAGAATCGTTAAGTTTTTCAACTTTCGCGCCTTGCATTTGGAATTCCATCACTCCAGGTGCTAGTTTAATGAGCAAATCTTGTTTTTTAGAGTTTGCTTGCGCTCCGAAGCTTAGGGAAATGACAGTCATTCCCAGGAACAAGGACATCTTGTTCATCACTTTATTCATATTGTTTCTCCTTTCGAGGCCCCTCGTGGAAATGCAAACAGGGATGCCTGCAAAACCTTTCCTCGACTGATGTTGAGTGAACTTTTAGTGTGAAGTGACGAGACTAGAGAATCAATTTCATTTGCCCATTTATGGAAAGCCGCGTTGTAGAATTCTTCCGCCGCGCCTATAATACATATCTAGTTGTCAGGATTATGGATTTTCATTAAACACTTAATGATAGCTAATTGAAATTACAGAGGTGTATTTATGCACAAGAATCAAGTGCAGGGTTCCGCGTCCCATGAAGGCGCATCAGGAACTCAAGCTGTAGATGACATGTCTAGAGACTTCGCCTTCACGTCGAAGCTCGATGCTTTGGTAGCGTGGGGACGTAAGAACTCTTTGTGGCCAATGCCTTATGGTACTGCTTGTTGCGGTATCGAGTTCATGTCAGTGATGGGACCCAAATATGACTTGGCTCGCTTCGGTGCCGAAGTGGCACGTTTCTCTCCTCGCCAAGCTGACTTATTGGTTGTTGCCGGAACTATCACTGAAAAGATGGCTCCCGTTATCACTCGTATTTATCAACAAATGCTTGAACCAAAATACGTTATCTCCATGGGAGCTTGTGCAAGCTCTGGTGGTTTTTACCGCGCGTATCACGTTCTTCAAGGCGTCGACAAAGTAATCCCAGTGGATGTTTACATTCCAGGTTGCCCTCCGACTCCAGAGGCGGTGATGGACGGTATCATGGCATTGCAACGTATGATTGCGACAAACACTCCACGTCCTTGGAAGGACAATTGGAAAAACCCATATGAACAAGCTTGAGAATTTAAAACAGGCCTTAAGCGGCAAATTTAAAATCGAAAACTACAAGTTCATCCACGCTGTGGGCGATGATGTTCTTGAAGTTCCTAAAGAAGACGTGCCAGCGCTTTTGATGCACTTACGTGAAAGTGGCGCATTTGATTTCTTGATGGACGTTTGCGGTGTTGATTACCCAGCTCGCGAAAGACGTTTCGACGTTGTTTACAATTTATTTTCTTCTAAAGACGCTTCTCGTTTGCGTATCAAAGCGCAAGTCGGTGAAGGCGAATCTATCGGCACTGCGATCAACGCTTACAAAGGCGCAGACTGGTTTGAGCGTGAAGCTTACGACATGTTCGGTATCATCTTTGATGGTCACCCGAATCTTCGCAAGATTTTGACTCACCACCAATTCGTAGGTCATCCGCTTCGTAAAGACTATGAAGCTGATCACCAACAGTCGTGCACGACTTCATTGCCAATCCATTTCCTAAATGAGCCCGGCTCTCCTGGGGATGTATTGAATGACAAGTATGTTCCATTGAACATCGGTCCTGCCCATACAGCGATGCACGGAACTTTGCGTGTAATGGCTGAAATGGACGGGGAGACGATCGTTCGCGCGAACTGCGAAATCGGTTATCTTCACCGCTGCTTTGAAAAAATGGCGGAAACTCACCCATACAACCAAGTGATCCCGTACACAGATCGTTTGAACTACTGTTCAGCGCCAATGAATAACATTGGTTACTGTAAAGCGGTTGAAAGAATCTTGGGCGTTGAAATCCCACCAAAAGCACAAGCAATGCGTGTTATCTTGGCGGAACTTTCTCGTATCATCGACCATACGATTTCAATCGGTACTGGCGCGATGGACTTGGGTGCATTGACATCTTTCTTCTATATGTTCGGACTTCGTGAAGAAGTTTACGGTCTATTCGAAAAACTTTGCGGAGCTCGTTTGACTGTATCCATGACTCGCGTTGGTGGTATGGCTCAAGATGCGCCTGAAGGTTGGTTCGATGAAGTTCTTGCACTTTGTAAAGAACTTCGCCGTGGTACTGACGAAATGGCAGCAATGGTTGTAGATAATAAAATCTTCATCCAACGTACTCGTGGCGTGTGCCCGGTTTCTGCAGCTGATGCGATCCAATGGGGTTACACGGGTCCAATGCTTCGTGCATCGGGCGTGAACTTGGATTTGCGTAAAGCAAAACCTTACTATGGTTACGACGCTCTTGATTTTGACGTTCCAGTTGGAACTAGCGGTGACATCTATGATCGTTATCTAGTTCGCTTCGAAGAAATGCGCCAATCTATTCGTATCATCGAACAAGTTTGTAAAAACGTTCCAGGTGGTGATTACACCATCCGTGACAAAGGCATTGTTCTTCCAGAGAAAAAAGACGTTTACGGAAACATTGAAGGTTTGATGAATCACTTTATGTTGATCATTAAAGGTCTTCGTCCACCAGTAGGTGAAGTTTACGATGCGACTGAAGCGGCTAACGGAGAGTTGGGCTTCTATCTAGTGTCTGACGGCTCTGCAAATCCATATCGTTTGAAAGTTCGTCCACCATGCTTTGCGATCTATCAGTCTTATCCGACTGTAGTTAAAGGCGCGATGCTTGCGGATGCGATTGCGACGATTGCATCCATGAACCTTATTGCCGGCGAATTAGATCGTTAAGAGGAAGCGACAATGTTTAAACTGAGTGACCAAGGTTTGGCAGAAGTAAAAAAAGAACTCGCTCGTTACGAAGCGCGTGAGTCTGCTATCATCCCAAGCCTTTATATCGCGCAAAAAGAAAACAACGGTTTCATCACTCCAGGTATGATTTCATATCTTTCGCAAGTGATGGAGCTTCCTGAAGCGCGCATTAACGAAGTATTTAAGTTTTATACTATGTTCAACCAAAAGCCGGTGGGTAAATACCACGTTCAAGTGTGCACGAATATCTCTTGCGCTCTTGAAGGCGGCCGTGAGTTGGCAAAACACATCTGCCACGAAGTGGGCGTTAAGTTCAACGAAGTCAGCGCAGATGGTCGTTTCACAGTAAGCAAAGTGGAATGCCTTGGTTCATGCGGAACAGCTCCAATGATGCAAGTGAATGACACTTACTACGAAAAGCTTTCTCCAGAGACTGCGATGAATCTTCTTAGAGGTATGAAATAATGGCTGAAGTAAAAGTACTTACAGAATTCTATCATTTAGATGAGTACCAAACTCTTGCTGGTTACAAAGCAAAGGGTGGTTACGAGACTTTGCACAAAGCCTTTAAAATGCAACCTCAACAAATCATCGATGAAGTGAAGGCTTCGGGTCTTCGCGGTCGTGGTGGTGCGGGATTCCCAACGGGTATGAAATGGGGCTTCCTTCCTAAAAACGGAGAACCTCGTTACCTTCTGTGCAACGCCGATGAAGGTGAGCCAGGTACATTTAAAGACCGTATGATGATGGAGCGTGCTCCTCACCAATTGATCGAAGGTATGATCATCTCTGCTTTCGCGATCGGTTCTAATAAAGGTTATATCTACGTTCGTGGTGAATATGTTTTCCCAATTGAATGTCTATATAAAGCGATCAAAGAAGCTTACGCAGCAGGCTTGTTAGGTAAAAACATCTTGGGTTCAGGCTTTGACTTTGACCTTGATGTTTACCGTGGTGCCGGCGCCTATATCTGCGGGGAAGAAACAGGCATGATTTCTTCTTTGGAAGGTCTTAAAGGCCAACCAAAATTGAAACCTCCATTCCCAGCGGTTCAGGGTTACTTAAGAAAACCGACAATCGTAAATAACGTAGAAACTTTGGCAGCTGTTACTTACATCGTTAAAGATGGCGCAGCTACTTACCGTAAACATGGAACTGAAAAATCAGCGGGAACTAAATTGTTCTCTTTATCTGGTAACGTGATGAAGCCAGGTAACTATGAAGTTCCATTGGGTTACCCATTGATGGATCTCATCATGAAAGAAGGCGGCGGGATGAAACCTGGCCGTAAGTTGAAAGCTTGTATCCCGGGTGGATCTTCTGCTCCGGTGTTAACAGCTGAAGAAGTTGCGAAAGCAAATCTTGATTATGAATCTTTGGCAGGTCTTGGCACGATGTTGGGTTCTGGTGCGGTTATCGTACTAGATGATTCACAATGTATGGTGGATATGTTGGGAGTTCTAACTCACTTCTATGCCCATGAATCTTGTGGTCAGTGTACTCCATGCCGTGAAGGTACTGGTTGGTTGGATAAAGTACTTCATTCAATCCTAGAAGGCCGCGGTCGTTTGCAAGACATCGATCTATTGATCAAAGTTGCTGACAACATGAAGGGTAAAACTATTTGTGCCCTTTCAGATGCAGCAGCGTTGCCAGTTCTTAGCTTTGTAACAAAATATAGAGATGAATTTGAGTTTTACGTTCGTGAAGGACGCTCGAAAGTAAAAGGAGCGACATATGAAAGTCACCATTAATGGCAAAGAAATCGAAGTAAAAGAAGGCACTTCGATCATCGAAGCCATGCAACAGTCTGGCGATCGTATCGCTCACTATTGCTGGCATCCAGGTTTGAGCGTTGCCGGTGTTTGTCGTCTTTGCATGGTGGAAATCGAAGGAAATCCACGTGTACAGATCGCTTGTAACACTATGTGCACGGAAGGCATGAAGGTTAACAACACGTCTGAAAAAGTGCGTGATGCAGTTAAATGGGGTCTAGACTTCCATTTGATCAACCATCCTTTGGATTGCCCTATCTGTGACCAAGCCGGTGAGTGCGGACTTCAAGACCAATACATGGAGTACGGTAAGTACGATCCAGAAATGGCTGAAGCGAAAGTTAAAAAGCACAAGGTTGTAGATCTTGGACCAACAGTGGTGTTGGATTCTGAGCGTTGCATTCTTTGCTCTCGCTGTGTTCGTTTCACTGAAGAAGTTTCTAAAACGAATGAACTTGGTATCTTCAACCGTGGTGACCGCTCTGAAATCGGCACCCATGAAGGTGTTGAGCTTAATAATAAATATTCTATGAACACCGTAGACATCTGCCCGGTGGGAGCTTTGACTTCTAAAGACTTCCGCTTCCGTCAGCGCGTTTGGTATCTAAAAGATGCTGAAACAGTTTGTAACGGTTGTTCTACGGGTTGTTCTGTAAAAACTTACTATAACAAGGAAGGTTTCTTCCGCGTTAAGCCGGTTTATAACGAACAAGTTAACGGTTACTGGATGTGTGATGAAGGTCGCGATCTTTATAAGTTCGTGAACAAAGATGCACGTATCTTGAAAGCCACTGTTCGCGTAAATGGTGTTCAAACTGAAATGACTGCGGGAGCTGCTGCGAAGGCTGCTAACGAAGTGCTTAAATCCGCTTCTGCAGATTCTTTGGCACTAGTTCTTACAGCTCAATACACAGTTGAAGAGTTCGATGCGATTGTTTCTACATTCGTAAATGAATTCAAATCTAAGAAAATCTATTTCTGGATTAACAACAAAGAGAACTTTGATTCTTTCGACGGACTTCTTCTTCGTGGAGATAAAAATCCGAACACAAAAGGTCTTCTTAAAGTTCTTGAAAAACACGGTATCACAGCAACTTGGAACGATCTGTCTTCAGGTCTTTCAAGCGGTGCAGTTAAAACTGTGGTTGTTGCAGGTCCTGAAAACCAAGTGGTGTTCCCTGACTTCGCAGATCGCGTAAGAGAGATTTCAAAAGCTCAAAACGTCATCTGGATGCAAGCGGGTAAGAACGAAGCTTTATCTGGTTTGACTGGCAACGTTTGGATCATCCCAACGAAGTCTTACGTTGAAAAAGACGGAACTTTCATCAACCACGCAGGTCTTGAACAAAAGTTCAAAAAAGTGACGACAGTGGTGTCTGAAGCTCTGACTTTGACTGAAGCGGCGTTGTTGCTTGCAGGTAAAAACCTTGTGATGCCAACTCCGACTCCGTTCATGCCGACAAATCAGCGCTCTGACCAAGTGACTTTGGAAGCTCGTAAAAAGAACGAGTTTGTATTTAGAAGAGGTAGCTTATGAGCGTAATGCAAAATAACTCCGAAAAGGCGAAGTGGTATTTGCCGGGTATCCTTGGTGGTATGGGTATCACCATGAAGCACTTGGTGAAGAACCTTCTTAACCGTAAGAAGATGATGACCTTGAACTATCCAGAGGAGAAGTATGAATACTCTCCACGTTTCAAAGGGAATCACGTTCTGACTGTGAAAAAAGACGGCTCACTTCGTTGCACAGCTTGTATGTTGTGCGCGACGAACTGCCCAGCTGAATGTATTAAAATCACGGCAGCGGAACATAACGATCCGCACGTTGAAAAATACCCAATCAGCTACGAAATCGATATCCTACGCTGCGTATTCTGCGGTTACTGCGAAGAAGCCTGCCCAGTGGATGCAATCCGCTTAGGCCCTGAATGGCAAACGCCAGCAGTTAACGGTGGAAATTTCATCTATGACATCAACCATCTGGCATATCGCCCGAACCTAAAGGGCGGTATTCAGACACACGTGGATGATGAGGAACGCAACAAGAGCGGTATCTAAAGGCCGTCGGGTCGTCGATAACGGCCCAACTGCTGCGTTGGAAGAACCTTCGCTTCTCTCCGACGTACCTTACAGGTACGCCTGCGTTTCGCGAAGAACCTTCCGCCTTGCATTTGAACCGTTCTCGCCAACCCTTATTCATTGCTATGATCGGGAAAAATAAAGGAGCCTTCGAGGCTCCTTTATTTTTTTGTTCGTTAGGGCTGGACGGTCGCTTCGCTCCGTCGACGCCTTTAAGGTGCCTGCTTCTTTTTTAGGCCCATGGTGCGTTATGCTTTTTTCTTGAGCAATTCCGGTTCGTCTCCCAGACTTTAGTTATGAGGGGGACTTTTATGAAATCACTTTTAGTCATCATGATGCTTTTGGTTTCGGCTGTATCTTTTGCTGAACCGGTTCAGACTTTGTCGGTAACTCCGGTTCCAGGTGATAGCCGTGATGAATATCTTCACTACAACTTTGGTACTTCATTTGTGCATTCAACTAAGTTTGTGGATTTCCAACTTCGTGCGGAAGGGCCCGAACCAACACAAATTCGTGGCGTAGCATTGTATGGAAATGGATTCTGGGGGGAGACTAACTGTCCTCCGACTCTGTTCCCGGGTCAGTTCTGTACTGCTCGTGTTTATTTTAGACCGAGCTTTACCGGTCACCACCATGGCGACCTGATCTTCCACTTGTATAATAAGAATATCTACGTTCGTTTGTTTGCGAACGCTATTCGCTAACTAGATTTGAAAATCATTTGTCGAATAAGCCTCTTCTTCAAGGGGCTTTTCTTCTCCGGTTAGTTTTGCTCGATAAATCGGAATGTAAACCGGGTAGTGGCCTTGCAGTTTTGATTCGTACAAAACTATTTCGTTCACGTGAATCTTGCCGAAGCTTTTTCTTTTAAATGGCGAAATCATATCTTTCACACTTCGTGGATTACGTAAGCGACCGAAGGTTAAGTGGGGCGAGAAATCTCTTTCTTCTTTGTGCTTTAATAACCCAGCTTCTAAGAAGGTGTGTTCAAGTTCTTCTTTGAGCTCCTGAAAGCGGCGTTTTTTCTGAACACCCAACCATAAAACTCTGGCGTCGTGTTCATTTGAAAAGGCTCCGACATCATCGATCTTTAAATCAAATGGTGCGAAATTCGCGCACACTTGATTTAAAACTTCTTCGATGCGCGGAATGTTTTGTTCTGGCGTATCCCCGAAGAAAGTAACCGTGACGTGGAAGTTATCAATCGGCACCCACTTCACATCGATTTCTCTTTTATCAAAATTGATTTTTATTTTCTTATAGGTCGGAAGAAAAGACTGGGACAAGGGATCGGTTGCATTCAGAGCCAGGAACAATCTGCGCGTCGTCATAGAAGCCCCCTAAAGTTAGTATTTACTGGGAAGAAGGCTTTGTCATGTCTTCTTTGCGGGAAAAACTAAAGAAGCTACAATGGAGCTACCAATAAATACCGTGATGATCGCAAGCGAAAGCAATATCGGGAAGTGGCCATCGTAAAGATCATTAAGCCAAACCATTTTTAAACCAACAAAGATTAAAACCGCAGCTAGACCATATTTGAGCAAATAAAACTTATCAACGACTCCAGCTAACAGAAAATAAAGGGACCGTAAGCCCAGAATCGCAAAGATGTTGGAAGTGAAGACTAATAACGGTTCATTGGTGATAGCAAAGATCGCTGGCACTGAATCCACCGCAAAGATCACGTCGGTAAACTCCAAAAACACCAAGGCAATAAACAAAGGAGTGGCAAAAACTAAATCCCCTTCCTTAACAAAAAAATGATGTTCGTGAAATTGATGAGTGACCCGCAGATGTTTTTTTAAAAACTTAATTAACCAGTTCTGTTCTGGATCAATAGCTTTTTCTTCACTGATCATCATCTTGATTCCGGTAAAAATTAAAAAAGCACCGAAGATCCAAACCACGGCTTTATATTGCATTAACAAAGCACCCAAACTGATAAAGATCGCGCGGAAAATCAACGCACCTAAAATCCCAAAGAACAGCACACGATGTTGGTATTTCGGGGGGATGCCAAAAAATCCAAAGACGACCACGAAGACGAAGATATTATCCACGGATAAAGACTTTTCAATCACGTAGCCGGTCAGAAATTGTAAACTGACTTCTTTAGCAACGCTTGCATCCTGAAATTTATGAAGGGTGTAGTAGTAAAGAATGCCACAAAAACCCATGGCTAAAGTAACCCAAGCAATCGACCATAAACCGGCTTCTTTAAATGAAACGGTGTGGGAGTCTTTGTGGAAAATACCTAAGTCAATGACGAGCATTAGCAGCACGAAGCCAATGAAGGCTGCGTAAAACCACCAGTAATCATTTATGGGAAATAACAAAGGGGCTTGGTCCACCAAAAGTCCTCCATCACAACAGTGTAGGGACTTTTAGGTTTTTTTAAAAAAGGATCTTTAACACTTGCGCCAGACTATCGATCAGCTTTTTTCCAAACACAAGTGTAAGGCAAAGAACCTTGAATATCGTGTGTTAGTTCTAGCTTCAATTTGCTGACCGTCGCAGTAGATTTAATGTTGGATGTAATCTTACCACTGCAAACTTCTTGATTGATTCTTACTAAAGTCGTTTCATCAGCAGAATTCTTTTCGTGAATTGTTTGTTCGCGGAACTCACAGTTCGCATCTAAATCAGACTCTACAACTTTTTGTGAGTTCTTAGCATCAAAGCGGTAGGAACCACCCAAGGCTAAATATTTTTGTGAAACCGCTTTTGCGCTAAAGTTTAATTCATCAGCGCAAAGGTCTTTTTCGCCAGCAACAAGTTCGTATCTGCCAGCTTCAAGTAAAGTCAATGTTTGCGCTTGCGCTGAAAAACCCATGAACAAAGATAAAGCTAAAACTATATTTCTTAGAAACATAAAGCAAATCTCCTCATTTGTGGTCTGATTTGGTCAGCACCTCTTCTTACCGGACCCCAGTAACTTGATGAACTGACCCCAGTGCGGCCTTTACTTAGCGAAGTCGAAGCAAGGATGTCAACCGCACAGCGGGCCTGTTTCGCAGCGGTGTTGATGCTGCGGCAAGCAGCTCCTCGCCAAGCGCGCACGTTCGCATCTTTTTCTAACGCCCATAAGCCGTAACCTTGGTAGGGATTTAAACGACTTAATTTTCCGTTTCTCCAAATGTGTGTGCCATGCAGTTGCGTGACGTTACAGCTCGATTCTTCGTGAGCAAGGACAGTCCAAAACCAAGCCCATGCATTTAGTTTTTGCGCTGTCGATAAAGTATTAAACTTCGGGCAGAAGCTGCCTAAGGCGTTACTTCCTAAAAAGTGACGAGCGTAATTAGGTTCTGCCATAATAGAAACTAAACTTTGACCATGTTCACCCAGCTGACCTTGTGAATTCATAAGAGCACTGCAAGCTCTGGCTACGCCATAACCATTTAAAGTGGAGCGAGCACCAGTTGTTGTATTCGAAGAGCACTGCGTGCAATTCTGACCTTGGCCATTCACACGGCTGTTGGTGTTATTTATTAAATCAATAGCGTCACTGACTTCGCCGCGCGGGGCAGGGCTGGGAACTGGAACCTGTGTCGCAGGAACATCTTTTCTAGTTTCCGCACCTTTTGCTTTCTCAATAGATGAAGTGCTGCGTGATGGGCCTTTCCCATTCGGAACCTCTTCAAAAAGTGCTAACTCAGAATTTCCGACTTTGTGATAAACCCAAAAAACTTCACCAGCGCGAGGGCCCGCGCTTACTTTCATCTTAATGCCGTAATTTCCTGAAGGAAGTTTTGTGTAAGCAAGGATTTCCCCGCGAGTGCCTTTATTTAAAACTGTGCGCACATTGTTTGAACCAACAAAATTAGCAGAGCTTCGGGCATTCACGGCGCCTTCAAGTTCAACGTACTTTTCTTTGCCGGTAAATCCTGCCAGAAAAACCGTGCAAAGCAGGCTTGAAATAATGGGTTTAATAATCTTTTTGCTCATCATAAGAAAAAGACTATGCAAGCTTTGATACAGATCTTTCGATTTTACGTTTCGCCTTTGTTTTCATCGGCTTAAGCTGATTAACTGCAAAATCTGAAAACACCTCTAACAGCCCTGAAACGGAAAAGTGTCACTGTCCTGATCAAGGTCTAGACATGAATTTCGTTCTGATGATTTCAAAATGAGACATTTAAATTTCTGACTAATATATGGAGGCGGGTGTTCATAGACTTATCAATAATATGACAAGTCCCTGATATATCTTATTCTTCCTGATGCAGATCCTTTATACAGACTTAGACTTAAATCCCTAAGTATCTTCAGTATTTTCTGTGTCACTTGCTAAATTCCACAATTTTTCTACAATTAAAAAACATGAAAAAACTAATACTTTTTATCGTTATTGTATCTAGTAGTAGTGCTTACGCTTTTACACGCAGTAATTCGATCAGCATGCTTGATGATGATGGAACGGATTACACTTCTAACTATACTTCAAAACCGGCAGCAACAAGTGGTGGCGGCGGAAGCGGGAGCACAGGTCCTGGCATTTATGATGAACTTAATAGATATGAACCCTTCAGAAATGCTTTCGCGCAAGAAGGAAGCTGTGATCATGTACCTACTCAAGTAAGAAAAGCATTCTCTGAAGCCGTGGATTTTTCTAAATCCTGCGGAGCTGCTAGATTGGCTCCGGGTAAAAAAATTGCCATCAATGATTATTCAGGCCAAGGACATTCGTTGATGTACATATTCGATCAAAATGGATCTTGTATCAAAGCGATTCCAATTTCTTGGGGTGGTGGTAATCCGCGCACGGGAAGAATGGAAGCCTGCAGTACTGAAAATTCACGTAAAACTCCACCAGGATTTCATATCACAGCGGCACACAGGAACGGCGCTAAATATAACCAATATAATTCTTTAGGCTTAGCAGGTCTTTGTGGCCAGAACAGTTTAGGAGAGCGTGGAATCTTAATTCACGGATCGCGCGGGGTCGGCCGTGGATCTTCATGGGGTTGTACAGGCGTACCAAACTTCAGTGAAGTCAATCAGCTCTTAGGCGTTGGCTCGTTGGTATATAACTATTTCGGCAGTAAGGGACAGAATAACTGTAGTGATCCATCGGGATTTGAGCCGCGTTGTGAACCAGAAGCTTTGGCTTACCAAGCCGCCAATGAATCCCATGGTGGGGGCGTTTCACGTGAATACCGCGGTTCATCAAGTGGCAGGGCGAATGGAAGTGGCCGTGGCAAAAGAGGAGCCCGCTAATGAAAGCACTATTAATACTAACTTTATTTTTTTCAATGAGCGCGTTCGCAGCTGAAAATGAAAAATCAGTTGTTGCTGAAAAACCAAAAGCTGCAGTGGTGGAAGCTGAAACAGAACCGCCTATTATTAAAGGCACAGATATCGAAGTTGATTCCTATGATGCGCCCACTGACACGTTTGAAGTCGTTATTGTGAAAGAGCCTGGTGTGGGACCCAATATCGCCACCAGCGATGATCTTTTTAAAGCTACCGGGATCGATCCAGAAAATAAAAAGAATAAGGATTTAGTCGGTTCGACTTTTAAACTGAAAGAAGAATTGAAGTTGCTTACTGAGGAAGAAGCAGCGGCTAGAAAGAAATAATTTTTTAGAGTCCCAGCTTCGGTTGGGATTTTTTGTGCGTTCATTATAAACATGCAATTGTTCACCAAAAAGAGACTTATGAAAAAAATAATTTTGTTATCGCTGTTGATAGGTTTTGAGGCCTTCGCTTTTTCAAAAAGTAGCGCTACGAAACTTCTGACACTAAACGGACGTATTGGCGGAGGCGGTGGGGGAGGAAACTCTCAGTATAACGATCTTCCTTCTGGCAGTTGTGGCAATGTTCCTGCTCATATTAAAAAAGCGTTTAATGAATCGATAGCTTTTACTAAGTCATGTAGTGCAGCGCGAATCGCAAGTAACAAGATGGTCGCCATAAATGACTTTTCTGGTGTGAATAAACCCATGATTTATATTTTCGATCTTCAAGGCAATTGTAAAAGAGCGACAGGAATTTCCTGGGGACGTGGAATTCCTCGCAGAGACTCTATAAATATGTGCAGCAAGTATGGTTCGCTTAAGACGCCGCCAGGATTCCACATCACGACTCCTTACAGTGGTGTTAAGTATGATAATTCTAACAGTTTAGGTTTGGGAGGATTGTCGGGCCAAGACAGTTTGGGCCGTGGAATCTTACTTCATGGTAAATGGTATACTGATGGAGCCAACACGTATGGTTGCATTGGAGTTCCCGATGCCGAACTACAAGATATTAAATCCCTACTTGGTCATGGTTCGCTAGTGTATAATTATTCAGGCGACCGTCAGCAAAGCGATTGTAGCAATCCTGCCGGGGTTAAGCACACTTGTGACCCAGAACAAAGAGCTAGCGAAGCCTTGAGAAATTCCGGGGGAGGTAAAGAAGTACCTCGATCTAAAGAGTTTGTTTTATCATCCCCGCCAGCAGAGAAAAAGGTAACGCCAGCTCCTGAAAAAACAGAAAAAGTGGTTGTTGAAGAAGAAAGAACTGAACGACGAGCACCGGTTGAAGCAACTGAAGATGATGATGTTGGAATTGATGGAGGCGGGATTTAATATGAAATATTTAATAGGTTTTATTCTGATTTTTTCTCTAAATGCAAACGGCCAGAAAGCCGCGAATAAAGTACGCTCTGAACCACCCATAAAAAAAGGCGCTGTCATTGAGATCGAAGAGTATTACACAGAGTCTGATACTTTTTCAGTCGTCATTACCACTGAAAGAGAAGTCGGACCTAACATCGCGACCCGTAAAGCTTTGTTTAAAGCAATTGGCTTAGAAGGCAAAGTGAAGAAAAGCGATCTAATCGGTGCGGAATACACCTTAAAAGAGGATCTTCCGTTAATTGCTCCAGAAAATCCTTAAATATTATTACGCTGATGCAGCTGGTGAAACGGCTGCATCGTCTAATTCATAGCCGCATTGACGGCATTTCACGACGTAAATACCTTGGGCATTTGTATCTAAATAAAGAACTGAATCCGCACAAGTAGGGCAGTGGTTGGTACCGGTCTCTTGCTTCGTCAGTGGCGCTTGGACAAGTTCAAAAACGATATGCTGATCGCCTTCAAACCCCTTGATCACTTTTTCGCCAATGCTACTAACCGAATATTTTTCAGCCATCAAGCACATGGCGATGTCTGAATCGATCAAAATTTGATTTGGCTCTGCTAAGTTGGTTAAGCGGGAAGCAAATGGCAGTGGCGCACCGATGGCTGTGTAAGACCGGAAGAACTTTTTGTTTCCGTAAAAACCAACGTTTGCGTAGCCCGCAGAAATTCCGATGCGAATCTGCATTTCTTTTTTCCAGTTCATCAAGTAGAACTCACGGTCTTGGGCCAAAGCCGTACGAACTTCCATCGCAGCTAAGCAAGTGCGCTGAATATAATCGGAATAGCGGATAGGATCGTTGGCAAAGGCAAGAATACCATCGCCTTGGAACTTATCAATGGTGATGTCGTATTTTAAAAATATCGTCACTACAGTATCCATGAATCGAGCTAGAACCAGATCCACTTTGGCTTGGTCTAAGCGAACGACTCTTTCTGTTGAGCCTACAATGTCGACAAAGATCGCACAAATCTGCGCACGACGGACGCCTTTTTCTAAGTCCACGCGGCCATCGCGGATAGCTTGAACAACCTGGGGGCTGAACTGAGTACTTAAAGAATTTAAACGAACAGCTTCCTCGGTTTTCGAGCGAATCATGACGTCGCGATTCGAAATTTCAGTCTTTAAAGCCAAGCGGCTGTTGATTTCGCGAACTCTAAGTTTTTCATGGAAGAAACGGATCAAAAAACAAATTACAATGGCACCAACGATAAAAAAAGAGTTTAAGGCGATGGATTTAAAGTCATCTAAGCCTTGCGCCTTAGATAAAACGATAGCGTAATACGGAAAATAAATAGCTAGAGCGGTACAAATAAAGAATGCAAATGAAAATGGAATGAATGACAGTCCGCCGATGGCCACCAGATTTAATCCTGCATAATAAGAGGTGCCCACGTCAGGAATCAGCGCAATCATGATATTGATCGGCAGCGCCACAAGCCCACAGTAAAGGGCCGCAAATACCTGCGCCCGTCGGGGAGTCTGTTCTTTTTTAATTTCATGTTGGGCTAACAAACACACGGGAATGATTGTTAGGCGCAATGCCAGGAACGGCCACTTAAACTGCGGCACATACATAAGATCTGCAAGCCAGAACGCCATAAATAATGGCACCGCCATCCAATTGGCGATCACCTTTAATACAGATCTAATTTCTTCTAGGATCTCGGACTCACGAAGGTGAGCGCTCGAGATCTCATTTCCTGGAAATTTCAATCAAGGCTTCCTATTTTTGGATGCAAACAAAAAGGTTTACACCAAGAGGTTCTTTTTCAACCCAGATTTTTGATCCCAGGCCTTTAAAGATTCTTAAAAGATCTTCTTCAGAGCGATAGATCAAATGCCAATCTAAAACTAGCTCCATGAAAGGAACGCTTGGGTTGTCTTTACTGAAGTTCCCAATGACAACAACGCCACCTGGTTTAACTGAAGCTAACATTTTATTAGCAGCCATTTGCGCCACCGGCTCTGTGAAATAATCAAAAAGGCCCGCTGAATAAATCAGATCATAATCTTGCTCTGGGCAACCACCAGCAATCACGTTACGGATCGCCATGTTGTTAAATTTGAACTTGAAACCGGATTTCACAAAGCGCTCAACAGAGTGCAATTGGCGTTGGGCGTGTTTTAAAGACTCTTCATCTTGATCTAAGCAAGTGAATTCGACATTACGACCGTGGAACGGTTTACTGTTTTGCAAAAAGATTTGCTGTTCCATTGCCGGACCGCTGGCCACAGATAAAACTTTCAGTGGTTGAGTCGGTGAAGTTGCATTAAAAAGTTGTGTGATCTTTTCAAATAAATACTGACCACGGTTTTTTACTGCGACGCCTGCTGGCTCATCGATAAAGTATTTGTGCATGCATTGATCAAAAAGAGTTTTACCAACAAGTTCATCACGGTAAAGGTGATTCATCATTTCATAATCACCGGCATAGCCGCGAGGTTTAAAGTAAGCACGATTTGCAAATGGAGCGCCGTAAACTAGGTGACCTACTTGTTCTCGGGCAAACTGAGTCGCCCATTTCATTTGTTCCGGAGTAAAGTTTTTAACTAATCTTGGAACATCTGAATATTTAGCTGGAATCACCTGACCTAAGTATTCTGAAACCGTATCTGCAATCGTCATGCGATAGTCTTGAGCTTCCTTCCAGTTATCCACCGGGGAGTTTGCTTCCAAAGCATCGATGCGATTTTTAAGTTTTTCTAACCAGTCCTTCATTTCGTAAACGAAGGTTTTAAACTCTGCAGGCAACATTCCTAGATCCATTGCATACTTTGTTTGGTCATTGATAACTTGGGCAGAAACTTCCAACGCTTTGATGCGTTCGATTTTTAACGGTTCGCCAAGAACTTCGAAACCTACGATCATTTCGCCAGTCACGGATTTCGTGTGCTCTACGGCGCGAGCCCAACGCAAGGCTACGTGTTGAGTTTGGATGTCTTTATAAAGAACATTGGCTTCGACGTGATTGTTTTTATCAAACCAGTTTTTTAATTCTGTGAATTCTTCAGGGCTTACGAGCACTGCGCAACCAAACGAGCTGATGTTAAGAACTTCAAGTTGTTTTCCATTGAAATCAATAAAGCAAGAACGAGGTTCCACATCTGTTCGATCCTGACGAACGACTTTTTTACGACTATTTTCGTCGATGTGAAAAAATTCTTGTTTCATTGCGGAATCGCGGCTCATGGTGGCTCCTGTTTATTTAAAGTGATGAATAATAGCATTTCCTTATCGACTGCGGTCCTTTGGAAGTTTATGGACCAAAGATTAGTTCAGATCTCTTTTAACAAAATTTTGTTGGGTGAAATATAAGGCTTTCGTCTGGGTAATGTCTTGGAACTTTCTAGCCGAAAGGTATGAATACTCAGGAGTTTCACATTATGAAGAAGATCTTACTTGGTAGCGTTTCAGCATTGATGTTTCTTTCTGGCTGCGTGAGCCCTCAACCTCAACCACAAACGTTGGAATCTTATCGCCGTCCAGCAAACACAGAAGAGTTGATTGCGGGAAGCCAACAGGTCTTAAATGATTTATCAAATCCTCAAGTTTTCAACCCGAAAACCTGTACTCAGTTCATCAACAAAGTGACGGATTATTTATACAATCTTCCGGCGGACCACTTTGTGCCGAAAACGCCGATAGAGGTTGAAGCTTTAAGAACCCGTGGTTCTGAAGTGATGGATACGATCTTCCAAATTCGCGTGGTGTTGCACGAAAAGCTGCAAGAGTTTGATGCTAAAAAAGATTTAAGCAAAGACTGTATCCAGGAAATCCGCGAAGGCTTTCAATACGCGCGTTTTTCAGAGGAATATCTATTAGAATGGCTGTATTCGCAAAAAGTCTTTGAGTTTAAGCAAACGCCGCTCATGTCTAATGAAAAACCCAATACTTGGACAAATCCTAAATACACAGGCTTTGCACTTAAAAGTGGTGACGTGATGCTTGTGCGCGGTAAGTCCTATGTGTCTGCAATGATCGCGCGTATTGCTGATGAAGAAGGAAACTTCTCTCACTTAGCCATTGTTGCTGAAGACAAGTTAGGTAAGAAATACGTTGTTGAGGCGTTAATCCAGTACGGAACTATTATTACTCCACTAGAAAAATGGCGTAAAGAAGCTGATGCGCGGGTGGCTTTATACCGTCAACCTGATGAGGCTTTAGCTAAGAAAGCGGCACGCCGAATTTACGACAAAGCCCGCCAAGCGTTAGATGCTAAAAAAGGTATTAAGTATGACTTTGCCATGGATGATTCGGACTATTCGACATTGTTCTGCTCTGAAGTGATCCGTTATGCTTATGACATGGCTTCTGACGGTCAGTTCTTAGTTCCAAAATACCGCAGCTCCGTTTCTAAATTTAAGAATAACGAATATCCAAAAAGTTTGGGTGTGACGAAGACTTCTTTATTCGCTCCTTATGATATCGAAGTGGACCCGCGTTTTGATTTCATCGCAGAACACCGTTACAACCCATTATTAAGACAAGTGCGTATGCAAGACGCTGTTTTACAAAGTGTCTATGGCTGGATGATTGAAAAGAAATATGATTTTCACTGGACCCCACAACACTCGATTAAGTCCTACTTTGCAAAATTGGTGCGTCAGTTCGGTCTAGCAAAAGAGACTTTGCCGAAATATATGCCAGTGCAAGCAATCAAAACGACAGTGCAGTTTGAAGCAGTGGCGGCGTTATTGGAAAAAAACATCTACGCCAAAGAAGCTGAATTCTATAAAAAGAAGGGCTACCTTCCAAGCTTCCAAGACATGCTTGCCATTAACGAACAGTTCCGCAAAGAAGACTGCATCAAACAAAAAGAGTGGATCAAAGCACAAAGAGATCATGTGCGTGATGAACCACCTCCGTTTAATGATTCGAAATTCCATTTCTTCTTTCACAACGATTCAAAATCTTGTGAGTAAAAACGGGGGGCTAAAAGCTCCCTTTTTTTATCTTCATATCGTCTCAATTTGAAACATCATTGTCTTTAGATTTCCTAAGGATCGACCGATAAAGAGGTATGAGTTTAGGAACGTATATTCTAATCATACTTGCGGTTTTTTCCGCTAGCTTTGCTTCAGCTTCGCCTGACTCATTCACTTATCAAGGGCGCATCATTCGTAGCGACGGAACTCCGCTTGAGCATAACAATGTTAGCTTTGCTTTTGAGATTACAAATCCTGCCGGGAACTGCGTATTTTATCGTGAACAAAAAGACAGCGTGAATATGCAGGGATCAAAGGGTGTGTTTGACGTTCCGATTGGATCAGGAACCCGTCTTTTCCCAACCGGCGCTGGTGCTGACATTCGTGATGCGTTTAAAAACTCTATCGCATTACCCTGCGCGGGTGGTGGTACCCACACGGCTGCTGAAAATGAAACACGACTTTTAAAAGTTCAATTCTATGACGGTACAGGCTGGAAGGCGATCACGCCGAATAATGAAATCCGCTCTGTGCCTTTTGCAACTTTCTCTTATTCCGCAGGTCGCTTAGGTAACAATGTGCCTGCAGACTTCGTTCTAAAGACAGCACTGACCACATGTTCTGTGGGTCAATATTTAACGTTTGATGGAACGACTTTTAGCTGTGCGACCGATGCCGGTGGTGCAGGAATGGTGAGTGATGTGAATGTGACCGCTCCACTTACTAAAGGCGGAACAGTTTCTGTTCCGGTACTGGGTATCAGTGTGGGTTCTGCTGCAGGAACCGTTGCTGCTGGTAACGATTCGCGCTTTGGTAATGCCACAAAAATTCAAAATGTGGCAGTGGATGCGACCGCACCAACGACGGGTCAAGTTCTGAAGTATGATGGCAGTACCGCTTACATCCCAGCTTCATTAGCCATTGCTGATATAACGGGCCTTTCTACCCAGTTATCTAATAAATTAAATGCTTCTATGTTCCCGACGAGCTGTACTGCGGGACAATCGTTGGTCTTTGTAACTCCATCGAACACCTTTGATTGTTATAACATTTCAATCACTGAATCACAGATTTCAGGAACGATTGCGGGTTCAAAAATAAGCGGTAATATTTCTGGCAACGCTGCGGGATTCACGGGTTCATTGGCTGGTGACGTTTCAGGAACTCAAGGTGCGACGACAGTAAATAAAATTAAAGGCGTTACTGTTGACGCTACAACACCAACCACTGGTCAGGTTTTAAAATTCAACGGTACGAACTGGGCACCGGCGGCTGACTCGGTGAATGCCGGGACAGTGACATCTGTAACGGCTACTTCACCATTAAGTTCCTCAGGTGGTGCGACACCGGCTATTTCACTTGCGGGATTAACAGGATTAGGTACAGCTAACCAAATCCTTGGAATGAATAACGGTGCAACAGCTTATGAATACAAGTCTATCAGCGGCACTACAAACCAAGTCAACGTGGCTCACGGTGCAGGCACAGTCACATTCTCAACTCCACAAAATATCCATTCAGGAGCAAGTCCGACTTTCACTGGCTTAACTTTATCAGGTATGAATTCAGCCGGAATTGTTAAGAATAATGCTTCAGGTGTTTTATCTGGCGGAAATCAAATCAGTCTAACAGCCGATGCAACAGGCGTTTTGCCAGTAGCAAACGGAGGTACTGGAGCCTCTTCATTTGCTAACTACTCAGTAATTGCATCAAACAACTCAGGAAACTTAACTGCAGTATCGGGTTCTACTGCCGGAACGGTTCTGCAGCACAGCGCGACCGGCCCAGTTTGGAGTACTGCAACTTTCCCAGCAACAACGACGGCAAATCAATTACTATATTCGTCTGCTAACAACGTTGTCGGCGGACTAGCAACTGCCAATAGTTCAATGTTAGTGACCAATGGGGCTGGAGTTCCATCTTGGTCGGCAATTTCTGGCGACACATTCACGCAATATGCTCTTCTTGCAGGTCGCTCGGGCGGGCAAACACTGAACGGTGGAACTGCCGCTAGTAATAATTTAACTCTTGATTCTACTTCGAATTCTACAAAGGGAAATATAATCATCGCACCTACAGGCGGATATATTGGTGTTGGCAATACTTCCCCACAAGTTCCACTTCATATCACCTCTTCTGTTTCTTCCTCTGCTGTATGGCCTTATCGCGGAGGTATTTTAGTAGAAGGTGAAGGCACTTCCGTTTCCGGTCGTGTAAATGCAGTCACGTATTCAGATACAGAACTTCCGACTTTATCTTTACTTCGTTCTAGAGGAACAAAAGCAGCGCCCACAGCTATTTTGTCAGGGGAGTTGATTGGTCAAATAACTGCCATGGGTTATTTGGGCTCCGCGTTTCAAACAGGCGGTCGTACAGCAATTAATTTTCATGCTGCCGAAAACTTATCGGCGACGGCACAAGGTTCGCGGATTGCATTTGCAACAACTGCATCAGGTACGACTAATACTTTCGAAAGAATGTCGATCGGCGATGATGGTTTTGTGGGTATTGGAACCTCTGCGCCGGTCACACTTCTAGAAGTTTCAGACAGCACAGGTGTCACAAGTCGCGGGATTACGTCAACCACGTATTCAACCAATCCAGCGGGTCTGGTACAGACTCGAGGAGCGCGCGGAACTCCAGCCTCACCAGCCGCTTTAAATTCTGGCGACGTCTTTGGATGGTTTGTATTTGCTGGCCACGATGGAACTGCCTTTTCAGCACAAAGCTATCCAACGGGAATAAGCGCATTAGCTACTCAAGCTTGGACAAGTACCGCGCATGGATCGGGTATCCGCTTTCTTACGACACCGAATAATACAGTCAGTGCAGTGGAGGCCATGCGTATCGGTGCTGACGGAAAAGTAGGTATTGGTACTGCGGCTACGAACGGTAACTTAGAAGTATCCTCATCCGTAGCTGGCTACACTATGATTTACAATACAAACACTTCAGCTGGCGGCCAGGCGTGGAGATGGTTGTCTTCATCAACCGCAGCCCCACTAGGCGCAAACTCAATGTGTTTTGCCTTAGGCGTTTGTTACTTCAGTCTTTATTCCTCAGGCAATGCGACTTTAGCAGGTACCTTAACTCAATCTTCAGACATCCGTTTAAAGAAAGACATTCAACCCATCTTAAATGCTCTTGATGCCATCACCAAAATTCAACCTGTGACTTACTATTGGAAAGACAAAGAAAAAGACCAAAAGAAACAGATCGGTCTTATCGCCCAAGACGTCGAAAAAGTTTTCCCAGAAGCTGTGAACACGGACAACCAAGGTTATAAATCAGTAGCCTACCAAAACCTTGTTGCGCCAATCATTGAAGCTATTAAAGAACTGCAACAACAGTTCAAAGGCGAATCAAAAGAAGTCCGCGCCCAGCTGCAAAAGCAAGAACGCGACATCGCTTCGCTAAAAGAAGAAAATCAAATGCTTAAGAAGGCGCTTTGCAAGAAAGATAAAGATTTCTGTAAGTAAGCAAGACCGTTCGGACCGCAAACAAGATCAAATTGAAAAATCATAAACCCTTTGGTACTATTTATTCAGTGAAAAGATCATACCGCCATTTCATTTCAAAAAACTTCGCGCGCTTCAATACAGTGCTATTGAGTTTGAAGTTTATTTCTATTGGCGGTTGAGGATTAAGATCTTCTACTGACTTCAGCCGCCCACACACATTCAAATTCTCCACACACACTAAATGAAACCGCACTTAGCCGAAGGCTAAGTCATGAATCCATTCTTGGGAATCCAAGAACAAAGGAGTTCCTTTATGGAAAACCAAAGCAACTTAATTATTGCAAGCGACGACTTTCACAAAATCTCTACGTTACTAAACGCGGCCCAAGGCGAATTAGCAGAACTGCTGCAAGAAGAACTGAGCCGTGCATCTGTCGTCCCAAACGAAGTGCTGCCCGCCGATGTAGTAGCCATGAATTCAAAAGTAAGCTTTCAAGATATCGATAGCGGCAAAGAGCTATCGGTAACGCTCGTATATCCCCACGAAGCCAATATCAACGAAAACAAAGTCTCAGTACTTGCCCCAGTAGGCTCAGCATTGATCGGATTAAGAGTAGGGCAGGTCATCAATTGGCCTTTACCCAACGGCAAAGAAAAGCGCCTTAAAGTCGTCTCAGTCCAAAAATAAAAAAAGGGAGCTAAAAGCTCCCTTTCAATTTTAATGTAATTTCAAACTACACAGATCGAGCGTAAACACGCCACTGCTTCATTCCCATGTGGAATTCAAGCTTAGCGATTTCCATCTCACGCTTGATCTCGATAAGCTTCAAGTCATAAGCTTCACGCAGTTCCGCACGCTTTTTGCCAGCGTCGACTTTGAACTGTTCATAATCGTCACGAAGCTTCTTCATTTTGTTTTGCGCTTCGATGATTTTTTCTCTGACTGCAGTTAGCTTGTCTGCACAAAGACCCTTGTTGCAAAGCTCAGCAGCTTCCGTCTGTAAGCGAGCTTTCAAAATCTCAGTATTTGAAATCTGACGAAGCTTTGTCGCAAGACCCATCATGTTCAAAGTCTTAATAACCCATTTAGTTGGATCCCAGTGGTACCACTTAATGCCGTTACGATAGTCGATTTGAAATTTATGATGGAAGTTATGGTAACCTTCACCATGAGTCAAAACCGCTACGAACCAAGAATCACGTGCAGAAATTTCTTTTGAATAAGTCTGTTTACCCAAAGTGTGGCAAAGCGAGTTCACAAAGAAAGTGCTTTGTTGAGTTAAAGCGATGCGGAGTCCGCCAGCGATCACTAAACCACCAAGTGCAGAGCCCATCATCCAGCCAATCAAAGTTGGAACAGCAAAACCAGTTAATATCGCAAGTGCGACATAGTACTTATGTTGAAACTGAACCATCCAATCTTTTTCAAGATCTGGAGCGACGATTTTTTGATCCACAGAATCTTTAAAGAACAACCAACCCATGTGGGCATACCAGAAGCCTTCATTGATGTTGTAAGGATCTTTTTCGCCATCAATGTGCGTATGATGTTTGCGGTGATCTGAAGACCATTTCAAAGCTGAACCTTGAAAGCCTGAAGCGCCTACTAACAAGAAAAGCGCCTTCGCAACCGGATGAGCATCATAACTTTTGTGAGAAAATAAACGGTGATAACCCGCAGTGATACTAAGATTTGTAGCCGCAGCAAAGATCAAAGCGAAAAGCAAAATGTCTAATTGAAACCCGTAGTAATAAAAATAAACCGGAGTCAAAATTAGCGTGACCAGGGGATTGATGGTGAGGAATAAAGCCACCGGCCATTCGATACGTTTTTTAGTCATGGGCACCTCGTGCTAATAAGTCTAACAGAGGTGACCAAATATCAATAATTAAATAGAAATTCCGACAAGAATTTTGGTGTAAGTTCCGCTCATATTGATGTCTTGAATAGGCGCGTTACCAGCTTTGTCTTTTGCATCTTTCCACTGAAAGTCCATGTAGCCTAGCTCAGCTCCAACTTGGAAGCCGATAAGTTTGATGCCAGCCTCTAAACCAGCACTGTAAGACGTAACACTGTCAGCAGAAAAATCAGCTCTTGTGGTACCGTTTTCCACAGCCTTCAGACTAGTGCTGTGAGAAATTCCGTAACTGAAAATCGGCCCTAAATACAAGATGGTATCAATCGGGCGCCAGTTAAAAAGAATCGCAGTGCGAGTATATTCAGCATCAAATTCAACACCGTTACTTGACGCAGACAGCCCCATTTTTTCATAACGAAGACCGATCCCAGGAACTAGTGGAACAGGTAATGTCACGATGACATCTGCACCCAAACCAATTGTTGGCACAATCGCCGGAGCATCTGCCGTACAAGTGGGGCACAGTGGTCCCAGATCTGCGGTGGTTGCAAGTAGACCATAAGAAACACGGGCTTCAACAAGAGCAACAGCAGGTTTGCTGAAAGCTAAAAGAGATAAAGCCAAAACCGAAAACCTTAAAATCCTGTGCATGAAATCTCCCAAAAGTTTTCTTAAAGTTTAACAGTTCGATGATCAGAAACAATTCGGTGCGTAAATTAAGACCAAAGTCCGAGCCCTATTTAAAAACAAATCTGATAGATTCTTATAAGTATGTTCATCGATGTTGTGCGCCCGGAAAACTGGGAAGAATTAAATGATAAAGTTAAAACTTCCTTAGGGCTTTCCGCGAAAATCCGCGCCCGATGTTTTAATGGCATCAATCAAGCGGTGTTTGAAATTTCCCAAGGAACAGCGCAGTTCATGTCCCACAAAAAAGCCATCGGAGTCATTCAAGGCCAAACCGCTGCCTTTGAGGGGTTGCTACCATACTATTATAAAGAAACTTACGAAGTCGCGACGTTGTCCCACACTCAATTAGATAATGTAAAAGAGTGGGTTGACGGTTTAAAAAAAGAAACGTGCTTTGT
Organism: Bdellovibrio reynosensis; assembly: GCF_022814725.1. Lineage (NCBI taxonomy): Bacteria > Pseudomonadati > Bdellovibrionota > Bdellovibrionia > Bdellovibrionales > Pseudobdellovibrionaceae > Bdellovibrio > Bdellovibrio reynosensis. The sequence continues at coordinate 3,381,169 of NZ_CP093442.1, forward strand.
CCTATTCGCCGAAGATCACCCAGTGACAGGTGAGGTTTATCCCTTCGCCGATGAATTAGATAAACTGCTAAATGAAAAGCGCATTTTTTCTTTCAAAGTTTCCCACGCAAATCATCTGCATTCGACAAACGAAGTAAGGCCTTACAGTGTTAGACTTTGTTCGTTTGATCCCAATACGGCCGTAGCAATTTTAGGCGAGCGTTTCAGATCCCCGTCACTTTTGGCCCACAGTCAAAGTTGGGATGAGGAAACGTTCCTAGAAAATCTAGTTACCAAAACTGCAGTGGATCCGCTTCTGATTGAAAATTTTGAAAAAGAAATTTCGACAATCGCCACTTCGTTTTTCACCAAAAGTCAAAGCCGTCTCTTTGATCGTGCCGTTTGCATTTTTAATGACGTCAGTGCTGAAGCCCTGGCTGAAAAGATCTTTGCAAAACTTCAGATTTCCAAAAAAGAGGGTTATCAAAAAATCCTCACCCCAAATATGTGTCACTGGTCTGTGATTAAAATGTTCCGTCATTGGTGGGATCCAACACCAAGCTTAGAACAGCTGCGCGGCATGCTGATTTTCACCCCCGAGGTCCTTCAAAATAAAGACTTTGCCAAGCTTGTGATTACTTCGTATGAAGAAATCAAAGCCGAACAAAGTTGGAGTCTGTGACCCAAGGTAAAGATCGTTTCATCATCTTAAGAAAAATCAAATACGGGGAAGCCGATTTAATTCTTCATGCTCTTTCACCGCAAGGTGAAAAACTGTCGTTCATTGCAAGGGGTGCCCTAAAAAGTAAAAAACGCTTTGGCGGGGGAGTTTTAGAGCCCACTCACTTTGTGACCTTCACCTACAAGATGTCATCAAGCGAAGGACAGCTAAATATCTTGCAAGAAGCCACACTTGTTAACGACTTTGCTGGCATTCGCAAGGATTATGAACATCTCGAGTTAGCCCTGCATGCTTTAGAATGTGTAAGCAAGGTCAGCCAAGAGGGAGATAAGAACTCTGAGTTTTTGTTTAATCTTCTTGGCCACACGCTAAAAGCCATCGAAACTGCAAGTGATCCCTTGGTTTTGAAAATGCATTTTTATTTAAAATTCTTACTGCAACAAGGGGTCGTGAACGCAGAACCCTGGATGACGCCATTCTTACGTACTAATATTGCGGACACAAATCAGCTCACATCCTATCGCCAGACCGTGGATGACGAGCTTCAAAACGTAGAGCAGATGGTAAAACATTACCTAGAGCATGCCGGGCTTTAAAATTCTCAAAACAACTCTCCCATAGTCGAGACTTCGAATTTCTCTCGGAGTCTTATTGCAAATTTGCTTCTTCAAAATTTATTATTTAGGTTAGCAAATTAAGAGAGAATCCAATGGCAGAATTAGAAAATAAAAGAGTATTTCTGATTGTATCTGGCAAACCTGAAGAAATGCAGGCGATGGTCAGCCTGGTAGAACGCTCTGTTCCCGGTGCAACTATTTTCACTGCGGCTGATGGGCAAGAAGCTTTATTCAAATCTGAAAACGTTCCGCCACATATTGTGATTCTTGATGCTGAAGTTCAAAAGCTTTCTGCGGTTGAAGTGACTGAAAAACTGATCCATCGCAAAGAACGTATTGCGGTGATCATTGTATCTCCGCTTCCGGACAATGAGTCCTTCGTTAATGAAGTCGTAACGGGGCAAGTGCATATCTTAACTCGTCCAACGGACGAAAAAACATTCTTGCAACATATGACTCGGGCGATGAACTGGATTGCCCATGGCGATAACTCTGGTTACCGCATGTGCTTTTTAACTCCGAATGAACTTCTTATTCGCGAAGGCGAAAAGGCAAAATGCGTTTACCTAGTTAAAAGAGGCGAACTTAAAGCTTTCAGGTTAGATGATTCATCAAATGAAGTTCTATTAGGAATGATCAGGGCAGGAGAGTTCGTTGGCGAAATGGCTTACATCAACGGTGAAGACCGCAACGCCCACGTGATGAGCTTAACTGATTGTGAGTTGATTGAAATTCCCAATGACTGTCTTGATACGGTTTTATTCTCGAAACCAGCTTGGTCAAAGGCGCTGGTTAAAACTCTTTCAACACGTCTAAAACATTCCAACGAAGAAAAAGTCGTTAGCAACGAAGAAAAAGGGTAAAGGACTACTTGCCCTTTCCTAACGGGTGAATACCTTCCATCGTTCGCGCCAACTGATCAATTCCCAAATGGGTGTATTTCTCAGTCGCCTGCAAGCTTTTATGACCTAATAGCTCTTGCAGTGTTCTTAAGTTAGCCCCGCTAGATAATAAATGAGTCGCAAAGCTATGGCGAAGAGCATGGGGGTGAAGTGGTTTCAATAATCCCGCACGCAAGCCACTTTGGCGAACCATTTCATAAGCTGTTCGGGTGTTAAGGGCAGCTTCTCCAAAAACAAAATCATTAAAGGAAGCTTCTTTCTTCCAAGCTTTTAATGCCTTCAAAGTTATATCGGGAATTGCAATAAGGCGCTCTTGCGAACCCTTTCCTTTTACGCGCAGGACCTTCTGTTCAAGCAAAACATCTTTCCACTGCAGACCACAGGCTTCGCTAATACGAAGACCACCACCATATAAAAGCAGAAACAGGATCTTTTCACGCGGCGGGGTTTCCTCATCGAAGCTTTTTAGTACCGATAGCACCTCATCCACGCTTAAAAAGTGTGGAAGCTTCTTAGGAACTTTTGGGCAAGTGATCTGAATAGAGAGGTCCTTCTCAGTCAACCCCTCGTCAAAGGCCCAGGAAAAGAAGCTCTTAAGAGTGGCAGCTTTGCGATTTCTAGAAGCCAAGGATAGGTGGGCCCAGCGGTTGAAAGCGGCCCGCGCAATGGCTAGGACCTCGACCTCGTTTAAGGAGCTTTTAAATTGCGAATCATTATCATCTTTAAAAGCCTGGGCTAAATCGAGCCTATAGTGCTTTATTGTAAGTGGGGATGCTGACTTAATAAAAGTCATGAAATTCAGGTACTTATCGATATTTTCGGAAAGCTTAAAGGTTTTACCCATCGTCCGATTTCCCCAAAATGCCCTAAAAATAATTTAACGCCATGCAAAATTTATCTTGCAAATCCTACACGACCAAGGTTATAACTCAATGCGTTGCTGCGGCGTATCAAAGCGAGATAATCAAATTGAGACGCCCACCCAAGTTTAAAAATTGAAGCACGTTGTGCCGAAAGGTGGCCCCCGATGAACGATAACAACTCAACAACTGTTTTGCCCTCTTCACAGAATGCAAACCAAATTATGTGGAACACAAACACAACTTCAAAAGTAGTCGAAAACAAGACCATCGTCTACCAATCTGAAGTTATGGGCAGCTTGATGAAGATGATCGACCGTGTGGCTCCATCTTCTGCAAACATCCTGGTTCTTGGTGAATCTGGAACAGGTAAAGAGCTTATCGCTCGTTCAATCCATGAGCGTTCAGGCCGTAAGAACAAACCTTTCATCGCGATCAACTGCGGTGCTCTTCGTGAAACCTTGTTAGAGTCAGAACTTTTCGGTCACGAAAAAGGTTCTTTCACTGGCGCTTACACTCGCAAAATCGGTTTGGCTGAAGCTGCTAACGGCGGAACATTGTTCCTTGATGAAATCGGTGAACTTGATCCAGCTATCCAAGCTAAACTTCTTCGCTTCATCCAAGAAGGCGAGATGTACCGTGTAGGTGGTAAAGAGCCAATCAAAGTTGATATTCGTTTGATCTGTGCTACGAACCGCGAGTTGGACCAAGAAGTAGTAAAAGGTAACTTCCGTGAAGACCTTTTCTATAGAATCAACACAATCGTTGTAAGCGCTCCGCCTTTACGCCGTCGTAAAGAAGACATCCCAGCACTTATCAACCATTTCTTGAATAACTCTCAGCACGCTTACTTAAACCGTGGCCGTACTGTGAATGAAGAAGCGATGAAAGCCTTGGTTCGTTATGACTGGCCAGGAAATATCCGTGAACTTCAAAACGTGTGCGAAAGACTTCAGATCCTTTCTGAAGGTCACATGATTATGCTTAACGATGTTCCAGAAAACATCCGTAACGGCGAACAAGAAAAAGACGTGATCGAATACGATCCAACAATGACTTTGCACGATCTAGAGAAGCGCTACATCCTTAAGGCTTTAGCGCACTTTGGTGGTAATAAAACGCAAGCTGCTAACAACTTGGGTATTACGATCAAGACTCTTTATAACAAACTTCATGAGTACGGTGAGTTCGAAAAATTCGCGGTACACACAAAACCAATGAAATAGTACTAGCACCCGGAGTGGTTTCCTCTCTTCTACCACTCCGGGATTTTCTTACGTTTTAGGACGAGGATTTTATGAAAAAAATCATGCTATTAGTTGCTTCAACATTATTAACTTCGGGTATAGCCGTCGCGAAACAACTTCCTATCCAGGAATGCGAAATGCGCATCTATACTGAAGGTGGTACTGAATGGGGTCCTCGTGGACAAAGACAGGCTGCCAAGATCTGTAAAAAGCGCAGTGACGAAAATTATGTTCGTTGCGTGACGGACCGTTATCGCTGGGAACGTTATTCCCATGAAGACGCCGTTGAAAGCTGCATGGCTGTTCCAGCCCAATCCTTAGAAGAAAGAACTTGTATCGCTGACCTTAAGAAAGCAGCATTCAATGAAACTCGCGCGACTCAGTTGTGTGAGTGGACTACGAATCGTCAAATCATACAGTGCGTGGTTTTAAATTACCAAAATCCAGCAACTAGAAAAAACAACGAAGTTTTAGTTCAAGATTGTTACGCTCAGTTTAATCGCGGTGAACTTGATGCTTATGGCAGAAACCCTCGCCAAGAAGCAGAAGCAAGACGTCAGGCTGAAATCCGCCGTCAAGAAGAGCTTCGTCGTCAAGAAATCCAAGCTGCAGAGCAAAGACGCCAAGCTGAAATTCGTCGTCAAGAAGAACTTCGCCGCCAGTCTCAGCAAACGGCTGAACAAAAACGTCTTGAAGAAATCAGAGCTGCAGATCAACGTCGTCTAGAAGAAATCAGACGCGCCGACGAGCGCAGACTTGAAGAGATCCGACGCGCTGATGAAGCTCGTGCTAAACAAGGACAACAAGCAGCGGAAGAATACCGCCGCCGCCAAGAAGAGTTACGTAAGCAAGAAGAAGCCCGCAAACAAGAAGAACTTCGCCGTCAGCAAGAAGCAGCTAAGAAACAAAACGACGGAAAGGCTTCTCAAGATGCAGCTAAAAAAGCTGAAGAAGCTAGAAAACAAGAAGAAGCGAAAAAGCAAGAAGAGCTAAGAAAACAAGAAGAGGCTCGTAAAAAAGCCGAAGAAGCTCGCAAGAAAGAAGAAGAACGTAAAAAAGAAGAAGAACGTAGAAGAAATACTCCACCACCAGTGGATGGCGAAATCACGGATCTTCCTAACTTCTAAAAGTTAAAACGAAAAAAGCCGCGATAACCGCGGCTTTTTTTATGTCTCAAACGCTACGGCGTATTTCCGAACAAACCGCAGAGCTTTTCTTATCGTTTCTTCTTCAGGAGTTTCGCGCAAAAGACGATCCTGCAAAAATAATCCACTCATGTAAGTAGAAATATCCTGGCGGATTTCTTCGACACAACCACCGCGAATTTTTTCTTCCTTATTAAGTATCTGCAAACGCTCTAAAAGATTGCGTTCTAAATTGACGGATACCGTTTGATAAAACTTCTTTTTAAATTTCTTATCAATAAGTGCCTGGGCATAGTAGGCCTTTGAAAACTCAGATCTTGAACGGTACTGCTGGATACGATCAATCACGTAGCGCTCAAGTTCGCGGGTCAGAGTACTTTGAGGAGGGTAGGGAAGTTGTCTTGTTGAAATCCCCGTGATGAATCTATCAACCAAACTAATGAAAAGACCCTGTTTGCCGCCAAAATAACGAGTGATAAGAGCTTCGTTCACGTCAGCCTTTTGCGCGATCATTTTTGTCGTAGTCACTTCGAAACCCTGACTAGAAAAGAGACCTAAGGCCGCCTCTAATAAGGCTTCTTCGGATGCTAAGCGATCCTTGCGTTTGGGTCTTTTCGCAGTAACTTCGGGGGTTTCCGTCTTCATGAGACTCTCCCGTTAGAGTTATAAATCTATAGGATCACTTACCTTTTAAGACTAACATGGTCACCTTAATTTTTTCAATTGTTCCTTAGGGTCCTTAATGGTAACTTATAGTATGCAATCGCTTACATTAGACAAATGTATTCATGTTTATATCCAATAGCGGTGCGAAGGAGATTTTATGGCTAAGTTATTTGTGCAGTCTCTACCGTCTCAAGAAGAACTTCATACCTCATTCCAGAAGTTGTTCGAGGGCGCTGACTCCAAAGCCATGTATTCCAATTTGGTTTTCTTAAAGATTGCAACGGCTTTGGAAAATCATTTCGATAACTTCCTGTTGCCCCACAACTTATCGTTCGGTCGTTTTACAGTGCTGGCGTTACTTTCGTCGACCCCCGAAGGAATTGTTCCAACGGAACTTGCTAGCAGAGTGGGTATCACTCAAGCGACTATGTCAGGCTTATTAAATGGTCTTGAAAAGGCAGAGCTTATCCGTCGTGAAGAGCACCAGAATGACAGAAGATCATTTGTAATTAAGATCACCGATAAAGGTGAGAATTTAATTAAGCACATTCTTCCACAATGGGCGCCCGAAGTGGCGGCATTCTGGAACACATTTTCCCAAGAAGAGATGAGTGGAATGAATCAGCTCATGGGCAAAATGATACAGAATTTATCAATGCTTAGTAAAGCTCAGGCATAAAAAAAGCCGCGGAATCCGCGGCTTTTTTCTTGTCTAAAATACTCCGAATATTCGGAGCTAATAAGAAGACTATTCGTACTTATCTTTATTAATTTCGTAGCAAGAAAACGTTCCATTTTTAGTGATCAGATCAATGCTTGAATCTGAATTCGTCGCAAGCATTTTGTATCCGTCAGCTGTGTAGATCGCTCCGTAGGGGTTATCACCTGGATAGCTTTTAACTTCTAAATACACTTTGCCAGACGCTTTGTGAGTCAGTCGGTGGATGTAAAGGTCATTGTAATCGTTGTCGCCACCATCAAGAAATTGCTGTCTAATTTCAGCGTAAGGAAGTGTTTGTTCGTACTGAGTTGCAAAGTGCTGCTCTACAAGTTTAGCGAAGATCGCTGAAGGGTTTGCTTCTTGTTTAATGTTTAGAAGGTCTTCTTGAGCGAAAGCCGCTTCACGCTCGTCCCAGATTTCTAATTCGCATAATTCCACGTGTTGGGGAACTTGTGCGTAAGCGCCAAAAGAAAGAAAAAGAGTCATAGTCAAAGTAAGCATTTTAGTCATTGAAAGCTCCGGTTTCTGGTTTAATGTTTTATTGATGGCGGCAAGTTAACATAGCAGTCAAGATCGCCCAAATGCATAGACATGAATAAAATATGTATTTTAAGAATAATAAAGGAAAAGGCATGCTGTTGGTTTTAATGACTTTATTAGCTCTATATATCGTTGCAGCCGAAGTCTATGTGTCGGCGATCAGCTCTGACAAAGTGCCAGCTTCTGTAGGCTATATCTTAGTTTTAGGAGCCGCCGGAGACAGCCAGGTGTTGATGGTGATAGATCGAATTGAAATGGCGGTGCTTGCGAAGAGTAAGTATCCTAAGGCGCCCCTGTTGTTGTCGGGAAATGAAAAGCGCGGAGAGATTTCCACTTATAAAAGTATGCTAAATCAAAAAGGTATCACCGATTATATTGAAGAACCGCAAAGCACAACAACTTGGAACAACCTGCGCTTTAGTCAAAAGATGATTCCGGCACAGGCTTCAGTGTTAATCGTGACTTCATCATTTCATCGCCGCAGATCACTGGCGATGGCTAGATCACTAGGAATTGATGCTTATTCATTTTCTGAAGAATTGGAAGAAAAGGAAAGAAGCTGGTTTTATATCTTTCGCGAGCACGCAGCTATCTACAAATATTTTCCGACAATGCTGTGGGCTCGCTTAAAAAATTAGACGTCAAAAAGTTTTGCGTAGGTGCGCACAAAGCCTTCTGTATCGGCAAGCATGACTTCTTGTTTTTCTTCGATCAGAATGCGATCAAAGAAGAAAACACCGTCAAGGTAAGTATCAACATGCTGACAAAGTCTCTGCACGTCAGTGCCAGGTTTTAGTTTTTTTAAGTCACTTAAACGTTGAACACGCTCTACAAGATTTGGATCTAGTTGCAATGTCACTGATTCACGCAATTGCTTTTTAAATTTTTTATCAACTAATGACTGAACAAAAATAATGCGCGCAAATTCCTCGCGAATGCAGCCGTTATGCAAACGAAATTTCACGTACTCTGTAAGTTCATCAGCCAAGTTTGCTTGCGGAGCGTAGGGAAGACTTAGTTGTGACATCTCTTCAATGAACTTCGTGACGATGGCAACTAACAAGCCTGATTTGCCTTCGAAGTAACGACCGATAAGTGACTCATTCACGTCGGCTTTTTTTGCGATCATCTTGGTAGTCGCACCATCAAAACCGTGCTTAGAAAATATCTCGAGCCCGGCATTCATTAGCTTTTCTTCTGAAGCAGAACGATCCCTCTTTTTTGGTTTGCTTGGGACCCCATCAGTCTCATTTAGAACTTTTGTATGAGATACTTCGCTCATTAAGACCTCCTCGGTCTGAAATGGTAAATATCCGAAACCACTACATAAATCAAGCCTAACATAAAGACTCTAGAAATTCAATAAAGTAATTGATTGCATACTTATCAGGGTTGGTTTAGATTAAGTATGTAAGCGATTACTTATTGGAGTCTGATATGAAGCGATTTGATGTTTGGGAATTGATCACTCTAAGCGCCTTGTTTTTCACGCTATTAGCGGGAAGTTATGCCAAGGCCACGAACCTTCAAGATTACTTAGAAGAAGTTAAAAAAGAAAATACCGGTTACGAAGCAAGTGAAACTCAATCAGAAGCGGCTCATTTAAAATCGCGCGAGGCAGATCTAATTTTTGCTCCACGATTTTTCGCGAACGCTCGCGTAGGGCATGATGGTAAAGAGTCCTTTGGATCCACTTTGACCTACGATCGATTGAACTTGCAAAATTATTCTTTAGGAGTTTCCCAAGATTTCAACTTTGGTTTACAAACCAAACTTAGTTACGCCCTTGATCGTACAGAAATCGAAGGCGCAACATTACCGGCGGGTGTTGGTAACAGCTTTTGGACAGCAACGCCGACTTTAGAGTTGTCTTTACCGTTGTGGGCCAACGGTTTTGGTAGAACAGCCCGTGCGAATCAAGAATTATCCCGTCAGCAAAATATCGCTGAAAGATTTGCCTCTGAAGCGCAAGCAAAAGCTTTATTAGTAGAGGCAGAAGCCGCTTACTGGAAACTAGTCAGCTCTCAACAAATCGTTGAAGTTCAAAGTCGCGCGCTGACCCAAGCACAAAGTATTTTGGAATATGTCAGTCGAAAAGCGCGCATGAATTTAGGGGAAAATGCCGACGTCCTTCAGGCAAAGGCCATGGTTGAAGCGACAACGTTTCAATTGCAGCTAGCGAAAAATCAAGAAAAGGCAGCTCGCAGAAATTTCAATACATATATTCATAAAAATGCTGAAGAACCCGTCGCAAAGTTAGAAGGTTTCAATTTTGAATATTTAAATAGTGTGGCAGTGCCAACTCAGCGTCCAGGAAATCGTTCAGACGTTTTAGCTGCGGAAGCACAATCTAAATTGGCGCAAGCCTCTGCTAAAGTGGTTGCTGAAAGAAACAAACCTAACTTAGATCTTTACGGGTCCTATGCATTCAATGGACGCGACGAAGAATTAAATGAGGCGATGAGCAATGCGGGCCAACCTGAAAAGGACACAGCCTTTGTTGGCGTAAGACTAAATATTCCGTTGAACTTTTCTGTCACATCCGACGTTAAGGCCGGTGCTTTAAAGGCAGAACGGGCTGCCGAGCTTGCTTATGAAAATAAAAAGTTCTTGCAAGAACAAGATTGGAACAATCTGGTTCAACAACTATCCGAAGCAAAAGAAAACCTGAAGCTTGCGACAAATATCGTTAATGCACAAAAAGCCAAACTTGAAAATGAAAGAACTCGTCTGAAGCAGGGTCGTACGACGACTTACCAGGTTCTTTTGTTTGAACAGGATTTTTCGCAGTCTGAAGTGAACCGCGTTCAGGCTGCCTCTTTGATTTTAGGATTAAATTCACAAATTAAACTTTACCAAGCTTCTTTAGAAGGTGGGAAATAGTATGAGTCTGCCAAAGATTTCCATTAGCCGTCCAATTTTCATTACCTGCATCACCATTGCGATCATCGTGGTGGGTTGGGCTTCATTCAAATCCATGAGTGTGGATTTATTCCCAGATGTCAGCGTCCCGGTGGTATCAGTTCAAACTGTCTATCCAGGTGCTGGTCCTTCTGAAATTGAAACCCTAGTAAGCCGTCCCATCGAAGAAGAAGTTAGTACCATCGCTGGGATCAAACGTCTGACTTCAAAAAGTTTAGAAGGTGTTTCGCAAGTTATCGTTGAATTTAACAGTACGGTTGATTCTAAGGACGCTGAACAACAAGTTCGCGACAAAGTGAATATTGCGAAGGCTAAACTTCCTGATGAAGTTGAAGATTCGGTTATTAAAAAATTCGACCCTTCAGACACCCCAATCCTAATGCTGTCGTTAACGGCGAAAGACATGGGTGATGCGCAATTGTTTGATATTGCCGATCAGTACATCAAGCCGCGCCTAGAGCAGGTTAGTAACGTCGGAGCCATTGAAATCTTCGGTGGTCGTGAAAGAGAAATCCATGTCATCTTGGATCGCAATAAACTTCGTCCCCGTGAAATTTCAGTAAGTCAGGTTGCAGGTCAAGTTGGCGCTTCCGGTGAAAACATTCCAAGTGGTAAAGTTGAACAGGGTGGCAAAGAACTTGTTTTCCGAGGTTTGGGTGAATTTAAAACTGTTTCTGAAATCGGCGACACCTTAGTGAACCTTTATGGTAACGAAGTCCCAACCCGAGTTGCCGATCTTGGTAAAGTCGTTGATACTTTAGAAGATGAAAAATCCCGCGCCTACGTGAACGGGCAAAAAGCCATTTTCTTACAAGTGTACCGTCAATCGGGTTCTAACACCGTCAAAGTTGCCGATGACGTTTTAAAACAAATGGAAAAATTAAAACCTGAACTTGAAAAGATGCAAGGTGCACCTCAAGTTCAACTGGTAACAAATGCTTCCACTAAAATTAAAAACAATATTTACGACGTAAATGAAACCATCATCATTGGTATTATTCTGACAGTGATCACAGTGTTCTTCTTTTTAGGAAGCGCACGTTCTACATTAATCACTGCCTTTTCTTTGCCAATTTCCTTAATTGGCTCGTTCATGGTCATGAAGCTTGCAGGCTTTTCAATCAACATCGTTTCAATGTTAGCCTTAACCCTGGCAGTGGGTCTTCTGATCGACGATGCCATCGTGGTTATTGAAAACATCTATCGCCGTATGGAGTTGGGTGAAGATTCATTAACCGCCGCTGAAAAAGGAACGAGCGAAATCCAAATGGCCGTTATGGCTATCACACTGGTGGTTATTGCCGTGTTCGTTCCAGTAGGAACCATGTCAGGAACTATTGGTCAGTTCTTAAAACAATTCGGTATGACTGTGGTGTTTTCAATGGCGATCAGTTGGTTTGTCGCGATGACCATCATCCCAATGCTGACGGCTTATTTCGGTGGTGAAGGTCATAGCACGCACAAGCCAGTATCAAACTCGCTTTACGATAAAACCCTAGGTCGCATGGTCCGTGGTTTTGACCGCTTCCAGGCAAGTCTTGAAACGGTTTTTGAAAAATTCTTAAGAGTGACTTTAAACCATCCTCTTAAAACAATCGGTGCTACGTTCTTAGTGTTTGTTCTAAGTATCTATACAGTTACCAAGGTGCCAGGTGCCTTTATCACAGACGATGATGCTGGTGAATTCACCGTGACCTTAGAAATGTCCCCAGGAACAAGCTTAAATGGCATGAATAAGGTCGGTGATGAAGTTGATAAGATCATTCGCGCTAATAGCGAAGTTGACTACACAACGATGATTATCGGAACCCAGTACGGTGAATCGAACAAAGCAAGTTACTATGTTCGCCTTAAAAAAGAGCGCGGTGGTTTAACGACGGAACAATTCCGCGATAAAGTCAGACAACAACTGACTCCATTTGCAGCGACTGCTAATCCAGTGGTTAAAAAGTATGATGCTTCAGGTGGTATGGGTGCTCAGCCATTCACGTTGAATTTGGTATCAGCTGATCCAGAGGCATTAAATGCTTCCGCTGAAAAATTAATGGCTGTTTTAAAAACAGATCCACGCCTAAAAGACCTCAACTCGAACTATCGCCCTGGCAAACCTGAAATGCAGGTCATCTTAAAACCAGGTGCAGCAAGACAGTACGGTGTGAATACTTCAACTATGGGCGGCGAATTACGTGCCCAAATCGAAGGCTATACCCCAGCGAAGTTCCGTGAAAAAGGCAGAGAGTATAACGTTCGCGTGCGCTTGCTTCCTGAACAAAGGGACTTAAAAGAAAACTTCAACGCCGTTTACGTTCCGAACGTGAATAGAAAACTAGTAAGACTTTCTGACATCGCTAAAGGCGATGAGACAACGGGCCCTGCATCTATTGAACGTCAAGATCGTGGTCGTTACATCCAAATCACCGCTGGCCTTGCGCCAGGGGCGGGCTTAAGTGATGTTGTTAACGACGCTGTAAAAGCAATGACAGCAGGTGAAAGCGCATTGCCTCCAAGTGTGCGCTATGCTTTCGCTGGTGACGCCGAAAATATGCAAGAACTTGTGACTTCCACGGTTCTTGCCTTGGGCTTTGCGATTCTGTTTATTTACCTGATCCTAGCAAGTCTTTATGAATCCTTCATCACGCCAATCACGATCATGATCGCGATGCCATTGGCTCTCTGTGGAGGTTTCTTAGGGCTTTACTTGATGAATGAAACGATCACAATCTTCGCGATCTTTGGTCTATTCATGCTTATCGGGGTGGCCGGTAAAAACGGTATCTTACTAGTAGACTACACAAGACAGCTGATGGCTGAAGGAAAAAGCCGCGCTGATGCCTTGGTAGAAGCTGGTAAAACTCGTCTTCGCCCGATCTTGATGACTTCGTTTGCCTTAATCGCTGGTACAATTCCAGTTGCTATAGGTCTAAATGAAGCTTCTAAATCCCGCACAGCAATGGGTGTGGTAATTATCGGTGGTATGATCACTTCGACAATCCTAACCCTGATCGTAGTGCCAGCGGTTTTCACCTACGTAGATCGTTTCCGCCTCTGGGCCAATGATCTTGGCGCAAGATTTACTTCTCACAAAAAAGAGCATAAAGATCGCCACGTGGAAGTTAAAATCTCTAACGACAAAAAAGAAAACGAAATGGAACTGGCTGAAACTGAAGCCTAAAAAGAAGGGGAGCTTGGCTCCCCTTTATATTTGTGAAACTAGATCTGTGACTTTCTCTAGGTCTTTAGCATCATGATAAAGACCAAAGCCAAAACGCAAACGACTGCCGCGGGAATCCGTTTTGATTCCCGCTTGCTGCAGATCCTTTACGGCTTTCTGTGTTGCCTCTGTTGATCCAAGATCAAACGTCAAAAAGTGTCCGTGTAAATCCAAAGAATTCGCAAGCAGCTTATGGGCGTTTACAGTTTTAGAGTTTTTCTTTTTTAGGAGTTCCAAAAACAGCGTCTGATTTTTCTGCACAACCGCGTGGATTTTTTCAGGACTTAAATTTTCCGACTTAAATTTTTCAAAAACTGCAATCAGTCTATAAAGCGCAGAAAAGTCCATGGTGCTGCCAGCATATTGAAGGGCATCGGTGGGGTAACCCACTTGATTTCCTACAGCAGACAGGTGCGATAGTTCAGCAAACCATCCCGTATGAAAAGGACGATGGCGGGTAGCGGGTGGCACATAAAGAAAACATGCGCCTTCCCCACCTTGGGCATATTTGTACGCCCCCGCGACGTAAAAGGCTCTATCCTGAATGCTCGAAAGGTCCACAGGCACTGCCATAAAGCTATGGTACCCATCAATAACAAACATCGTATCTGTGGGAGCTTTCTTCGCAAGTCCCACCACATCACTGACTACGCCGGAATTAAAAAACACATGGCTTAAAAAGATCAGATCAAACTCGGCCTGATCCATCGCCGAAGCAAAGCGTTCATTGAAAGTTGCAAAGGGCAGTGTGGGGATTTTGACTATCTCAAAATTCGCAAATTCAGAAAGACGGTTAATCTGTCTATCAAAGCTATAGAATTCCGAATCCGTCGTAAGAACGCGGATCTTCTTATTCCAATCTAAAGAACTTAACAGGCGAAACACCAACTCATGGGTATTCGGTGCAAAAACGATCTGCTCAGAATGGGAAATCCCCAAGGTTTCAGCAATCAGCTTTTGCGCTGCCGGAATTTTCTTAGAAAAAATATGCCCCCATTTATCATCAACGTACTGGCAGGAATCATCCCAGTATTGTAAATGTGCTTCACGGCTTACATCGGGCCAATAGTGATGGCTGTGGCAAGCAAAGTGGTATTCATTCGGATGGGCGTTTAAGAAGCGGGAATAAAGGTGCTTATACATGGTCCAGAGTATAAGCAAAAAAAAAGCGCCCTTCAAGGAAGAGCGCTTTTAAATTCTATTCAAAGAATCTTAGAATTAGAAGTAACCTTCGTCATCACCGAAGTCTTCATCTTCATCATCTTCGTCATCATCATCGTTATCAACTTCAGCTGAACCGATCTGATCTTCTTCTTCCTCTTCATCTTCAGAAACTTCAGACTCAGAACCTTCTTCGTCGTCTTCTGCGCCCCACTCGTCGTCTTCAGCGCCTTCTTCTTCGATGTCGATCATGTTGTCCATTTCAGCTTCATCTTCGAAATCAGAAGAAATGTCTTCGTCTACTACTGGAGCAACTTGAGCTTTTTTAGTTTCAGTTGATTTTGGTGCTTTTTCAGCTTTCGGAGCTGGCGTTTTTTTCGCAGCAGGTTTTGTTGCTTTTTTAGCAGCTTTTTTAGGAGCGGCTTTTTTCGGAGCAGCTTTTTTAGCTGTCGTTTTTTTAGCAGCCGCTTTTTTAGCTGGCTTAGCGGCTTTCTTAGCTGCTTTTTTTGGCGCAGCTTTTTTAGTCGCTTTTTTCGCAGTTGATTTTTTAGCAGGTTTAGCTGCTTTTTTTGCTACCTTCTTAGTCGCTTTTGCTTTTGCTTTTTTCTTAGCCATGATTCGCTCCCTGGAATGTCCTGGTTCAAAAATGAATGCCCCCTTAGACTAGCGAGATTTAAGGGGGCAGGCAAATCAAAATGAAATGAGTTTATCGAGGTCTTGCTTAGTTGATGATCCCACTTAAGTGATCGTCGATGATCTTTGCAAGATCGTTAGGAAGAATGAAGGAAAGGAACAAGCCACCATTATTTACGCCTTGTTTGGGGACGATTGTGAAGTACCCAAGTGTGCGGGTCTTAGCTTTGTTGCGAATCGGTGCAGTGATGCCGAAAAATTGGGGGAAATAGCTGCTTTCGATAAATAAACCGGCCGCATTCACCCCAAAATACATATAGATCTTATTGTCCGAATTTTGATTAAGCCCTAGTGCTAGGGATGGGAACTCTCCACTAGGCATCATCGGTAGGGGGCGCCCCCCAGGAAGGGTGCCTGCTGCAGGCAAAGAAACTCCACCTTTAATAATAAGATTCAAGGGAATGCTAACAGCCACTCGCGCTTTTTGTTGAGAGTCCAGAACCGTCGCTAGCTTGACCCCTTTTGCTTGGGGCACATCTATATTGATGCCACTAAAAGGAAGTCCCGGGGGCATAGGTAAGAACAGCAGTAACGCGTTATTAGCTTTATCAATGCTTATGACCTGTTCGTTTTCGTAGCTGCCCGAAGCAACGAACGCATTCATGTCCATTTTGTCATACGCAGTTGGTTCTTTAGGAGTCGTCGGAGTTGGTTCATCAGGCGTCGTCGTGCTTTGCCCACTATTATTTGAAGTCGATGTTGTCGATGCAGCTTCGAATCCGCCTTTACTGCAACCTACAAGCAAAGCCGAGCTAAGGATTGCTATCATTAGACTCGTGGTTTTCGCTGTGATCATAAAATATCCTCCATAATTCATACATAATATTTCGGCTTAATTATCAGGCATCTTTAGCTAAATATTTGAAATTATTGGTAAAAAAGTTATACACTTTTTGAAGGAAGATAAAGTTTGGTCAGGGGAGTGTAAAAGGACTGATCGATAATTTTAAAAAAAGAAAGGATCGAAAAATGCGAAGGAGGCCTGTCACGCCGACTTGTCACGCCGAAGCCCAAAGGGCGAAGGCGGAAGCCCAATGCAGAACAAAAAACAGAACCCAGGAATTGCTTCCTGGGTTCTAAAGTTATTTAACTTTTTTGTACTAGCTTAGCGATTAACCAATCAACTTAAGAGCAAGTTGGTTAGAAGCATTAGCTTGAGCCAAAGTAGATGTACCAGCTTGTAACAAGATGTTGTTACGAGTCATCTCAGAAGAAGCCTGTGCAACGTCAGTATCACGGATACGGCTGTTAGCAGCAGACATGTTCTCTTGAGCAACACCTAAGTTGTCTACAGTTGAAGTCAATCTGTTCTGAAGGGCACCAAGGTTTGCGCGAGTACCAGAGATTGAAGTTTGAGCGCTGTCTAACATGCTCAAAGCTTCTTGAGCTCCCTCTTTAGTAGAGAAGTCAATACCGCCAATTCCCAAAGAATCCAAAGTAGCTACGTTCTCAGAAGCGTTGAAAGAGATACGATCTTCTTCAGCGTTATTGAACAAACCAACTTGGAAATCAAATTGTGGAGAAGAACCATCCAACAATTTAGTAGTACCCCATGTAGTAACAGAAGCGATACGTTGAACTTCAGATTTCAATTGCTGAACCTCTTTATTCAACATGCCACGCTCGTTTTCACCAACTGTATCAGAAGCAGCCTGGATACCCAACTCACGAAGACGAACTACGATGTTACCGATTTCGTTCAAGCCACCCTCAGCAGTTTGAACCATTGAAATACCATCGTTCGCATTTCTTGAAGCTTGAGCCGCAGAGCGGATTTGAGCTTTCAAGCCTTCAGAGATCGCCAAACCAGCTGCGTCGTCAGCTGCTTTATTGATACGGCTACCAGAAGCAAGTTTCGCCATAGAATCGTTGATTTGTCTTTGTGAACCAACTAGGTTTCTTTGTGCGTTAAGTGCTGCTACGTTTGTTGTTACTCTCATTCCCATTTCAAAATCCTCCGTTAAAATTTATTTTTCATATTCATTACCTTCCTTGATTTGTTTTTTTGGCTAGAAGCGAAACCTACTTTCGCTTTAGCCGGCACTGACATCCGAGTCTGTGCTGTTAATGGCCTTTGTCTTATAAACCTAAGAGCAAAATTGCTGAGCTGTTTTATTGAATGTTCCCGTGCTCAGCAGTGAACAATCTGTTGTTCTTTATGTCATCCTTGAAGGCCCTCCTTTCGGTTCTAGCAAGAGAGTGACCATCTCTCTTGACTCCTTCTGAGTGAATCATTGATAGTGAATTGATCGGGATTTGGGACGATGTCTTGACAGGACATGAGGCGAGTTTTCTAGAACATTTATATTACTGGCCCAATGACGGATCTTGATTTCAAGACGTAAGATTGTCCTGAATCACTTGGATACAATACCTTTAGATTGAAAATTTAAAATTCTCTAGACGGAAGCTCAGTCAATTTCTATGAAGCGACAAAAGGCCATGGTTCCGCCCAAATAAAATTGATGCTCTTGTTCGGATTTTAAGTGGTGGCGCGGGTTGTAGCCGATAGTGCAAACGACTTTTTCGCTATCAAAGTGGGAACAATCTTCGCAGGAAAAGCGAGTGTCATAGCTCAGAAAATCACGGGCTTTCACCGTTTCTTTTTTAATCGACGGTGTAATGCGCGGTGGTGTTTTTCCTTTGCCTTTAGGATTTAAAATTCCTGCCATAACCTTCTAAAACTGCTTTCTGGGACGTTGACAATAGCAATATAAGCCTCATCCTTATTTCAAGGAGTTCCTATGGGCAATGATATTGAAAAAATGACGCGAAAAAGCCAGGAAGCTATGCAGGCCGCCGCCAAATTTGCGGAGCGCAAGGGCAGTCCTTCCGTGGAGCCTGAACACGTTCTTTTAGAACTAGTGCAACAGGAAGAGGGTATCGTTCCCCGCATTCTTGATAAAATGAAGGTACCCCAAGCTCAATTTTTAGCGGACCTTAGAGCCCGCGTAGATAAATTCCCGCAAGTCACCGGCGACAACCAAAAACTTTTCGCCAGCCCGCGCTTAGAAAAAGTTTTTAAGTTAGCTGAAGATGAAGTTCAACAGTGGGGAGATTCTTTTATTTCCACTGAGCACTTTTTCATGGCCATGGTTAAGTCCAATGACTCTGAACTTGGTGCTATTTTTAAAAAATATAAAATCTCTGCGGACTCTGTAAAACTGGCTCTTGAAGAAATCCGGGGTTCACAAAAAGTGACAGATGAAGATCCCGAAAATAAATACGAAGTTTTGAATAAATACGGTCGCGATCTGACGGCTTTAGCTGCTGAAGGAAAGCTTGATCCGGTGATAGGCCGTGATGAAGAAATTCGTCGCGTGATGCAGGTTCTTTCCCGCCGTACCAAAAATAATCCAGTGCTTATCGGTGAGCCCGGCGTAGGTAAAACTGCCATTGCCGAAGGTATGGCCTTAAGAATTATCAAGCACGACGTGCCAGACAATTTAGTAAATAAAAAATTAATCTCGTTAGATATGGGTGCTTTGATTGCTGGTGCCAAATACCGTGGTGAATTTGAAGACCGCCTGAAAGCGGTGATCAAAGAAGTCATTAACAGTGACGGCAAAGTGATTCTTTTCATCGACGAACTTCATACTTTGATTGGTGCCGGTAAAACTGAGGGCGCTATGGATGCAGGTCAGCTTCTAAAACCCGCCCTAGCGCGTGGTGAGTTGCACTGTATTGGTGCTACGACCCTAGATGAGTACCGCAAGTACATTGAAAAAGATGCGGCGTTAGAGCGTCGTTTTCAACAAGTCATGGTCGAAGAGCCAAGTGTTGATGATGCGATCACAATCTTGCGTGGATTAAAAGAAAAATATGAAGTGCATCACGGGGTGCGTATCACCGATGCAGCCTTAGTGTCGGCGGTGAAGTTGTCACATCGCTACATCACCAATCGTTTCTTGCCAGATAAAGCCATCGACTTAATCGACGAAGCCGCAAGTAAACTTGGAATTGAAGCTCGTTCAGTTCCTGAAGAGATCGATCAAATTGAACGTCAGATGATGCAGCTTCGTATTGAAAAAGAAGCTTTGAAAAAAGAAAAGGACGAATCTTCGCAAGAGCGTTTGACCGTCATTGAAAAAGAACTGGGTGAATTGAACGCCAAAAACCAATTGTTACGTGAACAATGGGAATTTGAAAAAGGCGGCATTGATCAAATCAAACGTCTGAAATCAGATATCGAAGATTTGAAACTCGCTATTTCCAGAGCGGAACGCGACGGGGACTTAGGTAAGGCAGCGGAACTAAAATACGGAAAACTTCCTGAAAGCGAAAGAAAGTTAAAACAACTTGAAGAGCGCAGTAAGGAACAAAAGTCTACAGAAGAAAACCGCATGCTAAAAGAGGAAGTCGGTCCTGAAGACGTTGCAGAGGTTGTCGCGAAGTGGACCCGAATTCCTGTTAGCAAAATGCTTGAAAGTGAATCACAAAAACTTTTAAACATGGAAGATGCTTTGAAAAAACGCGTTGTCGGTCAAGATCATGCTTTAACGACAGTAGCGGATGCTATTCGCAGAGCTCGTGCGGAAATTTCAGACCCGAATCGTCCGATCGGAACGTTTATGTTCCTAGGTCCAACCGGGGTTGGTAAAACCGAAACGGTAAAAGCTTTGGCTGAATTTTTATTCGACGATGATCATGCGGTAGTGCGTATTGATATGAGTGAGTACATGGAAAAACATTCCGTTTCTCGCTTAATCGGGGCGCCTCCGGGATACGTTGGTTATGAAGAAGGTGGTCAGTTAACTGAGGCCGTTCGCCGTCGTCCTTACAGCGTGGTGCTTTTAGACGAAGTTGAAAAAGCCCACAATGACGTATTCAATATTCTATTGCAGGTGTTGGATGATGGTCGTCTGACGGATGGGCAAGGTCGCACAGTGGACTTTAAAAACACTGTTCTTATCATGACTTCAAACGTTGGATCTGTTTCCATCCTTGATGCCAATATGTCAGAGGAGGAAAAACGCGAAGCTGTGCAGGATGCTTTGAAGGAACGCTTCCGTCCAGAATTCTTAAACCGCATCGACGAGGTCGTGATGTTCAACTCTTTAAAAGAGGATCAAATCACTGGCATCGTGAAAGTGCAAATCGAGCAAGTTCTGCAAAGATTGAAAGCGAAAAAAATCGCGATCGAATTTGCTGATTCCGCTGTCGAATTTTTGGCGAAAAAAGGTTATGACCCCATTTATGGAGCAAGACCTTTAAAACGCGTGATTCAAACAGAATTGCTTAATCCGCTTTCTAAAGAAATCATCTCGGGCAAAATCAAAGCCGGGGATTTAATTAGCGTACGTGCCGAAGGCGGCAGACTAGTATTCTAAAAATGTTAAGGTCCTCTGACAAAAAGTCAGGGGACTTTTTCTTGACCGGGTTCTTTTAAGTTTTCAGAATATGTTTATGAAAAAACAAATCTCTTTATTAGCCTTGGTTTCTCTTCTTTCATTATCAAACACTTCCCTAGCAGACGTTACTTACGACGTAACAGGATCTTCTGGTACTCGTGATGGGGAATCATTTAGTGAAGTTCACTTGGGCTTAAACTGGCATGTTTCGGATTGGTTTAACTGGAGAAACTCTGTCTTTACACAGTTCGGATCAAAAATGAAGACGGTGAATGGTTTGGATTCTGCAGCTTTATTTAATTTTCAAGCCTACACAGAAGGTCGTGGCCTCGGAATTGAATTCTTCGCCGGTCCCGGTGTGCGCTTAGCTAGTGAAAAATCCAACGCCGCTTTCGGTAAAGCGGGCGTGACGTTTGCTCTGGCTGGAATCCGCTTGGGTGGCGGTGTTCAGACATTCCACTATTTAGAAGATCGCGTAGATGAAGACGGTAACACATTAAATAAAGACGAAACTCAAACCTTCATCACCATTTCCGGTGGCGGTTCGTTCTAAGTCTAGGGCGGGCGAGTCTAATTTAGAATCAACAAACTTTTACATCCGCTTCGGTTACTCATGTCGTCATGTCTAATTTGTCATTCGTAAAAATATTGACGGATTTTAGTCGTTTCCAGCTTGCGGTTTAGTTGACGAATTTGGGTTTGAAATTTCAAATTGAGGTTTCTACTTTCTTCTATTCGTAAAACTCATTTTAGCGCGTTTAAACAGTATAAACTTATATGTCTGAAGGTCGCTCAAAATTTTTAGGTTAAAACCCATGTTATAACTTCCTCATTAATGAGGAGATTTTATGAATCCACTTTCGCGCCTATCAAATTCCGAACTTGAAGCGAATTTAAAGAACCTTGTGCAAAAGGAAAGAAAGCTTCTGCATGTGATTTTAGAACACATTCGCGAAATTGATTCCCGCAGACTGTTTTTAGAAAAAGCATATTCTTCCATTTATGAATACCTTACTAAAGAGCTTGGGTATTCTGGCTCAGCAGCCATGCGCCGACTTGAGGCAGCTCGTTTGATTCACGATGTACCCCAAGTAGCTAGTAGAATTCAGGAAGGCTTATTAAATCTTTCTCAAATCGGTGAGCTTGCGCGAGCAATTAAGGAAAAAGAAAAATTAAGTGGGGATAAAGTTTCGCCAAAGCAAAAGCGGGAACTGGTAGAAGTAGTACTCGGTAAAACAACGCAGTCTACACAGCATGAGTCTCGCTGCCTCGATTTGCCCCTTAAACAACACGATGCTCATCGCTTGCAAAAAGATGAATCGGTCAGACTGGAGCTTACTTTATCAAAAGAACAGTTCGAAAAACTTTTACGTTGTAAAGATTTAGCGGCGCACATCTTGTTACAAGAAAACGGCACTATAAGTTTCCCTGAAGTCATTGAGTTTTTAGCTGGACGTTATCTAGATGAAAAGTTCAAAAAAAAGTCGTCTGCAAAAAAACTCTTGAATGAGGAAGAAGTCGGGGAAATAGAAGGGAGGTTGGATTCGGCTAACGCTTCTGATGAAAAGCCAGCAATACTTACCACCGATGCGGCGGTGGAAAGAAAGTCAGTCACACCAAAACTGCGCCGATTGGTATTTGCTCGAGATGAACGCTGTCAGTTTATTCATCGTAATACAGGAGAGAAATGCAACAGTGCTTTTGCTCTTCAAGTTGATCACAAAATACCTAAATGGAACGGTGGTGGCAATGCACTAAACAATTTGCAGCTTCTTTGTGCCGAACACAACCGTGAAAAATATAGAAGAGAAACTAACCTTCAGATGAAAAGATAGAATTTATTGGTGCTGCCGGGAGGTCGCATGGAAGAAGGCTATCAATCGCTTTCAGTTTCCAAATCTAAATTTTTCTGAAAAATATTTTTACACGCACGACGAACGCTAGCCTTCCGACTGTCTAAAGTTTTTTTCAAAGAGTCTAATGTTTTTACAGGACGATTTTTTTTCGAATGTGCTGATTTTTCTTCTTTCTTATAAAATCAAACACTTAGCGTGTCTCATAGTAAGACCTGTTTTGGTTTCTTAAACGAGTTTAAACACTTAGCTGAAATTTCAGCATCCCAACTTTCTCTCCGTATACTGAACGCGACGATGAAGGGATTATTCATGAAATTGCACGGAAAAATTTGGTCAAGGAAGATTTTGAAAATCGCGGTTCTGATTGCTGGGGCAGCGATGACCATGGGAAATCAAAAGTGTGAACAAAAACCACAAGAACAAACTCGCACACTTAAAAAGATTGTTGAGTTAGGCTCTATCGCAGCTAGCCCCATTGCTTTTCCGGGTGGAAGTGCATTTGATTTTAGATTCGTAGCGAATCAACAAGTATATGGTGTCCTTCTTGAAAGTTCTGAATTCACTTTAAAATATAATCCGCCCATCGCGGTGCCGCCTGAACAAGTACGCTCTGGTGATAATAACTTCTTTAATCTTACTAAAGCTGACGGTGTTGCCATGAAGGCCTTCGCTCAAGCGGCGGGTAAAGATAACTATAATCTGCAATATGCAAAAACAGCTTGGTGTATGGTGAATTTGCCGCAGGCAAAAATCTCTGGCGCGGTGAATGCGTTTGAATTGATCGGCGGCGGTGGTTTGACTTTAGGTTATACTCCAGCAGGAACTCATTCAGTTTCTGGCACTGCAGGATTTAATGCAGAGTGGGCTCAGCTAGATCTATCGATGGTGGCAACTCGCCCATTGACTGACAAAGTAATGGCAGCAGCGAACGTAACATCAAAGCAGACAAAAACAAAAGTGAACATGAGCATCAACTTCGGTGTGTGGTCGGTGGGCCCAAGCGCTTACTACCAAACTCCGCTGGCGCAAGTTACTAAAAACGCTTTGGTGAAATCAGTTTCTTCTTTGAACGAACAACTTAAGACTGAAGAATGGTACACGCGCGTGATGGCAAATCACGACACTCACTTAATCGTGGTGGGTGGTACAGACGTGAAATTAGAAGTGGGCGATCAGCTTTTAGTTTATAACGAAGAATACTACTGGGAAGGTGAGCCCTGTGATTCAAGATACCTTGGCGGTGGAGCTCAAGCGAGTTCAGCAGTAGCAAAAATCGAGATCGACTGGGTGGGTGACGAAATTTCCCGCGGTAAAGTGATCGAACAAAATGATGAAAACGCGGTTGTTGGTGCGAAAGTAAAACTCTTTAAGTTTAAAGATGCTTCTTACAAACCAGCGGATCCAGGTGTGCAACCTTCAAATCCTTCGGAGCCTGCGCCAACAACTCCTGTTCCGGCAAATCCTTCCAAGCCAGGCAGAAGATAATTAAAAACACGAGCATGTAACAAAAGTAAGGGTCTAAAACAGAAGCTTTAGGCCCTTTTTACGTCTCACATCTAGACCGGATAATTTCTAATTTCCCTAAATACAAACCAGTAGAGTATCATTAAGAAACGTATGGTACGTCTTCGTAAAATCGCCTCTTTATTACTGCTGACGACTCTTCCATTCCTCCTTGGAATCAACACCCTATCTGAAGGGTATCGAGTTCCAAAATCAACCAGCATGAGAATTTACGTTCCTCACGGTGGTGGTCAAGGGTCGTGTTATTCTATTCAGAACAATCACGCTAGCAGTGATCTTTTTGTTCCTACTAAAACAGCGACGGAGTGGACGAGCTTTACAGGAGCTTCAAAGCCAGCTTTCATCGTTCAAACAATTTGTTATCCAAAATCATGTCTTGAAATTAAAAACATGATGGGAAGTCCTAGTGATGGTTCTTACACCATCGATTCTGACGGAGTGGGTGGGAATGCCCAATACCAAACCTACTGTGATATGACCACTGATGGCGGTGGATGGACAAGAATCTTCCGTCACAATATTGCCGGCGGTTACTTTGCAAGTACAGCCGATGCGCTTACTAAAAACACCAGTGCGCCGACAGGAAACCTGTATTCAGTTTTAAATAAAATTCCTGATTTCGCCGTAGGGGGCGTGTATCGATTCCGCCAAACTTGGCCAGGCTACACGAATAAAAATATTTGGATTCAGTCGACGAACCCACTTAGTGACGTCGTAACTGCGGGGGTTATTCCAATCAAGGTGAACTCAATCACAAATAGTTGGGGTGGACTTGAATTGTCCAGCGGAACCCATGGTCCAACAAGTAGTAATTCTTTACTTGATGGTTCGGTGCAAAAAACGGATTGGTGGTACGCAGTCGGTACGATAGTTTCCTACGGAACTCCTGCGGGTATCCCTGCTGATGGCGCAATTTTAGGACCAAGTGCAGGCGTTGCGGAAGTAAATCTTTGGATAAAAGAAGACAATACTTACACCACTTACGATTCCTGCAAAGACATTCTTGATAGCGGTGCTTCCATCGGAACAGGCCTTTACACAATCAATCCCGGAGGGACTGGCGCAATTCCAGTTTACTGTGACATGACGACAGATGGTGGAGGATGGACTCGTATCTTTGTTCATGACTACGCAGCGGCCGGTGTTTTTGCAAGCAATGCGGAAGCTCTTAGTGTGAACACTTCAGATCCGCGCGCGACAAAATATTCAATCTTAAGTCGTCTTTCGGGTTTTTTAAGAAACGGAAAGTACGAACTTAAAATCAATTGGCCGGGCACCAGCAGCTTACGTAACTGGTGGACTCAGACAAGTAACTTCACCAGCCAGCCAGCGGCAGGATACGTAGCCGTAGCAATTGATTCGACTTCGAACTATTGGGGAGGGCTTGAATACAATGGCACTCCTAGTTTAGCGGAAGGTTCTGTAGGAAGCGGAAACTGGTTTTACGCAATCGGGATGAAAGAGGCCACCTGGGGAACTCCGGTTGGTATCCCTGCCTCTGACACAGTGGCCGGTTCCGGCGTAGGGGTTCCGCGAGTGGAGCTCTGGGTAAAATAACTTTCCTTCACTCCGGCGTCGCCGGAGTATCTCTCTGTAAAAGTACCACTAAACTTGCCATTCCAAGGTCAAAAGTGTAGGTTCTCGGCCATTAAACCTGAGGCCCTTATGTTTTCTGGAATCGTTGAGTCCGTGATGCCCATTATAAGCTCAAAAGAGCTGCATAATGCCTATCGTATTGAAATCAAAAAACCTAGCGAATTCAATGATATAAAGCTTGGCGACAGCATCGCTTGCGACGGCGTTTGTCTGACCGTAGAAGCCTTCGACGAAGTTACAATGACCTTTGCTTTGGCGGCCGAAACCATTCAAGTTCTGCAGTGGAATCCACAAACTTGGCTGGGTAAAAAGGTCAATCTAGAGAGATCTTTGCGTTTCGGCGATCGCATCCATGGTCATTTAGTGACGGGGCATGTCGACAGCTTAGGAAAAGTAACCCGCGCCGAACTGCTCGGGGAATCTTTTTTCTTAGACGTTAAAGTGGCTGAAACAGTTCTTCCCTTTGTGTGGAAAAAGGGCAGCGTCACCCTTAATGGAGTGAGCCTGACTGTGAACGCTCTTGAGGGCGATATCGTATCTGTTTGTTTAATTCCTGAAACTCTGAAGCGAACTAACCTTGGAGATTTAAAACCAGGATCGATGATCAACGTCGAACCTGATTATATGGCTCGAGCGATTCAGCGTTCCCTTGAAGTGAGGAAAGATTAAAATGTCATTCAATACAATTCCTGAAATTATCGATGATATCCGCGCCGGTAAAATGGTGATCCTAGTTGATGACGAAGATCGTGAAAATGAAGGTGACCTGATTCTTGCTACGGATCACGTCACCACACAAGCCATCAATTTTATGATCACGGAAGCCCGCGGTTTAGTGTGCTTAACTGTAACTGCCCAACAAATTGAGCGCTTGCAGTTACCGCTGATGGTTCGTGATGACATGAACTTTGCGCCTAACAAAACAGCTTTCACTGTAAGTATCGAAGCGGCTGAAGGAATCTCAACAGGTATTTCTGCTGCAGATCGTGCGCACACTTTAAAAGTGGCTGCGAATCCCCACGCGAAACCTTCTGATATTCACATGCCAGGACATATTTTCCCAATCCGTGCTCAACAAGGCGGAGTCCTAAAGCGCGCGGGTCACACTGAAGCGAGCGTCGACTTAGCTCGTCTTGCGGGACTTAATCCTGCCGCAGTTATTTGTGAAGTAATGAACCCAGATGGTTCAATGGCTCGCGTGGGTGATCTTAAAGAATTCGCAAAAAAACATAATATCAAGATTGGCACAATCGTTGATTTGATCGCTTACCGTTTGGCGAATGAAACATTGGTGGAAGAGCTTGCGAACATTCCGTTGCCAGCGTCTTTCGGTGAAGGTTTAAAGGCGCGCGTATTCCGCAGCACTGTTGACGGACTAGAGCACTTGGTAATTCAAAAAGGCGAGATCACCCCGGACCAGGAAACTTTGGTGCGCGTGCATGTCGATAATTTCACCCGTGACTTTATGGCTGTGTTGCAAAGAGGTGCTTCAACCGTTGCAGAAAGCTTAAAGCTTATCAACCAACAAAAAAGCGGAGCTTTCGTTTTACTTCGCGGTAACAACCGCGTTCACGGATTAGCGCAAGAAATCCAAGTTCTAATGGGCATGGATGATGTAAGACCGACGTCTCCGATTATGGATGAACGTGATTACGGTATCGGCGCGCAAATCCTGCGCGAAATTGGTGCCCACAGAATTCGTCTATTGACGAATAAGCCAGAGAAAAAAGTGGGCTTAAAAGCTTTCGGTATTGAGATTTTAGAAATCGTGGCAATTGAGAATGTAAAGGGGCACAAAAATGGCAATTAGAATTGGCGTAGTCACAGCTCGTTGGAATAACGAAGTTACTGAAAAACTTGAAGAGGGAGCGATCAGCTATCTTGAGTCTTGTGAAGGCGTTGAAATCTTTGCAGCCCTAGTTCCGGGTGCAGTGGAAATCCCATTGGCAGTTCAAGCATTCTTTGATGCTGGCTGTGATGGAGTGGTTGCATTGGGTGCTGTTATCCGTGGTGAGACTTCTCACTATGATTACGTTTGCAACTCGGTGACGGATGGTTTGACTCGTCTTATGCTTGATTACAAAAAGCCTGTGGGTTTTGGTGTATTAACGACTGAAAGTGACGAACAAGCTTTGGACCGCGCCGGGGGCAAGCATGGCAACAAAGGTGCAGAAGCTGCGCAAGTTGTTATGGAGATGATCGGCCTTAATCAAGAAATCGGAGCGGCTTTAAGAACCGCTGCGATGATGGCAAAGCAAAAGCCAGTCAAGGCCGCGAAAGCTGCAAATAAAACACAAAAAAAGAAGAAAAAAGCTAGAAAGTAAACTAGCATAGGCCGTGATGGAAAATACACCGCCTTTAAAAGATGATTTTGTTCCTGCCGATGATCAGGAATTCAGAAAACGACGCCGTGAGATCTTTTTGGTTCTTGTGGTGTCGTTTTTGTTTGGATTATTAACCTGGTTTGAAATCAGGCTTTTTGCGACTAGCCAACAGCTTCCTTTTGTTCACAGTATCTTTTTCTTCGGTCTTGTAAATTTCAATATCATTCTTTTGTTATTGCTTCTGTTTATGATCTTCCGCAACGTCGTGAAGGTTTTCGTAGAACGCCAAGGGAAAGTCTTTGGTAGCAGTCTTAAAGCAAAACTGATCGCCGCGTTTGTCACTTTCAGTTTCGTTCCCACGGTATTGATGTTCATCATTTCGGTGTTTTACATCAACTCCAGTTTTGATAAGTGGTTCAGTGCGAAGATGGCAGGGGTTTTAAAAAGCTCCATTGAAGTTACCAATGCTTATTACTTCAATGCGAAGAAAAAGAATTATCACTTCGCCCATCAGATTGCGGATGCGGTAAGACCTTTAAACAATCAGGCGGAAATAAAAAATCGTGTTACACGACTTCGTAAAGAATTTAGCTTAGATTCAGTTGAATACTATCCATCGCTGTTCGGAAAACGCGTGGTGGTTTCTGCTGAAGATGAAACAGTGCCAACAGTTCCGCCAGTTAGCTTAGAGTTCTTGCAAAAAGGAATTAAGTTGCAAGCTGAGGCCAGTATCATCCATCAATTCGGTGATGGTAACCTGGTTCGAGTTATCGTTCCGGTTCAAGAGGGTAACGAAAAAGGCGCCATCGTCGTATCAAGCTTCCTGCCGTTGTCACTCATCACCAAGATGAATGATATCTCAACAGCCTACGATGAATTCCGCGACATCAATCCGCTCGAGTATCCGTTAAAGTCGATTTATCTTTATATTCTGGTTTTGATGACTTTCGTGATCTTGTTAGCAGCGACGTGGTTTGGATTCTATCTAGCTAAACAGCTTTCAATTCCCATCGTGCAGTTAGGTCGCGCCACCAGACGGGTCGCAGGCGGGGATTATACTCCATTGCAGATTCAAGCGGGTTCTGAAGAAATCAATGATTTGATTACAAGTTTTAACTCCATGACCGTCACCTTGGAAAAAACATTGCAAGAGCTGGATCAACACGCCCGCTATACTGACACTGTTCTTCGTAACGTCAGTGCTGGCGTTATTTCGGTCGATGAACACGGGATTGTCACCACTATTAATCGTCACGCGGCTCAGTTATTAAAAATTGACCCTGAAAAATTCATCGGTAAGTCCGTGCGTGAACTTCTGACCTTGGAATACTTCAGAACTTTTGCAGAGTTGCAAAAGACCATGGTTGATCACAAGATCGAAAGTATTCAAAAAGAAATGCGCCTAAACGTTCAAGGTGAGGCCGTGCCTTTAATGATGAATCTTTCTTTGCTGAAGGATGAAAAAGGCCAAGAGATCGGTAAGATCTTGGTGTTCGACGATATGACTCCGATCGTGAATGCCCAACGTGCGGCAGCTTGGACTGAGGTGGCTCGTCGTATTGCCCATGAAATTAAAAATCCTTTAACACCCATTAAACTTTCTGCAGAACGGCTGCAAAGAAAGTTCGGTACAAGCATCACGGATCCGGCATTCAGTGAATGTACGACGATGATAGTAAAACAAGTGGATGGATTAAAAAATCTAGTGAACGAGTTCAGCAACTTTGCGCGCTTACCGCAAGCTCGCCCGGTGGTTGCAAATCTTAACGGTGTGGTTGATGAATCATTACGTCTTTATCGCCAAGCCCACCCGAACATCCGCTTTGATTTTGCCAAAGATGAAGAGCTTCCTGATTTCAAATTTGACCCCGAACAAATCCAACGGGTTTTAGTAAATCTTGTGGATAACTCGGTGTCTGCTGTGGCTAAAGAGCAACAACCGGCCGTGAAAATCATGACTCAGTACGACAGAGACATCAAAACCGTGCGCCTGACGGTGGCTGATAATGGGGAAGGTATCCCTGCGGCGGATAGAAGTCGTATTTTTGAGCCATACTACTCTACAAAAGATGGCGGAACTGGGCTAGGCTTAGCGATCGTTAAACGGATCATTGAAGATCACAGTGGTTTTATCCGCGCCACCGCCAACGAACCTAGAGGCGTAAAAATGGTCATCGAAATGCCAGTGAACGAAGTCGATGCGTGGAAACCCGCAGGTGAATAGAAAGAGGTCATCATGACTCACGAAACTAAAATTCTAATTATTGATGATGAAGCTCCCATCCGTGATGTGATGTCTGCGGCTTTAAAGGACGAAGGCTATCAAGTTTCATTAGCTCATGACGGAGAGTCAGGTTTAGCAGCTGTTCGCGATGTGCAACCGGATGTTGTGTTTTTAGATATCTGGATGCCAGGTAAGTACGACGGTATCGAAGTTCTTACTCGCGCAAGACAAGAGTTTCCCCACGTGGAATTTGTGATGATTTCTGGTCACGGGACTATTGAAACTGCGGTGAAGGCGACAAAACTTGGCGCTTGGGACTTTATTGAAAAGCCGCTTTCAATGGATAAGATCCTGATTGTGATTTCAAACATCATCAGCTACCAACAACAAAAAGAAGAAAAAGTTTTGTTGTTAAATAAACTTAGAAAATCCATCGCCCTTATCGGTGAAGCGTCTTCGATTGTGCAAACAAAACAAATCATCGCGCGTGTGGCACCAACCAATTCTTGGATTTTAATCCAAGGTGAAGCGGGCACTGGAAAAGAGCTCGTAGCCCAAAACATTCACTATATGAGCGCTAGGGCCAGCCGTCCGTTCGTTGAAATCAACTGCGGCGGTATTCCTGAAGATTTGCTTGATAGCGAAGTATTCGGAATCGAAAAGGGCGCTATGCCAGGTGTGGACCGCACGAAAAAAGGGAAGCTTGATTTAGCCCAAGGCGGAACTTTATATATCGCAGAAATCGCGGATATGAATATGGCGACGCAAACAAAGCTTCTAAGTTTCCTTGACGACAAAAAATACACTCGCGTCGGTGGTGCAGAGTTCATTGAAAACGACGTGCGCGTGATTGCAGCCTCTTCTAAAGACTTAGAAAAAGAAGTTAAAGAAGGCCGCTTCCGCGAAGATCTTTACTATCGCTTGAACGTGATTCCTTTCCGCATTCCTGCCTTACGTGAACACCCAGAAGACATTCCAGTATTGGTGTCTTTCTTCTCGGACAACGTATCCCGTGAAAGCGGTTATCCGAAAAAGGCCTTCTCTGAACAAGCCATTGAAAAGTTGCTCGCGTATCAGTGGACAGGCAATGTGCGCGAACTTAAAAACTTTATTGAGCGTGTATACATTCTAACTCCTGGCGAGTTTGTAGATGTGCACGATGTGCGCTTTGCGGGTCTTATCGATAAGGAAGATGAAAAGGCCGTAGAAATGCAGGATCTTTCCACTTTCCGCGAAGCTCGTGCGCAATTTGAAAAAGATTATTTATTACGTAAAATTTCCGAAAATAGCGGCAACATCAGTAAAACAGCTGAAGTGATTGGTTTAGAAAGAAGTTATCTTCATAGAAAAATCAAAGCCTACGGAATTGATACAAAAGACAACTAAAAGAACGGAAATAGACAGCTATGAAATGGTCCAAATCCCATATCTATACTATGAAAGAAGCTCCTTCTGATGCTGAAATCATCAGCCACAAATTATTGATCCGTGGCGGATTCATGAAGAAGCTAGCGCCCGGTATTTTTACCTATGGCAACTTGGGTTTGCGTGCGATTCGTAAATTTGAAAACATCATCCGTGATGAGCTTAATAAAAGAAACTGCCTGGAAGTTCTAATGCCTATGGTTCACCCGCGCGAATTGTGGGAAGAAACCGGCCGTTGGAATGAAATGGGCGATGGTCTTTTGAAATTCCAAAACCGCAATAAACATTGGTTCTGCTTGGGTGCAACCCACGAAGAAGCAATCACAGATTATGTTCGTAACGATCTAAAATCTTACCGTGATTTGCCAAAAAATATTTATCAAATCCAAACGAAGTACCGCGATGAAATCCGTCCACGTTTTGGTTTGATGCGCGGTCGTGAGTTCATCATGAAAGACGCTTACAGCTTCGATGCTGACCAAGCCGGCGCTCTGAAGGCTTACGATTCAATGTATGATGCTTACAAGGCGATTTTTGATCGTTTGAACTTAAATTATCGCATCGTACAAGCGGATGCGGGTAATATCGGTGGATCACAAACCCATGAATTCCAGTTGTTGGCGGACGCGGGCGAGGATGCGCTTTTAGTATCTGATACGACAGACTTTGCGGCCAACGTGGAAGTGTGCCCAGCGATCGATGCTGAGCCACACGTTAGCAAAGAGACTGAATTAAAACCGCTAGAAAAGTTTGCAACTCCGGGCGCAAAAACAATTGCGGATCTAGAAAAGCTAACAGGCATTGCAGCGAAAGAGCTGGTTAAAACTTTATACTTCAGCGGCAACGAAGGTTTTGATCCTAAAGACAAATCCCTCAAAGCCTTTGCAGTCTTGTTGCGCGGTTCTGATGAAGTAAATCCAGTTAAAGTTAAAAACATGCTGGGTATGACAAATCCTCCGCTGATGTTGACTGACGATGAAGTTAAAGAAGTAACGGGGGCTTCACCGGGCTCCTGTGGACCTGTGGGCTTGCATATTCCTGTTTACATGGATAACGGGGTTGAAGGTCTTAAGAATTTCATCGTGGGTGCCAATGAAGACGGTTTCCACTTAAAGAACGTAAACCATGGACGTGATTTCAATATCACAAAAATTGGCGATCTTAGAATGGCTAAAGCTGGGGACAAAGACCCTCAATCCGGCGGTCGTTTGAAATCTTACCGCGGTATCGAAGTGGGTCACGTCTTCTATTTGGGTAAAAAGTATTCACAGAAAATGGGTGCTACCTTCCTTGATCAACAAGGTAAAGTTCAACCCTTTGAAATGGGTTGCTACGGTATCGGTGTGACTCGTACGGTTCAAGCGGCTATCGAACAGTCCCATGATGCAGATGGAATCATCTGGCCAAAATCGATTGCTCCATTCCATGTGCACATGTGTGTGCTTGATCCAAAAGATGCCCAGATCATGGCGAAAGCTGACGAATTCTATAATCAGTTAAACGCCCAAGGTATCGAAGTATTGATGGATGACAGAGACGAGCGTCCGGGTGTGAAGTTTAAAGACGCTGATTTGTTAGGTATGCCTGTTCGTATGGTTCTTGGTAAGCGCGGTCTTGATAATAACGAGATCGAAGTCGTAGAAAGAAAAACCAAAGAAATGAAGAAGGTTCATCCTGATAACTTGATGTCAGAATTAAAATCACTTCTTGGTGTTAAGTAGTAAGAAACTGTTAATTGAAATTTAAAAAGGGGAGTCATCGACTCTCCTTTTTTTATTAAGATCCTTTGTGCTTGCGCCTACTTTTAATTCACAAAATAAAACTGAAAAGATACAGACTAAACACCGTTGTCTTTGTGATCCCTTTCATATGAAACTCCTTTTTCACAACGATGGTTTGGAAAATTCCTGAATTGGTAATCTATTTTCCGTCATGAAGTTCTAGGCTGGTGTTGGTTAACGTCGATCGTAAGAAGTGATTTGTCTTCTGTGCAGTCAAGCCCAGTTGACCACAATTACGACAGGTCTACGATTATAAATAGCTACCTTTCACGGAGGAGGGTCCAATGAAAAAGTTCTTCTTGTTATCTTTACTGCTGGTTTCAACATTGGGTGCAAATGCTGAGGAGTTGTCTTCGCAGCCACAACTTGACGATTTAATCTCACCTGATGAAATCGCAGAAGAGTTAGGTTTCCCGCGTACAGAGATGGGCGTTGATGTCCTGTCATATGACGATTTCTATAAATCAGAGGCCGCTGACTTTATTTCTGAATACCCGCTGGTTGTGATTATTAATAAATCAAACCGTGGGCCAACGGCGCAAACTTTGGTTATGTATGAAAATGGTTTCCAAACTAGTGTATGGCAGGTTTCAACCGGCCGCGAAAGATGGGAACTGGCTAAGAGTGGCAGAAGATACTTTAGTGCAACTCCAGTGGGTTATTTCTATCCTTACCAATTAGTGCGTAATCACTATTCCCACACCTGGAAAGCCAATATGGAATTTTCTGTATTCTTTAATGGTGGGGTGGCAGTGCATGCGACAACTCCTGATCACTATAAAGAATTAGGCACCCGAGCTTCTGGCGGCTGCGTAAGACTATTGAAGGAAAATGCAGAATACTTCTATAGACAAATTGAAGCCCACGGGAAGGGTCTCATGCCTGTGATTAAAAGAGACGGCACTGTTTCAAAAGATCGTTGGGGCAATCCAGTTCGTGCGATTAAGTGGAAAACCCTTATCGTAGTTATTAACGAATAAATCTTTAAAGCAGGGCCTTTTAATTATAGGGCCTGCATCTTTCTACTTCTTGTTTGTCCACCTGATCTGTAATAAAAAGGGAACATGTCAAAGTCCCTTGCTGCTGAATTTCAATCCCATCAACAGTTATCCGCTGAAGGTCAGGATTTTCTAAAGCATTTAGAAAAATCCATTGCCCAGGATCTTTGGGAAAGTGCCGGAGGGCACTGGAGTTCTCAGTCCATCGAATTTTTCCGTAAAACAGCCATGGCGAAACTTTCTATGGGGGTCAGTGAAAGTGCTGGCCAAAGCTTTCCAGAGGCGTGGCAATCCGTTGTGCGCGATTTTCACAGTCAACAGTGCTGGGGTGAAAAACGACTTATAAAAAAGGAAATAAAACCCAAGACCGAAGAACAAAAAATTTTTTGGGAGCTGTTTTCCTACATCTGGATTTTGATTCAAGCGATGCTCATCACCAAGACTGCTGTTTTTTATTTGGGAATTAAAGCCGCTGAAGAAGGAACCAGCGAAGGTCAGATCTATGTGACTTTAGCACTGATATTTTCAGTGGTATCACTAAGTTGGTTCGGCTATCGAAAATACCGGAAAAATCACAAGGACTAAAGAATGCAATTGGTGTTGTGGCTAGTGGTGGGTTTGGTATTAGGTCCCTCGCTGCTTGGTATAACCATGCCTGCCTTCTTTAAGCCCTTATCATCCTTAGCCGGTGCATTGTTCTTAGCATTGGCTGGTTGGGAACTGCGGTTTCTAGATTTCAAGAACAACAAAAACTTCTATGCAAAGGTTTTCGTTGGCACTTTTATTTTTCCTTTCTTTTTTTCTTATTTTTGTTTTCAGCAAAATTATTTCATTGGCCTTGCTTTAGCGATTTCGGCCCTACCTATAACGATTCAAATTCTTAAAGAAAAAGATCTGTATGAAACTGACCTTGCAAGAAAAACCGTCACACTAGCAAGCCTCGTTGATATTTGTGCCTGGGCCGGGATGGCTTTTTTAATCCCCGCAAGCGACCTTCGTTCTTGGATATTATCTCACTGGGTGGTTTTGGCATTTTTCGCCGGGATCATCCTAGGGCATTTCTTTAATCGCGCAAAAAATATGCGAGCAATCTCATTGCAGAAATGGCTTCTCGCACCCTTGTTTTTTGCGGCCTTAGGATGGCAAATAGATCTTAAATCTTCATTTTCCTTTAAAGAATTTGCGAGTCTATTTTTGGTAGCCATTTTTGTAAAATTAGTTGGAACTTATGTCACTGCAAGATGGAGCGGTGAAAGCCACCGAGAGGCCCTTAACTTAGCATCTCTTTTAAATGCCCGCGGAGCCATGGAAATTATTGCTGCAAACTTTGCCTATAATGCAGGTTTAATCAACGCTACCACTCTTTCAAGTTTGGTTTTAATCGGTATAACCACTTCATTTATCGCAGTAATTCTGGTCAAAAAAACATAGTTGTGGCTTGCTGTGTTGAACAGATTTGTCAGGATTCTGTTAGGGGTATTGACCAAACTCTGTACGTCTCGATAATTTCTGGACTCACCAAACATTTTTTTAAAAGAGTATCCATGACTCAACGACTGTTACACAGATTGTTTGATAACGATAAGCCGGTCCATTGGCCCTCGAAAGGGCGTGCCAAGAGAAATGCGCTCGGATACCCGAAGTGTCAGCAAAATTTGAATATTATTTTTGAAAACGGAGTCTATATGACTCCGTTTTTTTTTGGAGAATAGCCCATGTGTGGAGTTGTTGGCCTTATCGGAGAAGACAGTGCCGGAGAAAAACTTTATCCCGCGCTATTCGCGTTACAACATCGTGGGCAGGATGCCGCGGGAATCTTAAGTTACGACTTTGATCGCTCGCAGTTTCATTTAGAAAAAGATTTGGGACTGGTCGAAGACGTGTTCAGTACGGAACGCCGTCTAAGACTGAAGGGTTCTATGGCGTTGGGACACACCCGCTATTCAACCATCGGTACTGTCGACAAAGAAGACCTTCAGCCCTTGTTTCTAAGTTATCCCTACGGGATGGGAATGATCCATAACGGGAACGTTACTAATTATGACGAAGTTGTCGACTACCTTCGCAACCGCAAATTGCGTTGGACATTCTCCCGCAATGATTTAGAAATTCTTTTGCACATGACGGCTGTGGGTTTGGCTTCACGCAAAGACACGGCTTCGTTATCTGAAAATCTAGCAGCTTCGATTAAAGAATTGTTAGAACAAGTTCATGGCGCTTACAGCGCTATCGCTATGTTGGCCGATCAAGGCATGTTTGCTTTCTGTGATAAAAACGGAATCAGACCTTTGCTTGTAGGCCGCAGAAAAAACGGAAACAAATACAGTTACTGCTTTGCCTCTGAAAAACAGGTTTTCTTTGGTTTAGGTTATGAATACTGGCGTGATCTAAAACCGGGGGAGCTAGTATTCGTCGATAAAGATTTAAATTTGCATTCTTTCCTCCTCAGCGAAAAAAAGGCCCGTCCGTGCATGTTTGAATGGGTTTATTTTGCTGGCTCAGAAACAGAATGGCACGGTCGCCCTGTTTATGAGGTGCGATTAAATTTAGGGCGCATCTTGGCTGAAGAGTGCATGAAAAAAGGCTTGGATATAGATGTGGTGGCTCCGGTGCCTGACACTTCAAGAGCGGCTGCTTGCAGACTTGCCGAAGTCTTAGAAAAACCATACCGCGAAGTTTTAATTAAAAATCGCTACGTGCAACGCAGTTTCATCGTCAATCAGCCAGAGCTGCGCAAGATGATGGTGAATTTAAAACTTTCCCCGGTTGAAAGTGAAATTCGCGGTAAAAAAATTCTTCTAGTAGACGACAGTATCGTGCGCGGAACTACATCAGCTCGCATTATTAGGTTACTTCGCGAAGCGGGTGCTGAAAAAGTTTATCTTGCCAGCACCTGTCCGCCCATTCGTCATCCTTGTTTTTATGGCATCGATTTCCCTGAAGGGGAATCTTTAGTGGCCTTTCAAAAAACAGAAGAAGAAGTGGCTAAAGTCCTCGAGGTCGACGGCCTCGTATTCTTACCTTTGAACAGATTAAAAGAAGGATTGGGTTTAGAAAGTCTTTGCAGTGCTTGCTTAGACGGTGATTACCCAGTTCCTGTTTCAACCGAAAACTTTCTTAAAACTCGCCAGGTCAATATCGGCGGAGATGGAAAAAAGGAGAACGCACTATGAAAATCCAAGTTCTTTTTGGCAGCGCCAGTGATGAAAGAGTTTACGGCCCCCTATGTCGCTCATTAGAAAAATCCGGCGATGTGAAAATGGAAGTGGCCTCAGCTCATCGCAATCCAGACCGTGTTCGTGAAATCGTAACAACCGGTGGGGCCGACGTGTTTGTCGCGGGCGCAGGCCTGGCAGCTCACTTACCAGGAGTTGTTGCTTCCTTAACGCAAAAACCTGTGTTCGGTGTTGCAGTGAATGGCGCTTTCTCAGGACTTGATGCTTTCTTAGCTATCGTGCAAATGCCAAAAGGTGTTCCGGTGATGTGCGTAACAGAAGAAAACGCACATAAAATCTCTGACTATCTTTTGCGTTGGAAAAACATGCCAACAGATAAAATCCTTATGCACTGGAATAAAGATCTAGAGTCTTATTCACCAATTCAAAAGGCACTTGAAGATATCCGTACGCAAAGTGGTGTAGATGTTCAATGGGCTGAAAGCTCAAACCCTCAATGCGTCGGTGAAATCGTAAGCCCTTTTGAAATTCCAAAGGTTACGGGGTTGAACCTATTCCTTTGCGAAAAAGAACAACTGGCAAGCACCCAAATGGCACTGGACTTCTTCAATAAAGCAAGACAAGGCGGCATGTGGGTGGGCGCGAACAATATCGGTAACTTCGTACTTCAATGGAAAAAACTGACTGAAATGGGAGCTTCTGCATGGAACTAATTTACAAAGGTTCAGTCAAAGATCTTTATAAGAAAAACTCTGACAATCTAGTTTTTGAATACAGCAACCGATATTCCATTTTTGATTGGGGTGAAATGCCCAATGAAATCCCGCAAAAAGGGGAGGCGTTAGCTTCCATGGCGGCTTCGTTTTTCGAATATTTAGCTAAGAAGGGTTACTCTTCTCACTACGTAGCTGCGGCAAGCCCGACCTCAATTGAAGTTCAATCTGTGAACGTGTTAAGACCTGAATGGGTCGAAGGTCAGTACGACTATACGATTTATCAAGACAACCCAACTCATTGTCTGGTTCCTTTGGAAGTCATCTTCCGTAAACACTTGGGGCAAGGAAACTCTTTAGAGGGCCGTTTAAAAAAGAATCCGGCGTATCTTAAAGACTTAGGTTTAAACGAAGTGCCAAATGGTGAAACAACTTTCACTCCGGCTCTTGTTGAGTTTTCTACAAAGCTTGAAACTTCTGATCGCTACTTAAGTCGCCAAGAAATTTCAGAAATGAACATTCTTTCTGAAACTGAATTGCAAGCTCTTAGGGAGCAAACGCAAATCATCAGTTCTGAACTTGAAAAGCTATTTGCTTCTTTCGGTGTGAAGCTTTGGGACGGCAAACTAGAATTTGCTTTCGGGGCTAGAAAAGCTAACGGCGACCGCGAGCTTTTATTAGTCGATTCTATCGGACCAGATGAACTTCGTTTAACTTACGAAGGTTTGCCTTTATCAAAAGAATTCCTTCGCCAACTTTATGCGAATACTCCGTGGAACGATGCCGTTAAAAAATCAAAGGAACTTGCGCAAGAACGTAAGTCCCAGGATTGGAAAGCCATCTGCAAAGATGAGCTTGGACAGCACCCGCAAACGCTTTCTACTGAACATATTGAAGTTAGTTCTTTGCTTTATAAAGCCTTAGCAAATGAAGTTGCAGGCGTTGTTGGCAGAACAAAACCATTTGCCTCTGAATTGAATTTAAAACTGTGGCATCAAAAAGCTCAGAAAGCTTTGGAGTTAGTTTAATGAGAGTCGTTGTTGTCGGTAAGGGCGGACGCGAACACGCGTTAGCCCAGAAAATCAAGGAATCAAACCTGCTATCGGAATTGTGGGTTTGTCCCGGTAACCCGGGCATGGCCAAAGCTGGTATCAACTGCGCGCCAGTGGAAACTGCTGAAGCTATAGAAGCTTTCTGTCTAGAAAATAATGTATCTTTAGTCGTCATCGGACCAGAGGCCTTAATTCTTTCAGACTTAAAAGCTCGCCTAGAAATGCAGGGCATTCCTTGTTTTGCTCCGACAAAAAATGTAGCCCAATTAGAATCTTCAAAACTTTTCTGTAAAAATATTCTTCATGATGCCGATGTTCCCACGGCAAAAGTGCTTGTCACCCATGCCATCGATGAAGCAATGGCCGCAATTGAAGCCCATAATTTCGCAAGTCCTTTGGTTCTAAAGGCCGACGGACTCGCGGCAGGCAAGGGTGTCTGGGTTTGTGAAAACAAAGCACAGGCTCTAGAGGGTCTAACAAATTTGACCACTCAGTTTGGCTTTCCGCTGTTAATTGAAGAATGCCTGATCGGCAAAGAACTCTCTGCTTTCGCTCTTTGCGATGGCAAAGACTTTGTGATCTTGGGTACTGCTTGTGATTATAAGCGCATTACACCAGATCTTTTCAGTGCCAATACCGGGGGCATGGGTGCCTTCAGTCCTTGTGATTTTATTACCCAGGAAGATACAGAAACCATCCATCAGATTTTTGTTAAAACTTTAAACTGTCTGCACGAAAAAAATCTTTCTTACCAAGGCTTCTTATTTGCGGGATTAATGAAAACCGCAAAAGGGCTTTATGTTCTTGAATACAATGTGCGCATGGGGGACCCAGAGACCCAAGCGTTGGTGCCAAGAATCCAAAGTGATTTGTTAGAGCTGATTTCGGCAGCGACAAAGCATGAGTTGGCTGGCAAACAATGCAAACTTTCAGAAGAAGTGTCTGTTCATGTAGTTGCAGTCAGTAAGGGTTATCCAGAAGCAAAAATGCTTTTAGGCGCGGAGTTGAATCTTCCTCAAACCCTTAATACTCAATTGTACTTTGCAGGCGTCAGCGAGAAAGATCAGAAGCTTGTGAATTCGGGCGGCCGCGTCCTAGGGGTCACAGCCCTTGCTTCATCTAAAGAAACCGCGCGCACTCAAGCCTATGATGATATCCAAAAAATTGCCTATGAAGGCATGTACTTCAGAAAGGACATCGGTCAATGAATCCAGTTCGTGTAGCTATCTTTGCTTCGGGTACTGGTTCCAATGCCATGGCCTTAATTAATAAAGCAAAAGAGCTTCCGAATTCGTCTTTGACGATCGAGTTCGTCCTTTCCGATAAATTAAATGCTCCTGTTTTGGAAAAAGCTAAAAATGCGGGTGTAAGAACCTATCTGATCGAAAAAAAGCAAACCCGCGAACAACATGAAGCAGAAATTCTTGGCGTTCTTCGCGAACACCATGTTGATTGGGTTTTGTTAGCGGGATATATGCGCCTGGTTTCTGGCTCTTTTTTAAAGCAACTTAGCCAGTGGCATGACGGTCATTCGCAAGTTGTGAACATTCATCCCTCTTTGCTTCCAGAGTATCCAGGCAAAGACTCCATAGCCCGTGCCCACACAGATAAAGCAGAAAAAACAGGCGTAACCATTCATCTCGTTGATGAAGGCATGGATACCGGAAGCATTCTTTTACAAGAAGCCCTATTTTTAAATCCACACCATCCACTGCAAACATGGGCTGAAGAAATTCATCGTCTAGAACATAAAATGTACACCAGGTTTTTACAGGATCTTGCCTTTAAAAAACATCCGACAAATCATTTTCAGGAGACTTATTAAATGAAAAGAATCTCAGTCCGAAGTCTTTACGACCACAGCACTGAAAACGCCCTTAAAAAGGCTTTCGAAAAAGAAGCTCCACTAAGTGATTTACGCCTTAGACGCGTATACTGGCTCGTAGAAAAAAATCCTGGGTTTGCTAAAGAACTAAAACTTGAAACGTTAATGGATAAAATTTTCTTTGATCCGGTTGCTGAAGAAATCGAACACGGTTTTCAAGAATTCAACCCAGCAGCTACATATGTAGAAATTCGCTTCTTAGCCGGGGTCACTGACAACCTGGCTCGCTCTGCCACAGAAGCCTTAATGCTGTTTGCGCCCAATACTGCAAACTCATGGCAAGAGTTTGGAATTGAAGCCCATAGCGGCTGGCAAGTGGAAATCCAGGGGGATTACTCGAAAGCTCAAATTGAAAAGATCATGTTTCAATCCCTGGCAAATCCCTTATTAAATAAACTTGAAATCGCCCGAGGTGGTGACCTTCAAAAAAACAATCCTTGGCAAAACTTCACTAATTTCTGGAACTCGCCAAAGATCGAAAACCGTAAGTTAGAGCTTTTTGATCTAACTGAAGAGGTTTTAAACAAAATCAATTCAGAGCGCGGCCTAGCCCTTAGCGATGAAGAAATTCAAACCATCATCGCTCATTTCACTAATCCAGAATTAACCAAGTCACGCCAAGCCCTAGGCTGGGCCAATAAAGTTACCGAAGTGGAATTAGAGTGCCTGGCGCAAACCTGGAGCGAACACTGTAAACACAAAATTTTTGCTGCAGAAGTGGACTACACAGAAGAAAAGGGGGACTTCCCAGCCCTAGGAGCCAAAAAGATCACGAGTCTTTATAAAAGCTATATTCAAAAAGCGACTAAGGACCTTGAAAGCTGCGGTTATCTAGTTTCTGTTTTTAAAGACAATGCCGGCATCGTAGATTTCGACAAAAACCTTAACGTATGTGTGAAAGTCGAAACCCACAACAGTCCTTCGGCCCTTGATCCTTTCGGTGGGGCACTTACCGGAATCTTAGGCGTCAACCGCGACATTCTTGGTTGCGGCCTTGGTGCAAAACCCATCGCTAACACCGACGTGTTCTGTCTTTCTAAAAAAGATTTATTCCCAGGAACGGAGGCCTCACAACGTCCTGAACTTCTAAAAGATCCAGGCGTTATTTTCCGCGGTGTCCATCAAGGTGTTGAAGAAGGCGGAAATCAAAGCG
This sequence comes from Bdellovibrio reynosensis, assembly GCF_022814725.1. NCBI lineage: Bacteria > Pseudomonadati > Bdellovibrionota > Bdellovibrionia > Bdellovibrionales > Pseudobdellovibrionaceae > Bdellovibrio > Bdellovibrio reynosensis. The sequence goes on from NZ_CP093442.1 coordinate 3,423,573, forward strand.
GTATTCCGACTGTCAACGGCAGCTTCTATTTCGCCTCTGAATTCGCGGCAAAACCCTTAATCTTCGTGGGCTCTTTAGGAATCATGCCGAAGAAAGTGGACAACCGTCCTTCAGAAGAAAAAAGAATTGAAGCTGGTGATCTTATCGTCGTAGCTGGTGGTCGTCTTGGCAAAGACGGCGTTCATGGTGCAACCTTCAGTTCCCTTGCACTTCACGATCAAGTTTCATCAAACGTCGTACAAATCGGCGATAGCATCACTCAAAAGCGTCTTTTAGATTTCACACTACAGGCTCGTGATAAAGGTTATATCCAAGCCATCACAGACAACGGCGCTGGTGGCGTAAGTTCCTCTATCGGTGAAATGGCCCAATTCTCTGGCGGGGCAAAATTAGATCTTAGTCAGCATCCCCTAAAATATAACGGTCTAGAATACTGGGAAATGCTAGTGAGCGAATCCCAAGAGCGAATGTCCTACGCTATCAAACCCACTGATCTAAAAGCCTTCATGCAGCTTGCCCATGACATGGGTGTGGAAGCCAGCGTTTTAGGTGAATTTACAAACTCTGGCAGCTTCGAAGTTCATCACGGGTCAACCATGCTAGCTTCCTTAGACTTACACTTCTTGCATGAAGGTTTAAGTCGCATGAAAGTACCAGCGCACTTCGAGGGTGCGAAAGAATATAAAGAGTACTTTAGAGCGACCCCGAAAAAAGAAATTCCAGCACAGGATAGTGAAGGACTTGTCACAGCTTTAAAAACAGTTCTAGCTTCACCAAACGTAGCTTCCCGCGAACCATTGGTCAGATACTACGATCACGAAGTTCAAGGTGCTACAAGATTAAAACCCTACGGCGGCTTGACCCAACAAGGTGCCAACGATGCGGGTGTTATTGATCTAGGTGTACACGGCGGTGAAGAAAATAATGCCGTAGCAGTTTCAAATGGTCTTTGCCCTCAGTTTTCCTATTACGACACTTATCTTATGGCGCAAAAAGCTGTGGATGAGTCAGTAAGAAATCTTGTGGCGACTGGAGTAAATCCAGAAAAAATGGCCTTGGTGGATAATTTCTGCTGGCCAGATCCCATTGGCAAAGCAAGCAATCCCGATGCCCAACACAAAATGGCGCAGTTAGTGCGCGCGTGCGCCGGACTTTACGATGCGGCTCAGTCTTTCAAAGCTCCATTTGTCAGCGGCAAAGACAGTATGAAAAACGATTTCATTGGTAAAACCAAAGACGGCAACACTGTCAAAATTTCGGTGCCACCGACGTTATTAGTAACAGCCATCGGTCAAATTCCTGACGCTAAAAAAGTAACTCCCGGATTTTTCCAAGAGGCAGGCGATGAAATCTACCTTGTCGGAAAATTGACACAAAGTTTGTACGCTTCTGCGCTGGCTCAGGAATATAAAACTCAAGAAACCAATCCTGAGTATCCTGATCTGAACGCAAATCAAGAACTCTACAAAAAGATATTCCAAGCAAATTCAAAAACTCTAATTAAATCCTGCCACGACATCTCTGAAGGCGGATTGATGACAGCAATAGCTGAATCCTGCTTCGGAAATAATCTAGGCGCAAAGTTGAACCTGCAAAACTTAAAATGGAATCATTTATGGTCTGAAACAGGTTCATTGTTTGTTATGAGCGTTGCACCTGAAAACAAAGCGGCCTTTGAACAGCATTTCGCAGGGATTTGTCTAAAACTGGGTGAAGTCACAAACACGGCAAACCTTGAATGGAATTTCGCAAATACATCAGCACAAGTATCGATTTCCGAATTAAGAAATATTTGGTCTAAGGGGGTAGAAAATGTCTATGAAGCCTAAGTTTTTAGTCCTTTGGGGTGATGGAATTAATTGTGAAAATGAAACTGCGCGCGCTATCGATCTAGCGGGTGGGGAAGCTTGCAAGGTTCACGTCAATGAACTTCTGAAAAATCCAAAAAGTCTGCACGACTATCAAGCGATGGTTTTCCCCGGGGGATTTTCCTTCGGAGATCACCTAGGCAGCGGACAAATTTTATCTTTAAAACTAGAAAACACTTTAAAAGAAGAATTGCAAAAGTTCGTAAAAACGCAACCCGTTCTAGGAATCTGCAACGGCTTTCAAACTTTGATTCGTCTTGGCCTTTTGCCTGATGCTGACTTTCAAAGAACCTGCGCGCTGGTAAAAAACGAACAAGGTCATTTTATCGATCGTTGGGTGGAAATGGAAAGGGATGAAAAGTCCTCGTGTGTATGGACGAAGTCTTTACCTAAAAATTTCGTTTTGCCAATTCGCCACGGTGAAGGCCGCTTTATCTGCAAAGAAGAAAGCACTTTAAAGCGCCTTCTAGAAAAACATCAAGCCGTTTTGAAATACACCGAAAACGTAAACGGAGCCCAAGCCCAAATTGCCGGCGTCTGCGATAGTTCAGGTCTTGTCTTCGCTTTGATGCCTCACCCGGAAGCGGCCCTTCACGACTGGCACCTGCCCTTCGCAGGTAAAGCTTGGGGCTTAGAATTTTTTAAAAGTGCTGTTGAATTTTTAAGGAGTAAATAATGGCTCAAATCCGTCGCGCCCTTTTAAGCGTCTCTGATAAAACAGGCTTACTAGATTTAGCAAAAGCCTTAGCTGCACAAAACGTAGAGCTTATCGCCAGTGGAGGAACTGCCAAAACTTTGCAAGAAGCTGGTTACCAAGTTACTCCCGTAGAAAATCTAAGCGGCAAAGGCGAAGCCTTCCAAGGCCGCATGAAAACCATCAGCTTTGAAATCGCTTCTTCCTTACTTTTCAGAAGAGAAGACCCCCAAGACATCGCCCAAGCAAAAGATTTAAATATCGAGCCGATTGATTTGTTGGTGGTAAATCTTTATCCATTCCATGAAACCTTGGCAAAACAAGGCGGCTTCCAAGAATGCATTGAAAACATCGATATCGGCGGACCAACATTGCTTAGAGCCGGGGCGAAAAACTTCCGCTCTGTCACAGTACTTTGCGAACCCGCTCAGTATCCTCAATTTATTAGTGAGTTCACTGAAAGCAAAGGCGCAACAACTTTTGAATTCCGCCAAAAATGCGCTGCTCAAGTTTACACAATGACGGCATTCTATGATCTAGCTATCGCCGGATACTTAAACCAGCAAGCGGGAGCCGGGCTTCGCTATGGCGAAAATCCTCACCAAAAAGCTTTTGTTCTAAAAGATCCATTCCAAGAGGGCCTTGCCCACAGTCGCTCGTTACAAGGTAAGGAAATGTCTTACAATAATTACCTTGATGCCGACTTTGCTTTAAAGACTTTGCAAGACGTGCATAGCTGGCAAGGTGGAAAGGCTTTACCAACTGCGGTCGTGGTGAAACATAATACGCCTTGCGGATTGGCTTTAGCTGAAACTCCGTTGCGCGCTTTAGAAAAAGCCTGGAAAGGTGACGAGAAAAGCTCGTTCGGTGGTATCATAGCTTTAAATTTCCCAGTGACTGACGAACTGGCAGCATTCTTCTCCGAAAAATTCGTGGAAGTGATCCTAGCTCCGTCATTCACCGACAGCGCCCGCGAAAAACTTAAAAAGAACTGCCGAATCATGGAAGTCGGCACCCAAGCTAAGAATTCATGGCAAGTAAGAAGCATCGAAGGCGGACTTTTAGTTCAACAGCAAGACACCTTCGATCTTTCAAATATGAAAGTCGTTACTGCGAAAACGTTCGCTGACGATAAAAAGCGCCTGGCTTCTTTCGCGATGCTTGCAGTGAAAAACCTTAAAAGCAATGCCATCGCAATTTGCAGCCAAGACGGACCAGAGTTCGAATTAACCACCATGGGTTCAGGCCAAACCAATCGTATCGATTGCATCGAAAAGCTAATCACTTCGCGCTTAGAAGATAAAAAGATCACAGACGTTTCAGAGGTGGTTCTAGCCTCTGACGCTTTTTTCCCTTTTGCTGACTCGGTCCAAGTAGCAGCAAAACTGGGGGTAAAATACATCATTCAACCAGGTGGTTCCGTGAAGGATTCAGAAGTCATAGCCGAAGCAGACCGCTTAGGTATCGCCATGATGTTCACAGGTCGCCGTCACTTTTTACACTAAAGGAAAATGCCTATGAAATCCGTAGACTATAAAGAAGCTGGCGTCGATATCACAAAAGCGGACGCCTTCGTTGAAAGAATTAAAAACCTAGTGCCAACAACCTTCAATGACCAAGTCCTACAAGGCATCGGTGGCTTTGCTGCAGTTTACAAACTAAGCGAAGACAGATACTTGGCTTCATGTACTGATGGCGTAGGAACCAAGCTTAAACTAGCGCAGAAATTAAACAAACATCACGGCATCGGTATTGATCTAGTCGCGATGTGCGTGAATGACCTTTTATGTGTAGGCGCAAAGCCTTTGTTCTTTTTAGATTACATGGCCTTCGGAAAACTCGACACCAAAGTCAGTGAAGAACTGATTGCGGGCATGGTCGATGGTTGCCGTCAGTCGGGTATGGCCTTGATCGGTGGCGAAACTGCAGAAATGCCAGGGGTTTACCAAGACGGCGAATACGACTTAGCTGGATTCAGCGTTGGCGACTTAACTCCACAAGAAATGTTCAATGATAAAAATATGTCGGAAGGTGACGTTCTAATCGGTATCGCCTCTAGCGGCTTCCACTCGAACGGCTATTCACTATTAAGAACGCTCGTCGACGACAGCGAAACAGAACTGCAAGAACAGCTCTTAGTCCCAACAAAGATTTACGTAGAAACCTACAGCCAGCTTCGCAAAAAATTCCCCCAGGGCTTTTTAGGCGCAGCCCACATGACCGGCGGAGGGGTTGAAAACATCCCACGCATGAGCGAAAACTTCGATTTCAACGTGAACTTCTGGCCCGCAGTCACAGAGCTTGCTCCGGTATTTAAGCCTATTTTGCAAAGAGTAGATTTAAGTCAGGAAGAGTTATTTAGAACTTTCAACATGGGAATCGGTTTAACAATCCTAGTGAAAAAAGAAGTAGCGACAGAAGTTTTAAATCACCTCCACGAAAACAGAATCAAAGCGTGGACTCTGGGTGACATCAAATCGGGGAGTGGCCAACTAAACATGAACGTGGAATGGAAACTAAATTAAGTTCAAAAGAAGGAAGGGGAATCACCTTCCTTCTTTTTTATGTATTTAATTTTTAGAATCCCCAGACACCTCGGCCTCGTAAGTAAATGACTACGTCTTCGGCTCCGGTAAGCCAGATGTTTAGACGGCCGTTGTGAATGCCGATATGGTTAGGTCGGAAAGTCACCCGAATAGAACATCGAAAGCCGGGCCAAAGCAGACTAGGACAGTTTTCATTTGCCCAAAAACCGCTGCCATTGACGTCGATGTCGTTGATATATACAGGTAATCGCCCCGTATTCCTGATATAGAATCTTTGAGATTCTGAATCATAAAGTTGAACCCGCCCGAAGTTGTAGAAAAGGTATCGGACTTGCGCCGAAACATCATCTTCTTCTTCAATGCCATTAATTTCTAACGTTTGATTAGCACTCAGGGGCGACGGGCCTGACGCTTCAGTAGGGGATTCATTCCCCAGTGCCGGCGCCGACAGCGAAAGAGTTAGTAGAGCTAAAAGGAAATATTTCATGAGCACCTCCTTGTTGTCTTCATTTTTTAGGAATGCAAAATGAGTATCAAAATATTTTTCCAAGCATTCAAAGGTTGCAATAGAAAGTAAGGTCCGGAACGCTGTCAAACGTGATCTCATCTAGATGCAAGCCTTGGTATTTGTGAAGCTCTGTCTTTTTAGAATTGTTTTTGATTAAGCTTGATGGCTTTTAAGTCATACTGAAAATTCCGTTTTGCACAGTGAGGTGCCTTGCCACTTTCCAAAGTCAATGAGAAGCTGGCGAACATAATCGCTCGGAGTGCCCTATGAATAAAAACCACCGCGCCAGCCCCATGAAAAATCCGATCATTCTAGCTCTTGATGTCGACACTCGTGATCAGGCATTAAAAATTGCCGACGACCTCAGAGAGATTGTAGGCGGATTTAAATTAGGGCCACGTCTGTGCCTGCGCTACGGAATGGAATTTGTAAAAGAGGTCGCCCAGCGAGGGCCCATTTTTCTAGACAATAAACACTTTGATATCCCTTCAACAATGGAAGCTGCCGTTCGCGCAAGCTTCGATGCAGGCGCCTCCCTTGTAACGGTTCATGCTTTGAGTGGCCTTGAAGCCCTAAAAAGAATGGCCGCCGTAGAAAAAGAGCTGAACCAAATTCGCCCCTTTAAAATTCTTGCGGTGACTATTCTGACTTCTTGGGATCAAAACTCTTTACCTGGGAATATGAAGACTCAACCGATCGCACAGCACGTAACTGAACTAGTAAGTTTAGTAAAGTCAGCGGGACTAACCAGCGTGGTTTGTTCCCCTCATGAATTAGACCTTTTACAAAACCAGGATCTTTACCTTGTCACTCCGGGAATTCGCTTTAGTATGCAGGATTCTGGCGATCAAAAACGCATTATGGATCCTAAAGAAGCTCTAAGAAAAGGGGCTTCAGCGTTAGTAGTAGGTCGCCCTATCCTTGAAGCAAAAGACATCAAGGAAACAGCAACTGATTTTGTGATGGCAGTATATGAAGAAAAATAATTCTCGTCCTTCTGGTAAATCTCAATCGCAACAACGTCCTTCACAAGGTCGCCAACAACGACCTCAGGCGGGTGGTCGTCCTCAGCAAAATCAGGTTTCCCGCTCTGAAAATCATATACCTCGTGAATGGCGCATCGTTATCGGCACTCACGCTATCAATGAAGTTTTAAAAGTACGTCCCCGCGAAGTAAAAGGCATGTGGTTGCGCCAAGGTTGGGAAAATTCCAATGACTTGCGCGATATGCAGGCCCTAGCCGAAAAGGCTCGCATTAAAATCGACATTAAAGCAGACCAGGTGATCGAAAAATTCGGTCCCTCTCAGCAAGGTGCTGCCGTGTTTGTCGATGGAGCTCCTGATTTAGATATCGCCTCGCTAGAAAAATTCGAGAAATCCGTCGTATTGATGTTAGACGGTATCGAAGACCCTCATAACCTAGGTGCGATCCTAAGAACTTCTTGGTTGATTGGCGCCCACGGGGTCCTAATTCCAGAAGACCGCGCGGTGGGTCTAACTCCGACAGTTCACAAAGTTGCTTGCGGGGGCGTTGAACATGTCCCGGTTGAGGAAACTACAAATTTTGGTAAGTACGCAGAAGAACTAAAGAAACAGGGTTACTGGATCTTCGGATTAAGTCCGCGAGGCACCAAATCCATCTTTGAATTAGACCTTCCCGAAAAAGTTGTTTGGGCGGTGGGTTCAGAAGATAAAGGATTAAGAGTGACAACAGAAAGACTCTGTGATGAATTAGTTTTCATTCCGCAGGCAAGTTCAAGCGCTAGTTACAATGCGTCCGTTGCAACAGCGATGGCGTTAACTGAAACTTTGAGGCAGCACGCGGCGCGCGGAAATCGTAAAAAATCGTAATCTGTCGAATAATTGTCTTTGACCGATCAAGATTTTCTCCGTAAAACATTCCGGTTATCTCAGTAAGGCTGGTTTAGCTCAATTGGTAGAGCAGCTGATTTGTAATCAGCAGGTTGCGGGTTCGAGTCCCATAACCAGCTCCAAATTTTCTGAGTAGACATTTAAGTAATGGGTAGGTGCCCGAGTGGCTAAAGGGGACGGACTGTAAATCCGTTGGCTTATGTCTACGAAGGTTCGAATCCTTCCCTACCCACCATTTAAATTTCTACTCTGAGAATTTGGGAAAAAAGCTTTGTTTTGGTTTTTCCAGAATAACTTTTTTCGGGCGTTCTGATGGGCGGGAGTAGCTCAATTGGCTAGAGTATCTGCCTTCCAAGCAGAGGGTTGCGGGTTCGAGACCCGTCTCCCGCTCCAAATAATCAGAACTTCGCATGGGGCACGAGATAAAGCCTATCAAGGAGCGATGGAGGAAAGCGTATATTATACGCCGACGACTGAGCGACGCAGAGAGGGTTTATCTGGTGCCCCATGGGCCCATGTAGCTCAGTGGTAGAGCACACCCTTGGTAAGGGTGAGGTCGTCGGTTCGGCTCCGATCATGGGCTCCACTTATTTAGTTATATTTTTGATTTGAATTTTGAAAACGAGTTTTAAGACTTTAAATAAAAAATCTCTGCAGGAGGAATAATGTCTAAAGAGAAATTTAACCGTAATAAGCCGCATGTGAACATCGGCACAATCGGTCACGTTGACCATGGTAAAACAACTTTGACTGCTGCGATCACTACAACTCTTGCAGCGGCTGGTAAAGCTCAGGCGATGTCTTACGATCAAATCGATAAGTCTCCTGAAGAAAGAGAACGTGGTATCACGATCTCTACAACTCACGTTGAGTACGAAACTGACAATCGTCACTACGCTCACGTTGACTGCCCAGGCCATGCTGACTACGTAAAAAACATGATCACTGGTGCTGCTCAAATGGACGGAGCTATTCTAGTAGTTTCTTCTGCTGACGGTCCAATGCCACAAACTCGTGAACACATCCTTCTTGCTCGTCAAGTAGGTGTACCTGCTCTAGTTGTTTTCATGAACAAAGTAGACATGGTTGACGATAAAGAACTTCTTGAGCTTGTTGAGCTTGAAGTTCGCGAACTTCTTTCTAAATACGAATTCCCTGGTGACGAGATTCCAATAGTTAAGGGTTCTGCTCTTAAAGCTTTGGAAGGTGACCAATCTGAAATCGGTCGTCCTTCAATCATGCGTTTGATGGAAGCTTGCGACACTTACATTCCAGAACCAGTTCGTGCAACTGACAAAACTTTCTTGATGCCTGTAGAGGACGTATTCTCTATCTCTGGTCGTGGTACAGTTGTTACTGGCCGTGTTGAGCGTGGTATCGTTAAAGTTGGTGACGAGATCGAAATCATCGGTATCCGTCCAACTCAAAAAACGACTGTTACTGGTATCGAAATGTTCCGTAAACTTCTTGATGAAGGTCGCGCTGGAGATAACTGCGGTGTTCTTCTTCGTGGTACTAAAAAAGAAGAAGTTGAACGTGGTCAAGTTTTGGCTAAACCAGGTTCAGTTAAACCTCACAAAAAATTCAAAGCTGAGGCTTACATCCTTACTAAAGAAGAAGGTGGACGTCATACTCCATTCTTTAACGGTTACCGTCCTCAATTCTACTTCCGTACAACTGACGTAACAGGCGTTTGTACTTTGAAAGCTGGAACTGAGATGGTTATGCCTGGCGACCGCGTAGAAGTTTCTGTTGAACTTATCGCGCCAATCGCTATGGAAAAAGAGCTTCGCTTTGCGATCCGTGAAGGCGGTCGTACAGTTGGAGCGGGTGTTGTTACTGAAATCCTTGAGTAGTAACGCAGCGTAACTGCTAAGTATAATCACCCGGGGGACTCCTTGACAAAAGGGTCCCCCTCGGTGTTTCTTGACATGTCCAAAACCAAAGTGAATAACACGGTTTTTTCATGATGAGAATTGGTCAAATGCGAGGAGCAAGGAGAAGGCCCTACTATTGTAGGCCGCCGACGCAGCCGACGAAGTCAGTTGGCCAATTGTCATCATGAAAAAGTGCAGGGGTGTAGCTCCAGTGGTAGAGCGAACGACTCCAAATCGTTAGGTCGTGGGTTCGAATCCCTCCGCCCCTGCCAATTTTGATCTTCATTAGACGGGGAACTATGGAAAAAACCAACTCTAAGATCTTGACTATCAGCTTTGCAGTAGCAGCTTTCTTGGCCGGTTTGACGATCTCTCTTCTTATCAAAGCATTTGCGGGTGCATTTGGTATCGTTGCGAGATTTGCTGACTCCGACATCGTAAGACACGGATTACCAGTGGCAGTAGGCTTCGTGGTATTTGCGGTTCTTCAATTCAATCCAAAAGTTTTGGCTTGGGGTGAAGATGTAGTAACTGAAGTGCGTAAAGTAGTATGGCCTTCTCGTAAGGACACAACTGCTATGACTATCGCTTGCGTAGTTATGGTTCTTATCTCTAGCGTGATCATCAGCTCTTTTGATTTGATCTCAGGCTTTTTCATCAACTTTCTAATGAAGTAAGGACGTAAAACATGGATAAAAAATGGTACATCGTTAACGTTCAAACTAGCTGTGAAAACACGGCGAAAAAAGCTATCGAAGAAAAAATCAAATCCAATAAAATGGAGGAGTTCTTCGGTGAGATCCTAATCCCTGCGGAAAGCGTAGTGGAGCTAGTAAAGGGTCAAAAACAGACCAAATCACGTAAATTTTTCCCGGGCTATATCTTCGTTCAAATGTTTTTGAATGATGAGACTTGGCATTTAGTACGTAACTCGTCTAAGGTGACGGGCTTCGTAGGTGGAACAAAAACACGTCCTCCGGAAGTTCCTGAAGCCGAAGTTCTTCGTGTAACTCAGCAAATGGCTGGCGTTGCAGAAAAACCGAAGCCTAAGGTTAAATTCGCAGTTGGCGAAAATGTGACTGTTATTGACGGTCCATTCAGCAACTTCCAAGGGAACGTAGAAGAAGTGAACGAGGACAAAGGTAAACTTAAAGTTCTTGTTAGCATCTTCGGTAGACCAACTCCTGTGGAATTGGACTACATTCAGGTTGAAAAAAATTAATTTTAGCGCTACATAAGTGGCACTTTAAACATAAACGGGACCCGAGGGGTTCCGTTTCTTATTAACAAACCTCTTGCAGGAGTGGGTCATGGCAAAAAAAGTTACAGGAATGATCAAGCTGCAAATACCGGCAGGGAAAGCTAATCCAGCTCCTCCCGTTGGACCGGCACTTGGACAGCACGGGGTAAACATCATGGAATTCTGTAAGCAGTTCAACGCTCGTACACAAGCGTTGGGTGATAGCATCATCCCTATCATCATCACTGTTTATCAGGACAGATCGTTTACTTTCATTACGAAAACACCTCCGGTGTCTTCTTTGATCAAAAAAGCGTTGAAATTGGACTCTGGTTCAAAACAACCGCAAAAAGACAAAGTAGGCAAAATCAATAACGATCAAATCAAAGCAATCGCTACAACGAAATTGCCTGATTTGAACTGCTTGAAAGTTGAATCCGCAATGTCACAAGTTGCTGGTACAGCTAAGAGCATGGGCATCGATATCGCATAGGGGTGATGTATGGCAGGTAAAAAATTTGAAGCAGCCTCTAAGAAGGTTGATTCTACAAAAAAATACTCTGTTGAAGAAGCATTCAAACTTGTGGTGGACGCTGCTCCAGCTAAATTTGATGAATCTATCGACGTAGCATTGCGCTTGGGTATCGATCCAAAACAATCTGATCAACAAGTACGTGGAGCTATCGCTCTTCCGCACGGTCTTGGTAAAGAAGTGAAAGTTGTTGTTTTCGCAAAAGGTCCGAAAGAGGCTGAAGCGAAAGCTGCTGGTGCTGACTTTGTTGGCGCTGACGACCTAGTAGCTAAAATCCAAGGTGGCTGGTTAGATTTCGATAAATGTATCGCAACTCCAGATATGATGGCGACTGTTTCTAAAGTTGCTAAGATCTTGGGGCCTCGTGGTTTAATGCCGAATCCAAAAATCGGTACTGTAACTATGAACGTTGGTGAAGCTGTAACTGCCGAGAAAAAAGGTAAGTTGGATTTCCGCGTTGATAAAGCAGGTATCGTTCACGCTGGTATCGGTAAGAAATCTATGGGAGACGCTAAACTTCGTGATAACTTCATGACCCTTTTGGGCGCGATCGTTAAAGCGAAACCAGCTTCTTCTAAAGGTATCTATCTTAAAACTATCGCCGTAGCTTCAACTATGGGTCCTGGTATTAAGATCGAGCCAAACGCAGCAGCTTCTGCAGCTGGTTTGAACTAGATTTTTTATAGCTCTGGTCTTAATTGATCAGAGCTTTTGTTTTTAAATTATTTTTCTTGCGATCAGAGACAGTAGGTTTTCTTTTGTGGATCTAATCCTGCATATGAGCAGGGCCTACCGAGATAAGGCAAAAAGTTTTTTCTCTTCGGAGATGACTCCAAACCAACCTGATTCGCACTTATTCTAACGAAAGGAGGCTCACTTATGATCACTCGCGCAGATAAAGAGCAAGAGATTAAGCTAATCACGGAGAAATTCGGAAAAGCTAAAGGAGCTTTCATCGTTGACTTCAAAGGTATCAAAGTTGAGCAAGTTACTAACTTGCGTAAAAAACTTAATACTGCTGAATCAGAGATGAAGGTTGTCCGCAACACTCTTGCAAAAAGAGCGTTCAAAGATCACCCAGCTATTGAAAAGGCATTTGCTAATTCAATGAAAGGTACTAACGCCATCGTATTCTCATACGGTGAAGTGAACGCGACTGCTAAAACATTGGCTGATTTTGCTAAGGACGTTGAAGTTCTGCAAATTAAGTCTGGTGTTATGGATGGCGAAGCTTTGGACGATGCTAAAATCAAGTTCCTAGCTACACTTCCGGGCAAAGATCAGTTACGCGCTATGTTCCTTGGTACGCTATTGGCTTCAGGATCTGCACTTGCAAGATGCTTGAACGCTTACGCCGAGAAACTTGGTGGCGGTGCTGCTAGTACTGAAGAAGCTCCACAAGCGTAGTAGTTACGTTTTTGGTGCCGTCTACTTAACGTAGACACAAATGAATTATTAAATAAATTTTTTTTATCCTTTGGAGGATTTCAAAATGTCTCTAACAAACGATCAATTAGTTGATGCGTTGTCTCAAAAAACTGTTCTTGAGATCGCTGAACTTGTAAAAATGCTTGAAGAAAAATGGGGCGTTTCTGCTGCTGCTCCTGTAGCTGCTGCTGGCGCTGGCCCTGCTGCTGCTGTTGAAGAAAAAACTGCTTTCGACGTTATCCTTGTTGACGCTGGTGCGAACAAAATCAACGTTATTAAAGAAGTACGTGGCTTGACTGGTCTTGGTCTTGCTGAAGCAAAAGCCCTTGTTGAAGCTGGTAACAAAGCTGTTAAAGAAGGCGCTACTAAAGAAGACGCTGAAAAAATCAAAAAAGCTCTTGAAGCAGCAGGCGCGAAAGTTACTGTTAAGTAGTTTTCCCCTAACTCTTACGAGTTCTTGCCGAAAGCCTCTGGTTTATTCCAGGGGCTTTTTGCTTTTCTGGGCCCTGTTTCTAAACCGGGCCGCCTTGAAGGCAGAAGTGGGGGTGGGCTCCTTGCCTGTGTTGCTTCGGACAGTCCTCGCTCTCTTTTGTTTTTGTTGGTTAAGATGGTTTTTGGTTCGATGTTTTTCTTTTGCTTTCTTCTTGATTAGCAATAGCTGCGGAACTTGCAACATAGGCAAGGAGCCCACCCCCACTTCTGCCTTCAAGGCTCCTGTTTATAAACTTGCTCAGAAATGCAAAAAGCCTGGGAATCTACTCGCTTTGGGAATCTTAGAGACTCCAACTACTAAACCTTTTTCTAAGGACTGGCGCCTCCGGCGCTTAAAGGTGCCTGCTTCTTTTTGCGGTTTCACCGCGTCAAAGGGCCGCCGGGCGCTCGTCAGCTTCGCTGCCTCGTTTGGGGGTGCCTGCTTCTTTTTGCGGTTTCACCGCGTCAAAGGCCGCAGGCTGCTCGTCAGCTTTGCTGACTCGGTCGGGGAGTTGGTATTTTTTCTGAGTATGAATGGAACCTTTATTCTCCGTGTCAGATGTTAAAGGCGTAGTTTTGTTGTTTTTTAGTCACGATTTTCCTGGATTCGAAGAATATTTTTGGATTTTTATTTTTTGTTCCGGTATTGCGAACAAAAATTTTTGCCTTGGTCCCCAAAGTCTTCGCAAAATTTAAACTGAATTTTTGAACTATTCGGTTTCATATTTTTATTTTCCCAAAATTTTTTCGAACAATCCTTTCCGCTATTTCTTCGCATCATCCTCCATCGTGGGTCATTCGTTCAAAATTCCTGCTTAATTCGAAGGCATTTCGCGAAAAAACTCCAAGTGGAACTCACAGTAGAAACCCATACAAAAACCCTTATAATCACTTGCTTTTCCCAAAACATAGGGTAGGTTAAACTGCTTACCCTTTTATTTAATGTGGGCCTTGGAAATTTCCCCCCGAAGTGAAGTTCCGATTTTCTTATTACGGAGATATGTACATTGGAAAAAACTCCAGTTACGGCTTCTAACATTCGAGTTAGAAAGTCTTTCGCTAAAAATAAGCAAGTCATTGATATTCCAAACTTGATTGAATTGCAGAAATCTTCTTACGAAGCTTTCATTCAAAAAGATATGGATCCAGATCGCCGTGGCGAAGCTGGTCTCAATGGCGTTTTCAAATCTGTTTTCCCAATCACAGATTTCAACAACACAGCAAGCTTAGAGTTCGTATCATACACTCTTGAGCCAGCAAAATACGACGTAGATGAGTGCCGTCAGCGTGGTATGACTTTCGCTGCGCCAATCAAAGTTACTCTTCGTTTGATCGTGTTTGATGTTGATGAAGAAACTGAAGCACGTTCTATCCGTGACGTAAAAGAACAAGAAGTTTATTTGGGCGAAATCCCATTGATGACTGCAAACGGTTCTTTCATCATCAACGGTACTGAGCGCGTTGTCGTATCTCAGTTGCATCGTTCTCCGGGCGTGTTCTTCGATCACGACGGTGGTAAAAACAATGCTTCTGGTAAATTAATTTACTCTGCACGTGTGATTCCTTACCGTGGTTCTTGGTTGGATGCTGAGTTTGACCAAAAAGATCTAATCCACGTACGTATCGATCGTCGCCGTAAGTTCCCTGTAACTATTCTTTTGAAAGCTCTTGGTTACAATGCGGAACAACTTCTTGAGTACTTCTACGATCTTGATGAAGTTTATGCTCGCGATGGAAAGCTTTACCGTAAGCTTGATATCGAAAGAATGTCTGGTCAAAGAGCATTGGCTGACATCGTTGATCCAAAGTCTGGTGAGGCGCTAGTTAAAGCTGGCCGTCGTATCACTCGCGCGATCGTTAAGAAAATCAAAGACCTTGATATCACTGAACTTGAAGTTGAGCCAAAAGACCTTGAAGGTAAAGTTTTGGCGAAACCTCTTATCGATGAATCTACTGGTGAAATCATCGCGGATGCGAATGCTGAGTTGAACTCTGCAATCATCAAACGCGCTGTTGAATCTGGTATCGATCGTTTCTTCATGATCTTCTTCGACGGTTTGACTGTAGGTCCTTACCTTCGCAACACATTGTTGGTTGATAAAGTAACTAACAAAGAAGAATCACTCATCGAAATCTACAAACGTCTTCGTCCTGGTGAGCCTCCAACTTTGGAAGCTGCTACGACATTCTTCGGTCGTTTGTTCTTTGATCCAGAGACTTATGATCTTTCTGAAGTTGGTCGTATTAAGATCAACCACAGATTCGGTATTTCTATGGATGAGTGTCCTCCATCGCACAGAACACTTACTCACAAAGATATCTTAAGCACTATTAAAACTTTGATCGACCTTAAAAACGGTCGTGGAATCATCGATGACATCGATCACTTGGGTAACCGTCGTGTTCGTTCCGTTGGTGAGTTGCTTGAGAACCAATACCGTATCGGTCTAGTTCGTATGGAACGCGCGATCCGTGAACGTATGTCTCTACAAGACGTAGAAACAATGATGCCTCACGATCTAGTAAACGCGAAACCAGTGAACGCGGTTGTTAAAGAATTCTTCGGATCTTCTCAATTGTCACAGTTCATGGATCAAACAAATCCACTTTCTGAGATCACGCACAAACGTCGTTTGTCTGCTCTTGGACCTGGTGGTTTGACTCGTGACCGTGCAGGTTTCGAAGTACGTGACGTACATCCTACGCACTACGGTCGTATCTGCCCAATTGAAACTCCAGAGGGACCAAACATCGGTTTGATCGCCTCATTAGCTACTTACGCTCGCATTAACAACTATGGTTTCATTGAGACTCCATACCGTAAAGTTGAAGCTGGTTCTATTTCCAAAGACATCAACTACTTGTCTGCTTTGGAAGAGGCTGGTCACTACATCGCTCCTGCGGCACGTGACGAAGCTGGTAACAAAGAAATCCAAACTGCGACTACAATCACTCGTCGTGATGGTGAGTACGAAATCGTAGATAAAGAAAAAGTAGCATTGATGGACGTTTCTCCATCTCAGCTAGTTTCTATCGCAGCTTCATTGATTCCATTCCTAGAGCACGATGACGCCAACCGTGCCTTGATGGGATCGAACATGCAACGTCAAGCAGTACCGCTTCTTCGTTCACGCGCTCCACTAGTTGGAACAGGCGTTGAGCGTTTGGTTGCGCGCGACTCTGGTACGTCAATCGTTGCGCAAAACGATGGTATCGTTGAAGAAGTTGATGCTTCTCGTATCGTTATCCGTCGTTTCGCAAAAGGTGGCGAACTTGGTGCAAACGTAGACATCTACAATTTGACTAAGTACCAACGTACAAATCAAAACACTTGCTTCAATCAAAAACCAATCGTCACTGTAGGTGATAAGGTTTCTAAGTCGGATATCATTGCTGACGGACCTTCTACAGAACTTGGTGAGTTAGCTCTTGGACAAAACATCCTGGTAGCGTTCACTCCTTGGCAAGGTTACAACTTCGAGGACTCGATCCTTATTTCTGAGCGTTTGTTGAAAGACGACGTTTACACTTCTATCCACATCGAAGAGTTCGAGTGTGTAGCGCGTGACACGAAATTAGGTAAAGAAGAGATCACTCGCGATATCGCTAACGTAGGTGAAGAGGCTCTTAAAGACCTTGATAGCTCTGGTATCATCCGCATCGGTGCGGAAGTTCGCCCTGGCTTCATCCTAGTTGGTAAAGTAACTCCAAAAGGTGAAACTCAACTTTCTCCTGAAGAAAAGCTTTTAAGAGCGATCTTCGGTGAAAAAGCTGGTGACGTTCGTGATACTTCACTTCGTGCGCCGTCTGGCGTTTACGGAACAGTTATCGATGCTCAAGTTTACTCTCGTGAAGGCGCAGACCGCGATGAGCGTTTGTCTTCAATCATCGAAGAGAAAAAACGCAAGCTTGAAAAAGACTTGGCAGTTGAGCAAAACGTTATCCGCAACAACGCGATCACAAAACTTCGCGACATCTTGGTTGGTAAAACAACTACTGGCGTTCTATTGAACGAAGATGGTAGCCAAAAACTATTGAACAAAGGTCAAATCATCACTGAGGCGGATCTAGAAACAATTCCATTTGAATTGTTGAACTATATCCCTCTTGAACAAGACCTTGAGTTCCAAGTGAACAAAATCATCGACAACGCTCGTAACCAACTTGACGCAGTTAAATTGGTATTCAACGAGAAGATCGATCGCCTTCGTAAAGGTGACGAGCTTCCTCCAGGCGTTATCAAAATGGTTAAAGTTTACGTTGCTATCAAACGTAAAATGCAAGTCGGTGACAAGTTCGCCGGCCGCCACGGAAATAAAGGTGTCGTTTCTAAAGTATTGCCTGCTGAAGATATGCCGTACCTAGCGGACGGTTCTCCAGTAGACATGGTTCTGAATCCACTGGGCGTTCCTTCTCGTATGAACATCGGGCAGATCCTCGAGGTGCATTTGGGTTGGGCTGCGCACAATCTTGGTAAGCAATTAGGTGCGTACCTTGATAAGTGGAATGCTGAAAATGCTCGTAAAGACATGAAAGACATTTTCAATGACGCTGACATCTCTGCGAAACTTGATAAAGCAGACGATGGTTCATTGAAACAAATGGTAACTCGTATGAAGAACGGTATCCACGTGGGTACTCCGGTATTCGACGGTGCTCGTGAATCTGACGTGAAGGGCTTGCTTGAAAAAGCTCAAGTTCCTACATCTGGTAAGTCGATCCTATTCGACGGCCGTACAGGTGAACCGTTCACGAACCCAGTTACTGTCGGTATCATGTACATGCTGAAGCTTCACCATCTAGTGGAAGAAAAGATCCACGCTCGTTCTATCGGACCTTACTCTCTCGTTTCGCAACAACCTTTGGGCGGTAAAGCTCAATTCGGTGGTCAGCGTCTAGGGGAGATGGAAGTTTGGGCGATCGAGGCTTACGGTGCTGCTTACTCACTACAAGAGTTCTTAACTGTTAAGTCAGATGACGTAGCAGGTAGAACACGTATGTATGAGAGCATCGTGAAAGGTGAGAACATCCTTGAACCAGGTCTTCCAGAATCATTCAACGTTCTAGTGAAAGAGCTTCAGTCTCTAGCACTTAACGTAGAGTTGATGGAATCTGACATCCTACGTGACCAAGATGAAGATCTTGGCGACGAAGGTTTCGAGGTTGAAGAAGCAATTGTTCCGACTCCGTCAGCTTCAACTGACGAATCTGGACAACACTAATTAATTTTTAACAACAGGGGTGTTCTTTGAGAGACTTGTTGAATTTTTTCGATAAACCAAAAGATCCACTTTCGTTTGACGCCGTACGAGTATCGTTGGCGTCACCTGAAATGATTCGTGATTGGTCATTTGGTGAGGTTAAGAAGCCTGAAACTATCAACTATCGTACATTCAAGCCTGAGCGTGATGGCTTGTTCTGTGCGAAAATCTTCGGTCCTATTAAGGATTACGAGTGCTTGTGCGGTAAGTATAAACGTATGAAGTACCGTGGCGTCGTGTGTGAAAAGTGCGGCGTTGAAGTGACACAAACTAAGGTTCGCCGTGAGCGCCTTGGTCATATCGAATTGGCAACGCCAGTAGCGCACATTTGGTTCTTGCGCTCATTGCCTTCTCGTATCGGTAACCTTTTGAATCTTTCTTTGAAAGACGTTGAAAAGGTCCTTTACTGTGAAGCGCACGTTGTAATCGATCCAATGGAAACTACATTGGAAGAAGGTCAAATTTTGACTGAAGAAGCTTACCAAGCCGCTCTTAATGAGTTCGGCCCAAGTTTCAAAGCCGGTATGGGCGGTGAAGCGGTTCGCGATCTACTTCGCAAAATTGACCCTGAATATTTGTCTCGTAAACTTCGTCTAGAAGTTAAAGACACAAAATCAGAAGCAGGGATCAAAAAATTAACTAAACGCCTTCGCGTTGTTGAAGCTTTCAAAGGCTCTATCAACAAACCTGAATGGATGATGTTGGAAGCACTACCTGTATTGCCTCCTGATCTTCGTCCGTTGGTTCCACTTGATGGCGGTCGTTTCGCGACTTCAGATCTAAATGATCTATACCGTCGTGTTATCAACCGTAACAACCGTTTGAAACGTCTTCAGGAGCTTAATGCTCCAGACATCATCATCCGCAACGAAAAACGTATGTTGCAAGAAGCGGTTGATGCATTGTTGGACAACGGTCGTCGTGGTAAGACCTTCACTGGTCCTAACAAACGTCCTCTACGTTCTCTTTCTGACATGCTTAAAGGTAAGCAAGGTCGTTTCCGTCAAAACCTTCTTGGTAAACGTGTAGACTACTCTGGCCGTTCGGTTATCGTAGTTGGTCCTACATTGAAACTTCACCAGTGCGGTCTTCCTAAGAAGATGGCTTTGGAACTTTTCAAACCATTCGTTTACAACAAACTTGAAGAAAAAGGTTTGGCGACGACGATTAAGCAAGCTAAGCGCTTAGTCGATCAAGAGACAGTAGAAGTTTGGGATATCTTGGCTGACGTAGTAAAAGAACATCCAGTTCTTCTAAACCGTGCGCCAACTCTTCACAGACTTGGTATCCAAGCTTTCGAACCGGTACTTCACGAAGGTAAAGCAATCCAATTGCATCCTCTAGTGTGTACGGCGTTCAATGCCGACTTCGACGGTGACCAAATGGCGGTTCACGTTCCACTTTCTGTGGAATCACAAGTTGAAGCTCGCGTATTGATGATGTCTACGAACAACATCCTTTCTCCAGCGAACGGTAAGCCAATCATCAATCCATCACAAGATATCGTGTTGGGTCTGTACTGGTTGACTCGTATCCGTCCTGGCGCAAAAGGATCTGGCAAGGCATTCTCTACTGTTGCAGAAGCGAACTACGCTTATGAAACAGGCCTAGTAGACCTTCAAGCAGCTTGTAAAGTACGTATCAACGGTAAGCTTCAAGAGACTTCAGTAGGTCGTGCGATTCTTTCAGACATCGTACCTAAAGAAGTTCCTTTCAATGAAGTGAACGTGAACATGAATAAGAAACAAATCGCAGCGTTGATCGATAAGACTTTCCGTCTTGCGGGCGCTAAAGCGACTTGTATCTTGGCTGACAAGATCATGGAATTTGGTTTCAAATATTCTACAGCAGCGGGTATGTCGATCGGTATCGACGACATGGTAATCCCTGCAGCGAAAGCGACAATGATCGCAGACGCAGAGAAACAAGTTACAGAGATCCAATCTCAGTACGATGAAGGTTTGATCACAGATGGTGAGCGATACAATAAAGTGGTGGATATCTGGGCTCAGACGGGTGACAAGATCGCAAAAGAAGGTATGAACGCGATCGAAAAACAAAAATTCGTAGTTGATGGCAAAGAGACGGTTGGACCTTCATTCAATCCGATCTTCATCATGGCTGACTCCGGAGCCCGTGGTTCCGCAGCTCAGATCCGTCAGCTTGGTGGTATGCGTGGTTTGATGGCGAAACCTTCTGGTGAAATCATCGAAACACCGATCACTGCGAACTTCCGTGAAGGTTTGACAGTCATCCAGTACTTCATTTCTACGCATGGTGCGCGTAAAGGTTTGGCCGATACCGCATTGAAAACAGCGAACTCTGGTTACTTGACTCGTCGTTTGGTTGACGTTGCTCAAGACGTGGTTGTTTCAGAAGTAGATTGCGGAACTGACGACGGTTTGGAAATCACTCCAGTTTACGAAGCTGGTGAAATCATCCAAAACATCGGTGACCGTATCCTGGGCCGTACAACTCTTAAAGAAGTTGTTGATCCAATGACAAACACTGTGATCCTAAAAGCGGGTCACGAAATCACTGAAAACGACGTTAAGCGCGTTGAAGAATTGGGTATCGACAAAGTTGAAATCCGTTCTGCGCTTGTGTGTGAATCTGACCGTGGCGTTTGCGTAAAATGTTATGGCCGTGATCTTTCTCGTGGCGCGACTGTGAACCTTGGTGAAACCGTAGGTATTATCGCAGCTCAATCCATCGGTGAGCCGGGTACTCAGTTGACGATGAGAACGTTCCACTTGGGTGGTGCGGCTTCTCGTGCGGTTGAGCAATCAGTTCATACAACTCGTTATGATGGTACAATTAAACTACAAAACGTTCATGCAGTGACAAACCGTAACGGTAAGTTAACTGTGATGAATCGTAACGGTAATGCCCTTGTTATCGACGAAACTGGTCGTGAAAGAGAAAATTTCAAACTAGTTTACGGTGCTGTTTTGAACTTCAAAGAAGGTGACAAAGTAGCTAAAGGACAAACAGTAGCTGAGTGGGATCCATATTCGAATCCGATCATTGCAGAGGTTTCTGCGAAGATCCAATACCACGATATCGAAGAAGGTTCGACAATGCAGGAACAAGTCGACGCGGTAACTGGTTTCGCGACCAAAGTTATCATGGAGTCTAAGTCTTCTGACATTAAGCCAACTGTGTTCCTAGTCGATGCCAATGGTAAAACATTGAATCTTCCTGGCCGTGACATCCCTGCGAGATATTTGATCCCAGTGGGTGCGCAACTTCTAGTTGCTGACCAGCAGGAAGTTCATGCCGGTGACGTTATCGCGAAAATGCATCGTGAAGCCTCTAAAACAAGAGACATCACGGGCGGTCTTCCGCGCGTTGCCGAATTATTTGAAGCTCGTAAACCGAAAGAAGCAGCTATCATCTCTGAGATCGATGGTTATGTGACATTCGGTAAAGACGTAAAAGGTAAACAACGTGTGATCGTTACTCCTGAAGTGGGTGAGCAAAAAGAATACCTCATCCCTAAAGGTAAGCACGTTGCTGTAAGAGAAGGTGAGTACGTAAGAGCCGGTGAGGCGTTGATGGATGGTCCAACAAATCCTCATGACATTCTGGCGGTTCTAGGTGCTAAAGCCCTTTCTGCATACCTTGTAAACGAAATCCAAGAAGTTTATAGACTTCAAGGTGTTGGTATCAACGATAAGCACATCGAAGTGATCGTTCGCCAAATGCTACGTAAAGTAGAAATCAAGGACGCTGGCGACAGCCGTTTCTTGGCGGGTGAACAAGTTGAAAGATATGCTTTCGATCAAGAAAACGAACGTATCAACCGTGAAGGTGGACAACCTGCTACATGCAACCCACTTCTTCTAGGTATTACGAAAGTTTCTTTGAGCACTGACAGCTGGATTTCTGCAGCGTCATTCCAAGAGACTACTAAAGTTCTTACGGAAGCAGCGATCAATTCTCGCACAGACCATTTACGTGGCCTGAAAGAGAACATCATCATGGGTCGCTTGATTCCTGCCGGAACAGGTTTGACTTCGTACAAACGCTGGAAAGTGTCTGTAGCTGAAGACGATGATACTTCATTCGTGGCATTGCCAGGAATGGGTGCTTCAGCTCAACCTCACCAGGGCTAAAACGAACTCTGCCCCGCTAACCCGGGGCGGAAAACTGTAAAAAGAACATAAAGGGGAGCTCACACCCCTTTATGAAATGAAAAATTAACAACAAAGTCTTGACCAGGGCGGTTTTGGTAAGTAATTTCCATCGTCCTTGGATTCGAAAATATTGTTTAAGGGGTTTTAAAGTGCCTACAATTAACCAGCTCATCAAAAGTGAGCGTAAAGTTCAAAAGAACCAAACAAAGTCACCAGCTTTGGCATCTTGCCCTCAGCGCCGTGGTGTTTGTACTCGTGTTTATACGACAACTCCAAAGAAACCGAACTCAGCTCTTCGTAAAGTAGCAAAAGTACGTCTTTCTAACGGTTTTGAAGTTATCTCTTACATCCCAGGTATCGGTCACAATCTTCAAGAGCATAGCGTTGTCTTGATCCGTGGCGGTCGTGTTAAGGACTTGCCGGGTGTTCGTTACCATATCGTTCGTGGTGTATTGGATCTTCAAGGTGTGAATGGCCGTCTACGCGCTCGTTCTAAGTACGGTACTAAGAGACCTAAGAAATAAGGATTGAGAGATGTCACGTCGTAAAAAGACCTTTAAAAGAGAAATTATTCCAGATCCAGTTTTCAAGGATCTAGTAATTGCTAAATTCGTTAATAAAATGATGATCCAAGGTAAAAAAGCTACTGCACAGAAGCTTTTCTACGGAGCATTGAAAGAGCTTGAAGGCAAAATCCAAGGTGAAGAACCAATGGCTGTTTTCAAAAAAGCTCTTGAGAATGTTAAGCCTTCTATCGAAGTTCGCTCTCGCCGCGTAGGTGGAGCTACTTACCAAGTTCCTGTAGATGTTCGTCCTTCTCGTCGTCTAGCTCTAGCTATGCGTTGGTTGGTTGAGTACTCTCGCGAGCGCGGTGAAAAAGATATGGCTAAGCGTTTGGCTGGTGAATTCATCGATGCTTACAACAATAGAGGTAACTCTATTAAGAAGAAAGACGATGTTCACAGAATGGCTGAATCGAACAAGGCTTTCTCTCACTACAATTGGTAATCTAGTTACATGTCAGCTAAAGATCCTAAAACAATAGCTGATCTTAAGTTCACTCGTAATATCGGCATCATGGCTCACATCGATGCCGGTAAGACGACCACCACCGAACGCATTCTTTACTACACAGGTAAAAGTCATAAAATCGGAGAAGTCCATGATGGCGATGCCACCATGGATTGGATGGTTCAAGAGCAAGAACGTGGTATCACAATCACTTCTGCCGCGACCATGGCGTTCTGGAAAGATCACAGAATTAACATCATCGATACTCCAGGACACGTTGACTTCACAATCGAAGTTGAACGTTCATTGCGCGTTCTTGACGGCGCAATCGCTGTATTTGACGGTGTAAACGGTGTAGAGCCTCAGTCTGAAACCGTTTGGAAACAAGCTGATAAATATAAAGTTCCAAGAATCTGTTTCGTTAACAAAATGGACCGCGTGGGTGCTGACTTTGTGATGTCTTACGGGACAATCAAAGACAAACTCAATGCAAACCCAATCCCTGTTCAAGTTCCAATTGGTATGGAAGATACCTTCCGCGGCGTTGTCGATTTAATCGAAAACCGCGCTTACTATTGGGATCAATCAGGAATGGGTGACCATTTCGAAGTTGCCGATGTTCCCAATGACATGAAGGAAGAAGTAAATCGCTTCCGCATCGAAGTCATTGAGAAGATCGTTGAGTTTGAAGACGAACTTATGGAGAAGTACCTTAACGGCGAAGAAGTAACTGTTGCCGAATTAAAGCGTGCTCTTCGTAAAGGAACTCTTGAACTAAAAGCATTCCCAGTTTTCTGCGGAGCTGCTTTCAAAAACAAAGGTGTTCAACCGCTACTTGATGGTGTGATTGACTACCTTCCTTCTCCAATCGAAGTTCCTGCTATCGTGGGACATGATCCTGCAAAACCAGAAAAAGAGATCGTTTGTAAAACAGATTTCGAAGGCCACGTCGCATCTTTGGCGTTCAAAATTGCCAATGATCCATTCGCAGGTACTTTGACTTACATCCGTGTTTATTCGGGTGAAGTAAAGGTTGGTGATCAATTATTAAATCCTCGCACAGAGAAAAAAGAACGCATCCAAAAGCTAGTGAAAATGCATGCGAACTCTCGTGAAGAAATCACTTCCCTTAAAGCAGGTGATATCGGAGCGGTGGTTGGGCTTAAGTTCACAGCGACGGGCGATACTCTTTGTGAAACTTCTCATCCTGTAGTTCTAGAATCTATTACTTTCCCTGAGCCGGTTATCTCGGTGGCTATCGAAGCGAAGTCTTCAGCTGACCAAGAAAAGATGCTTCAAGGGTTAGATAAGCTGGGTAAAGAAGATCCTTCATGCCGTCTAAGAAATGACCCTGAGACTGGGCAAATCTTATTGTCGGGTATGGGGGAGCTGCATTTGGAAATCCTTGTGGATCGCCTTTTACGCGAACACAAAGTGCAAGCTAACGTGGGTAACCCTCAGGTTTCTTACCGTGAAGCGATTTCTGCTCCAGCGACTGTTGAATATGTTTATGAGCGTGAAGTTGGTGGAGAAGCTCAATACGCCAAAGTTAATTTGACGATTGACCCAATCTCTCAACATGACGGAATCCAATTCCAATCCAAAGTGTCAGTGACGAAGGAGTTCCCTGCAAGCTTCCTAAAGGCCATCGAAAATGGCTTTAAAGAAGCGTCTGAAGTGGGTCCTCTAGCTAGTTACTCCATGATCGGAATCCGCGGTACTCTAAACTCGGTAGAAACCCGCCCGGATGCCTCTAGTGAAATGGCATTTAAAGCGGCTACTTCGTTAGCTTTCCGTGAGGCTGTAAAAAATGCTTCCGTAAATCTGATGGAGCCGATGTTTAAGGTCGAAGTGAGCTGCCCTGACGAATTCGTAGGAAACGTCGTCGGGGACTTAAATGCTCGCCGTGGAAAAATCCTTACTATGAACGCGAAGGTCGGCGGCGGCCAGGTTATTTCTGCCGAAGCCCCTCTAGCGAGCCTGTTTGGTTATGCCACAAACGTCCGCAGCCTTAGCCAAGGCCGTGCAAGTTTTAGCATGGAATTTTTAGAATATGCGGTGGTGCCTGCGAAGGTAAAAACCGAAATTCTCCATAAAATGGGAAGATATTAAAAAAATAATAATTTCCCTTTGACAAAGAGTTTACCCGTGCGCATACTCGCGCACTCGTAGCAACTAAATTTACAAAAAACTCTCCGCGTAGAAGCGACATCGCAGCCGCAAGGGCTATTTCGGAGTAAGTTTTCGATGGGATGAAGTTGCAGTTTTTAACAAATTTGCTAGTAATTACGATACTTTACAAAAAAGAAGAAGAGTGTCCATATGCAAAGTCAGAAGATTAGAATCAGATTGAAGGCATTCGATCATAAATTGCTTGATCAGTCGACGAAAGAAATCGTTGAGACTGCTCGTCGTACAGGCGCAAAAGTTGCGGGTCCAATTCCCTTGCCTACTCGCATCAATCGCTACACGGTATTGCGTTCTCCACACGTAGATAAAAAATCTCGTGAACAATTCGAAGTGAGAACACATAAGCGTATGCTCGATATTTTAGAACCCACTCAACAGACTGTCGATCAGCTCATGAAACTCGACCTCTCTGCTGGTGTTGATGTTGAAATCAAGCTTTCAGCTATCTAGGAGTAACAAGTGAGCGAAACTACACAAACTACAAATACTACAGAGCAGGGCCTTAAGCTGAACGGCCTGTTCGCGTTCAAAGAAGGCATGGCTACAATCTATAATGAGCAGGGCGAAGCCATTCCTGTAACAGTTCTTCGTTATGAGCCTTGGTTTGTATCACAAATCAAGACAAACGAAGCTGACGGATACGAAGCAGTTCAAGTTGCTTGTCATCCTAAAAAAGCTAAAAACTCAAATAAAGCTGAAAAAGGTCACCTTGAAAAAGCTGGCTTTGAAAATGGCGCTCAGTTCGTAAAAGAACTTCGTCAAGCTATCCCAGAAGGCGTTGCAGTTGGCGCGCAAGTATCTATCGACTCTTTGGCTAAAGGTGATGTTGTAAAAATCACTTCTAAATCAAAAGGTAAAGGTTTTGCGGGTTCAATGAAGCGTTGGAATTTCGCGGGAGGCCCTGCTTCTCACGGATCTAAATTCCACCGTCGCCCTGGTTCTTCTGGTAACAGAACTTGGCCAGGTCGCGTAATGCCAGGTAAGAAATTCCCAGGTCACTTAGGCGCTGAGAATGTAACAGTTCGTAACGTTGAGATCGTTCAAGTCCTTGCTGACGAAAACGTTCTTATGGTTAAGGGACCAGTTCCAGGTGCAAGAAACACTTTGGTTAAGTTGGTGAGAGAATAGTATGGCAACTGTAAACGTATTAAACTGGAAAAAAGAAAAAGTTGGATCAGTTGAGTTGGCTGCTGACGTGTTTGAAACTGCCGTTAAAAAGGAAGTTCTTCACACTGTAGTTCAATGGCAATTGGCGGCTCGTCGTCAAGGTACACACATGACTAAAACAAAAGGTCTTGTGTCTGGTGGCGGTAAAAAGCCATTCAAACAAAAAGGAACTGGTGGAGCTCGTCAAGGTTCTTCTCGTTCTCCTCTTATGCCTGGCGGTGGTACTATGTTTGGTCCACAACCTCGCAGCTACGCTTTCGTTCTACCTAAAAAAGTTCGTCGTTTAGGTTTGAGCATGGCTCTTTCTCACCTTCAAGCTGAAGGCAAGTTGTTCATCGTAGACAGCATGCAATCTGAAGGTAAAACTGCTGAGCTTAACAAACGCTTGAAAGCTTTCGGTCTAACTAAGGCTGTTTTGGTTGATTCAACTGTTAATGACAAATTCAACCAAGCTTCTAAAAACTTAGCATCATTCAAATACTTCCCAGTAGAAGGTTTGAATGTGTTCGATCTATTGAAATACGACGCAGCTGTAATCACTAAAGATTCAGTAGCAAAAATCGTAGATCGTTGCTCATTGGAGAAAGCGTAATGAAACAAGTAATTAAAGCTCCTCTTATTACAGAGAAAAATACTTATCATAACGCTGCTGGCGTATATGTGTTCGAAGTAGATCTTAAGTCTACAAAAACAGATATCAAAGCTGCGGTAGAGAAGAACTTTAAAGTGAAAGTAGACAACGTTAGAACTAGCGTTTGCCGCGGTCACTCTAAGTACACTAAATTCGGATTAACAAAGATCCCTTACTGGAAAAAAGCTTACGTTAAGCTTGTTGAAGGTGAGAAGATCGCTCTTTTTGAGGGAGTATAAAGATGGGTATTAAAACATTTGCCCCACGCTCTCATGGTCGTAGAGGAATGACTGGTTTCGATTTCAAAGAAATCACAAAGACATCTCCAGAGAAGTCTTTACTTGCTCCTCTTAAAAAACAAGCAGCTCGTAACAATCACGGTCAAATCACTATCCGTCACCAAGGTGGCGGTCATAAGAGAAAATACCGTTTGGTTGATTTCAAAAGAACTAAAGTTGACGTTACAGCAAAAGTTATTGCGATCGAATACGATCCAAACAGAACTTGCCGTATCGCTCTAATCTCTTACGTTGATGGCGCTAAGGCTTATATCCTTGCTCCTGTTGGTTTAAACGTTGGTGATACAGTTGTTTCTTCTGATAAAGCCGATATCAAACCAGGTAACTGCTTATCTCTAGCAGCGATCCCGGTTGGGACAGTAATTCACAATATCGAAATGCGTCCTGGTAAAGGTGGTCAAGTATGCCGTGGAGCTGGTGCTTCCGCTACTTTGGCTGGTAAAGATGAACAGTACTGCCAAGTACGTATGCCATCTGGCGAATTGAAACAAATCTTGTCTGTGTGCAAGGCTTCAATTGGTCAAGTTGGTAACACTGACAACGAAAACATCAAACTTGGTAAAGCAGGTCGTTCTCGCTGGAGAGGTATTCGCCCTTCAGTTCGCGGTATGCACATGAATCCAGTTGACCATCCATTGGGTGGTGGTGAAGGCGTTGGTAAGGGTCATCATCCTGTAACTCCATGGGGTCAACCATGTAAAGGTTACAAAACTAGAAACAATAAGAGAACCAACTCTTCAATCATCAAGAGACGTAAGTAGGAGTATAAGGTGGCACGCTCGATTAAAAAGGGTCCATTCGTCGATTTACATGTTCAAAAGAAAATCGATAATGCGATCGAAAAAAATGATAAAAAAGTTATTAAAACTTGGTCTCGCCGCTCAACAATTCTTCCAGAGGCTATCGGACTAACGTTCGCGGTTCACAACGGAAGAAAGTTCGTTCCAGTTTACATTACTGAGAACATGATTGGTCACAAACTCGGTGAGTTTGCTCCAACAAGAACTTTCCACGGTCACGCCGAGAAGAAAGCAGCTGCTCCTGCTGCTGCTAAGAAGTAATAGAGGTTGATTATGGAAGTTAAAGCAAGCTTGAAATATGCAAGAGTAGGCGCACAGAAAGCTAGATTGGTAGTTGACCTAGTTCGCGGTAAAGACGTGAACGAGGCAGTTAAAACTCTTACTTTCCTGAACAAAAAAACTGCAGGAATGGTAAAAAAGTTAATCGAATCAGCTGTTGCTAACGCAGAGTACAAAAAGGTTATGGATGTAGATAATCTTTATGTTAAATCTATCTGGGTTGATCAAGGTCCTGTTCTTAAAAGATTCCGTCCACGTGCTCAAGGTCGCGCGTTCGGCGTTCGTAAAAAGACCAGCCACATTAACGTAGTACTCGAGGAGAAATAGTCGTGGGACAAAAGGTTAATCCAATTGGTCTTAGAGTAGGTGTGATCAGAACGTGGGATTCTCGCTGGTATGCGAAAGGTCAAAACTATTTTGACAATCTTCACGAAGACATCCGTTTAAGAAAGTATTTAAAAACTAAGCTTAAACATGCTGGTGTCGCAAAAATCGAAATGGAACGTGCAGCGAAGAAGATTAAAATCATCATCTCTACTGCGCGCCCAGGTGTTGTTATTGGTAAAAAAGGTACTGGTATTGATTCACTTAAAGCGGAAGTTCAAAAACTTACACCCAACGAAGTTTTCTTGAGCATCCAAGAAGTGCGCAAACCAGACCTCGATGCTCAGCTCGTTGCTGAGAGCATTGCTCAACAACTTGAGAAACGTATCTCTTGGAGAAGAGCTCTTAAAAAATCTATTGCAGCTGCGATCAAAGGCGGCGTGAGAGGTATCAAGATCCGTGTTTCAGGGCGTCTTGATGGTGCAGAGATTGCTCGTTCAGAGTGGTACAATGAGAAGAGCGTTCCTCTTCATACATTGCGTGCAGATATCGACTACGGTACTGCTGAAGCTCTAACTGCATACGGTATCATCGGTCTAAAAGTATGGATCTATAAAGGCGATATCTTATCTGCTCGCGAAGTTGAGGAGGCAGGTCGTGTTAAGTCCTAAAAGAGTAAAATGGCGTAAACAATTTGTAGGCCGCGCTACTGGTTTTGCAGTAAGAGGCGCTAACCTTGATTTCGGAGACTACGGTCTTCAAGCAATCGAGGAAGGTCGTCTGACTGCTCGTCAGTTAGAAGCTGGTCGTATTGCTATCTCTCGTTCTGTTAAGCGTGGTGGTAAAATTTGGTGCCGTGTGTTTCCAAATGTACCTGTAACTAAAAAGCCAGCTGAAACACGTATGGGTAGCGGTAAAGGTAACCCTGAATTATGGGTTGCTCGTGTTCTTCCTGGAAAAGTACTTTTCGAAATGAACGGTGTGACACGTGAACAAGCTAAAGAAGCTTTCGAACGTGCAGCTCACAAACTTCCTTTCAAAACTCGTTTCTTGGTAAGGGAGTAGTTATATGAAATTTAATGAAGTTAAAGATCTTTCTGTAACTGAATTGAAAAAGAAAAGAGCAACTCTTTCTGAAGAGTTGTTCCAAGCACGTATCAAGAATTCAATTGGTCAACTTTCGAACCCACTTGAAATTCGTGATCTTCGTCGCAGCATCGCTAAAATCAACACAGCGATTGTTAAAAAAGTGGCGAGATAGAGGTAGGAAATGAGTACTGAAACTAATACTAGAGGACGTAAAATTGAAGTCGTAGGTGAAGTTATCAGTGACAAGATGGATAAAACCATCTCTGTCCTAATCTACCGCATGGTTAAACACGCTAAATACGGCAAGTATGTTAAGAAGACATCTGTATTCAAGGCTCACGACGAAAAGAACCAAGCAAAAGTTGGTGACATCGTTAAGATCCGTGAAACACGCCCTCTTAGCAAAACTAAGCGCTGGACTTTAGAAGCTGTTGTTGAAACGGCGAAGGCGTAGGGGATTGTCATGATTCAAATGCAAACTAGACTAAATGTAGCTGACAACTCTGGCGCTAAAGAAGTTATGTGCGTAAAAGTTCTTGGTGGTTCTAAACGTCGTGTAGCATCTATCGGTGATGTTATCGTTGTTTCTATCAAAGAAGCTTTGCCAAACGCTAAAGTTAAAAAAGGTGATGTTGCTAAAGCAGTAGTTGTTAGAACTGTAGCTAAACTTCGTCGTCCTGATGGATCTTACATCCGTTTCGATGACAATTCTGCTGTTCTTATCAATGCTTCTAAGGAACCAATTGGAACACGTATCTTTGGCCCAGTTGCCAGAGAATTGAGAGCAAAGTCGTTCGTTAAGATCGTATCTTTGGCTCCGGAAGTTCTATAAGGGGTTATGAGATGAATCGCTTACATGAAAAATACAAAAAAGAGATCGCTCCCGCTCTTCAAAAAGAATTGGGCGCAAAAAACGTGATGCAAGTTCCTCGCTTAGAGAAAATCACTCTTAGCGTGTGCTTGAGCGAAGCAGTTCAAAATCCAAAAATTTTGAACACTGTTGTTGACGAGATCACTTCGATCACTGGTCAAAAAGCTGTTATCACTAAAGCTAAAAAAGCTATTTCTAACTTCAAATTGCGTGCTGGCATCCCATTGGGTGTTCGCGTGACTTTGAGAAGAGAAAAAATGTGGTCATTCATGGATCGTTTGAACACTTTGGCATTACCTCGCGTAAGAGACTTCCGTGGTTTGCCAAATAAAGGTTTCGACGGCCGTGGTAACTACAACATGGGCTTGAAAGAGCAGATCGTGTTCCCGGAAATTAACTACGATAAAGTAGATAAAGTTCGTGGTATGAACATCACTATCTGTACAACTGCTACTAACGACGCTGCGGGCAGAGCGCTTCTTGAAGCACTTGGCATGCCCTTCAGAAAGTAAGAGGGGTGTAAATTGGCTCGTAAAGCAAGTATTGAAAAAAATAATAAACGTAAAGCTAAATCTGCAAAGTATGTTGCATACAGAGCGGAACTTAGAGCTAAAGCTGTCGACATGAAGCTTTCTGATGAAGCAAGATTTGAAGCTCGTAAAAAGCTTCAAGCTCTTCCTAAAGATACAAATCCAAACCGCGTGATCACTCGTTGTGAAATCACTGGTCGCCCTCGTGGTAACTACAGAAAGTTTGGACTATCTCGTATCGCCTTCAGACAACTTGCGCTTGACGGTAAATTGCCAGGCGTAACGAAAGCTAGCTGGTAGAGGACACAATGGATACAATTTCTCAGTTCCTTACAATGATTAGAAATGCTGGAGCAGCGAAACACGAAAAAGTGGATCTTCCTGCTTCAAAAGTAAGAGCGGGTATTGCTCAAATCCTTGCAAACGAGGGTTTGATCAGAAGCTTTAAAGTCGCTAAAGATAGCAAACAAGGCATCATGCGTGTTTACTTGAAATACGACGAAGCTGGAAACCATGTAATCAGCTCTATCGACCGTGTATCTCGTCCAGGTCGCAGAGTTTATGTTAAATCTGATAAGATTCCGACTGTTCGTTCTGGAATGGGTATGACCCTTCTTAGCACTAGCAAAGGTATCATGAGCGGCAAGCAAGCAGCTGACCAAAAACTTGGTGGCGAATTGCTAGCTACACTTTGGTAGGTGAAAAATGTCACGTATTGGAAAAGCACCCGTTGTTTTTGATAACACAGTACAAGTAAGCGTTTCACCTGCTAACGAAGTTGTCGTTAAAGGTGCAAAGTCTTCTTTGAAAATCGGTATGCAACCAGCTATTTCTGCGAAAGTAGAAGGCGGCAAAGTTGTTTTGACTCGCAAAGATGACTCTAAAGAAAGCCGTGCGTTGCATGGTCTTTACAGAGCGCTTATTCAAAATGCCGTAACTGGCGTAACAAAAGGTTTCACTAAGGGCCTTGAACTTCATGGGGTTGGTTACCGTGCAAACGTAACTGGCAAGAAGCTAGAGCTTTCTCTAGGTTTCTCTCACCCAGTGATCTTCGATATCCCTGAAGGAATCGAAATCAAAGTTGACAAGCAAACTAACATTTCGGTCACTGGCGCAAGCAGAGAGCTAGTTGGACAAGTTGCAGCGAAAATTCGCTCATTCCGTCCACCAGAGCCTTATCTTGCTAAAGGTGTTCGCTACGCAGGTGAGCATATCAGACGTAAAGCTGGTAAGTCGGCTGGTAAATAATTGAGGTAAGATATGAAATTAAAGTTTAGTAAACATACAAGCGATAGAAAAGTAAATCGCCTCAAAAAGAAAATCAGAATCCGCAAAACCGTAAATGGTACTGCGGAAAGACCTCGTCTTTGCGTATTCCGTAGCGGTAAGCACATGTACGCGCAAATCATCAATGACGTAGAAGGCACGACACTAGTTGCAGTTTCTTCTATTGGTAAAGACGACAAATCTGGTATCGAAATGGCGAAACTTGTTGGTATTGAAGCAGCTAAAGCAGCTACTTCTAAGAACATCACTAACGTGGTTTTCGATAGAAACGGATATCTATACCATGGCCGTGTTAAATCTCTAGCTGAAGGCGCTCGTGAGGGCGGCCTCAATTTCTAAGGAGTGATCTGTGGAGAAAGTTCAAGCTCAAGCAGCTGAATTAGAAGAGCGTGTAGTTGCGATCAACCGCGTAACGAAAGTTGTTAAGGGTGGTCGTCGCTTTTCTTTCGCAGCTCTAGTAGTTGTTGGAAATAAGGCTGGTGACGTAGGTTTTGGCTCTGGTAAAGCAGGCGAAGTTCCTGAGGCTATCGGTAAAGCTAGCAGATCTGCAAAGAAATCTGCTAAATCCGTAGCTCTTAAAGACGGTCGCACTATTCCTCACGAAGTAATCGGTAAATTTGGCGCTGCAAAAGTCATCATGAGACCTGCTGCTCCTGGTACTGGTGTTATCGCCGGTGGTGCGGTTCGTGCGGTTCTAGAGTCTGTTGGCGTAAAAGACATTCTTACTAAATGTGTTGGTACTCGTAACCCTCACAATGCTGTAAGAGCAACAATCGACGGCTTAAAGCAGTTGAAACAACAGCTTTAATCGGAACGGTGGCAAAAATGGCTAAAACATTTGTACTTACATTAAAAAGATCAACTAACAAATGCACCCAAGACCAAAAGGATGCAGTTAGATGCCTAGGGCTAAGAAAGATTCGTAGCACTGCTGAAGTGAAAGATTCTCCAGCAGCCCGTGGCAATATTATGAAAGTTCAACATCTTATTGATGTTGAAGTTAAGGGGTAATCCATGAGCTTGCTTAAAACTCTAGCTCCAAAAGCGGGATCTAAGCACAGCCCAAAAAGAATCGGTCGTGGTATCGGTTCTGGTATGGGTGGCACTTCTACCAAAGGTCACAAGGGTCAATTGGCTCGTACCGGTGGTACTGTGCGTAGAGGCTTCGAGGGTGGTCAAACACCTATGCACCGTCGTCTTCCTAAGTTTGGTTTTAGCAACGTCGCGTTTGCTAACAAATTTGAGATTGTTAATCTTGAACAACTTGCTAAATTTTCTGGAGAAGTAACTCCTGAAACTCTACACGCTGCTGGACTTGTATCCAAAGGCGCTGTTAAGATTTTGGGAAAAGGTGAGCTAAAAGCAGCTTTGACTGTAAAAGCTCATAAATTTTCAGAAAGCGCTAAGAAAGCTATTGAAGCTGCTGGCGGCAAAGTCGAGGTAATCAAGTAGTGTCTGCAATTGAGAGTATCGCAAAGAATTCCGATCTTCGTAAACGTATTCTAATCACTCTAGCCTTGTTAGCAGTGTACAGAATTGGGGTGCATGTTCCGACTCCTGGGGTTGACGGTTCTGCGGTCCTCTCATTTTTCCAAGCACAAAGCCAAGGCATCTTCGGTCTATTTAATACATTTACCGGTGGTGCTTTGTCTCAGTTCTCTATCTTTGCATTGGGAATCATGCCCTACATCTCTGCATCGATCATTTTCCAACTTCTAACTTCAGCGATTCCTTACTTGGAATCTTTGAAAAAAGAAGGTGAACAAGGTCGTCGCAAAATCAACCAATACACTCGTTATGCGACTGTGGCTTTGGCAGTTATCCAAGGGTACGGTATCAGCACATGGTTGATGAATTCGACAAGCCCAGATGGCCGTGCTCTTGTTACGGCTCCGACTGTGGCATTCCTCCCATTCCAAATCATGACGATCATCACTTTGACTGCAGGTACTTGCTTTATCATGTGGTTGGGTGAACAAATCACTGAAAGAGGCATCGGTAACGGTTCTTCTTTGATCATCTTCACTGGTATCGCAGCGGCGATTCCTGGTGGCGCACAACAACTTTTCGAACTAGTGCGCACGGGTGAGATGAAATTTGCGTTGGTTCTTCTTCTAGTTGCATTCATGGTTGCGATCATCGCGGCTGTTATCTACATGGAAGTGGCACAACGTCGTATCACTGTTCAGTATTCACAAAGACAAGGCGGCGGCGGAATGCAATCTATGCAAACTCCTTCTAGCCACTTGCCAATCAAGATCAATTTTTCTGGCGTTATCCCGCCAATCTTTGCGAGCTCTTTGCTTATGTTCCCAGCGACCATGGCTCAGTTCGTAAACGTTCCTTGGTTGAAAGCCCTTCAGGACTCTTTGAATCCTTCAGGCACAATCTTCAACATCTTGTTTGTTGCTTTGATTGTATTCTTCTCTTTCTTCTATACAGAAATCGTTTTCAACCCGAACGATGTTGCTGAAAACCTTAAAAAGTACGGTGGTTTCATTCCTGGCGTTCGTGCTGGTAAAACAACTGCTGATTACATCCAAAAGGTTCTTGAGCGCGTAAACGTACTTGGTTGTATCTATCTTTCTACGATCTGTATCCTTCCAGGTATTCTTTCTAGCCAATTCAACCTTCCGTTCTTCTTCGGTGGAACAAGCTTGTTGATCTTGGTTGGGGTTGCTTTAGACACAGCACAGCAAATTCAATCTCATATGATCACCCAAAAATATGAGGGCTTCCTAAAAGGAGCTAAGATCCGTAGCAGAAGGGTTCAGTTCTAATGAATTTGATCCTCTTTGGTGCCCCAGGGGCCGGTAAAGGTACTCAGTCTGAATTGCTTATTAAACGCCAGAACATGACACAAATCAGCACTGGTGATTTATTTAGAGCGGCGATTAAAGGTCAGACTGCCCTAGGAAAAGAAGCCCAAGGATATATGGATAAAGGACAACTTGTGCCGGATAGCGTTGTTATCCGCATGGTAGAAGAGGTTCTTGCTAAGGGTGTTAAAGATATTATTTTAGATGGTTTCCCTAGAACAGTAGCGCAAGCTGAGGCTTTAGAGGAATTGCTTAAAAAAATGAACCTATCAATTGGAAAAGCTATCTTTTTAGAAGTTCCAATGCAGGTTTTGATGGATCGATTGACGGGCAGACGGGTCTGTAAAAATTGCGGAGCCGTTTACCATATCGTCGGAAAGCCTACCAAGAAGGAAGGCGAATGTGATGTTTGCGGTTCGGAAGTCATTCAACGAAATGACGATAAGGAAGAGGTTATTGGAACCCGCCTTAAAACGTACCAAGAATTCACAAGCCCTTTAAAAGAGTATTATAAAAAAGCAGGCAAGTTCATTGAAGTGGACGGCAATAGAGGCACCGAAGAAGTCTATACAGAGATCGAAAAAATAATAAAATAAGACGGCTGTATTATTTTTATCTCTAGACTTTAATGTTTATCGGTGTTAGCGTGCCGAACCGCGTTCGTGTTTTTGCTGAATTTTCATCCCTTTTTTGGGGGTGAAACTAAGCGTATGGGAAGACATTATGAAAGTAAGACCATCAGTTAAGAAAATTTGTAACAAATGCAAAGTTATTAAAAGAAAAGGCGTTATTCGCGTAATCTGCGAAAACCCTAAACATAAGCAAAGGCAGGGTTAATCATGGCACGTATTCTTGGTGTCGACTTACCTAGAAATAAGAGAGTTGAAATCGCTTTGACTTACATCTATGGCATCGGACGCGCTCGCGCGGCGATGATCTGTAAGCAAGTTGGCATTTCTCATGAGCTAAGAACTGAAGGTCTTACTGATGAGCATATCGCTAAAATCCGTGGCATCGTCGAGCAAAGCTTCAAAGTTGAAGGTGATTTGCGTCGTGAAATCGGATTGTCGATCAAACGTCTTATGGATCTAAACTGCTTCCGCGGTATCCGTCATCGTAAAGGCTTGCCTGTACGTGGTCAGAACACTCGTTCTAACGCTCGTACTCGTAAAGGTCCTAAGAAGACGGTAGCTAACAAGAAAAAAGCCGTTTAATCGGTAGGTAGCAAATGAACACTGATAATAAAAAAGTTGTTGCTAAGAAAAAAGTT
Source organism: Bdellovibrio reynosensis (assembly GCF_022814725.1). Taxonomy (NCBI): domain Bacteria; kingdom Pseudomonadati; phylum Bdellovibrionota; class Bdellovibrionia; order Bdellovibrionales; family Pseudobdellovibrionaceae; genus Bdellovibrio; species Bdellovibrio reynosensis. The sequence continues at coordinate 3,460,576 of NZ_CP093442.1, forward strand.
AAAAGAAACGTTCCTCAAGGGAACTGCTACATCTCTGCTGGATTCGGTAACGTTATCGTTACTATGACTGATCCAAACGGAGCTACAGTCTCTTGGTCATCTGCGGGTCACCTTGGTTTCAAAGGAAGCCGTAAAGGTACTCCATTTGCAGCTCAAGTTGCGGCAGAAGACGCTGCAAAAAAAGCAATGGAAGCAGGAATGAAATCTGTGGACGTTTATCTTAAAGGTCCAGGCGCTGGTCGTGAACCTGCAATCCGTGCACTAGCTGCTACAGGTATGAGAATTTTGTCTCTTAAAGACATCACTCCAGTACCTCACAACGGTTGCCGTCCACCTAAGCGTAGAAGAATTTAATAGGAGTATATCGTGAGCTGCATTAACGAATCCGTTTGTAAGCTTTGCCGTCGCGAAAACGTAAAACTTTTCTTGAAGGGTGACCGTTGTTACACTGATAAGTGTTCTTTCGAAAGAAGACCTTATCCTCCAGGACAACATGGTCAATCTCGTTTGAAGTTCTCTGAATTTGCACTTCAATTGCGTGAAAAACAAAAAACTAAGAGATACTACGGTGTTTCTGAAAAACAATTTGTAAAATATGTATCTGAAGCCAACCGTTCAAAAGAATTGACTGGTACTGCGCTTCTTAAGTTCCTCGAGACAAGACTTGATAACGTTGTCTACTCTTTGGGGTATGCTAACTCTCGTCGTGAAGCAAGGCAGCTTGTTAAACACAATCATTTCTTGTTGAATGGTAAGAGAGCTAACATTCCAAGCATCATTGTTAACAAAGGTGACGTTGTACAAGTTGCGGAAGCGAGCCGTGGACTAGTTCAGATCCAAGCAGCAATTCAATCTGTTGCTAGACGCTCTGTTCCAGCATGGCTTGAAGCTGATCATGCGAAATTCTCTGGTACTGTTAAAGATCTTCCAGCACGTGAAGACGTAACTGTAGCAGTTGAAGAGAACATGATCGTTGAATACTACTCAAGATAATTTAACTTCTCGGGGGAGCCGCCATGCAAGAGCATTATTATAAGTTTTGGAGAGAAATGATCAAACCAAAGGGATTTGAGGTTGATCGTGACACTCTTCGTGATGACTACGCTAAATTCATTATCCGTCCCCTCGAAAGAGGTTTCGGGGTTACTCTTGGTAACTCCCTAAGAAGAATTCTTCTTAGTTCAATGATGGGTTCTGCAATTACAGCTGTTAAATTCGAAGGCGTGTTGCATGAGTTCACAACTATCCCTGACGTTTTGGAAGATGTTACTGACATCATCTTGAACCTTAAAGAAGTTCGCTTTAAACAATACACTTCTGACGCTGTTACTTTGAAGATCAACAAAAAAGGTCCAGGTAAAGTAACTGCAGCAGATATTCAAACTACTGATAAGATCGAAGTTTTGAACCCAGATCTACATATCGCTACTTTGGGTGGTAACGCGAATTTTAACGCCGAAATCGTTGTAAGTTTCGGTCGTGGATATGTACCTGTTGAGAATAGAGAAACTGACCTTCCTGTTGGCTTTATCGGCGTTGACGCTCTTTATAGCCCAATCAGAAAAGTTAACTACAACGTTTCAAATGCACGCGTTGGTCAAAGAACTGACTACGATGCTTTGACTCTTGAAGTTTGGACAGATGGTTCTCTTAAGCCAGAAGAATCTGTAGCTCTTTCATCTAAAATCATGAAAGAACAACTACAAATCTTCTTAACTTTCGACGAAACAATGGAGCCTGCGGAAGAAGCACGCGAAATCGGATCTCCTTCTTTGAACGAGAACCTTTTCCGCTCTGTGGATGACCTTGAGCTTTCTGTTCGTTCAGCTAACTGCTTGAAAAACGCTAACATCCGTTACATCGGTGAATTAGTTGTTCGTTCTGAAGCAGAGATGCTTAAAACGAAAAACTTTGGTCGTAAGTCACTTAACGAAATCAAAGAGATTTTGGGTGAGATGGGACTTGGCCTCGGTATGAAAATCGAAGGCTGGCCTCCAGCTGGTTGGGATCCAAGCCAACCACCTCAAAAAAGAGAGACCCAACAGTAATTGAATAGGGTCTTTCCAAAAGAAAGACCCGAAACAAAAAAAGCCCGAAAGGGCTTTTTATACCAGAATGGTAGTTCACGCGGCCCACAAGGGTTGCAGAGGCACGGAGCCTTTAAAATGTGACACTGATCATAGTGTCCTATGTACTGATACCTAATACGGTCAGTGTGTAAAAACCGGAGAACAAAATGAGTTCACACAGAAGAAGAGTAAAACATTTCGATCGTAAATCTGGCCCTAGAAAAGCTCTTTTGAGAGGTTTAGTTACTTCTCTTATCGAGCACGGCCGTATCACTACAACTGTTGACCGTGCGAAAGAAACTCGCCGTCACGTTGAAAAAGCTATCACTCTTGGTAAAAAAGGTGATTTGGCTACAACTCGTTTGTTGCTTTCTCGTTACCCAAACAAAGAAGCAGTTCAAACTATCATGAAGGACCTTGCTCCACGTTTTGCTAACCGCCCAGGTGGTTACACTCGTATCATCAAAATCGGTCGTCGCCCAGGTGACACTGCTGAGATGGCATTCCTTGAGTTCGTAGACTATGATTTCGAAGCTAAAGGACAAGCTAAAGAAACTGCTAAACCTGCTAAAGCAGCAAAAGGTAAAGCAGCTGACAAAGCTCCTAAAGCAGAAAAAACAGCTAAAAAAGCTTCTACTAAACTAGTAGCTGCTAAGAAAAAAGCTGTTAAGAAAATCCAAAAGAAAGATAGAGCTGCTTCACGCGCTTAATCTTCCGGGTTTTTAAAATAGTAAAATTAAAAAAAAGGGCTCTGGGAAACCAGGGCCCTTTTTCTTTTTGTATCTGGTAACTTTTATATGTTTCTTGAACCTTTACTTTATATTCTTAGTTTCTGTTTCTTATGCTTGATGCTTGATGCTTGATGCTTGATGCTTGATGCTTGATGCTTGATGCTTGATGCTTGATTCTTATTCTTATTCTTATTCTTATTCTTATTCTTATTCTTATTCTTATTCTTATTCTTATTCTTAGCTGTCGGGTCTGAACTAAGAACTCTGAACTCAGAACTTTGAACTCTGAACTTTAAACTTTAAACTCTAAGTTCTAAACACCAAGTTCCAAGTTCTTGGCTCATAGCTCTAACTCTCCAGTCTTCTTTCTAACTTTCAATTCTAAATAAGGTTCCAGTGATCCATTTGTATCAGGATTTGACTATGCTTCCATTGACATTAGCTAGTCTGAGTAGTCATTTTAGTACTCACGGACTGAAGAGGGTTTAATGAAATTGCACGTAAAAGCTTTGATTATCGTTCTAGTAGTGGCTGTCATTTTGGTAGCTGGTTATAACGCTTTATTTGGTAAGAAGAGCACAAGTGCAAATTCAACAGTGGCTTCAGTCGCGGCTATGGAGACTGAAGGCGTCCCTTCGTTTGTTACTAAAGATCTTGATGGTAACGAAGTGGATTTCAAAGCGCTTACCGGCAAAGTGGTTATTCTTAATTTTTGGGCCTCTTGGTGCACACCTTGTATTGAAGAGGTTCCCTCTTTGATTAAGCTAGTAAAAGAATTTAAAGGTGACGTTCAACTCATTGCGATTTCTGGGGATAGCAGCAGGGAAGACATTGATGTGTTCTTAAAGTCTTTCCCAGAGCTTAAGACCGAAAACATCAAAATCGTGTACGATGAAGACCGCAGTCTGATGAAACGATTCGAGGTGGCGCGCCTGCCGGAATCTTTAGTGGTTGGAAAAGATCAGAAGCTCGTGAAAAAGATCGTGGGAACCATTGATTGGTACAATAAAGATTCTATCGATTATATGAAAGCTCTTATCGCCAAGTAAGGTTCAGAGTCCATCGAACCACTATTGTGAAAGCCAGGGAAATATCCGCAGGCAGGCAATGTTCCGATCTAGCGGTAATATTAGATAATGATACGACCACGATATCTGCTGGTGAGTTCGTGGATTCTTCAATAGTTGCCACCGGGGTGGTGGTGAGTCTGTGAACTCTGCAATGGTTACCACCGGAGCGGTGTTGAGTCTGCGGAACCTGCAATGGTTACCACCGGAGCGGTGGTGAATCTGGGGATTCTGCAATGGTTACTACCGGAGCGGTAGTGAGTCTGTGAATTCTGCAATGGTTACCACCGGAGCGGTGGTAAATCCTGCTGAAACTACATTAGTCACCACCGATGCGGTAGCAACCGGGATTTTCATTAAATACTCAAGATTGTATAGACGGCATGTCGCCGTCTGCGGAAAGACTAATCCTTACAGTCGTACATCAAGTCGATCTGCGTGCCTTCAACCAAAGCATACGTGAACTTCAAAATTGCGCCGTCGACTTTGATACCAGGAACTGGGATTCCATCCACTTTGACTTTTAAAGTTTTCGGGTCTGGTTCACAGGCCAAGTTCAATGAAGATAGTGAATTTACGATTTTGTCTTTAAAAGTATTCAAGTTCCCGCTGTAATCAGCATCACAAATACTTCCAATGCCACCGTCAGACAAACGGGACATTTCAGCATAAACGTTGCCGGCGTGGCTTGGTGATGGATCTTTATCTTGTTCAGCTTCACAGACTTTATCACCAGGTTTCACAATGATAGAGCTGAAAGTGAAACGCACATCTTCACCGAACGTCGACTTTGCCTTCGCGATCAGATTTGCTGGCTTATCTTCCTCTTCAAGGGGCTGAAAAGCTGAATCCGTATCATTTGGTTTTTTGTTGCGAACATCTCCACCCAAAGATCTTTCGTCTTCGTCAGAAATAACAATGACAGAAATCGCAGCACCCGGGCGGTAACAGCTGTGGCTTGCAAGCTCACCAAAGTTTTCGTAAGTCGCCTTAATAGCGCGTTCGTCGCCCGAATTATTTCCACCGATAGCTAAAGTATCAACCGTTGAAGTAAAAATCTGGTTTAAGTTCGCCGTACCTTTTTTAAGTAAATAAGACGGCGTCCCTGCCGCTGCGTTGTAGTTCTTCCATGGCTGAGGTTCTCCATAGATTAGAGAACCGTTTGATGTGGAACCTCTGGTTGTCGTCAAACACATTTGCCAATCAATGTTGCTTGCATCTAAAGAGTTCACAAAGCTGGACATTCTAGCTGCGAGTTTTTTGAGTTCAGGTAGCATCGAGTTGGAATCATCTAAGACTAATAGGAAATCCACTTGCTTGTTCCCATAGGCAACAACCTCTGTCGAAGAAATTGTTTTCGACGGAGCCGGGGCGGGAGCAGGAACCACAGAAGCTGCTTCTTGCTCTGGAACGGGTGCGAATTCAATCTTCGCACAAGCCGTGGAAAGGGTGGCAATCACACAGCTTAAAACTAATTTGGAATTTAGAATTAAAGCTTTCATATACACCTCATCGTCAGGCTAACATGAAAACCTTTGCAAAAAAAAGAGGCAGGACCCAAAAAGCGACGAAAATTTTGAAGTGATAACAGTAAGTTAGATAATATGTCGAAGAATTAAGCAGGTCCTGCAAAGAGCTTCGACATTTCGTTTAGAACAAGTTTTACAGATTTTAAAAAACTAGAAGTAGACGTATTTTTAAAAAATGAAACGAGGAAATAAAAAAGGCCTCTTACTCAGAGGCCTTCAGGCAATTTCTAGAAACCAAATTTTTTCTTTAACTCTTCAGCAGCTTTCTTCGCTTCGCCTTCAAGTTGTTTTTTGCCGCGGCTTTCAGCATCTTTCTTAGCTTGGTCTGCGCGGGCTTCAGCTTTTTTCTTTTCATCTTCTAGCTGCGCTTGAACTTTTTTAACTTCGCCATCTAGTTGGGTGCGCAGTTGAGCCATCTGCGCATCGATTTGTTTCTTTTGTTTGCCGATCTCTTCTTCAACCATCAGCTCGATTTTCTTACGAGCCTCGTCTATCTTGGCTTGTATCTGTTTTTCAAAGCCCTTTTGCAGTTCCAGTCCTAAATTAGAATTGATGGAAAGTGGAACATTAGGAATCACGCCTTCACCAGTAACTGTCAGATTCACTTCTGGGATTCCGGCAAAAACCGCTTTCAAAATTTGATCAGCAATTTCATTTTTAGAAGAAACCAAGTAATCAATCTTATTAAACGTGTTATTCATGCTAACGGAAACCTGTTTCAGGCCCACGATTTTTCCTTCAACTCCTAGGCTTCCAGTCGCACGGTTAAACCCGATCTGTACGTCCGGAGAGTTAACAAGCTGTCTTGCTAAGATGGAATAAGAACCGACTTTGAACACATAGTCGATTTCGCTTTCGGGCTTGATATTGTTCAAGGAAACTTTCACAAGGAAGCCAAAGATCTCTTTACCCGGGAAATCGCCCGATAAAGAAGCCACTGTCGGACGACCCGTGACCTTTTGATTAGAGGTGATATCCAGGATCTCACCTTTAATATTCCCAGCTTCAGGCGTCGTACCAGCTTGAGAGCTTACAGCCGTTCTTTTAATCCAGAATAATGGATAAGCATTTAAGCGACCAAACTCATAAGAAATACCTTTTTCGCGAGGATGAGGTTGAATAGGAATCGCATCATCCGCGGGATCTTTCTTTTTTAATCCAGGCGGGATGTAGCGATCCGCCATAGCTTTGTACCTGTAAAACTTCGCTTTATAGGGTCCAAGGTAATGATTAAAAACACCCATAGTAATCGCCTTGGCATCAAACTTAGGAATGCGGAAGTGCTGTTCTAAGGCTTTGATGTCGGCCTTCACTTGCTTGTCGATCTCTTTATATTGCAGCTCGAAAGCTTTTAGATCGGCTTGCAGTTCGGTAGAAGTGGCCTGAACCTGTTTGACCATGGCGTCGCCATCGTTACGAACTTTGTCTAGGGCCTGTAAAGACGTTTGAAGCTCTTGCGGAGTTTTAAAGTCTTGATATTTAATTTTATTCAAACGTTCATTCAAAGCACGAACATCTTTTTCTTGCGGAAGCGCTTTAATCTTTTGGTCCCACACTTTTTGTTTTGCAGTAAGATCGACTTGGAATTTTTCGATCATCGCTTTTGAAGCAAGTTTCGCTTGCAACTTATCAACTTGGGCTTGGGAATCACTTCCACCCAACATCGCAATAATATCGCCAAGAATATTTTCCCCGGTCTGTTGTTGGGCTTCTTTTAAGGCCTGTTCTTTTAATTGCTCTGCCATGCCGGGTTCGGAGGATGGAGGTTCCGGCGGTTTCACTTTGCCTGGATATTTTCTTTTTACGCCAAACGCGATTTGTTCCACGGCAGCTTCATTGATAACGGCTTTGGCGCGTAACAAGGCATCCCATAACATTGAAAAGCGAATGTCACCGATGTTGATCGAGTTGTGGGTAGGCTGTTCTGCATTCGTTACTTCAATGCCTTGGATGCGCAAACTTGCATTAAAGAAACTGGTTTCTACTTTAGCGATGTTGACTTCAGCGCCAACGGCTTTGTAACCCACCCATTCCATTCCTGCTTTTAAATGTGCATCAAAAAAGAAATGGAAATAAAGGCCAATGATCGCACAGATGATTGTAAATGGGATGATTGCTTCCCACCGGATGATGCCTTTTTTCTTTTGCGGTTTGCTGCTGTTTTCTTGGTTGGTTGTCGTCATGAAAGTTTCCTCGAAAAATTTTTATTCAAAGCTGCTAAGTCAAAGTCGGGCAAAATCTAGCCGTAAAGTTTTTCGTAAGTAAGATACCAGTTATAAAATTTAGTAGCGGTGAAGGCTTTCCAGAATTTTGAACTTTTAAAGCGTGCAACAACAGTGGCGCGGTACTTAATGATCGCCACTTTGAAACCAAAGTAAGCAAAAGGAAGCAGGATTAAAGAAACAATCATTGAACCCATGGCGATCGAGTTATTAAAACGGGTCATAGGTACTAAAGGCATATTGTACATTGTCGTGAAAAGGGGGCGCAGGGATTCGTTTTCTAAAACGGACTTTCCCAGGTAGTGTGCCGGAGTATCGAATAAAAAAGCGACGAATTTAAAAAAGAAAGCAGCCAGAAAAGCTGCACCCAATTGCACCCTGAAAATGAAAATGATCGCAAACACTAAAAGGGTTTGGATCGAAAAGAACGGTGCAAAGCCTAAAATCAATCCAAGGGAAAGTCCCGCTGCCAATTGATTAGTTCCAGTATCGGAATTAAGAAGTCGAAAGAACGCGAAAATTTGCTTCAGCAAAAGGGTCATGGGTTTCCTCCATCTACGAACAAAATTCTAATAAGTATAAATGCAAGGCGGCAAGTAGAAACCCGAGGACAGGTCAAGCAAGTTGACGTAAATTGAGGGCACTGGTTCTGGTTTATGACACTAGCTTTTAAGGAAGTAAGATGATGCAGTGGGAAACATTAATTCTGCAAACCACACAAATCGGCGGCAGCCTGGTGTTTATTTCCGATAAGGCCCCTTCTTTTCAAGGCGGGTGGATTCAAGCGCTTACAGAAAATTGCCATGGAATGGTGCCCTTTGTGGTGCGTTCCAAAGAACAACTTTGCCGCCGTGCCTTTCAAACTAAATCCCAGGACCTTGTTATATTCTTTGAATCCCAACAAACTCTGATTGAAGAGCTGAATCCTTTCGTGCAAGGGCAGCGATGGGTGATTGCCCAGTCTGATAAGATGGATAAGGTCCTGCACACTGATTATATCTGGACGAGTGCAAGTCTGAATGAATGGAAGCATCTTGTAAGTAATCTGTCTGCGAAGTGGAACCAAGTCCAGCCACTGCAAGAGTTTGCAAGTTCATCCCAGGCTCCCTGTCTGTTCTTAGACCGAGATGATGTCGTGGTGAAGAACGTTCCTTATAATAAAGATCCTGAAAAGGTAGAGCTTTTTCCAGGCATAACAGAGTTGATTAACAAGGCCCATCAGTTGGGATATTGGGTAGCCGTTGTCACTAACCAATCAGGCCTTGGCAGGGGCTGGATTACCTGGCCTGAATATCAAGCGGTACACCAACGCATTCTTAAGTTGTTAGCAGAACAAGGGTGTTGGATTGATGAGTGGGTTTGGGCAGCCTTCTACGAGGGCGGAGTGCCAGCCGGGGAACGCATGGCAAGCCTTAGAAAGCCACGTAATGGCATGTTTCAACTGGTCGAAGAAAAACTAAGACCTAATCTTTCAAGATCAATTATGGTTGGGGACAGTGCTTCGGATTTAATCGCGGCCTACGCCTCGGGCGTGAAAGGCTTGTATTTGTTGTCTTCAGCAAAACTTGATCAAGAAAAAGCAGAGCTAGCGAAATTTCAAAAACAATTTGAAAAGTTTAAGTTTTCTGTCGCTGAAAAGTTCAGCGACGTTTCGCTTTAGCCTGCTTCTTCAATCTTAGCGGGTTCAATTTTATCTTTTCGGCGCAGGTAAAAGAAAGCGCCCAAAAGACTGACTAGAAAAATTCCTACTTGGAAAGCCGTGATGACCGTGGGACCTAATTCACTTTCAGTACCCGTATAAAGATTAAATAGAAAATAAAAAGCAGCTTGTCCGACGCCAATGCCTGCAGGAGAAATCGGGATGGCCGTCGCCATGAATCCCAAAGGTGCGACAAGGAAATAAGTCTTTAAAGGAACCGCAGAAAAACCGGCCATGGTTCCTGCCAGATACAAAAACATAATAGAACATAGTTGGCCAAAAAAGCTTAAGAAGATGACTTGGGCGAATCTTTTTCCATCGCGACCGTAAAGGTGCATGCTTTCATAAAGCTTTGAAAATTTATGCGATAGGGGAAGCTTGTTAATAATCTTAGTAAGCATTCCGTTTGCATAAATTTTTTGTGAAAAAATCAAAGAAAGCGCTATTAAAAAGCCAAAGCTAAGACCGGCGATAATGTAAAACAAAGTCAGAAGAACAGGAATATTAAGGATGTGCTTTATATCGTAAATCATCACAAGCAAAGCCATTAATAGCATTGCAAAAAGTCCCAGAACACGGTCCATCAAGACACTTGTCACTGCCACCACTTTGCTGCCAGGATTTTCGCGTGTGAAGTAATACGCCTTAATCACGTCGCCACCCACGCCTCCGGGCATAGCGAAGTTAAAAAAAGCTCCGATAAGGCTTAGCTTGTAAACGGGCCAAGAATAAGCTGGTAATCCTTGTGAGCGAATAAGAATGCGCCAGCGTTCGCTAGCAAAGTACAAATTTAAAAAAACCAAGATCAAAGCAAGACAAGCCGGCCCCGGGGCCAGCAAGTTTTTTAAAGCTGCGAAATTAAGTTTACCAGATTGGATCAGCCAGAAGATGATGCCTGCTGAAACCAGCAGTTTTAAAGACTGAACCAGGAGCTTTTTTGAATGCTTAACCATGGTTCAGTCTTATATGAAATTGCGCGGGAACTCTACTAGAAATGGGTTGTCCAAATCTTTTTTAAGTTCGTTAAAACTGTTTCAAGATTTTTTAGTGGCAATGAAGTAGGACCATCACAAAGTGCCTTTTCAGGATTTGGATGAGTCTCTAAGAAAATACCATCAACACCCACAGCCATAGCAGCACGAGCCAACGGCCATACCATGTCACCACGACCACCACTGCTTTCGCCAGTGGCACCTGGAAGCTGTGTTGAGTGAGTGCAATCCATGATCACTGGGAAGCCCAGGCGACGCATTTCAACTAAACCCGTCATATCATTGATAAGGCGGTTGTAGCCGAATGTAGTTCCGCGTTCACAAAGCAAGATTTTGTCGTTGCCAGCGTTCACAGCTTTAGCGGCAATAGCTTTCATATCCCAAGGTGCAAGGAATTGACCTTTTTTAATGTGAATCACTTTGCCAGTTTTAGCTGTCTCAACCAAAAGATCTGTTTGGCGTGAAAGGAAGGCTGGGATTTGCAAAACATCTGCAACTTCCGCAGTCTCTTTTACTTGGATTGTTTCGTGAACGTCTGTCAATAAAGCACAACCCAGCTCGCCTTTGATTTTTTCTAAACTTTTCAGCGCTGAATTTACACCAGGGCCGCGGAAGCTTGCGGCACTTTGGCGGTTGGCTTTATCGAAAGAACATTTCAAGATCCAAGGAATGCCCAAAGCTTTCGTGATGCGCTGGATTTCTTTACCAGTCTCAAGCACCATGCCTTCGTCTTCGATAATATCTGGTCCCGCAAAAAGAACGAAATTTTTGCCATCACCCCAGGTGATGGTTTCGTTGCCGTTTTTAAGAACGACGGGTTTTGCTAAAGGACCGAATCCTGTATTCATTAAAATGCCCCTTTAACTGCAGCGATCACTTTATCTTGAGTTGCATCATCCATGTCAGGATAAATCGGCAAGCTGATAACATGTTCAGCAGCCCAACGAGCAACTGGAAGTTCTTGGTTTGGATCCGCTGTGTGAGTTTTGTACCAAGGTTGATCTGGCATGATGCGCGGGTAGTGGATCGATGTTGGAACACCAGCATCCGTCATTTTCTTTTGGAAGGCTGCGCGGTCTTTTACAGTCAATGTGTACTGAGCCCAAGCAGAATTGCAGTTAGTAGCAACAAACGGAGTCGAGAAGCCATCAGCTTTGATTGAAGAAAACGCGTCGTTGTAACGATCAGCAACGCGTTGACGTTGATCCAATTCCCAATCGTATCTGTCCATTTTGGCAAGAAGGATCGCGCATTGGATAGTATCAAGACGACCGTTGATGCCTAGACGAGTGTGATAGTAACGAGATTCAGAACCGTGTTCACGAATTTCTTTGATTACTTTTACCAAGTTGTCGTCGTTTGTGAAGATCGCACCGCCGTCACCATAGCAACCAAGAGGCTTAGCAGGGAAGAAGCTTGTACCAGTTGCGATAGACATGCTGCCGCTGCGATTGTTGTTGTATTTAGCACCGAAGCTTTGTGCAGCATCTTCAATCACGTGAAGGTTGTGCTTTTTCGCGATAGCATTGATTTTATCCATGTCAGCCATTTGACCGTACAAAGACACCGGCATGATCGCTTTAGTTTTTGGAGTGATGGCTGCTTCAATTTTGTTAACGTCGATGTTGAAAGTTTTAGGATCGATATCTACGTAAACTGGTTTTGCGCCAGCAAGCACGATCACTTCCGCAGTTGCGATGAAAGAAAAAGCAGTTGTGATAACTTCATCACCTTGGCCGATTCCCAAAGCCATCAACGGAACCCACAATGCATCTGTTCCATTGGCGATAGTTAAACAATGTTTTGTGCCGACATAAGCAGCAAGAGCTTTTTCTAATTCAACAACCTCAGGTCCATTGACGTAAACACCATGTTCAAGAACTTGATGAATGCGGGAATCGATTGAAGTTTTTAGGGCTTTGTATTGCGCTTTAAGATCGATAAAAGGAATGGACATTGTGAAGGCCTCCAGTAGTTGATTACTAATGGGCAAAGTATGAACTTTTGCATATGAAAAGTCCATCTACACACGCTTTTACGGCTTTGGGTCGAAACCTTTTAGGGCCAGTGTGGTTAAAGTAACACGGAAGATGTTTACAAAAAGCCTCATTTTTTTTGACGACTCGAGCCATGCTGTGACATTAATTACACCCTCACAAGCGAAAGTGCTAGAGATACGAACTTCATTCGGAGGTTGTTTTGATACCAGTTATTTTATCAGGTGGCAGCGGCACAAGACTATGGCCCGTTTCGCGCCAAAACATGCCTAAACAATTTTGCGATATTTTCGGTCAGCCCTTGCAAACATTGACCCTGCAACGCTCGCTAAAGCTGGGTCAACCGTGGATTGTGACATCGAAGGCGCTAGAAACGCTGACAGAGCTTAATTTAAAACAAAATCAAGCCCAACAAGTCAGAGTTGTTTATGAGCCTGTTGGTAAAAACACCGCGCCTGCCATTGCAGCTTTGTGTAAGCTTTTGCAGTCGCAAGGTCACAATGACGAGATCGTCGCTATTTTTCCATCGGACCATCTTATCAAAGAAGAAGAAGCCTTTTTGAAGGTTGTTCACTTTGCGGCAGAAGTGGCAGCTGAAAATCGCGTTGTTACTTTGGGCATCACGCCTTCTTACCCGGAAACTGGGTATGGCTATATCCAAACTCGTGCCGTGGGTCTAAAAGAAAACGGAACTTTAAAAGCGTACTCGGTGGTAAAGTTTCACGAAAAACCAGATTTACAAAAAGCCAAAGAGTTTATTTCTCAAGGCAGTTTCAGTTGGAATGCCGGAATTTTTGTTTTCAAAGTTTCACACATGATCAGTCTGTTTGAAAAGCATCAGCCCGAAATGTGGAAGCAGATTTCTAATCTTAAAGAAGACTCTTCAAATTTGGGCGAAATCTATAGCAAAGTGCAAAGCATTTCCATCGACTATGCGATCATGGAAAAATTAAATGGCGAAGAGCTAGCATGTATTCCTGCAGAATTCGGCTGGAGTGACGTAGGTTCCTGGGATGCAGTGTCTTCACTGCAGAAGGGAAAAGATGTTTTGAATGTTCTTGGCCAAGAAAACTTTGTGTTTGGGGAGCAGGGTAAACACTACTCTATGATCGGCATGGAAGACGTGATTGTCGTGGACACCAAAGATGCCTTGATGCTGATTAAAAAAGGTCTTTCCCAGGATGTGCGCCATGTGGTGGATGCCTTGAACCAACAAAAATCAGCGTTGGTCAAAGACCATGTTTTCGAATACCGCCCTTGGGGATATTTTGAGATTTTAAAAGATACAGAGACATTTAAATCAAAAGTGATTCGCGTAAACCCACAGTCGCAATTGTCTTATCAGTCCCACGCCAAACGTGAAGAGCATTGGACCATCACAAAAGGCTCTGGCGAAGTGGTTTTAAACGATGAAGTCATTCCTGTTTCGGCCGGGACGCATATTCATATCCCACTCGGAGCAAAACATCGTATGCGCAACACTAGCAATGAAATGCTAGAGTTCGTGGAAGTGCAACTAGGCACTTATTTCGGTGAAGATGATATCGTTCGATATCAAGACGATTATAAAAGAAATTAAAAAGAAAAAGGGATGCTTCAAGCATCCCTTTTTCTATTTCGCAGCTTTGCGAACGGATTCTTCTTCTTCCGGTAAATCGATATCTTCATCGTCATTTTCAGGTTGGACTTCTTGAAGATCCGGATTTTTAACCGCCGATGAAATCAAATCTTTGTGATACGCATAAATCAAGCCGCCTTCTTTAAAGGTGGTGATAACTTTTTTGATAATCCCAGGGGCTACCGCCGGGCAGCCCCAGCTGCGTCCTAGGCGGCCTTGGCTTTTAACGTAATCTTCAGAAACATAGCTCGCTGCATGGATAACGATATCACGGGAAGCTGCATTGTTGTTTGAAGTTTCAAGTCCATGCAGATTCAAAGACTCTCCATGACCTCCGTAATAAGTGTTTCCCGCAATGTACAAGCCTAAGCTAGTCATCTTAGAGCCATCAATGTTTGAAAACTTCGCAGCTACGCGCACGCCAGAACCTTTTCCGTGAGCAACGAAATGTTTTGAAACAGCGCCAGTTTTTAAATTCAAAATATAAAGACGACGCTCATTGGATGGTTTTGAAAAGTCAATGATAGCCATTGAATCTTCTTTAATAGTGATTTCACGTTCATCCATATAAGTCTTAGTTTTGGTACGGAACTTTGCGTTTACGCGAATGGTTTTGCCGGCATTCACATCCAGGAATTCAAAACTTCGTTGTAAAGCAGCTTCAGGAACGCCTTGTTCTTTAAAGACATCATATAAAGAGACATCTTTGATTTTCACATCATATAAAGATCCAGCAAAGCTTGATACGCTCAACAGAGTAGTCAGTACTGCACTCAAAACAGCTTTCATGAAGGGCTCCAATGTCTTTTAGTTCCGAGTCCTTGGTATACAAGGCATGTGCCAGCTCTTTTTGAGACGTCCTTGAATATATTGGTTCTTAGGGTGGGATCGGTGCCCGTGCGTGGCACTCTGGTGACAACTTCGACACCTCTTAGGACACGGGAATTTCTTAAGCGCCGGAAATCTTTGTTCTCTTTATTTAATCTCCACAGAGGGAAATCGCGTTGCCGCTCTAAAACTCCCTTAGTACGTTTTTATGCTTGTTAGCCAACAGGAGACAACTTTATGGGAGTATTTAAGAAGATACTGATTTCAATGTTTATCGCCTTGCATGTCACGGTGATGGTGACGGCGGGACTGCCCGATAAGAGTGCGGTAGGAAAGCGCATCCTGAAATCAATAGCATGGTACCAGATATTTTTTGGTTTGGATCAGACGTGGAGTATGTTTGCGCCCAATCCATCTGCCGTGAATTCTTATCTTGATGCCACTATCACCTTCAAAGATGGAACGTCAGAAAAGTGGACCTTTCCACGCTCATCGCACATGTCCAGTTGGGATCGTTTTACTTCGGGTGAAAGAATGCGCAAGTATCAACAAGAAAATCTTCGTTCATTGGAACGCCAAGATTTATGGTTTGATCTTTCACGCTTTTTAGAAAGAGAAATAACTAAACTTGAAAAGCAGGGGGGGCGAGGCCGGGTTTTGGAAAGTGTCCAGTTCTTCCGTCATCACAACATTGTGAAGCCACCGACAGAAGTTTTCCTGGAACACGGAAAACCAAGTAACAACTATCAGACCGAATCAGTTTTTAAATACCAAGCCGCAGACGGAGTAAGACATGAAGCTAAAAACAATTACTAAATCAGTTAATGATTTCTTTTTTCTGCCGCAACCGATTCATTCGGTCGCACTTTTGCGTATCGGCCTTGGCATTATTCTTTTACTGAATTGGTTTTCGATCTGGAAGCACCTGGAATTCTTCTGGGGTGTCGATGCCATTGTTTCCTTAGAAACTGCCGTCAAGATGGGGAACCCGTTACGTTTCAATATATTTGAGTTGCTGCCAAATGACCCTAAGATTGTGGCATTGATTGCAGTGATTCACTTAGTGGGCATTGTGGGGATGACTTTAGGTCTATACACCCGAACTTCGATTGTGCTGGCGTTTTTCACCCTGGTTTCTTTCCATAGTCGTAACCACTTTATTTTAAACAGTGCGGACGTGGTGATGAGAAACTTTCTATTCTTGCTGTTTTTTAGCCCCAGTGGAGAGATCTTTTCCGTTGATGCGTGGTTAAACCGCAAGAAAGAAAAGTCGTTAGAGTGTAGTCCATGGGCTTTACGCCTTATGCAGATCCAGTTTTCCATCATTTATATTTCGACTGTGATGTTCAAGATGAAGGGAAATTTGTGGGCTGATGGTACGGCCATTTACATTGCGACTCGCTTGGACGAGTTTGTCAGAGTTCCGCTAAGTATTCTTAATAGTATACTGGTGATTAAGCTTCTTACTTGGTCAACCCTGGTAGTGGAGTTTGCTTTAGGGACGCTTATTTGGATCAAAGAGCTTCGCTATTGGGTTCTATTAGCCGGCCTGGGGCTTCATCTAGGGATTGAAATTACGATGCATATTCCGCTGTTTGAGTGGATCATGATCGTGACAATGATTGTTATGGTGGATTCACGAGATATTCAAAAAGTCATAGAGGCAGCGAGAATTTATCGCATGAAATGGAATCGACCTGCTCAGGCTTAATGATTTTTTCAAATGTTGAAAATAAAAAAAACCACGGTTGAGGAAACCGTGGTTTTTTATTTTTCTGAACTATCTTATTTAAACAGTCACTTGCTTGCGGGAAAGTCTTTGCAGTTGTTTGTCTTTAAATGACTCCCAGACTTTCTTTAAATCGTGGGGATCTACCATGCTGATCATTAAGACGATCATCGCCCATTCAAAAACTGGAATGGCCATCGTGTATTCGATGCCTAAGTGCAGTCCAATCCCGGCTAGTAAAACCCAATAGCGAAGTTCCTTGATCCAAACCAAGGTTCCCAGGGCAATCTCAACGGCCAATGTTCCCCAGGTCATCCATTTTACTAATATTAAGTTATTCAACAGGGGAAACTCGAAGCGAACAAAATCATCAAGGCGGGTCGCTACATAGATTGCAGATCCATCAATCCACCGTTCACCTTTCAGCTTAAACATCACCGTAGCAATATAAATGATGCAGAA
Organism: Bdellovibrio reynosensis; assembly: GCF_022814725.1. Classification (NCBI taxonomy): domain Bacteria; kingdom Pseudomonadati; phylum Bdellovibrionota; class Bdellovibrionia; order Bdellovibrionales; family Pseudobdellovibrionaceae; genus Bdellovibrio; species Bdellovibrio reynosensis. The sequence continues at coordinate 3,477,519 of NZ_CP093442.1, forward strand.
CTGGATTTGAATCATGCGTAATGCCCAAGGACTTTTTTCTTCTGGCACAAGCGCAGCTTTGCCTTTTTGAAGTTTCATCCATCGATCCACTGAAAACATATCAGCGCAATGAGTGAAAAACATAAGAAACAAAAATACACGCAGGACTGAATCGGCACTATTAAGGATAAAGCCATTACGGTGGTGGAACGAAATCAACGTGATAAATGCCACGGCGATAGATGTCTTTGTCCAAAAGCCAATAGTCATACCTACGACCGCAATTAGATTTATAATAGCCAGTGTAGTAGTGACCTTTTCAGTATGGGGTAAATAATCAAATAGCGAGAAGCGCAGTTGATTTCCGTACTGCTGAGCCGTGGATAATGAGATCAATCCATTGGGACCGAAGAAGGTATCCATATCGGCAAAGATCATGAACCAATTAAATAAAAGTAAAATCCCGAACCCAATTCTTAAGAAAGCAACGTTGTGCACGGGGGTTGGCTTAAATAAAAAATCATCAATGTATTTAATTAGAGTTGTTAGCTTCATATCGTTGCGTCTCCAGGTTTGGTTGGTATGCGAAAACAGGTTCTGATTCAAACGAAGTCGACAATTGGCCGTGCGGAATCAGCGGCCCTTGTGGAGGTGGAATCACGCGGCTGAATTTGCGATGGAAAGAAAGATTCTTTACAGTTCTGTTCTTTCCTTCTTTTTCTTTTAGCTGAACTTGATTGGTCACGAATTTAGAAAAGTCGAACCAGACAAGTTCATTGGTATTAGGAAGTAGTGTTTCCTGTCCTAATATACGATAGCGATCTGCTACAAGTCGCTGCCATCCCTTTGCATTTTGCGGGCGAGGTATTTGCCAAGTGTCGAAAGTTCCATCAGTGAACTCTACTTGCGCTTCCACGAAAGCTGTCGTGTTCATCGGGTTAGGAGCGAACATCGCCCATGGCTGGTATAACATAGACCATGCCTGATATTGCGCGACCGATTTTAAAAAGCGACTGCCCAGAAGACTTTTATCTGGAAGTCCATCTACGATCATGATCGAAACATTCAGAGTGAAGAATGCAGTAATCACGATTTTTTTTCCGAGCGAACAATAACGAATGGCATTTTCGTTTTTTATCACGGTGATCCTCCTTAATTTTTGTTCTTTATGGTTATTAACATAAGACTTAAGGGAAGTTTCTTTACTGATGTGAAACTAACGTGAAGTGTTTTTGATTGATGATTTCTTGCCGGAAAGAATGTTTTTACAATTGTTTGTCGATCCGCACGCCAACTAATGTCATTTCGCAGAAAATGTTAGGATTCAGCCCAGTGTCAATTAAAAGAAAGAAACTGTTGTTAATGTAAGGTGCCATCGTTCTCACCATCCAATCAAATTTTGATCTGCAAATAAAAATTTGAACAAAAACTTAAGTACTTCTTTTTCTGAATTCATCAGTTCTTGAGGTACACAACAAAGGAGAATCACAATGGTAGGGATGTCAAGAAAGATGGTTTTCTTGGCTGGGGTCTCATTGGTGGCAAATCTCGCATTCGCGAATAATCCATCGGGCTCTGGGAAGAAACCAATAGTAGATCTAGGCGGAAAAGGCGGATTTATTAATCTGAATTCTGCTGAGCAACGTGCCGACGGCATGTGTTTGATTAACAAACAATTAGTGAAGTGTGCGGACCTTAAAGGTAGCAAGCCATTCGCTGGAAACAGCGGCAATAACGGAAACAACGTTATTAACGGCAACAACGGCAATAACACTAATAACGGTAATAACGGAAATAACGTTATTAGCGGCAGCTCTAGCAACGGCAGTAGCGGCAATAACGGAAACAACGTTAATAACGGTAACAATGGAAACAATACCAATAACGGCAATAACGGTAACAACGTAGTTAGCGGTAATGGTAGCAGCGGTAGTAACGGAAATAACGTTATTAACGGCAACAACGGTAACAATACCAATAACGGTAATAACGGAAACAACGTTAATAACGGTAACAACGGTAACAATACCAACAACGGTAATAACGGTAACAACGTAATTAACGGCAACAATGGTAACAATACCAATAACGGTAATAACGGAAACAACGTTAATAACGGTAACAACGGTAACAATACCAATAACGGAAATAACGGAAACAACGTTAATAACGGTAACAATGGTAACAACACCAATAACGGTAATAACGGAAATAACGTAAACAACGGAAATAACGGAAATAACGGAAATAACGGAAATAACGTTAATAACGGCAACAACGGTAATAACGGAAATAACGTTAATAACGGCAACAACGGTAACAACGGTAACAACGGTAATAACGTAAACAACGGTAATAACGGTAATAACGGTAATAACGGTAATAACGGTAATAACGGTAATAACGGTAATAACGGAAATAACGGTAACAACGGAAATAACGGTAACAACGGAAATAACGGTAACAACGGAAATAACGGTAACAACGGAAATAACGGTAATAACGGCAACAACGGTAACAACGGCAACAACGGAAATAACGGAAATAACGGAAATAACGGAAACAACGGCAACAACGGCACCCACGGTACTCACGGCAACAACGGGAACAATGGGAATAACGGCAACAATGGTAACAACGGAAATAATGGAAACAACGGCAACAATGGGAACAACGGAAATAACGGTACCCATGGAACCCGCGGATCCACTACTCACGGTGATACCACGTTCGGTGACACAACATTCGGCGACACTACTTTCGGTGATACGACTACCACTGAAACTACTGCCGGGGACGACACTGCAACGACCTTCGAGACTACTCAAGGTACTGACACAGTTTCAACATCTTCCAGTTCCTCAACAGGCGAAGAAACTACTGAAGGCGATACAACGTCTACAAGTACTTCAACTTCAACAAGCTCAACATCTACTACTGGCGACGATGACGACGACGGTAAAAAATTAAAAGCTAAGTTGAAACCTCTATTCCACCTTAAGTTCGACTACGGTTCTTATATCGTGAACTTAACTCCTCAGTTTAGAGACGTTCAGCCTTCTTCTATGGTGAAATACGACGTTAAACCATTGGCATCTTCGGATTCATTGGTCTACGGCGACTACACAGATGGTTTCCAAAAAACTGTTTACGGTAGCATCGAAGTAGGTATTGGAGCTCAAGTTCAATTCTGGTTCGAAAACGCCAGCGGACTTGCAGATCACTTCTGGGCATACGTTGGTGTATTACCAATTCTTGGTAAAGACACTGAGTCTGTTCGCTATGTCAGCAGCCTAGATAAAGCTTATGCTATCGGTGGCCGTTGGAGCGTACCTAAAGATGCAGGCACTCTTGATGGATGGGATCCAGGTGACAGCATCACATACATCGGTCACGGTGGTATCATCTTCTCTGCTGGTGCAGGTGTTGGTCCAATCGGTGTGGGTGTAGCTAAACTTGCTCAAGGTACTTGGGAAACTTATGTTGAAAAAGTAGGTTCTGATAAAGCGTACGTGAAAATGTCTAAAGGTAAACTAAGCAGCCTTAGCCTATTCACAAACGTTTCAATCCTTACTTTGAACATGAACGAGTTCAAATACGCGGACGATGGATTCTCATTCCTATTCGATCTATCTACGGATACGGGTCGTAAGGCATACGAAGACATGATTCGTGGTAACGTGTACTCTTCAGAACAATTCGCAGCTAACAAACCAATGAACTTGGTTGAAAGAGCTCCGGTAGTGAAAGTAGAGACATTCAGAAACGTATCTACGGGCAGAATCGTCAGCAAGTCTTTAGCAATTCCAATTCTTTGGGATAAGACTTACAGCAAAGGACGTATCAACTCGTTTACTTCATCTGACATTCACTTGGATCGCAACACAGCTCGCGTTCATTATGGTATCTTCTCAGACAGCGTAGATTCTCGCTTCTGGACGACTCATAAAGAAATGGCGACTATGTTCTACGGTGCTAAGTACTCTGTTGATAACTGGGATACTAAATCTCACTTAGAAAGCATGTTCGGTACTTACAGCTACTCATTCAGACATGAGAAAGCGAACGGCAGCAAACTAAGAAAAGGTATGGCAGAACTTGTTAGAAAAACAGGTCTATCTACTTTGATGGTTGGTGTCCCTGACCGTGATCTTGGCTACGCTGGTTTAGAGTTCAACGTGAACTTCAGCGAAGAAAACACTATGAGATTGATGTCTGCGGCTCAACGTATGTCGCAAGACGAGTTCATCGACGTATCTACTGATCAAATCAGCGGTTACTTCGCGAACAACGATCCATACAAACTTTGCATGATCGATGCTGGCCCATGCGTAAGCAGAGTGACTAGAGCGACTGCAAACGCTGCAAGCAAAATGTACTACGCTCTAAGAAGCATGCACAGACACATGACTTCAGATGCTAAAGCATTCGCTGCTGCATACGGTGCGTTCGGTGAAGGTATGGCAGAAAACTTATTCACATTCAGAGCAGCGATGAAACTTGCTGGTCCGAACGTGGGTGTTGACTACCTAATTGAAGGTACTCACGTATCTATGTACTTCCGTGAATGGAACGTAGACTCTAAAGGTCGCTGGGTTCCTGCAGTTGTGGCGCCTAAATACAAAGGCTTGCCATTTGAACCTGCAACTCGCCACTCAAGAGTGCGTGGTATGATCATCGGTAACTCAGATGCTGGCAAAGTTCCTCATCTGACTACTGTGAACTACTAATCCTTTTGTCCTTAAAGGAAGAGAAGGCCGCTGGTGTACAGCGGCCTTTTTTTTACCTGGGTCGTCGATAAGCGGGCATCTGACTGCGTTGTGCGGTCCCGTGCTTCTCTCCGACGTACCCTACGGGTACGCCTGCGTTTCGCTCGGGATCCTCCGCCTTGCATATGCCCGCTTCTCGCCAACCCGGGTTTTCCCGGTTGTTCGGGGGAGTTTTAGAAGTAGGCTTTTATTTTAAATTGCGTATTCGTACATTAAGTTTTCTGAGATTAGGTCGGCTACTGCGAATGCTAGTTTTCTTGCATGGGTTTCCCAGTCTTCGGGAGTTCCCTTTGATAGTTTGCTTAATATGTTTTGCAGGTTAGTGAATTTCTCAACAAATGCCGGATTATTATCCTTCATTGATTTGCAGGTTTTGAAATACTCCATCAAGACGGGAAGAGCTTGTTCTTTTTCGAAAGCTCTTAGCATGTCTAAAGATAAAACGTTTGTTGTTCCTTCCCAGATTGAAAAGACCTGGGCATCTCTTAGCAATCTTGGTAGGCCTGTGTCTTCGACATAGCCTGCGCCACCGAACATTTCTACTACTTCGCTTGAAATTTGGATGGCTTTTTTAGCTGTGTATAGTTTTAGGATCGGTGTAAGTGCTCTTAACAATATTTTTTGAGAAGCTGAAATCTCGCCGACTTCTTCTTTCCCTAGTAAGTGGGATACGTACATGCAGAAAGTAAAAGATCTGCGGAAGTCTTCTTCTAGTTCTGCCAAAGTCACTCGGTGTAAAGGGTGATCCATTAGGATTTTGCCGAAGGCTTTTCTTTTCTTTGAATAGTCGGTTGCTAAATCAAGTGCTCGGCGCATGTGGCCTACGGCGCAGATTGAATTGTAAATGCGAGTGATATTTAGAACGCTCGCGATTCTTTTAATTCCTTCACCTTCGCCGCCGATCATGCGGGCAGGGGTGCCTTGCAAACTTAGCTCAGCAGTTGGAAGGGCTTTTGTTCCCAGCTTGTCCTTTAGGCGGTGAATTTGGATATTGTTAAGCTGTTGTTGGTCGTTACGAAGTTCAAGGTAAAACAAGCTTAAACCCCGTGAACCTGCCGGTGCACCATCCGGTCTAGCCAAGGTCAGCGCCATCTGTGATGTCGTTGCCGATGTAAACCACTTCGTCCCATGAAGGGCATGGGTGGCGCCAAATGGGCTGCTTCCCGTGAATGGATGAGCATCGGTCGAAGTGCCGCTGACGTCTGATCCGCCAGTTCTTTCCGTCATCCATTGTCCTGCGGTCCAAAACTGACCGGATTTACGGGAAAGTAGGTGGGGAAGGGCGCGGGCTTTTAAATCATCTGGCGCATAAAGTTCTAAGGCTCTTGCTGCACCATCGGTCATCGCTAACGGGCAAGAAAAGATCGCTGAGCTTGGGGAATATAAATACAGCAAAGACATTTGATAAACGCGGGAAAAGGCCCCTAGCTTACGATCATAGGCCGTAGCTACGATACCTTCTTCTGCTGCTACTTTTTCAAGTTCTTTCCAACCATTCGAAGTGGCGATTTCGTCAATGCGACGGCCCCAAGGATCAAAGGGAATATGGCGAGGAGGATTTGCCTCTGCCTCTTGGGCCCAAATGAGCATGTCCGTCACTGCTCTTTCGCCGAGATGGTCAAGATGGGAAAGTGCAGTTTTTTGCGCCTCTTCAGGTAAAAGTTTTTTTAAAACTTTTTGAAGTGTTTCATCAGAGCGGAAAGTGTTCGTGAGGACGGGGCCCTCTTGATAAAAGTTTTTCATACCCCTGAGTTTAGGCTTTCAGAGGGGCCAGGACAACAATATGTCAATCGACTCGCCTTTTTAGAAAAAAGTCTTGCTGTTTTGTAAGCTTATATCTATAAGACCCCCTCGTTTTACAGGGAGGGATCTTGATCCGTTTTGCTTTGATTTTGAGCCTTGGTTTATTGGTTTCTTGCGCACCTAAAACTGGTACGCAAATCGCAATTAAAAAATCTACGACAGGTATCATGGGTGGCACCATGGTTGCTGAAGAATCTCAGATTGCTTCTGTGATCGTCGGTATCTATGACACTCAAGATAACGCTATCTGCACTGGTTCAATCATCGCAGAAAACTATATTTTAACTGCAGCTCACTGTGTGCAAACCAAGCCATCAAAGTTAAAATTGGTATTCGGTCTTAATATCGACGAAGTTATGGCGACTCGCGAGCCAGACGTTCTTCAAATGTACACGCGTACAGTGACTCACATCCAAATCCACAAAAACTGGAAACCTGAAGAGCAAGAAACTAAAGAAACAGATTGGGGCGATATCGCTATCCTTAAGTTCTCAGGTGCTTTGCCTCCAGGATTTAAGGCAGTTCCAATGTTGAAAGATGACAGCATTATTCGTCGCGGTCTTTCTGTGATGGTGGCTGGTTACGGTGTTTCCCTTGTTCACGCTGAACCAGTTGAAGCTCGCAAAGTTAAAAACCTAGAAGAGGCCATGGAATATGGCGAAGTTATCTGTGACGATGACTTAAAAAATTGTCTGCAAATCGAAATGTCCGGGGACGGAGAGTTAAGAGAAACGCAAGCGCCAGTGGGTTCAGTTCAAGAAACTGAATTCCGCCTTGATGAATCAAAAGGTCATGGCACTTGCTCTGGCGATTCTGGTGGTCCGGCTTACGTGAAAGTAAACGGTCAATTATTCTTGGCCGGTATCACAAGCAGAGGAAGTATCCTTTGCGATACAACGGGTGTTTACACCAACGTTGCAACTTATGTCCCTTGGGTGACAGAAGTTCTTAAAAAAGGACTTTAAAATTAAAAAGGACCCTAAGGGGTCCTTTTTTTATTTCTTCATTATGTCTTCGGGATGCGTCGTTTAAAGCTAACCATGGCTCCAATCAAAAATGCCCCGGCAATAAGTAAATGCAGAATGTGATCTGAAGTGCCGAACTCAAGCACCTCTGGCGCTGGCTTCCAAAGAAAGCGATCTGGGTGGATGGCGCCATGACTAGGAATTCCGGAAGTTCCAATAATAAAACCTAAAAGGCCTAAAGCACCATAGATCGCACCGAAAATAACACTGAAACGGCGAGCATTAGCTAAGCTATCAAAGCCAAACCACATCGCCGCAGCCCCTGATACAACGTGAATCACATTGTGGGTGTAGCTTAAGTGCGCGCCTAAAAAGTTATCAGCCACAAAACCAATTAAACCTATCACCACAGAAGAAGCTCCAAGGACCACGCAGACTTCCTGAGCATAGGATTTTTTCGTTGGTGCTGCCACCTGAGTGGAAGCAGCAGGTTTGTAAGCGCGGGATATCGAAGGTTCAGGGCGTTGAGCTTGGGGAGGAATAGTCGGTTTTCTTCTGGGTTCTCTTTCAAGTTCCATAGGGCTCCTCTTTCGTGTCCTTTGATTATGGAGGGCCCGAATGGGGAAAGCATTTTTGAAGAAAACAAAGTGATAGAAAACAGGAAAATAGCCCGGGGAGGGCTATTTTAAGCTTCTTGAAAAAGCGAAATGAACTGAAACTTGCTTACGTCCACCAATCCACGATCAGTCAGCTTCAAGGTCGGAATGACGGGTAATGCTAAGAATGCCATTTGAATAAATGGTTCATCCAAAACAACGCCTTGAGCACGGAATGCCACCTTTAGCTTTTCAATGCCTGATTTGATTTCTTCAGCACTGTCTAAGCTTAAAAGTCCTGCGATCGGTAGTTTGACAAGGGCTTGGATTTTTCCCTGATCAACGACAACAAAACCACCACCACATTCAATCAAAGTATTAGCGGCAAAGGCCATATCAGCAGCATTGGTACCGATCACCATCAAGTTGTGGGAATCATGGGCTACGGAACTTGCAATCGCCCCTGATTGAAGGCCCAAACCTTTAACCAATCCTAAGCCCGCCGGCAGATTTTTTCCGTAGCGTTCAATGTTGGCCATGAATAGCACATCAGTTTCTGAAAAATTCTGTCCATCAAAGCCCACTAACAAATGCTTTGTGATAATCTCATTAGGAACGATTTCAATGACGTTGTAGCTTCCTTTTTTCAGATCGTATTGCAGATCTGTCGATACCAGCGGTTTTCGTTTCATGGTGTTTTCTAAAGGCGGCTGGGATTTTGTTAGTTTTTCCTGAATATGGTTTTCTAACTTCAATTCAGAAACAAACTTCCCACCAATAAGAACATCTTTGATTGCGACCTGCTCAAGATTTTTAAGCAACACGATGTCTGCTTTTTTTCCAGGGGCGACCAAACCCAAGCGTTTCAAACCAAAGTGTTTCGCTGCAGAGTAAGTGGCAAGTCGGTAAGCCACGTGCACGGGGACACTGTGCTTGTTTATAAGTTCTTTGATCAGAAAGTTAATGTGACCTTCATGGGAAATTTCAAAGGGATTACGATCATCAGTGCACAATAGGCATTGAGCTGAAGAAAAATCATTCACAAGCGGAGCCAGAGTTTTTAAATTCTTCGCAACGCTGCCCTCGCGAATAATAAGCCCCATGCCTTTTTGAAGTTTTTCTTTTCCTTCATCCAAGGTCACAGTTTCATGGCAGTTCTGTATCCCGGCTAGCAGATAAGCATTAAGCTGTTTGCCGCGCAAAAGGGGAGCATGCCCATCAAGGTTTAAATCATCAAAGGCTTCCACTTTAGCTAAAACATTTTTGTCAGCGTAGATGACACCTGGGAAGTTCATCATTTCGGCTAAGCCTAAAACAGAAGGATGATCTTTAAATGATTTCATCTCGTCTAAAGTAAAATCACTGCCGGTGGTTTCAAAACCAGGCAAAGCTGGAACACACGAAGACATCTGAACAAAAAGGTTTTGTTCCATCAGTTCAGCCGAACGCAGAAACCAGGAAAATCCTTTAGCGCCAAGCACGTTCGTGATTTCATGGGGATCACAAATCGCTGTGGTTGTTCCTAATGGCAAAGTCGCTTTTTCAAATTCAAATGGCGACATCATAGATGACTCAATGTGCAGGTGGCCGTCGATAAATCCAGGCGTTACGAAAGCACCTTCACCATCGATCATTCTTTTTGCTGGGCTGTCTAGATATTCTAACCCAACACCGACAATGTATTGGCCACCAACCGCAATCGCCGTCGGGTAAATTTCGCCAGTGATAACATCCAGCAACTGAACATTTGTGATCAGAAGATCTAACTCGGCATCGCCACGGGCTTGGGCTAAACGTTGTGGAAGTTCCAAAGAAGAAATTTTTTGAGTCTTTTTATTGCCCAGGGCTGCCATGGTGATTTCCTTTAGTTACTCGGTCTTAGCAGAAATTTCGTCTTTTGTTCTTAAAAGCTGTGCAATGATGCTAAATGCAATTTCTACGGGTGAATTGCTGCCAAAGCTTTCCCCCATCGGACAATGAAATTGCGCAATGGTTTCATCACTTAGACCTGCACTTCGTAAATCATTTTTTAAGCGCACATGTTTCTGATCGCTGCCGATATTGCCGACATAGCTAAAGCGATGACGCTGCTTCATAGTTTCAGTTAAAATTGGCAGGTCCGTCCCGTGCCCCATTGTCATGACTGTGACATAAGTGTTGTTTGGAAGTTTGCTTACTTGCCCCGCCATGTCTTCAGTACACATGGTCTTAAGCTTGTAAGAGCTAGGCATTTTTTCTAACCATTCCTGGCGTGAATCAAAACAAGAAATGCGACAATCAAGTTTTAACAAGAGCGGAACGAATTCCTGGGCGATGTGGCCAGCACCAAATACAGCTACATGAAAGGGATGATCGACTTCAAAAAGTTCAAAAAAGAAACTGACAACCCCACCGCAGGTCATGCCGATATCTTTTTGCAGATTCCAGTCGACCAGCTCGTGATGTCTTTTTTCTTGCAGCATTTTTTGTGCTTCTTGAATGGCGCGATTTTCTACCTTGCCACCCCCGACAGTTCCATAGACAAGGCCTGTGTCAGTGACAATCGCCCGTGCCCCTACATCCTGCGGGGAAGAACCAATTTGTTTAACCAAAGTCACGACAACAAAATTTTTGCTGCCGGATTTCAGTTGAGTGATCGCGGATAAGAAATCTTCAAAGTTGCCTTTACTCATAACTTGAAAGCTCCATAAGAACTTCTTCGGGTGTTGCGGGTGATTTGATATCTACAGTGTTAGGTGCTTTATAACGAAGGGCATCTTTTAACGCCGTCCATACGCTAATCCCTAATAAGAAGGGTGGTTCACCCACAGCTTTGCTGCGATGAACGTTTTGGGTGTTTTCGTGGTTTTCAATAAATTCGACATTGAACACCCTTGGCGTATCTTGAACATTCGGGATTTTATAAGTGGTCGGTGAATGGCTTAGTAAACGACCGTCTTTATTGTAATAAAGTTTTTCAGACGTCACCCAGCCCATACCTTGAACGAAGGCGCCAGTCACTTGGCCCTTATCGATGCCAGGATTTAAGGGTCGTCCAAGATCCATAAGAATATCTGTTCTTAGAACTTTGTATTCGCCAGTCCAGATATCAATTTGCACTTCGCTTAAAGCCACACCATTGGTGAAGTAATTAAATGGAGTTCCCATGCTGCGGGCTTTATCAAAACCCAGGCCCTCGGTTTTAAAGTGGGCGTATTCACCTAAAGACATACGATTTAGGTAGGCGCGCTTCACTAGGTCTGCAAAAGGCAAAGATTTTTTAGATGGCAAATGGGTCACTTGGCCGTTTTCAAAAAGATACTCTTCTAATTTTAATTTATCTTTTTCTAGCGGCGGGCATTCGGCGATATCGTTCATCGTCGTACCCATAATGATGTGATGGAACAACCAGGCGATACGGTATTGAAGCTCCACGCAAGCTTTTAAAGCCGCGGCTCCGTTGATATCACTACCACTTGAAGCTGCCGTTGGTGAGGTGTTATGGTTTTTTTCTGTTGAAGTCGCCATCACTTTAACGTCTTGCGGGTTAATGCCAAACGCGTGGGCAACAATCTGTTGAATCTTGGTGTTGATCCCTTGACCCATTTCAGTAGCGCCCGTTGAAACTTGTACGGTTCCGTCTTTATGAACATTCACCAAGGCGTTACCTTGATTTAAAAAGCGGGCCGTAAAGGCAATACCAAATTTGGTAGCGGTGACAGAAAGACCTTTTAGTTTCCCAGTGGATTGATGATTTAAATTGAACTGATCAATTTCTTTGCGACGACTGTCATAAGCAGAATCATTTTTTAAACGCGCAAAAAGTTCCGGCAACGGATTGTGATCTAATTTCTGACCATAGTGGGTCACGTTGTTTTTTTCTTTGCCATAACAGTTCAACTGGCGGATTTCGTAGGCATCTTTTTTAAGATAAGCCGCGATATCCTCGATAATGCTTTCAATAGTCATGGTTCCCTGGGGGCCACCAAAACCACGGAAGGCCGTATTTGAATGAAAGTTCGTACGGCAGGCAAAACCCTCAATATGGGCATTTGCCAAATAGTAAGCGCCGTCAATATGAAACATCGCTCGATCTAGAATCGAACTTGAAAGATCGGCGTAAGCTCCACCATCGGCATAAAGTTGTGCTTTTAAAGCTAAGATACGACCGTCGTCATCAAAGCCGACTTCATAGAAGTTTTTAAAGGGATGCCGTTTCCCAGTCATCACCATGTCGTCATCTTTAGTTAAACACAAGCGAGCAGGGCGTTGCATTTTTTGGGCAACCAAAGCAGCCATAGCAGCAAAAGGTGCCGCCTGACTTTCTTTACCACCAAAACCTCCGCCCATTCTTTTTACCACGCACACAACTTCATGCAGGTGCAGACCTAAAGCTTCGGCTACGACGTGTTGGGTTTCGCTAGGATGTTGAGAGCTCGAGTGAACCTCAACTTGGCCGTCTTCCATCGGGTAAACGACACAAGCTTGCGATTCCATATAGAAGTGTTCTTGGCCCCCACATTCAAAGGCACCAGAAAGTTTATGCTTAGCTTGGCTTAACGCAGAATCAGCATCCCCGACGCGGAAGGCGTTAGCTTTATAAATAAAACTATTTTTTGCAATGGCTTCATCAATGCTTAGGATTGCCGGAGCTTTTTCAATCTCCATTTTTACGAAGGGCTTTGCACGAAACAAAGCATCCATCGAGGTGCCCACTAGAATCACTGCGGGCTCATCGTAATAACCAATCTTATCTTGAACCAAAATAGGTTGCTCAGGGATGATCGTTCCCCAGTGGTTGTGGTGGAAATCCTTAGCGGTGAAAGCGGCAAGAACGCCGGGGCATTCTAAGGCTTTGCTAGCATCAATGGCCATCAAAGTTCCGGCAGCTGCAGGAACACCAATTGGCAAAACGAAAACTTCTTTTTGCGTCAGACCACGGTCGTCAATAAAAACGCTTCCCCCGGTCACATGACCGCGGGAAGAATCGTGGGGAATATTCTTACCGACCGACATAGGCTTGCTCCTCAGAACTAGATACGGCTGTTTCATTTTCGTTGCGATATTCAATAAAGAATTTATGGAAAAGATTTTCGACAACCTTTAAGCGGTATTCGTCGGTGGCTCTTAGATCAGACAAGGGCTTAATCAAAGCGCGAGCTTTTTGCCCCGCAGTTTTAAATAAGGCTTCAGTCATCGCTTGGCCTGTTAACATCTTTTCGATTTCTGGCATGCGCACAACCGTTGGGCCTACGCCCCCTAAAGCAATTCTAGCTTCTGTGATAAGACCGTCTTTTAGCTTAATTGCCGCTGCAAAGGTGACAGCAGAAATATCCAAGTCCTTACGTAAAGAAACTTTATAGTATTTCGTAAGCCAACTTTTATCTAAAAGCGGAACCGAAATATGCGTGGCAATTTCATCAGGCATTAAATCAAAAGTTTTATAAGCTTTGTAAAAGCTAGTAAGTGGGACCTGACGCTGACCTTGCGTCGACGCTAAATTTAACTGCGCATTTAAAACCAATAAAGCAGGAATCGAATCACCAATCGGAGAGCCATTTAAAACATTCCCAGCTAAAGTCCCTTGGTTTTTAATTTGCGGCGAAGCAAACACACGCAATAAGCGGCTTAGTTCCGCGTGATGATTTTCTGTGAAGTTTTCAAATTGTGTTAAAGAAACACCTGCTCCAACTTCGATTGTTTGCGCATTCATTTCTAATTTAGATAATTCAGGGATGCGGTTTAACACCAAAACCTTATCAAGAAAGAATTTTCCCTTATTATGCAAAACTCCAAGATCAGTGGCGCCAGAAACAATGCGAATGCCGGGAGATTGTTTTTTAAGTGTTAAGGCTTTAGCAAGCTCAGTAGGAACGTGCAGTTCCTTGTTAGTGCCTTGAATCGCGATGCTATCAGCAGCTAACTGCAGGCACACTTCTTTATTCGAAGTAGTTAGATATCTTTCAGCTAAAGAAATCCATTTGGTTAAATCAACATTGATTGCTGCATTTAAGATCGGCTCATAGCCCGTACAACGGCACAGGTTTCCAGTTAAGTGATTGCGAGCTTTTTTCTCTGTGATCTGTTGGCCACTCTTAGAGCAACTTTCAGCAAGGCCTGAAAGGGCGCAAACCATTCCCGGAGTGCAGTAACCGCATTGGCCACCGTGGAACTGCTGCATCTTTGTTTGAACTTCATTCAACTCGTCTTCGAAGGTCAAACCTTCAACGGTTACTACAGAAGCTAAATCAAAAAGATAAACTGGCGCGATGCAGGAATTTAAAGTTTGAAAAGCAGACCAATTATTTTTATTCCACTTTGCTACGAGGGCCGTACAAGCCCCACAGTCGCCTTCAGCGCAAACTACTTTTGTTCCCGGAAGGTCCGCTTTTAAGCGCAGATATTGAGCCAGAGGAAGAAAAGCATCATCCCCGGAAATCTGGTGCTGGCGGCCGTTGATAAAGATATGAATTGATTGGCGTTCTGTCGAGTGAGTCATTTTAAATTGCTATCATAAAATGACTATCAATACTAGACTTATTCAGTTAGCTTGAGACTATGGTACTTAATTTATTTCTTCCGATTTTAGCTGGTTGTTCCATTGTCTTGCAGGGTGTTTTAAACAGAAATTCTTCCTTCCACATTGGTCTTGTTTCCGCCATTTTTTTAAATGCTATTGTGTTTTCTGTGCTATCGGGAATCCTCTGGATTGCCTTTAAATATGAGTATCTCCCAGAGTTCGCTTCATTGTCCGCAAAGTCATTCACTGATTTGCAATGGTGGCAATTTCTTCCGGGCATTTGTGGTTTTGTGATTGTGTTGTGTACTCCACTAGCGATTAATTTTTTAGGTGCGAATTTAACTTTCGCCGCCGTGATCATCACGCAACTTGTGTTCAGTATGTTGTGGGATTCTTTTTCGAACAAATCGATTCCGTCGATTTCAAATCTTACGGGTGTAGGAATTATGATTGTGGGATTGATAGTTCTTATGTCGGGGAAACGCTAGATTCCTTAGCTGCTCCTTAGCAAAGTCATTTCACACGTTACCAACTATGTCAGGAAAAAGTAACATCGTGGAACGTCCCTTGTATGTCTTTCAACCGATGACTTGCCTCTAGGAAGTGAATGGTTCGTCATTAATGACAAGGACCATTTTACCAAAAGGAGTCACCTATGAAGAAGTTAGCACTCATTTTAGCGTTCAGCTTTGTGGGCATGTTTGCCCATGCAGACACAACTGATTTACAAACAAACCAAGATGAAGTTTCCGCTGCCGGAAGAACTTGGGTCTGCGGCCTTGCTTTCAAAGGCACATCGAAAGGTTTAAAAATCATCGTGGGACATTTCAAAACTGTCGCTTACGGCCATTTGAAATGTAAGGGCTTACTAGGCAAAACTTATTCTCAAAGAGTTATGGTCAGCATCGGCCATCACTGGATTGGCCCAACAGCAGGTATCGGCTATTTCAAAATGGCAGGGGTTTCATCTGAAATCAGCCTCTTCAATAAACATCCAGAAGCAATTCTAGGTAAATACCTTGTTGCTCAAGGCGAAGCAGCCATCATCGGTGGTGTGGGCGCATTCACGGCTGTAAAAGTCGGAGTTCCACAAATCGCAGCCAACGTGTCTTTGCAATTACTTAAAGGCTTCGGCGTGCAAGTGGGCATTGACGGATTACACATCTCTGCTTACTAAGACACCTCATCTTTAAAAAGCAAAAAGCCCCTAAGAAAACTTAGGGGCTTTTTCTTTTACTCATTTCAAGTTTGATCTACTGCTTTTTCACATAAGCATTTAAACGCATCCCGCGAGCTTCTACGGTTACGTTGGTTCCGCGAACAAGATCCTCTGTCGTCTTATTAATAAATTCGATATTAAAGCTTTGCGTGCGTGAACGGTCGCTCGGACAGCTTACTAAGCCGCTAAAAGTTTTCCCGGCAGCCAAGGTCTCAAAGTCCGTCCATAGCAGAGTGGGGTTGATAGTGTATTTGCCGTTGCAAAGCTCATCAACTCGTCCATCCGTATAAGTGCGCTGCAATTCGAATTCCGAAGTGCTGACGACACGAAAATTGACATAGATTTTTTGGAAGCCCGCACGAGCTTCTACTTTATATTTTCCGATCAGATTCTCTGGAGTGATTGGCGCTGCAAAAACTTGAGAAGTCGAAAATAGAATAAGTGCACTTGCTAATAATGATTTCATAGAACCCTCCGTTGGTTTGTCGTGATTTTTTATACCGACCTTGCGGTTTCAGCGACAAAGCAAAACAGGGTTGACTGAATATTTACAGAGCGTCCCTTATTATGAACGCTCTTTTAACATTGTTTTTCCGGATTCCGGATTTTTAATTAATGAGCTGCCATTTTGCTGCAGCTTTCCGCACAGCGACGGCAAACTTCTGCACAGTGTTTCATCATCGGGTCGTTGGGCCCCAGTTTTTCGCAATCCACAGCGCAGGCGATGCAAATATCTGCACAAATGCGGCACATGTCGCTATGAAATTCTGAATTGATAAGCATAAGTTTGGAGCTTGTTTCGCAGACGTAGGAGCAGGCCTGAAGCACGCCAATATGAAATGGCTCGGCATGTTCGCCGCCCATTCCTAAGCAATGCTGAACAAGTGATGTGCAGGTTTGAAAGCACTCCATACAGTTTTTAATACATTCTTGCATGATGGTTGAAGCCATCTCTTCCGTTCGAACTTGTCTTCCTTGAACCTGCGATGAACGATTCCCCATAAAAGCTCCTTCTTTTATTGATCCTTTATTGCAATTTTATCATGTTCTGTTCTGCTGTCGGTATGTTTGTTATCACTGGTTGCCTTGACGTTTGGCAAAATTGGGCTTTAAATTCTGTCAACGTTTCTTGGAGGTCCCATGAATTCCCACATCTGGTGGAAAGAAGCCGTCGTTTATCAAATTTATCCCCGCAGTTTTATGGATTCAAACGGCGATGGAGTGGGTGATCTTCAAGGCATCATTTCGAAATTGGATTATCTCAAAAACCTAGGGATCAATGTTATCTGGATTTGTCCTATGTACAAATCTCCTCAGGATGATAACGGCTATGACATCAGTGACTACCAAGATATCCACGATGAATTCGGAACGATGGCAGACTTTGACCAATTGTTAACCGAAGTTCACCGCCGTGGAATGAAACTGATTATCGATCTAGTGATCAACCACACCAGCGATGAACATCCATGGTTTATTGAGTCCCGCAGTTCATTAAACAATCCAAAACGTGATTGGTATATCTGGCGCGATGGAAAAGACGGCAAAGAGCCCAACAACTGGGAAAGTATTTTCGGCGGTTCTGCTTGGAAGTACGATGAATTGACGAAGCAATATTTTATGCACGTCTTTTCAAGCCGCCAGCCTGATCTGAACTGGGAAAACTTGGACATGCGAAAGTCCGTTTATTCCATGATCAATTGGTGGATGGATAAGGGGATTGATGGCTTCCGTATCGATGCTATCAGCCACATGAAAAAAGAGCCGGGATTGGCCGATATGCCGAACCCTCAGAACCTTGAGTACGTTCCTTCCTATGATAAACACATGAATGTCCCTGGTATCATGGAATATCTGACTGACATCTGTAAGAACACTTTCGTGAAATACGACATCATGACGGTGGGTGAGGCGAACGGAGTTTCTACAAAAGATGCTTATCAGTGGGTGGGGGAGGATCAAAAGAAACTGAATATGATCATTCAGTTTGAACACGTCGGTCTTTGGGATACGAATCCCGAAAAACGCATTGATCTATCAAAGGTGAAAGAAGTCTTCACTCGTTGGCAAAAAGGTTTAGAAAATCGCGGATGGAATGCGTTGTTCGTTGAAAACCACGACGTTCCAAGAATTATTTCTAAATGGGGAGATGTCGGTACCTTCTGGAAAGAAAGCGCCACCTCTATAGCGACTATGTATTTTATGATGCAAGGAACTCCGTTTATCTATCAAGGCCAAGAAATCGGAATGACCAATACAGTCTTCGGTGGCCCAGAGGATTTTAACGATGTGTCTGCTAAAAACACTTTCACAATTAAACGTAAACAGGGGGTCAGCGATGCCGCGATCACTGCGGAACTCACGCCTCTAAGCCGTGACAATGCAAGGACTCCGATGCAGTGGAATGGTGAAACCAATGCAGGGTTTACCACAGGCAAACCCTGGTTGAAGGTGAATCCTAACTTTGCGAAGATCAATGTGCAGTCTCAAATCGAAGATCAAAGCTCTATTTTTCAGTTTTATAAAAAGCTAATTCAGCTTAGAAAAGACAACCCGGTTTTTATCTATGGCAGCTACGACCTTTTAATGGCTGAAGATCCGCAAGTTTATGCCTATACTCGCTCTTATCAAGGTAAGAAGATGCTAGTGATAAGCAACCTTTCTAACAAATCAGCGTTCTTTAAAGAATCGGGGATGGAGTTGAATGGTGACAACCTGCTATTAGCTAACCACCCAGTTCCCAAACATGGAATTTTACAGATTATTGAGCTTAAGCCGTTTGAAAGCCGTATTTATCGTCTTTCTTAGGTAGCTAACTTCTGCTCCGAGTGCCTCCGAGCAATCCCGTAAGAGCGAACTGTCAAAAGTTTTTACGGGAAATTTTTTTTATTTTGCCGGTCGAACTTTAAAAAAAATCCGGCTTCCATTACAACAGAGGGATATTCAGGACGTCGTATGGAAGTTGTATTAGCCAGTACAGATGCTCAGTTGCATCTATTTAGAAATCAATTAGAAGAGCTTGCAGGTCTTTTAAGCTGCTATGGTTATAATGTAATCCCGTACCACCATGCCTCTTTGCCAGAGTTTCAAAAATTGACCGTCGAACAAAAAGCTGAAGTTCTTCGGACTTTAACTGCCTACGCACAAACCTTGAAATCCGAATACTTAGGCAAAGATTTTTCAAATGAACGTTTTGTCGTGCAGTTTCTATTCCGTATTGGACTAGTGCCTTCTGATGAAGTTTCTGAAACTGTTAGCAATGAAAAGTACATCCAGATATTTAATCGCGAACAGTTCCAAGTCTTCCGCAGCCTGAATTGCTTTGATAAGTGTTCATTTACATTAGAACAGCTAACTACACGTCCCTGGTATGATCTATGGGAACGCGAAAGCCTTTTTTATTACGCTCTTTATGGCTTAGCGACGACGGCTTTAAAGCTTATTAAGTTCACCAAGATCCGCTTAGACTTTCCTTATCATCGGGTGACCGAAGTAAACTCCCGACAAAAGCTATCGTTTGATTATAAGATCAAAACTTTAAGTGCCCTGACACGCCAAGGACGTCTAGAGGCTGCTCTTACTATCGAAGACTGGAAGTGCTAGTTCCATCCTGCATAATTACATTTCGAGAATTCAAATATCGCCTGTGATGGCCGCTCTATCTTAAACTAATCTATGTTAACTACCTTAGTTGGCAGGAGATGAAAGAGTGGACTTTAAAACTCTGTTTGAACAGGCACCAGATTTATACTGTGTACTTCTTCCTGATTTTACCGTCATTGCTGTTTCGGATGCCTACAATCGCGCTACTAAAACCCGTCGTGAGGAAATGATCGGAAAAACCATGTTCGAAGTTTTTCCAGATAATCCCGATGATCCGAACGCTACAGGCGTCACGAATCTTCGCCATTCATTAGAAACGGCCTTACGTACAAAACAACCTGATTCGATGGCGGTGCAAAAATATGACATCCGCCGACCTCAAGAAGAAGGCGGTGGTTTTGAAGAGCGATACTGGAGCCCTGTCAACACGCCAATCTTAAATGAACAGGGCGAGGTCATTTATCTTCTTCATAAAGCGCAAGATGTTACTGACTTTATCAACCTAAAAAAACAAGAGCAGTGGCGCACCCAAGAGTCCGAGCAGTGGCGCAGTCGTGCCATTCAAGTTGAGTCTGACATTTATGAGCGAGCTCAAGAGATACAAAAAGCCAATAAAGAATTGGCGGCAAAAGAACGGGAGCTGCGCAAATTATATGAAAAACTGACAGAGCTTGATCGTCAGAAAACGCAATTTTTTGCAAACGTCAGTCACGAACTACGAACCCCGCTGACACTAATAATTGGCCCTGTGGACCAGCTTTTAAAGTCGCCAGAAATAACCGCCAAGACTAAAGAACTTTTAGAACTGATTCGTAAAAATGCCATGGCTCTTTTAAGGCAAGTTAATGACTTGCTGGATATAGCGAAATTTGATGCTGGGGAGTTAGCGGCCCATTATGAACAAATTCAACTTAATGAATTCGTAAAACGTATTGCTGATAACTTTAGCGTCTTAGCTCAGGAAAAAAATATTCAGTTTACTTTGGATCTTCCGGAAGAGTTAAAAGTCGAAGTGGATCCAGATAAGCTGCAAAAAATAGTGATGAATTTATTGGGTAATGCTTTTAAGTTCACTCCTGCTAACGGTAAAATTCGTATTTCGCTTGAAAACAAGGTGAAGGAAGGTCGACCGTATTTTGTATTAAGCGTGGCGGATAGCGGACCAGGGATTCCTGAAAATCAGCGTAAAAATATTTTTGAACGATTCTTTCAAATTGAGGATTCAAAGGTACGGCAAAAAGGTGGAACTGGGTTGGGCCTTTCTATTGTTAAAGACTTCACCGACCTTTTACAAGGTAAGGTCGAAGTGTCCCAAGCCCAGGAAGGTGGGGCTCAATTTATCATTGAAATTCCAATGATTGCCCCTGAAAAAACTGAAGTCTTTACTTCGATTCATGAAGGCAGCCAAGAACTGACTCAGCAACAAATGATTTCAGAATTAATTGAAGAAAAATCAGAAACGACTCCTGAATTCTATAAGGATGAAGAATCTGATCAGGCCGTGATTTTAGTGGTCGAAGATAATTCAGCCCTTAGAAATTTTGTCGCGAGCTGCTTAAGTGCGGAATTTCGCTGCGTCACTGCGGGCGATGGCCTTGAAGGCTATCGGCAAGCGCAATTGATTAAGCCTGATTTAATCCTGACGGACTTAATGATGCCTAAATACGATGGAACCTACTTAATTGATCATCTGCGTTTGGATCAAGAGATTAAAGATATTCCCGTCATCGTGCTTACCGCACGCGCAGATGATAAGTTAAGAATGGATCTATTATCCCGCGGGGCTGCTGATTATCTTTTAAAACCATTTCCGCCTGAAGAGCTGCTTGTGCGCGTGCGTAATCATGTCAGTTATTATCGTGCTAAAAGACTTTTGCAAACAGAACTTGAAATGCAAGGTGAAGACCTAGACGAAATGGTGCGTGAACTGGCCTCTGCCAATCAGGAACTAAAACGTCTTAGTAAAATGAAGGATGAATTCTTGGCGACCCTGTCCCATGAGCTTAGAACTCCGGCAAGTATCATTTTCAGTTATTCAGAAATGTTAAAAGAAGAAGAATTAGAAAGTGAATTTATGATAGAAGCAATCGAGGCTGTGAATCGTAACGCCAAAATGCAGCTTCGCTTAGTGTCTGATTTGCTTGATATCGCTCGTAGTATGAAAGGAAAAATTTCCCTGGCTCGAGAAAAGATACTTTTTGAAGACGTGCTTCAAGAAGTGCTGCAGTCACAAAACTATTTTGCAAAAGAAAAAGGCGTGGAGCTTAAATTTAAAACGGGTCCAGCCTTGCCACCGATATGGGCCGACCCAGTGCGGCTGTCACAGATTTTAGGCAACTTGATTTCTAACGCTATTAAATTTACCCATCCTGGGGGACACATCCTAATAGAAGCAGTTCAGAATAAAGGTTTTATTAATGTCTCTGTGATTGATGACGGCGAAGGAATCACTCCAGATTACTTACCCCACATTTTTAAGCCGTTTACGCAGCAGAACTCTACGTTGGCTAGATCCCATACAGGCTTAGGACTGGGACTTTCCATCGTCCAACATTTGGTGCAACTTCATGGTGGCACTATTTCAGCCCACAGCGAAGGTTTAAACAGAGGCTCTAAGTTCCTATTAAGTTTACCTGTGTTTGATGAAAAGTTGATTTCAAACTTTGATAGCATCCAACGGCAGGACGGGGACTTGCACCACTAAGATCTAACTGTCAACATGGGGTATGCGTTTAATTTTAATTTTTAGCTCGTTGTTCTTGGTTCAGTGTACAAGCCCTTCTATCAAAAATTTTCCAGCGGTGCGTACTACGGCTGGAAGTAATTTGGTTTTAGATAAAAGCGGATATCTTTATGATCCCTTAGATACTTCATGTGATGGATATCCTAGGGTGCAGGTGGAAACAATGCCTGGTACATGTTTGGGCTTGGTGCTGCCACGAGAACGCGCCTTAGACCGGGCAACTGATAAAGGATTTATTAAACCTCGCACGATTGTGCAAATTCCTGGGACACCGAATTTTTTAGTGGTGGATATGGGCGGATGGTCCCCTAAAAACGGTCGGTTGTTTTTGTTAAAAAAATCAGCAAAAGGTCCCTATGAAATTCAGTTGTTAAAAGCACAACTTGAAACGCCCCATGGTTTGGCTTTAGGGCCGGATAAATACTTTTACATCGGCGAGCGTACCCAGATTTCAAAATTCCAATTAAATGCAAATTTGCAACCCGCGGACTGGCAGCTCGTGATTGGGAACCTAGTGCGAAAAGAAGGGTACATGCATCCCTTATCTCAATTCGTTTTTGATCCCCGGAATGGCGATCTTTATATTAACTCCGGGTCACCCAGTGATCATTGCGTAGTTCAAGGAACGGGCGCATATAAAACTTGTCCCGAGGATTCTGCCCAAGGTAATGGCGCCATTTATCGCATTCCAGCTCAGCTTCTAAAAAAAGTTCCGCCAGGGGGGATCAAGTATTTTGAAGTGTCTGCTTTAGGTCTTAGGAATTCCATGGCCATGGCTGTTTCCGATGCAGGTGTTTTAGTGCAAGGTGAAAATAGCCGCGACTTCCCTGAACTTGATGAACCCTATGAAGAAATGAACGTCATTCATTTAGATCAGCATCGTGGTTTCCACTACGGTTGGCCCTACTGCTATGATTTTCATGCGACTTCGCCAGAATGGTTGTTTCCTGAAAACAAAGATCTTCCTTTGCATAAGCAATTCACTAAACCCGTTGATTGTAATTTAAAAAATCCTTCAACCGTGGGGGAATATCAAGCACCTTGGTTGTTGATGCCCCCGCATGTGGCGCCTTTACATATGGCCTACTATAAAGGGTCCTTGTTTAAAGACCTTTTTGGCGGTCGGTTGATCGTTAGCTGGCATGGTTATCAACCCGCAGGGCAAAGACTTGTGGCTTATTCCGTTGATGAAAAAGGTTTACCCTTAGAGCAGAAGTCAGCAACGTCATCGACATATAATTTCAATGTCGCTGGAGCATGTCCGGTGAAGAAACCTTTCCAACCCCATGGCGGGATGGATCGTCACGGGGAATATTTAGAAATCATTTCGAAATGGAATGAAGTCAAAGGCGTTCGACCTAAAGGGGCGCCGGTGGGATTTACCGAAGCGGAAGATGGATCTATCTGGATTGTTGAAGATCGCGAAAGTCGCACGATCTTACGTTTGGCCAGAAGTCAAAAAGCGAATTACAAAGAAAGTTGTGACTCAAGAGCAGATGCCGTGGATCCCCAAGTGCAATTGTTAGCATGGCGATCCATCGTGCGCAGTCAGCCGGCTTTAGAGCAAGGCTATAAAGAAGTGGTTTCTGAAGTTATTCAAAAAAACTGCATGGGTTGTCACGGCAATGTGCAAAGTAACGACATCGTTCAAGATCGTTTTAGCACTTTGGATTTCTTAGTTAAGAATGAATGGGTTGTGCCTAAAAACCTAGAGCATAGTAAACTTTATGGCTCCATCGCACGCATAGAGGGTTACACTCCAATGCCTCCAGCAGATAAACCCCAGTTTTTCGGAACAGCGGAAGGGGTGCGTTTAAATAAGATTGTTGAAAAGTGGCTGAACCTGTTGCCAGCAAATATTGAAAGTATCCACAGCAGATTTACCTTAAAAGAAAAACGCAATGTTCGCCAGGTTCCGGGTACCCAAGGGAAAGTATGTGGTCAGCTATTATCTGGTGATATTATTTCAATTGATCCGCGTGCGAATGCAACAGTGACTAAAGACGGCTACACCTGGTATCGAGTTTATCTAGTGCCTTCCCACAGTCGATTATTTAAAGACGAGTGCCGTTGGCCAGAAGATGGCGTTTTCTATATCGCGAAGTAAGATTTAAACGTTAGTCTCAGGGGGACGTTCGTCGTCGGTCATAACTTTAGGTTGTGTCTTATGCAGATCCGATACGTCCCTGGCCGTTGCATAAATGCTGTGACCCACGGGCGCGGCAATCCAACTTAGCCAAATCACTTTGCCATCTTTGGCGATGTAGCGATTTTCAAAATGGATCACAGGTTCCCCTGTTGCAAGTTTGTTCGCTTCTATGCGAGTCGATTCAAGATCGTCCGGATGGATAAAGTTAAAGAAAGTTTTTGAAGTCAGTTCAAACGCTGAATATCCTAGCAATCTTTCAAATGCCGGATTTACTTTTGTAAAGTTGCCATTCATGTCAGCTAAGACATGCAGATCCAGTGAAAATTCAAAAAATTTGTCCAGTTCATTTTCAGCGCGCTGTCTGCGAGTGCTATCGCGGTAGACTACGTAAGCTGCGATATTCATTAAAACTAAAACCAAAGTTCCACCGGCAGTTACGATTGAAAAGGTGCGGGTGCTAAGGCGGTTTGATTCTTCCATACGCGCAGCAAGTATATTTTCTTCGGTTTGTAACATGCCCGCAAACAGGGTCTGAATTTTATGCTCATGGCTTTTAAAAATTTTCACGTTTTCAGCAGTAAAGATGTCACCTTCTTTTTTCTGTGACACGTGTTTGACTACGGAATCCAATTGACCAATTCGCACATATAGAACTGTTTCTAATTCTCGCAACTGTGCAATTTGTTGTGGGTTACTTTTAATTAATTCCTCTAAGCGGCGAATGTTAGTAGATAGCTTTCTTTTTTCTGCCTGGTATTCGTCAAGAAAAGCCGATTGGTGAGTAATGTAATAACCGCGAGTATGGGTTTGTGCATTGGAGATGTTTAAGGCCAGTCGTTCTATTTCCCGTTGGATATGATAAGAGGAAACAATCCCGTGGGAGCTTTCTAAAAGCTTTTTTGTACTACGGTCTGAACTTATAGTGATGAACGCAACCAGCAAACTCGCTATTAAGAACCCCACATAAAATCGAACACGTATAATAGGTTTTTTCACCTAAATAGACTTTTATTATTTGGTACCAATAGCAAGCTGGTTTTAGGCGAGCTGTATTTGTGCAGAGAAATTAATTACTTAGCGAATGTGGGTCGTTGGGTTTTAGTTTAGTTGCGTTGCCAGACTATAAATCTGTGTTGAAAGTCTTGACCCTCCAATGATTGGAGGGTTTAGGATAGTCTTATAGGAAGGCCAGTATGAATACAAACGAACATAACCACCACAATCACGGAAGCCAGGAACACTCTAAGGAACTTCATTTAGAAATCGAAGGAATGAACTGTGCCTCTTGTGTTAATAAAGTTCAAAAGGCGCTAAAATCTGTCGACGGCGTAGAAGACGTTGCTGTCAATCTTGCCACTGAAAAAGCTAAAGTCACTTTTAAAGGGCATGGACCTGGGCATAAAGATCTGTCTGAGGCCGTTAAAAAAGCGGGCTATTCAGTAAAGTTTAAAAATGAAGATCGTCATACAGAAAATCACATGCACCATGGCGAAGTGCCAGGTGAAGACAAACAAAAAAGTTTGCGCCGTCAGGGACTAAAAGTTCTTATTGCTTTTGGCCTAGTGGCGCCCTTGGTTTTGCCTATGATTTTGCAACCCTTCGGAATTTCGTTTCATTGGTCACCGTTTGTTCAATTTATATTGGCAGCACCAATTCAATTTTGGTTAGGCGCAAGATTTTACGGAACGGGCCTAAAAGCTATTAAGAATTTTTCCGGCAACATGGATTTGTTAGTTGCTTTGGGAACTTCTGCAGCGTTTGGTCTAAGTCTTTATATATGGTTGTTCTCAGGAAGCGAACACGTCGCGGAAAAACTTTATTTTGAAGCTGCGGCGGTCATCGTCACTTTAGTCCTTTTCGGGAAATATTTAGAAGCTAAAGCAAAACTGCAAACTTCTGAAGCCATTCGTGCCCTACAATCGATTCGGCCGGAAACGGCGCGAATTAAAACGGCTGAAGAAGAAAAAGAAATACCAATTAACGCAGTTAAAGTGGGCGATGTCGTCATCGTCCGGCCTGGGGAAAAAATCCCCACAGATGGAACAGTCCTTCACGGAAACAGTGAAGTCGATGAGTCATTGTTAACAGGTGAAAGTCTGCCTGTTGCTAAAACACCTGACAGTAAAGTTATTGGTGGGTCTATAAACTCCTTTGGGGTGTTGCATGTTAAAACCACGGCCATTGGCGCAGAAAGTACTTTGGAAAGAATCGTTCGTTTGGTTGAAAATGCCCAAGCCGCAAAAGCCCCGGTAGAGCGACTTGTTGATAAAGTAAGCGCTGTCTTTGTGCCGGTAGTGATGCTTTTAGCTTTAATTACTATTCTTGCTTGGGGACTCTCTACGGGGAATTGGGAGCAAGCCATTATTAATGGTGTTGCTGTCCTAGTAATAGCATGTCCGTGTGCTTTGGGGCTTGCAACTCCCGCCGCCATTATTGTGGGTACGGGCGTGGCCGCTAAGGTGGGTATCTTAATCAAGGATGCGGAGGCTTTAGAGATTGCTCACTCAGTAACTAAAATTGCTTTTGATAAAACGGGTACGTTGACTGAAGGAAAGCCTCAAGTCAGCAATTTCGTTAGTGTTGAGGGTAGTGACAGTGCCGTGTTTGCTCAGTTAGCAAGTGTGCAATCAGGAAGTGAACATCCTTTGGCTAAAGTGACTTTAGCTTGGGCGAAAAATCATGGAATAAAATATGAACCTGCGCAAAACATCAAAGCAATTCCAGGCAAAGGTTTAGAAGGTGTCGTGAATGGTGAAAACATCATTGTAGGAACTTTCAAATTAATGGCAGAACGAAATATTGATTTAGGTTCGTTACAGCAGCGTTTTGAACAGCGAATGAATGAAGGCGAAACTGTATCGTTTATCGCCAATACCAGCAGCGGAAAAATTTTAGGTATGATTTCTTTCAGCGATCAACCTAAAGCTGAAAGTAAAGAAAGTATCGCGAAGCTTCATGAGCTTAACATCAAAACCATGATGGTAACCGGAGATAACGAAGGAAGTGCTTTAAAAGTAGCAAAAGCTCTTGGTATTGATGAAGTTAAAGCCCAAGTCTTGCCTGGTGAAAAAGCCCAGGTGGTGGAAAGTTTAAAAGTCCAAGGCGAAAGAGTGGCTATGGTGGGGGACGGTGTTAATGATGCTCCGGCGCTTGCTGCGGCCCATGTTGGAATCGCCATGGCTACTGGAACTGACGTAGCCATGCACACTGCGGGAATTACTTTGATGCGAGGTAATCCATTACTGATTGCTGATGCCATCGAGATTTCACGAAGAACCTATAGCAAAATTAAACAGAACTTATTCTGGGCCTTTATTTATAATATTATTGGAATTCCATTGGCGGCGGCCGGATATTTAAGTCCAGTGCTTGCGGGTGCAGCCATGGCCTTTAGCAGCGTGAGTGTTATCTCAAATGCATTATTATTGCGTCGATGGAAACCAGCCAGTCAGAAAAGGGTGGAAAAATAAGATGAAACAAATGAGTATCGGCGATGCCGCCAAAATTTCTGGAGTCAGCGACAAATTGATTCGACATTATGAATCCATAGGCATCATACCTAAAGCGCAAAGAAGTGAATCAGGTTATAGAATTTATTCTGAAAACGATGTTCATATCCTATCATTCGTAAAAAGATCACGAACCCTCGGATTTTCTATGAAGGAAATAAAGAAGCTGGTTAGTCTATGGCGCAATAAAAACCGCGCCAGTGGAGAAGTAAAAGCTCTGGCTACGAAGCATATCGAAGAAATGGAACAGAAAATTAAAGAGCTTGAGGAAATGGTTAAGACCCTCAAGCATTTAGCGCGTCACTGTCACGGTGATGGCCGCCCCGACTGTCCAATTTTAGATGATTTAGCGGGACACTAGTTGACCTTCCAAATATGGGAAGGTTTATCGTGGTACTAAGAGGATATATGGAATCTAAGAATTTAAAACTGTTTTCACTTATTGCAGCGTTCACAGCTTTCTTGTTATTAAGCACTGTTCACGCAAAAACTGTTCGCTATGAGCTGGTTATTGAAAATAAAAAAGTAAATATCACTGGCAAGGAAGTGGACTTTTCTTTGACGGTGAACGGCGGTATTCCCGCGCCGACTTTAGAATTCACGGAAGGTGACGATGCTGAAATCACGGTTCACAATAAACTTTCTGACGAAGAAGTGTCCTTGCATTGGCATGGTATCTTGCTTCCGCCTGAAGAAGACGGTGTTGCTTATGTAAATACTCCGCCCATCTTTCCGGGTAAGTCCCATACCTTTAAATTTCGCTTAAGACAAAGTGGTACGTATTGGTATCACTCCCACACCATGGTGCAGGAACAAAAGGGTGTCTATGGTGGTCTAATCATTCACCCGAAAAAGCCAACGGTTAAGGCTGATAAAGAGGCCGTTTTAGTTTTAAGTGATTGGTCCGATGAAGATGCGGATCAGATTATTAAGAATTTGCGCAAAGACGGTGACTATTATCTTTATAAGAAAAATTCCATTCGTTCTATCGTCGGTGCTGCAAAAGCCGGCGAGCTGAAAACTTATTTTAAAAATGAGTGGGACCGCATGGGTGGCATGGACTTATCGGATGTAGGTTATGATGCCTTTCTTATTAATGGTAAAAAGAATCTGCAATTAATTGAAGCGCACCCGGGTGAAACCATTCGCCTGCGTATCATTAATGCAGCGGCTTCCAGCTATTTCTATGTTTCGCTAGCGGGTTTACCGATGAAAGTTATTTCAGCGGACGGGTTGGATATTGCGCCCATTCATACGAATGAAATTTTGATGGGCATGGCAGAAACCTATGACGTTCTTTTCACCGTACCTGAACATAAGAATTATGAATTGCGTGCGACAGTTCAAGACGTGACTGGGTATGCTTCTGCTTGGATTGGAATGGGAGAAAAAGTACATGCTAAAGACAAACCACTCCCGGACCTATATGCCCCCATGGATCATAGTGCGCATAGTGGGCACGGTGAGCATGGTAAGGTAGATCACCCAGCTCATGGTGAACATGCAAATCACAATGATCATTCAAACCATGGAACGCATCAAAATCATCAAACCGCAAAAACTGAGGAGTATCACGCTCATCATGGTCATGCGGCCCATGCTGCTGCTCCTAAAGTACAAAGTGCTGATGTCGAAACTTTGACAGTGGATGAGTTTAAATCTCCTGCGCCCACCACGCTACCAAAAGGAAAAGTTGTAGATTTAAAACTAGTACTTGGTGGCGACATGGAACGCTATGTTTGGCACATCAATGGGAAAGCCATACACGAAGATAGAAACATCATTATTAACGAAAATGATGTGGTTCGCTTTACCTTCGTGAATGATACGATGATGCATCATCCGATGCATCTGCATGGTCATTTCTTCCGCGTCTTAAACAAACACGGCGAATACTCACCACTAAAACACACGGTCGATGTTCCGCCAATGGGAACTCGTACTATCGAATTCTATGCAAATGAACCCGGTCAATGGATGCTTCATTGCCATAACTTGTACCATATGAAAACCGGTATGGCGCGAGTGGTGAAGTATATGACCTATAAGCCAAGCCCTAAGATGGCGGTTTGGGATAAGCAAGATCCTCACTTGCATGATCACTGGTATCAAGCAGGAAGCTTGCAAGCGGCGACTAATATTGTTGAAGCAAAGTATCGCCTTACCCAAACTTGGAATGAACTTACATTCAAAGCGGAAGCCCGCAAAGATGAAGAGTGGGACGGTTCAGGTGATCTATTCTATCATCGCTGGTTCAATAACTATCTAAACCTAATCGTAGGTGCTTCGGCAGTTCACCACGATTATCGTGCGGAATTGGGTGTTGGTTATTTATTGCCTATGCTTCTTGAATCCAAATTATTGGTGGACTCAAAAGGCAAGCTAAGAATTGACCTAGAAAAACGCTTCCAATGGACCAGCACTCTATTCACCGAGGCTGAATATATCTGGCGCCAGGATGAAGAGTTAGGAAATGAATATTCTGTGAATCTGATGTATGGCAAGAACTGGCATTGGGCAGCGGGACTTCGTTATACCGGTGAAAGTATTGGGGTCGGATTCCAATACCAGTTCTAGTCAGCAAAAATGTTCTTGCAAAGTCCGCGATGGGATTTCTGTGCCCACAGATCCTCCGCGATTTGGGCAAAGGACTGTTTCTTATGGGCATTGCTGGATGATAGAGCTTCTTCAAGCAATGCCTGCCACATCAAAGCTTTATCCCGTTCTGCGCGCCACTCTTCCTTAGACTTCGGGAAATAGGCTTCATTGGCTTTAGAAGCATCAAATTCTTTTTGAAAATTAAAGACCCCCAGGGATGCAACGGCTTTCCACGGTTTCACACTAAAGTTCACCTGGTCATCTACTAAAATGGTTCTTTCAGCCGTGGCTCCAGGCAAAATGCCAGCCATGGATTTCTTATATCTTTCAGAAAACCCCAAAGAAGCATCTTCAGAAACAGTGGTTAAGTTTTCCTTCGACAATACTTTGTAAGCGATGTCATAAGCGCTGCGACCCGATGGCAATTTGAAGGCTTTCAATAAAGTTTCATTGCGCGAGCGCTCGCCACCGCTAAAAAAACTAATGCGAACATCGGGACGTGAAGAAATCTTTTCAAGCACTTCACCTAAATGATCTGTGGGACGATAGGCTTTGCCTTCGACAATAATAACTTTGTCATCACCTTGATTTGGTTTGTCTGGATGAGCGGTATAAAAGGTCGTCCAATCGATATCAAAAACGATATCAATAGGTGCAGTGGGGGAGGCAAAGGCCACTGAAGCCATTGTGATCAGCAAGGCTGATATTAAGAATGAAAAACAGGCTTTGATCTTCATAGTCCTCCGCAGGTGTTTTAACTGCGAAGGAAGTGCCATTTTCTAAGTCGATCAATGCGAATTTAAGGGATTTATACAGAATTAGGCTGTTTAAGAAATAGACAGGCGGCCCGAAGGCCGCCCCAAAGAGGCTATTGCACTTTTTTATCTTTTTTCTGAGAGCGAGATTCTTTGCGTGCCTCTTTACGGTCTTGCTTTTTTTCAGCACGCATTTGCTTACGCTCTTCCTTTCTGGCTTCGCGCATTTCTTTTTTCTCTGCATGCTTTTCATGGGCTTTTTCGTCTTGGCGGTGCATGCCTGACACGGCCTGGCCGATTTCTTTCGGGGCTACACCCAGTTCTTTGGCGATTTTACCCCAACCCATTTTATCTTCAGTGCGCATCTTTAAAATTTCATCCACGGTTTTGCCAGAAGCTTTACTTAAGGCTCCGACCACAGCAAATTGCGACTCCGAGATTTTAGAATCTTTCATCGCCTGAAGCTGTTCATCAGTCAGACTGTATTTTTCTTTTAAGCGCGCTTCATAGTCCGGCTTGGTTGCTTCTTCCGTAATCTGCGTTTCTGCTGCTGTGATTTCATCCTCAGCTTTGGCAAGCAGGGGATTCGTCAAAGCTACTAGTAAGACGGAAAGAACTAATTTCTTGTTCATTTAACACTCCTTCGTTAGAAAGTGACCAACCACTTCGCTATAATTTCGTTTTCGGTATAATCTTGATAACCGCTGCGCGAGTTCTGTTTAAAAGATCGCAAACCAATACCCGCAGTATGATCTAAGGAAACGGTGTAATTGCCCTCGAAAGATAAATACAAAGCATTATACGTTTCTTTAGAAGTATCCACCAAGCTCACAGTTCTGCCATTTCGGCGAGTCACTGTGGTTTCCGTTGTTAAGTCACGGTTTAAGAAGACCGTTTGTTTTACCCCAAGCTCGCCCGTCATTGTCCAATTTCTATCAACTGCGTATTCTGCCATACCCGAAATATCGAAATACATCAGGCTGTATTCACTGGCAGATGAAATCACCAAACCACTTTCGCCATTGGCTTCTAAGTAAAGCAATGTCGTCGCATCGTAACCCAAAGTCGCACGGAAATAAGCGGTGGTGTCTAAGCGATTTAAAGAGGGGTAGTTTCGCACTTCCGCAGCCGCCGTTAAATCAAGATCCATGTTTCTTTTAAGACCCTGAGTTTTAGTCACAGCACCCGCTAAAGCATAATTAGTAAAAGAATAGTCCGTGGTCGCAGGTTCGCCATAAACATACTCTTGACCCTTAAATTCAAACTCACAGGTCTTATCACCAAGACATTTCATTTCGTCAGAAATTCCATAGGACAAAACGTCGTTGGGATTTTCATTACTATAATCCTGATATTTTAATCTCAAACCCAACACATGACCGGGCATAGTGAAGCGATTTGAAGTACCCAGAGCGAAAAAGAAATCACTCTCTTTATTTGCATCTGTCCGTTGTGCATTGTCCGTCATCCCGACTTCCAACCTATTTCGCGAACTCCATTCCGCACGTCCAAAAGAAGTTAGTCCTAGGAAGAAAACAAAGAAGACCCAAAGCTGTCGTGAATATTCCATAGAACTTATTATAGAAATGCAGATACGAATGAACAGTTGAATTCACCAGACCAGTTTTAAGAATGCCACCATGATACGCTGACACGATTAAAGACTGTGCCGTTCCGCAATTATCATTAAAATGGCAATCTTTTGGACATTTTCATTCAAACCACTTAAATGGCCTTTTTTAATGCTGCAAATAAGACT
Organism: Bdellovibrio reynosensis; assembly: GCF_022814725.1. Taxonomy (NCBI): domain Bacteria; kingdom Pseudomonadati; phylum Bdellovibrionota; class Bdellovibrionia; order Bdellovibrionales; family Pseudobdellovibrionaceae; genus Bdellovibrio; species Bdellovibrio reynosensis. Next base: position 3,510,465 of record NZ_CP093442.1, read on the forward strand.
GAATGGTTTGCAGAAGAACTTTTGAATTAATAGGTTTGGTTAGATGATCAGCAAAGCCAGCAGCCAATGCCTTCGCTTTATCTTCTTTCATGGCATGGGCCGTTAAGGCCAAGATCGGTTCTTCAAAACCGCTTTTGCGAAGCTCAGACAAAGTCCCATAGCCATCAAGACCAGGCATTTGGATATCCATTAGGACAAGATCGAAGTGTTTTTGCTTTGCCAGGTTTAAAGCTTCTTCACCACTATCAACCACTGTCACATCAAGACCGGCTTTTTTCAAAATCGCCTTAATGAGTTCGCGGTTATCAGGGGCATCATCAACAGCTAGTACGCTAAAACCAGCAAAAGGATTTTGCTTTTCAACGGTCGCAGTTTCTGTCGACGTAGGTGCCGCAAGTTTGTTGGCATCTTCCGCTTCAAATGAAAATTCAAAGATACAGCCCTTATCCGGTTCACAGTGAACGATGCGAACATCGCCACCTAAAGCGTGGGCGAGATTTTTTGAAAGTGCTAAGCCTAAGCCCGTACCACCAAAGCGGCGAGTGGAGGTAACATCTGCCTGAGTAAACGGTTTAAACAATCGTTCTGCTTGCTCAGCAGTCATGCCTATACCAGTATCTTCAATTCTAAAAGTTACATTCATGCGTGCTCCAGTCACTTGTTCCGCCCGCGAAGAAATCTTCACAAGGCCTTCAGAAGTAAATTTAACCGCGTTGCCAATAAGATTTAACAAAACCTGGCGAATACGAACGGCATCGGTCACAACACTTAGGTCAGCGATTCCGTTTAGATCATATTTCAGTTGAATATTTTTTTCCGCAGCGTGATCCAAATACATGGCCACAACTTCCTGAAGCAGAATCTTAAGTCGGACCGGGGCCAACTCTGTTTGGAATTTACCAGCTTCAATTTTTGATAAATCCAAGATGTCATCAATGATACGAGTAAGCGAAACACCGTTGCGACGAACTATCTCAAGATATTTTTCTCTTTCCGAAGATTCTAGTTCTTGGGTCCCGATCATTTCAGAAAAGCCAAGAATGGCCCCAAGGGGAGTGCGAATCTCATGGGACATATTTGCAAGGAAGTTCGATTTAGCATGATTGGCATTTTCAGCAGCGTCTTTAGCGGATTGCAAAGCTCGCTCTGCCTTCACGCGGTCGGTGACATCATTAATTGCAATAACGATACCCTCGATCTGATCATTGACGTCGTAAACGGGCTGATAAACAAAATCTAGAAAAGCTGAATAGGTGACACCGTCAGCGCGACGATCATGCACCTCAAAATTTTTGCCTTCAAATGTTTTGCCGGTACGATAGATGTCATCAAGGTCAGCAAGCATGCCAATCTTTTCCATGATCGGAAAAACGTCCTTAATTCGTTGTCCGCTTACATCGGTACTGCCAAGGAAAAGTCCACGATAAAGATCATTCACCATTGAAAAACGATGTTCAGGCCCATCAAGAACCGCCATGGCAATAGGAGCTTTTTCTAAAATCATACGAAGTTTTCTGCGCTCTGCTTTCACAATTTCATTAGAGCGAGCCAAACTTTCTTCAGCCGCCCGATTGCGAAGAACCGAAGTCGTCGTATCTAGGATTGTACAAAGCATCCCCGAAATTTTTCCTTCAGCATTAAATAGCGGGGAATTTCCGTAAGTAAAATAATTCCCTTGAGGCTTCCCATCGACATCAATGTCGAACTGCACGTCAGCCTCACGAACCACACCACCAGCTTCAACCTTCGAAGCAATAGCATCTACCTGATCCCAAACCTCAGGCCAAACTTCAGAAAGCTTAGACCCAAGCGCTCGAGGATGACGATGTTTTAAAATAGGAATATAGGCATCATTATAAAAGACACGACGCTGGGGACCCCAAGTACAATACATTCCAATCGGACAACTAAAAACAAGACGTAAAGAATTGATTAAACCAATATCCCAATTTTCAATAGGACCCAACTCAGTTTGCGACCAATCAAATTTCAAAGTGGTTTGAACCATAAAACTGGTCCGAGCAAGCTCACCAAATGGATTTACCGAATAATCAAATTCCACAATAAATCTTTACAGGACCCCAACCATCTAGAAAAGCCTTTTCTAAAAAGCCCCCCACACCAACACCAGACTGCAACCCAACAATACTCTGTCAGCGAAGTCGCAAAGCGACCAGCCTCGTAGCGTCGCCTAGCGACCAGACCCCCCAAGCCCAGTCACCATTTCCTTCTCTTTTGCGAGTTCCACAGGAATGATCAACAGATACGAAGGCAAGAATCCCCATCGAACCACGAAATCAACTTAACTGAATTTGTAAACAAAGAGCGAGGACTGTCTGAAGCAAAAGAGAAGGAAATGGTGATCGCGGTACGACTCGAACGTACGACCTATTGCTTAGAAGGCAATTGCTCTATCCAGCTGAGCTACGCGACCACTGCAAGAAAGTATCTTAGAAGAGGCACAAACTAGCAAATCTAATTCAAAATTCCAAGACTGCGCGTCCGAAAAAGTTAAATTACGCAACGTGTCGTTTCTGAAGGGAGGCGCAAAGAGCGACGCCACCCAGGATCACATACCAAAGAGTCAAAATCCAAAGCAGCAATAGCGGTAAAGCGGCGAAGGAACCATAGATTTTCGAGTAATTGAAAAACCGCAAAGCCATGGCTGCATAGGTCTTATGCACTCCATACAAGGCAACATAAGCAACCAGCGCACTAATAAACGCCGCCTTCGAGTGAACCTTCACATCCGGAACAAATTTGTAAATTAAGAAAAGCGAGCCAATCAAAACAGTCGAGTTCGCAAATCCCGCCGGCAATAGTAGCACCACAAACTGAAATTGATCCAACGTCATAATACCGACGTAAATTGCTAAGAACACCGGGATCGCCAAAATCAAAGCCCATTGATAAATCAAACGCTTATAAAACGGACGGGTATTGCGCTGATTCCACACGCGATGAATACCCACTTCCATATCATGCAAAAGACGCAAAGAAGTGATGAATAAAAACACCGCGCCCGTTCCACCCATGCGACCGGCGTTGATGTTCTGTAAAAAGATGCGCATGAATTTTGTTACATCACTGCCGGCGGCCTCGCGCATGTTTCGTAGCAACAATGCTTCCACTTTGGGATAAAGAACTTCTAAGCCGCCGATGGACTGAAAAGTTGCCAGTACCACGGCTAAAAAGGGGACTAAGGCAATGGCCGTAGAAAAAGCCAAAGAAGCCGCTACCAATTGCAACTCTCCATCATTCATCTGCTGAAGAGTATCTTTGGTAACGCTTTTTAATTTTTCAAAACGAATTTTGCCGCTGAATCGCCAAGCCATGGTTCGAACATACCATGGTTGAAGCTTTTATAACCAGAATCTTTTTTGCACGCTGAAATCGTGTCCACTTCGTTCAATCAAAGCAGCATCACAATAAGGATCGTGCTCAAAAAACAAATACCATTTTTGGTCAGCAGCTTGGCTTAGAAATTTCTGTTTTTCTTCCATCAACATCAATGGATGTAAGTCGTAACCCATCAACCAAGGAACTTTCACGTGGGAGCTGGTTGGCACCATGTCTCCGCAATACAACAATGTGTTCGTACCGTCAGTCACGCGAATCACTTGTTGACCTTGGGTGTGACCATTCGAAATCTCGGCAAAAACGCCTGGCAGGATTTCTTGGGGACCATCGATCACTTTCAATACACCGCTATCTAATAAAGGCTGATAATTAGCAGGTAGGTAGCTTGCGCGTTCACGCAAGTTGGGTTTACTTGCCGTTTCAAGATTGTTTTTCTGAACCCAGTACTGTGCATTCGGGAAAGTCGGAACGATCTTGCCATCTTTTTCCGTCGTCGCTCCGCCCGCATGATCAAAATGCAAATGAGTCAAGATCACGTGGTGGATGTCTTCGGGCTTAATACCGTTTCTATCTAAAGAGCCTAATAACGAAGGTCCTTTATCATGAATATTGTAAAGCTCAGCAAACTTGCCACCCAGCTTATCGCCGTACTTCGCAATAAAATCTTTACCGTTCCCTGTGTCGATCAAAATGTTGCAACCAGAAGACTTTAATAACAAAGCGCGAGCTTCCATTTCGATGCGATTTTTATCGTCGGTAGGATTTGATTTTTCCCAAAGAACCTTAGGAACAGTCCCAAACATCGCGCCACCATCTAAACCAAATATTCCAGTAGGAATAGGGCAGACTTCAAAGCTACCAATTCTTAGGTGAGTTTTTTCGACTTCAAAATTATTCTTGCTCATTTGATGGCTCACTTGGAATGGCTTGGAAAGCATCAGGATTGATCGTAACCACCCACTCTTTATAAGCAGCATACACCTGTTGAATCGGACCTGGCGGGTGCACAGGACCTACGTGCAAAACTAATTTCCCTGGTAACGGAATCGGCTGACCCTTAGGCCAAAGTTCCGCATTTCCCTCTAGGTAGGTGAATAAAAGCGGGGTTTGCGTGCGCTCTGAAAATATAGAAACGCCTCGCTTAAATTCCTGAATTTTTCCGTCTTTAGACCGTGTGCCTTCTGGAAAAATAATTAACCACATGCGTGGAAGTTCGGTAAGTAATTTCAAAATCAGGTTGATCGCTTCGCCTTTGCGATCTTTACGATCAATGGGAATAGCACCTAGGCAGTGCTTTGAAAAGAATGTGAACAGCGCATTCGTAAAGAAATAGTCTTTGGCAGCAGCAATATAAAGACTTAACCAAAAGCGACGAGGGATTGAAGCCGCAATGGATACGGCATCTAAGTGGCTTGCGTGGTTACTGATAATAATCAACTTAGGTTGCGTGCGATAAATTTCTTTAAACGGCGTGCCTTTTACTTTAAGGCGAATATAAAACTTAAAAACGATATTCTTTAAAAACACCGACCACACAAAACGCATGGCCACGCTGAACAGATCAATGTGGCGGGTAAAAAGGGGCAGGTGTTTCAAATACGTCGGCAGTTTGGTCCACTGCTCGTTATCGTAGTTCCAATCCTTCATAGAATAACCGTCATGACATAATAATAAATCGGGGCAGCAAAGATCATTCTATCCACGCGATTTAAAAAGTCCCCGCGGCCTAGAATGAACGGACCGACAGTTTTCATGCCCGCATCACGACGTAAAACTGTCATGATTAGATCGCCCAAGAAACCACCCAATGAAGCCACTAATCCCGATGCTAACCAGTACTTGTCAGATCCATCTGGCAAAAGGAAACGCATTGAGCCCGCAAGGAAGATAGTCAAAGCGGCAGCAACAGCCGTACTTCCGACAGTACGGCGAGGATTGATTCCAGGGAACAACTTCCAGCCGCCGACATAACGACCCACGGCTAAGTTCGTGTTATCGCAAAACTCAGTCAAGATGATCAAATACATCACTTGGTAAACGCCATTCGGGAATTTTAAAATCAAACCCAAATGCATGAACGACCAACCCAAGAAGATAAATCCTAAAAGGGTTAAGGACATATATTGAATCATGCGCTTATAGGAATTACGAATCAGCGGTACTAAGCACGCTGCGCCTAAAACGATCATCGGCATGAAGTTATAAATATCTAAGCGGTCATACCAAGTCGCAACCCCCAAACCCACGATCCCGGCATAACAGATCAAAACAAAGTAACTGCGATGAAACATTCCCATGATCTGAAAGAAGATTTTCGCTCCCAGAATCGCCAGCAAAGTTAGAAATACTAAAGGCCAAGGCTCTGGCATCCCCATCACGATAAACATCAACGGGGCGGCAATCAGCCAGCTTTTAATGCTCGCCCAAGATTGAACGAAGTAATAGTTCTTATTTCTAAAAAAGAAAACGATGGCGCCAGAAACAAAGATGATAGAAAGAACAATCAAAACGGTCTGGCGATAAATATGACTTTCCCACGCCGTAGGCATCGCGATGCGAATGGGAAAAGTAAAATCAAAAAAATCCATTAAGGTACGTCCTCGTCCAATTTATAGTCTTTAATCTTTTTATAAAGATTAGAGCGAGAGATTTGCAAAACCTTAGCGGCCTGCTCGATGTCAGCGGTTTCCTTTAAACACGTGCGAATCACATGGGCCTCAAAATCTTCCACCAATGTGTTTAAGCCCTTGTTGAAATCAATCATTGTGTATGAGGGGGCTCCTGCGGGTGTCGCTGCCGGTTTAAGCCAAGAGTTCACGTCTTCTTCGCGAATAAACGGTAAAGGCGAAGTTAAGCTAAGTTGTTCACATACGCGTTTCAGTTCACGCACGTTTCCGGGCCAGTTGTATTTTTTTAGCGCTTCTAAGCCATCGTCAGCAATGGACTTATTGCGACGAGGTCTTTCCGCTGCCAAGAAATGTTTTGCTAACTCGTCGATATCTTCAAGACGATCTCTTAACGGAGTCAGTTCAATGCGCTGAGAAGCCAGACGGTACAATAAGTCTTCACGGAATTCCCCAGCGGCGACCATTTTGTCTAGCGGCTTATTACTGGCAACGATCACGCGGGTTTTTACTTGGGTGCTTTCTTTAGCCCCTACGCGACGTACTTCGCCAGTTTCTAGGAAACGAAGAAGTTTTGCTTGTTGCGAAAGTGGCAAAGCCTCGATTTCATCCAAGAACAAATCACCACCGTGGGCCGCTTCAGTTAGACCGACCTTGTTTTGATCAGCGCCAGTGAACGCACCCTTAATATGACCAAACATTTCTGACTCAAAAAGATTTTCAGGGATGCTGGCTAAATTCACGGCGATAAAAGGACGGTCACCTTCTTGTTCATGTAAAAGGCGGGCCGCAACTTCTTTACCACAGCCCGTTTCGCCTTCGATTAAAACAGGATTTGTTTCGCCACGAAGATCCGCGATACGTTTTTTAATTTTTTGCGAAGCTGAAGAATTTCCAACCCAGCGAATAGTTCCGCGATTGGAAGCAGGATCAACGCTGCGTAAATCCCAAAGCGCTTCAATCTTTTCTAAGATCAAAAGAATTTCTTCAGGCATCAATGGCTTTGCTAAAAATCTTTGCGCACCGGCTTTAAGACAGCTTTCCATTAAAGCGCGGCTTAAATCACCCGACATCGCAACGACTTCAAGTTGGTTGTTGTGCTTAACCAGTTTTTCAATGATCTGTGGACCAACGGCTTTAGCGCCTGGCTCTAGATGCATATCTACGAAAGCGGCGTGATAGAATCTTTCATATTGGATGGCTTCTAATTTAGAAGCTGAAAACACCTTCCAGTGATTCGGAAGACTCATTTTTAGAGCTTGGTGCACAAGTTGATCATCGTCGACGATTAATAGAGAAAATACTCGAGTGTTTTTCATAGGCTTTAAGTCTCTCTCTTAGCTTCTTCTTTGACTAGGATTGGTGCGCATAGTCAGTAGTGACGAATACAAAGTTTATGTTTAAGCTTTAAGAAGCTGGAGGTGCCTTTGAGTGCACTACGAATTCTTCTTGTTGAAAACATTCATCCCGTAGCCAAAGAAACGTTGCTAAGTGAAGGGTTCCAAGTGGATCTGATCACCCACGCTCCCTCTGAAGACGAGCTTCTTAAGCTTCTTCCGAACTATGATGTCTTAGGCATTCGCTCTAAAACGGAACTGACGGCGAACGTTTTAAAAAACAATCCTCATCTCACTTCGGTGGGCTGTTTTTGTATCGGTACAAATCAAGTTGATTTAGTGACTGCAAGAGAAATGGGAATCCCCGTATTCAATGCTCCTCACTCAAATACCCGGTCTGTCGCGGAACTTGTGATTGCAGAGATGATTTCCCTATCTCGTCAGCTAGGCGATAGAAACACCAAAGCCCATGTCGGGGAGTGGATTAAGTCAGCCGATGGATCCCGCGAAGTGCGTGGAAAAACAGTGGGCATTGTGGGCTACGGTCATATCGGAAGCCAAGTCAGCGTTCTTGCTGAAGCCCTTGGTTTGAAAGTTGTATTTTACGATGTGATTAAAAAACTTCCGCTGGGAAATGCGGTGGTAAAATCTTCGTTAGAAGAACTTTTAAAAGTGTCAGACTTTGTTACCCTGCACGTGCCTGAAACACTTGAAACCAAAGATATGATCACTAAAAAAGAACTACAGGCGATGAAAAAAGGCAGCTACTTAATCAATGCCAGTCGCGGTTCTGTGGTCGTGATTGAAGATTTAGTAGAGGCTTTGAAGTCCAAACACATCGCCGGTTGTGCCATTGACGTCTTTCCCGAAGAACCAGCATCAAATAAAGAAAAGTTTAAAAGTCCCCTTCAAGGACTTTCTAATGTCATTTTGACTCCGCATATTGGTGGCAGTACGGAGGAAGCTCAGTACGCTATCGGGATGGAGGTTGCCGAAAGTTTCAGAAGATACTTAAAAATTGGGTCTTCTTCAGGAGCCGTGAATTTTCCGAATGTGGATTTACCGGTAAAACAAGGCGCTTCACGCATCTTAAATGTGCATAAAAATGAGCCCGGTGTGCTTGGAGAAATCAACAGCCTTATCTCTAAGGCGGGTGCCAACATCGAAGGTCAATATTTATCAACAGACGAAAAGATCGGTTATCTGATCATGGACGTTCATTCTGATCATGCCAAAGAACTTGCGGCTGACATAGGTCAACTGAAACGATCGATCCGAACTCGAGTGGTGTACTAAAAAAAGCCCGGGCGCCGGGCTTTTTTTTAAATCACTTTTCCAGGATTCATAATGTTATCAGGATCGAAGGCCGCTTTGATTTGTTTCATCAAGCCGATTTCTGCTTCAGATCGGGTGTAGGTTAGGAATGACTTTTTCGTTAAACCCACACCGTGTTCAGCAGAAATACTGCCTTTATATTTTTTCACAGTATCAAAAACCATCACGTCCACTTTGCGGCATTCTTTGACGAACTCTTCTTTGCTCATGCCTTCTGGGCGCAAGATATTGATGTGCAAGTTGCCATCACCGATATGCCCGAACCACACCACTTCCCAAGTAGGGTAGGCTGTCGAAAGAACTTTATCAAGATCCGCCATGAATGGTGGAACTTTAGAAATAGTCACCGCAATATCGTTTTTGTACGGGGAATACTTAGCTAAAGATTCAGAGATGTCTTCGCGATAGCGCCAGAAAGTTGTCGCTTGCACGTCGGACTGGCTAAGAACACCGTCAACAACCCAACCTTCTTCCAAACATTTTTCAAACACACCTAAAACATGTTCTTCATCTTGTTCGTTTCTAGTTTCAACTTCAGATAGAACATAAAATGGAGATTGAGTTTCCAAAGGAGCAGGCAAGCCTGTATTTTCTAAAACTTTTGCTAAGGCTTTATCAGAAAACATTTCAAATGCGACAAGCGAGGTTTTGGTTTTAAACTCTGCAAAGATTTTCATGACGGCATCTAAACCACTCACTGCCATGACCAACACTTTCATCGGCGGCGGCACTGGCGCAAGTTTGATAGTCGCTTCAGTGATGAAACCTAAAGTACCTTCAGACCCGATGAACAAGTGGCGTAGATCGTAACCAGTGGCATTTTTAACAAGACCGTTGTTCAATTCTAAAACTTCACCAGTTCCAGTAACCACTTTAAGACCCGCAACCCAGTCGCGAGTTAAACCATAACGAACCACTTTAATACCGCCCGCATTCGTTGCGATATTTCCGCCCATTTGCGAAGAGCCCGTAGCAGCAAAGTCTACGGGATAGAAAAGTTGATTTTTGTGCGCAAACTCTTGCAAGGCTTCAGTCACAACGCCTGGTTCAATGATGACACTTTGATCGATGGGACTGAAATCTTTGATCTTATTCATTTGATCAAACGACACAACAACTTCACCTTGAGTCGCAGCTGCAGATCCCGAAAGACCCGTGCGCCCCCCTGAAGGCACAAGGGCGATTTTATTTTTGCGCGCCCATTTTACTAAAGCGACAACATCTTCAGTGGATCTTGGAAAAACAATCGCAGAGGCTTTGATATCAAAATAAGTCGTCCAATCCTTACCCCAGTATTTGAGGCTTTCCTCGTCAGTTTTGATTTGGTCTTTTTGTAAAAAGCTTTCAAGTTCGAGGAGTTGGTTCGACATTTTTTAAACCTTATTCGTTGTGAGTCGCGCGATGATAATCTTTCAGAGTTCTGATTCTAAAGAACCCATAAACAGGACACAAGCCCCAAGCTGAAGTGATGAGGCCATAAATACCAACGTAGGCCCAAAAAGGACCGCCGGCAAAAGCGTAGGCGGTTAAACCCACACCCAAAATAAACCGTAAAATGCGATCCCACAGGGCTACGTTGCATCTCATATTATGCTTTTAACAATTCTTGAAGTTCACCAGATTGATACATTTCCATCATGATGTCGCTGCCGCCAACAAGTTGCTTGTTAACGTAAAGTTGTGGAATCGTCGGCCAGTTGCCGTAATCTTTGATGCCTTGGCGGATGCCTTCATCATCAAGAACATTCACGTCATGGAATTTTACGCCGATGTCTTGCAAGATAGCGCAAGCGCGAGCTGAAAATCCGCACATAGGGAACTGTTGAGTTCCTTTCATGAAAAGAACAACTTTATTTGTAGTGACGATGGAATCAATTTTTTCGTGTGTAGTCATTATGGATACCTCTTACTTAGGCTTTGATTTTAGTCTTAATTGAGAGAGCGTGAACCTCGCCGGTCTTTAATTCTGGACCAAAGCAAGCCATCACATGCTGGTGTTGTTGAATACGAGTCATTCCCGCAAACACCGGGCTTTCTACGTAAACTTCCCAGTGATCTTGAGTGCCGGTCAGATCGTAAACTTCGATCTTAGCCTCGGAATAATTCTGCTCTAAACGTTCTTTCATTTGTTCTGCTGTCATAGGCGCGGAAATTATCAGATCATGCACCGGAAGTCGACTTGAATGACGCAAGTAGTCGCTGTAGTATGATCCCATGTTTGGACCCTCGTTTCGTTTAGTAAAGCTTTGTGCCCTGATTTTGGTTGCTATGGTTTTTTACACCCTTGCGCGGGTGGAGTTTTTAGCTTGGAACTGGAACCTATTTAGCACAAAGCCCTTCGCTGATATTTTGTGGTCCTTCGTGGTGGGCTGGCGCTTTGACATTTCAGCCATCCTGATGATGGCGTCTCCGCTTTTACTTCTTTCTTTTTTACCGTGGCCCAAGGCCTGGGAAAAATACTATTCAACAACAACTTGGATTTTATTCAGCGTGCTGCAGACGCCATTTTTAATTTTAAATCTGATCGACACAGAGTTTATTAACTTCGTAGGGCGTAGAACGACCTATGACAGTTTGTTCGTGGTAAATGAAGCCCAAGGAAAGTTCCTTAATTTCTTCACCAGCTACTGGATTTTATTTGTAGCGAACACCATCATCGTGGGTCTTTTTATTTTCTCTGTTCGTTGGATGATGAAAAAGACCTTGCAGACTCAGACCCTGCAGTGGTCGGAAAAAGGGAAGCGTTTAAAGCTGTGGTTCGCCCACGGTTTCCTGTGCTTTGTTGCCTTAGTTCTAGCGGTCGTTGGAATTCGCGGCGGTTTGCAAGGTAAGCCGATCAGCTTTGTAAATGCCAATGTCTTCACCGTGCCACTTTTAAACAACCTGATCCTTAATTCCACTTTCACTTTTGTGAAAAGTTTTGGAACAGAAAAATTAGTACGTGCCCAGTATTTCTCGGATAAAAACGAGATGCTTAAAAACCTGAATGGCGTCAATAAAACATCTTCTTTAGATGGTAGGCGTCCTATTAAACCCCAAAACGTCGTGATCATCATCCTTGAAAGCTTTGGCGAAGAATATCTGGGACCGGTGGCGGGGAAGCCTTCCTACACGCCGTTTTTAGATTCGCTTCAGCAAAGATCTTTGAACTTTAAAAATGCCTACGCCAACGGACGCCGATCTATTGAAGGGGTGGGGGCCGTAATGGCAGGAATTCCTGCATTAATGGCAGAGCCTTTTATCTCGTCCCACTTTACCGCAAACTATTTCGTGGGTTTGGGAACATTGCTTGATCAAAAAAATTATTCCTCAGCCTTTTTCCATGGCGGGCATAACGGCACGATGTTCTTTGACTCCTTCATGCAAAGTGCTGGGGTTGAAAAGTATTTTGGTTCTAAAGAGTACGGTAACAGCGCTGATGATGACGGTGTTTGGGGAATTTGGGACGAGCCGTTCTTACAATGGATGGTGGCGCAGATGGATTCAATACCACAGCCATTCATGACTTCGGTCTTCACTTTAACGTCCCATCAGCCCTACAAAATTCCGGAAAAGTACAAAGCGCAGTTCCCAGAAGGTCCAATTGAAATTCTGAAAACTGTTTCTTATACGGACTTTGCTTTAAAAAAATTCTTTGAAGAGGCTGAAAAAAAGCCGTGGTTTAAGGACACTTTATTCATAATCACCGCGGACCACGCATCAATGCATTATCGTGAGGAGTATAAGAACGATATTGGTTCTTACCGCATTCCGTTAATGCTTTATCATCCGACATTCAAATTCCCTGAAACCGACACTGAAATGATCGTTCAACAAATTGATATTCTGCCGACGGTTTTAGACTTTTTAGGTATCCCCGAAAAAGAAAAGAACTATCTAGGCAGCTCTTTGTTTGCGGTCGCCGACAAAGTGGCGGTGAATTTTAACGATGGCCGCTATCTGCTTTTTGCAAAGGACCATTACCTGCGTTGGGTCCCCGGGGAGCCTGAAGCAAAGATGTACGCTATCAATGATCGTGAAAGCACAAAAGAAATTATTGAAAACGGAGTGCGTAAGTCAGAACTTACAAGCAAGCTTAAAGCCACGGTTCAATATTTTAATGAAGGGATGTGGGACAATAAACTTTATTATCCCACCAGATAAACTAAGCCGCTTTACGGAAATAAACTTCCCGTTGCAGGTCGGTTATGGAAGACACAATCTTATCTTCACTGGCTGCGGCCATATGATTGAATTTCACACCTAATACCAATGAATTATCGCTTTTAAGGCGAATATTTTTAATTAAGCCCTGTACTAGAATCGGTTCACGATCACCTAAGTGTACGAAGGCTTTAATTTCATCTTCCAAATTGCAGCTAAGGGCATCGTGAGTCACCTCCACCGCGCACCCCTCGGTGCTTAGATCCAATAATCGGCAATGAACCTGGCAGGCGGTTTCATTTACAAATGAAAGCGCAAACGCAGCAGGGTAGTCAGACGGAAGAACGTAACGATAGTTAAGACGTTTCTGTAAGTGGAAAAGATTTAAAAGCGAAACTATGACCTCTTTACCGTGGGCCACGGGGCGTGTTTCAAAAATGTATTTGTCGCCACCGAATTGAAAGCTTCCCATGAAAAGTTCAGTGCCAGGAAGATTCATGGCAGCTTCTTCTGAAAATTCACAAGTAAGGCTGGTGCCATTGGTTGTGACAGCTTTTAGTATAATCAAGCGATCATATTTATCCTTAAGCGTGATGCATTCTTTTGATTGCAGCAAACGCTGAAGAAGTTTTTCTTGTTCAGCACTGTCGTTTATGGACTTAAAGATAACTAATGCTTCACTCATTACGCCGCCATAACTAGTTTATGCCCGCATTCATGACAGAATTTAGCGCCGGCTTGCACTTCAACAGCGCAGCCAGGGCAGCACGGGCCACCAGATTTTTTCTTAGGTTTTTCTTCTTTTTCATCCATATCGACAAAGCCTTTTTCATTCCACTTGTCGATTTCTTTAATCATCTTCCAGCTTTGGAAGATGGAACGGAACTCTTTCACTTCAAACTGAAGTAAAACGCCAGTTCCTGCATTTTTTCTTTTCATTAACACGCCTTTAGATTCAAGGCGGTTGAAATGGTCATTATTCATATTAAGACCGATTTCGTTTTTGCACATTTCAGAAAATTTCGTGAAGTCGACGCTGACAATGCCAAAGCGATCCGGTTGCTCGGTTTCAGCCAGTTTTAACAGGCAATCCAACATCTGACTGCAAAGTTCATCCACTTTAAGGATTTCAGAGCGCCCACTTTTAAAATAATAATATTGATAGAATTCAAAAAAGCTTTCCACCAAAGGAAGATCTAAGAAGTGCACTCTTTGAATCTCGTCTGGTCCATCTGGATTATCTGGAGCTTTACCCATTTCATACAGGGCCATTTTAAGTTTCACCAGAATGTTAATCGCTTGCTCCATGCGCTTTGGTGATTCGCCAAACACACGTTGAGAGTACTGTTTCATCATGCTCCATTCTAAAATCACGCGACCCGCTTGCGAGCGATCGCCTTTGTGATTTGCAGTATGGAAAACAGCACCAAAAGTTTTAGCAACTTGGTCCTCAGGACACGGTGAAGAATCTTTTTCTAACTTACCAGAACGCACATCATTCATCGCCAAACGCAAACGATCTGCTAGCGACTTAATAATCACCTTTAGCATTTGCGGGGCCCCTTCGTACTGCTGTTTTAAAGCATCCACGGGGATTTCAAGAACCTTAGTTTCAGTCGTGGCAATCGCAGAGGTCGGGTGGGTGCTTTGTCCTAAGATCACTTGATCGCCAAGGATGTGGGAAGCTCCCAATTGATATAAATCGATGGTCTTCTTACCGCGAATTAGACACTGATTGGCACCGCCGGATTGAATCAGGAAAACGGAAGTGATTTTGTCTCCGTCTTTAAAGATAACTTCGCCTTTTTTAAAGGTTTTTACCGACATGAAAAGCCCTCGCTCTGAATTGATTTTCTCAACGCTTTATCGGTTAAAAAGCCGGGGTTTTTAATGCTTTGGCGTGGTTCTTTTACAGCTTTAATCAATTTCAGCGACGAGATTCCTAAGCTTTGGTCTGGCAAACTGGACTTTTCCGCGGGTTTTAAGCTATAACTCCCCTATGGATTACTTCTTTTCCCCAGCTTCTTCAGAACACCAAAAGCGCGAAAAAGCCAAGGCTCGCGAATTACGCTTAAGCCAGTGGTGGAAGCAAGAGCTAGGAAAAGGACTTTGTTACCACTGTGGTTTGCGCTTTAAGCCGGCAGAACTAACAATGGACCATTTAATTCCCATCGCTCGCGGGGGAAAATCTAATAAAAATAACTGCGTTACGTCTTGCAAGGACTGCAATTCTAAAAAGGGTTATAAAACCCGGGCTGAAATGGCTTTAGAAGAATTAACCAGTTCAACGGCTGTCAGCGAAGATCCATTGACCACAGATAATAGCGAAGATTCAGGCGATTAATTAAGGCAGCACCACAGTAGAGATAAGTAGCATCGCTACGTCTTTTTGATCCTTATATAAAGGCACCAGCCATAGCATTTTATTAATGATTGAAAGTCGCTCTAAAGAGTCTTTTTCTTTGATTACGTGCTGGGGATTTTCTACCTCTATAGGCACTTTCTTTTCAGCACCCATGTACTTAACAACTAAATTTTCGACAAGTTTATGGTCTTCCGGAGTGCGCTCATAAAGTGAATACCATTTGCGACAGTACAGATCTTCAAGCGTGTAGCTGCAGACATCAAAAAATAAAAGGCTGCGGAACATCTGCGTCTGGGAATAACTATATATTTCTACTAGATGGTGATCTTCGATTTCATCTAGCATCTTTGGATCTACTGTATAACCCAGGTTCTTAAGGGCACATTCGGTGAAATAGCGGGTATCACGCAAACTGCGCGACGCTTTTTTTACGTCTAAGCAAATCTGGTAGTAACTTTCTAAATTGTGCAGGACTTCGGCTTTTTCACCTTCAGTCAGCACATTGAAGTAGGATAAAGACGCGTTTGCATAGGGGCGAATGATAACGCCTTCGTTTTCAATTAAGCCGCAGATTTTATGGCTATAGTGTTTAAATAGGTCTTCGGGGCGTTGGCTATTCACCGGTGGCCGCCTTATAATGAGACGCTTTTAATGATCCACATACGTTCAGACTCATATCCAAAAGTATCAGTCAAAATGCTGTAAAAGTGGAGTTGTAAAGGGATGATGGCGCCATTTGAAACAATTTGAACTTTCTCATATTCACTTTTACGCCAAGCAGCGTTGAGCCTTTAGTCTTGCTTTGACTCTATGCGTTCGCGTTAACCTATCAAAGTTATTCATTAAAATTAGTTAACATCTCGTGAAGGTAAGCGACCGTGAGTAAGATTACTAAAAGTAGTACCGCTGAATATTTTGCGAAGAACCTGCAACAGGTGGGTTTTTCTTCGCCTTTAAAGGCCGTTTTAACGACTTTAAAAGAGGCTGTGGACAACTCTTTAGATGCCTGTGAGCAGGCGGGAATTCTTCCTGACCTTTTAGTTGAAGTTTCTAAAGTAGGAACGGGTTCAACCAAAAATACTGATTTAATTCGCATCGTTGTTGAAGATAACGGCCCTGGTATCGAAGGTGAAGACTTAGCGAAGGTTTACGGGGAGTATCTAGCTTCCTCTAAATTCGGTCGTGGTCAGTGTTCACGCGGTCAACAAGGTATCGGTATCTCTGCAGCAACTACTTGGGCACAAATGACCAATGCCCGCGGTGTAAACGTTGTTTCTAAGACTAAAAAGATGCGTAAAGCGATCTCGGCGCAAGTCGACGTCGATATCAAATCCAACACAGGTATTCTTAAAAACAAAGAGACTTTTGATTGGGATCGCGATCACGGAACTCGCGTTGAATTCGTTTTAGACGGCCGTATCCAGTTAAATGGTGACGGTGGTTTAGTGACTTATTTAGAAGGAACTATCCTTGTAAATCCGCACATGACCATCACTTACAAGTTGATGGAAAATGATTTCGTCACAGTGAATCGTGTTAGCCAAGAAGTGCCGCAAATTCCGGAAGCTTCTTTGCCACATCCTCATACGTTTAAACTCGGTGAGTTCATCACTCACTCGACTTTATTCGGTAAAATCAGCCTTTCTAAGTTCTTAAAAACGGGTTTTTCCCGTATTTCTGATCAATCTATCAGTGATTTTACTAAGCAAGGATTGCCAAAATCCCTGCTTGAAAAGCCAATCACTTCACTGAATGAAGATGATTTCAAAAAAGCGTTCATGGCGGTTCAAAATACTCAGCTTATGGCGCCTTCGACGAAGTCAGTTTTAACTGTGGGTGAGGAATCTTTATCCAAATCCATCACTCGTTTGGGTGAGATCGACTTCTTCGCTGTTGTGACTCGTAAACCGACTATTTGTGACTTTAAACCTGTTGTGGTTGAAGTTGCACTGGCCCGTTTTAAAGATCGCAATCAAGAAGCAGATTCTCCAGTGACTTTACTTCGTTTTGCAAACCGTGTTCCTTTGCAATTTGATAAATCAGGTTGCGCGATCACGTGGGCGATTGAGTCTGTAAACTGGAAATCTTACGGTTTAGCACAACCGAAAGACAGCTTGCCACTAGGCCAATATGTCTTCGCGGTGTCTATCGTCAGTCCATTCATTAAGTTTAAAAATGCTTCTAAAGAAACAATCGATGCTTCTGAAGAGCTAGTAGCTGAAATTCGTCTAGCTTTGATCCAAGCGGGTCAAAAACTTTCTCGTCACATCAAAAAAGAAGTGAAAGAGGCAGATCTAGAAAGAAAACTAGCGCACATCGAACAATTCGGTCCAATCCTTGTTGAAGGTTTAGCAAGAATTATCAAAGCTCCGGATTCTCGTAAGAAAAAAGCCGAAGAAGGTTTAAGAAAACTTCTAGGCCGTGATTCTGAAGAGGCGATGGCAGATCTAGAAGCAGCGGAAACGAAGCTTTTAGAGCAGAAGAAACGTGAAAAGAAAAAAGGTATTGATCACGATGATATCGAAGAAGATGTCATTCGCAGTGAAGACCTGGTCGAAGAAGCCTCAGTTCCCCAAGGAACTAAGAAAACAACGACTAAAAAAACAACCGGTAAAAAGAAATAGGCTGGTGTGTAGATGGCAAAACTTTTAAGTATCCGTGAATTAAAAATTGATATCCCAAAAGAGGCCCGCATCTTGGCTGACAAGATGTTGAAGGACCTTGAAAACTCAAAACGCCCGGTTTTAGAAGCGGTAAAAACTTCTTTAGACAACTCTCTTTATAACGCCAAAGTGGGTTACCTGACTCCTGGTGATAAAGTCGTTCGTACAGAGTTGAACGTGTCTTCGGTACAAAAGCTGGCGCGTGTGGTGTTCATGCTTGAAATCCTTTTGCGTAACATGGACATCGGTTCCGTGAATACAAAAAGGGAGTTGTACTATATCTGTAAGGGCTTGATTAAAGGGAACTCTCGTTTAAAGCCTTTGGATTTTGAAGATCAGCCAGAATCTGATGCGATCATCGATTTCATCGGCGATATGCTTGAAGTGTATCGTGAAGAATTAAACTGTTTTGCCAATGAACGTGGTGGACAGACTTATTCTCAACAATTGATCGTAACTGAAACGATGCCGGATGGTGATAAAGCCACTGTTGATCTTTCAACTTTAGGTACGGCTGCTTTCCAACCGAAAAACAGACCTCAAGCTTTGAAATTGAAAGCTAAAAAGAAAATCGATTTCTGCTTGATCGTGGAATCAGAAGGTACAGCAAATACGCTTGTGAGCATGGGTTTCACAAAACGTAACAACTGTATCCTAATGGGTGCCGGGGGCGTTCCATCAAATGGTGTTCGTGGATGGTGTAAACTGATCCAAAACGAATTAGATGTGCCTTTGTACTTCTTCGGGGATCTGGATGCGTACACGATGCAAAATATCTATCGTACGTTGAAAGCGGGATCTGCAGCTTCTTTGGTAAGAAATGCCGATTTCTCTGCACCAGAAGTAAAATTCTTGGGCGTATTGCCTGAAGACGTTAAGAAATACGATTTGCCTCACTACAAAGTGAAAGAATCAGATCCAGCTGAAGCCCGCGCTTTGAAAAAAGCCAAGGATGCCTTAGAAAACGATCCGTTCTTCTTGGATAAAAAGAACAAAAACTTGGCGGATATTTTGCGCTGGTTGATCAAAGAAAAAGTACGTTGCGAGCAACAGTCGTTCTTCTCAGTAGATCCTAACGATCCAATTAAGACTGAAAAGTTGATTCTTGAGAAGATCAAACGCGGAAGCTACGTTTAAGGCGCGGAGGCGCGCAGAGTGCAGCGGCCTCGGGCCGCGGAACTGAAGCAGCTCTGGTTTTTAAAGAAAATTTTCAAAACAAAGGGGCCTCTAAGGCCCCTTTGTCGTATCAATTACCTCTTATTTCGATTTGATCTCAAACCTATCCCACTTAAGCAGTTTTCGTCGAGCCCGGGTTGAATTTTCCCTCTGAAACTCTTATAAACAATCTTGAAAGCCAAAGCCGATGAAAATAAGTGAGTTATCTCTCAATTCTAAAAGCTCCGTAAGTCTGTCTGCATTTCTGCACGCAGGGCTTTTACTATTGGCTTTCACACTTACAGCTCCGCAAATTATCAAAGCGCCAATTGGGGTTGAACTGATGATGGGCGATTCCGCAGCTCCCAAATCTTCGGCACCTGTCGCTGCTCCACAGATTGAACAAGCACAAACGACGACGGTGGTTGATAATTCCGATGGCCCTGCGATTAAAGAAGAAGTGAAACCAGTTGCGGTTCAACCGGTTCAAGCATCACAAACAGCAGGCAGTGCTGAAGGAAGTTCTTCAAAAGGAGCTGTATCGGGTCGTGAAGGTGTAGCAGATGGTGCAGAAGTCAGTCCTGAAGATCGTTACTTGTATGAACTAAAAAAATTGTTAGAGCGTCGCAAACGTTATCCCATGATGGCAAAAAGAATGGGCCAATCAGGAAAAGTAACGATGCGATTTACTTTGAATGCTGACGGGTCTTTGTCTGCAAGTGAGATCATTGAAAAATCACCATTTGATACTTTAAATCAAGCCGCCGTTGAATTAGTAAAAGGCATCGACGGCATGAAGCCCTTCCCGAAAGAAATCCAACGCGGCAGTTGGTCCATCACAGTACCTATCGAATACGTCTTAAATTAAACGGTTGTTGAAAAGCGGCAATCTGACTGCGTTGTCGGCGCTTGTCCTCGATCCGACGTGGCGCTGCCACGCCTCCTCTGCGGGAAGCACCTCCGCCTTGTATATTGCCACTTTTGAACAACCGCTACTGGATGATGCCCTGGAAGTTTTTGCAGTAATAAATGTTAAACGTTCGGGCGTGAATGCCGTGACGGAAGGTTTTTAATTCTTCCTTTTCACAGGAATCCCAGGCCGCCCATTCGGTTGCAATGGCAGGATATTTTTCTGTGCTGATAAAAATTGCGTCTTGGCCTTTAAGATTATTCATCTCTTCTGGAGTTTGCATCACAGTGTAGTGGCTCACTGTTGAGCTGAGCATGTACACTTTTTGTTTTGTTCCCCAGGTTGTCTGAGCTGTTGTTTCATAACGATGAGCTGCTAAGAAGGGCTTTCTTCCACTTTCAGCGTGGATTTCTCTTTGACGGCGATTTAGGTAAGTTCCTAATTCCTCCCAGCCCGTAAATTCATTACTGAAGTCATAAGTGGTTTTCCATTCACCGTTAGGATTAAAAAGTTTGTACGCTTTTGGAATCCACGGATAAGCAAATGGCGTGTAAGTGATTAGCGCCAATGGAACAAAGAAAGCCAAAATTCCGTAAGTGTAAACTTTGCTTCGTGCTTTTACGATCTGGCGTTGCCCCCAGGTTAAACCCTGCGACCAAATGTGACCAGCTCCCATCAATAAAAGCGTCACTGCAGCGCCACTCCAGTGAGGTTTATATTCAGCAAATAATGGCTGTGGATAGAATATGAAGATAGATGGAGCCGCTAAGCAGAATAGAAATCTCCAGCGCGGATCTTTGAATCTTAAGAATGAAGTGATGAAGGTTAATCCAACTAATACGTATAAAAACGGAGTATAGAATAATAGCTGTGCAGCAAAGAACACCGACCAGCGATTCAGACTAAAAGTGCTGCCTTGGTGGCGATCGTGGAATTGGTATTTAAACCCTGGCCATTCATGCAAGTGATTCCAAACAAAGATGGGCATTGAGATCGCTGTCGCGATTAAGAATCCAATCCATGGCCACGGGCTTAAAAGATCCTTACGGTGACCGGGCGTGCTTAGCAAATAAAGCGCAAAACCCGGCGCCAGAAGTGCGATGATAAACTTGGAATTTAATCCAAGACCCATGATCACACCTAGATACAGCCAAGTTTTTTTGATCGTCCAAGCTTTATGATCTTCACGAACGCCTTGCCAGAATACGTAAGCCGCAGCCACCCAAGTCAGCATGAAAGGTGGTTCAGGTGATGCGACATAACCGCCAAAGCCCCAGAACGGGGACCACAGCAGAATGAAGCCGACAAAGATCGCAGCCCATTCATCAAAAAGATCTTTAGTAAGTTTATAAAGTAAAACGACTGTTCCGATGAAACATAGGAAGCCAGGCAGGCGGACCCCTAAATAGGTGTCGCCGAAAATTTGCGTGGTGATGGCTTCCATCCATGCGATCATTGCCGGGTGATCGAAATAAGAAAGTTCCAACCACTTTGCCCAAGACCAGTGGTAAGCCTCATCATCGATCAGACCGATGTTTAAAGAAAAAAAGGCTCTAAAAAAAATAGTTAGAATAAATAAGATCGTAACTTTTTGCGAAAGATTTTGCTGTTTCCAAAAATCGCGAATCACTGTTGCATCCTTAGTTTCATTGGCAATTGGCAGGAACATAGCACATTTCCCGCTAATGACAGAATGTGTAATTTCTAGGCTTCTTGCCACTAAGCTTTGCTGGTGAGAACCTCCAGGTCATGAAAGCGATCTTAATAGCACTAGCGGGATTATTTGTGACATCGGGCTGCCAAAGTTTTAAATATTACGACCCAGCGAAGCCTCATCATGGCGAAAAGTCTTTTTTAAATAACTACGACAATTCTGAAAAACAAAGCTTTTGGAAGTGGCAGTGGGAACGATTCATTAAAGACAAACCAAAAGAACCTGAGTTTGAACCCGAAATTTTAAAAACAGATTCGGCCTTTTTAAAATCAAATCAGTCCCAAAACACTTTCACCTGGATTGGTCATGCGACAGCCTTGCTGCAAGCCGGGGGTGCTAATGTTTTAACCGATCCTGTTTTCAGTGAACGAGTTTCACCGGTTTCTTTTGCCGGTCCTAGCCGCGTCGTGAAGCTTCCGATGCAGATGGAAGATTTGCCGCCGATAGACGCCGTAGTTGTTTCCCATGGTCATTATGATCATTTGGATTTACCAACTTTGAAAGAATTAGCGAAAAGAAATCCCCAAACATTGTTTTTAGTTCCCTTAGGAAACGCAGAACTTTTGCAAGGTGAAGGCATAAAGAACGTCAAAGAATTGGATTGGTGGGAAAACGTGACGGTCAAAGGTTTGACGATCACTTTCACTCCGGCACAACATTGGTCAGCGCGTTCGCTGTTTGATCGCAACCAAACTTTATGGGGTGGCTGGTATGTTCGTTCCGCGAATTTCAGTTTTCTTTATACCGGGGACACGGGCTATTCAAAAGACTTCCTGGATATTGCAGAAAAGTTGGGCGCTGTTGATATTGCCTTTATTCCCATTGGTGCCTATGAACCACGCTGGTTTATGAAGCAGCAGCACGTTAATCCTGAAGAGGCTGTGCAAATCCACTTAGACGTTAAAGCGAAGCTTTCCATCGGTGGTCATTGGGGAACCTTTAGACTTAGTGATGAGGCGATGGCTGCTCCGCCGCAGGATTTAGAAAAAGCCCTGGCGCATAAAAATGTGAAGCCTTCTGAATTCCGTGTTATGAAGCACGGTGAAATATTGATCTACACGCCGACTTCGTCGAAATAAGGGAAAGAAGCGCAAATGGAAAACTATAGAATTGAAAAAGACCTGCTTGGCGAAATGAAAGTCCCTGCCGAAGCCTATTATGGAATTCATACGGTACGCGCCATCGATAACTTTCAGATTTCAAACCAAACCATCGGCGACAATGCTTTATTCATTCGTGGCTTGGCTTTAGTTAAAAAAGCCTGTGCTTTAGCCAACCGTGATTTAAAAACGTTATCTAAAGAAACTGTCGATGCCATTGTTGATGCCTGTGACGAAATCATCAACGATCCAAAAAAATGGGGAAAACAGTTTCCTTCCGATGTCTATCAAGGCGGGGCGGGAACTTCGGTTAACATGAATGCCAATGAAGTTATCGCCAATATTGCTTTAGAGAAAAAAGGTCTGGTGAAAGGGACTTACGACGTTATCAATCCTAACGATGACGTGAATAAATGCCAATCTACCAACGACGTTTATCCGACAGCTTTTCGTGTGGCTTTGTATGAAAGCCTTGATGTGGTGATTAAAGCCGTTTCGGATTTGGCGAAGGTTTTTGAAGCCAAGGGGAAAGAATTTTCTGACGTTTTGAAAATGGGGCGCACGCAGTTGCAAGATGCGGTTCCTATGTCTTTAGGCCAAGAGTTTAATGCCTTTGCTACTTTGTTAAAAGAGGATGTGAAGCTTATAGCCTCTGTGCAAAAACTAATTCTTGAAGTGAACTTGGGGGCGACGGCGATTGGAACTGGAGTCAATGCGCCTGAGGGTTACCCAAAGACCGTCGTCAAACGTCTGGTGCAAGTCACAGGTCATCCTTTTGTAGAAACTGAAGATCTGATTGAAGCTACCAGCGATTGCGGTGCTTACATCATTATATCAAGTGCTCTGAAGCGCACGGCTGTTAAGGTTTCGAAAATTTGTAATGACCTAAGACTTTTAAGTTCTGGTCCTCGCGCAGGTTTAAAAGAAATCAATCTTCCAGCGATGCAGGCCGGTTCTTCCATTATGCCTGCGAAGGTAAATCCCGTAATTCCTGAAGTCGTAAACGAAGTTTGTTTTAAAATTATAGGTAATGACTTGGCGATCACCCTGGCCGCTGAAGCAGGACAGCTTCAGTTGAATGTCATGGAACCAGTGATTGCTTCTTCTATTTTTGAATCCATCAGTCTACTGACAAATGCTTGCAACACTTTAACTACGAAGTGTGTAACAGGAATCACGGCGAATAAAGAACGTTGTCGCAATTACGTGATGAACAGTATTGGTATCGTCACTTACCTTGATCCAATTATTGGTCATGAAGAAGGTGATAAGATAGGAAAGATCTGCGCTGCCACAGGCCGCAACGTCGCAGAAGTGGCGTTAGAGCGTGGTGTAGTGACGCAAGAACAACTTGATGAAATCTTCTCGACTGAAAATCTGTTAAATCCTAAATACATCGGGTTTTTAGAACATTAGTCCTGAAAAAGGCGTGAAATTGCAGCTCTTGCGTCGATGCGTGGTATACTGAACTGCTTGATCGATGGAGGGAATAATATGCCAGTGCTCACAAGTGTGACCTCGCCCCATGTGCCTGTAAAAATCTGGTCGCCTGAACAAGAAGTTGAAGTTCAGGCTCTGCAACAACTAAAAAACGTAGCCTCATTGCCCTTCGTATTTAAACACGTGGCTGCCATGCCGGATGTGCATTTAGGTATTGGCGCTACTGTGGGGTCTGTCGTTGCAACGAAAGGGGCTGTGATCCCTGCTGCCGTAGGTGTTGATATCGGCTGCGGTATGATCGCTGCGCGCTTAAACATTGAACCTGCAAGAATCCTTCATGACCTTGATCGCTTAAGAACTTTAATTGAAAGAGAAATTCCCGTTGGTACTGAATCCAATGACCACCTTACGCAATCAGTGAAAGACTGGGCGGGCTGGAAAACTATGCCTGAACAAGTGTCTTTGATGCGTTTAAAAGATAAAGCGGCCCACCAGCTTGGAACACTGGGCGGTGGGAACCACTTTATTGAAATCTGCACGGACGAGGATGGTTCGGTGTGGGTGATGCTTCACTCTGGTTCGCGCAATGTCGGTAAAAGTTTAGCTGAAGAACACATTCGCCACGCGAAAAGTGATTTAGCACGACTGGCTACAAAACTTCCAGATCCGGATCTTGCTTATTACGTGGAAGGGACAGACGAGTACCAAAACTATATGCGCGATTTAGAATGGGCGCAAAGTTATGCCCTGGAAAATCGTGAAGAAATGTTAAGACGAGTGTTGCATGCAGTTTCACTTCATGTGGGATTAAAAGGAGCACCACTTCCTTATTCCTTGAAGGTGAACTGTCACCATAACTATGCGACGCGCGAAGTTCACTATGGCGAAAACGTTTTAGTGACTCGTAAAGGTGCAGTGCGCGCACAGCGTGGAGATATGGGAATCATCCCTGGCTCTATGGGAGCTAGATCCTACATCGTGCGAGGCAAAGGCAATCCAGAATCTTTTAATTCTTGCGCCCATGGTGCCGGGCGCAGAATGTCTCGCTCGGAAGCCAAACGTCGTTTTACGATCAATGATCTACGCGAACAAACTGCCGGTGTTGAATGTAGAAAAGATGCGGGTGTTATTGATGAGATACCTAGCGCTTACAAGGATATCGATAAAGTTATGGAAAATCAGAATGATCTGGTCGAAGTGGTTGCGATTTTAAAACAGGTGCTTTGTGTGAAGGGGTAAGGGGGAAGTCAACCCTGAAGCGAAACATTAAGAGCCAAAAAATTTGCCCGGGTTGCTTGGCCTTTGATCCAGAACCAGAAACAGGGAATGTGTAGTCCTCATGTAATTTCTGAATGAGGAATTAAAACTAAAGTCTTCTGATTTAAAAATTTACCACCGCTTCGGTTGCTCAATATGTCATATCAAAAATGTCATCTGATATTTAATTGACGAGTTTTTTGATGCGATTGAATTGATTGTGTTAACCGAATCTACATTCTAATTTCTAAAATTCGTTTTTCAATTTATCTCTTTGTGTAGGTCAGATTTGAGCCTTTCAGTGCTTTTTTATGTTTGGTCTTCGCATCCCCTGAAAAATCCGATTTAAAAAACTGTGGTATACCTTCTTCATTCTTTAGGAGGTTTTTCATGAATTCCCTTTCGCGTTTATCGAATCAAGAGTTGGAATTTCGTTTGAAGGATCTTGTGCAAAAGGAAAGAAAACTTTTGCATGTGATTCTGGAACATATCCGTGAAATTGAAGTGCGCAAACTTTATCTGGGAAAAGCTTATTCTTCTATTTACGAATATCTTACTAAAGAGCTTGGTTATTCTGGATCGGCGGCCATGCGACGACTTGAAGCTGCTCGTCTTATTCATGAAGTTCCGGTGGTGGCTGAAAGAATCCAAGAAGGTGCATTGAATCTTTCACAAATTGGTGAATTGTCTCGTGCGATCAAAGAAAAAGAAAAGGTCAGTGGGCAAAAGGTTACTGCTTTTCAAAAGCAGGAATTGGTCTCGGTTGTGTCAGGTAAAACCATAAAACAAACGCAACATGAATTGGCCCGTGTTCTGGATTTACCTATTAAGGAATATGACACTCAAAAAGTTCAAAAAGACGAGTCTGTTCGATTGGAACTTACGCTATCTAAAGAACAATATGAAAAGCTTATGCAATGCAAAGATTTGGCAGCGCATATTTTGTTGCAAGAAAATGGAACAGTTTCTTTAAGTGAAGTAATCGAATTTATTGCGAATCAATATTTGGACGAAAAATTTGGAAGAAATAAGAAGGTTGGAAATCACACCTCCGAAAAAGTCGCCGAGAAAAATGTTAAAGCTAGTCATAGCAATAAGCTTTTATTGAATGAACCTATGGCGAAAAAGAACTCGTTAGTGAAAAACGAAAATAAACCTGACCATCTTAAAGATTTAAATCTTGCAATAGTTACCACCGATGCGGTGGTAGAACGTAAATCAGTAACTCCAAAATTGCGCCGATTTATTTTCAACAGAGATAAAAGCTGTCAGTTTATCGATTTGAAAACAGGGCATAAATGCACCAGCACTTTTGCTTTGCAAGTTGATCACAAAATATCAAAGTGGGCTGGAGGAAGAAATCACCATGAAAATCTTCAGCTATTATGTGGGCAACATAATCGTGAAAAATATAGAAGAGAGGTAAATCTTAGATTTAGGGAAATGCCTTAACGTAACATTGTCAGGCTTTGTCCGGTTAATCCTGCTGCACCCATTCTAAGTGGATAAGAATATCCCGCCCTCATTTTTACCCGCTTTGAAAGCCCGGTGAGATTTTGCTTCACTTTCTCAAAATATTGGCTTTGCCGTTGAGAACTGCATACCGGAATTAAGTATCAAACTATTGCTGAGCCAGGCTTGGTAGGGCGTCACAGTTTCAAACAAGCGGACATGGAATCCATACAATACCCACCACCGAAGCGGTGGTACCATACATTCTTACCGAATTACATTCATCGCAGTGAAGATAACTAAAGACCCGCCAACTAGTAAGGCTGTAAAGAATAGCCCGCGAAACATAACTCCTCCGTGAGCGGTCTGTGCTTTGGATCCGTCAAAGCAACCGCGTTTCCGCAATAGGATATTTCCATTTCGCTTAAATGTTTAATTTAAATTCGGATAGTTTTTGGCTGGCAATTTCATTTGCGGGGCCAGGGTATGGCCAGCCATCCGTGATTAGTTTCTTTTCTTACGGGACTGTTGGCGGTGTTCTTCCTGCCAAGATTTTCTTTCCGCAAGGGCCTGCTCTTTAGTCAAACTCATCTGCGGCAAGTTTTGTAAAGCGGCACGCAAAGTGTTGTGCAAAGGCAAAAGTGAAGAATCGACCATGATCAAGTCCCGATAGTGCTTATTGAAACTATCACTGGAATGTTGTTCAAAAAGCATTCTTTCAATTTCAGATTTCGCAGTTCCAGCATGTTGTTCAGTGATGAATTCAAGTTCAGTCATGATGTCGATATCGGCCATCAAGGAGGTTAACTCTCTTAACCAAACATATCTTTCCGCAGTCATCAGAACTTGGAACCATTCCGTCGGGGCCGCGTTGTAACCCACTTCACGATCAAATTGTTGTTTTAAAGAATTAAGAACTTCTTTTTGCAGGGCCCAAAGGGCTTGGCGAACTACTAAGGAATTTGATTGATGCGGTGATTGGGTCATAAGGGCTCCTGGCGTTGTCAAAATGGAGCTTACCAGAGGCCCAAATGAAAAACCACCTACTGCGGCACCGCGCCGAAGTAGGTGGAAAAGGGCGTTTAGCTTAGTGGCAACGTCTCCATTGAATGTGGTAGATCAGACCTGAAGAGATATCTGCGCTATCCACAGTCGCAAGAGTTTGTTCGTTACGAGCGTTTGTTTGCGCCATCATAGAAGTGTTTACGCGAAGGTTCACGTTAGCACCGCACGGAGTCCAAACCAGAGCTGAAGCCAAAAGACCATCAGACACTGTGTAAACGTCGCTGATTGGACCAGAGAAAGTTCTAGAAACGCGAGGTCCTCTAGCGCCTGCCCAGAAGTACTCAGCGTCAAAGCGTGACATAGCGCCGCGAGGTACAGACACGAAACCGCGATAGTCTACTTGGAATACAGCAACGCTGTAACCTTGTGGCACGTGAACAGGAACAGAAATGTTACAAGATTTACGATCCACACGACGACCACCGCCGGCTTCAGTAACATAGCTATCGAATAAGATACTGACCGCTTGTTGGTCAGGACTTAAAGTGACACTCGCTGATCCTGCAGGGCAGCCTGTTCCGCCGTATGCTGGTTGACCAAGTCTTAGTTGGTTCGCATTCGCTTCGAAGCTGATTGCAGTCAACATTCCTAGGATTGCTAAAAGCATTTTTGATTTCATGTGGTTCCCCCTTATGGTTTGGTTTTTTGGTCTAATTATATTAAACCGTTATTTGTTTATGTTTACGTTTCTAAAATTCTGTTGTCTTAAAATCTATTTTCAATTTTCAGTTCTATTTTCTTTTACGGGAAGCGCGGAGGTCTTCCCGGATTGCGCGGCTGTCGACCGTTGCCAGGATCTACCGGGCCTGGATTTGGATTGTAACCACCACCATTACCCGGTGTGCAGCGTTTCCAAGCGAATCTATAATTTTGCGATTGAACTCTGCCATCCACGCTGTCCAATGTGATTTGCGCTTGAACTAGAGATGAAAGATTTAAATTTCGGCTCATTAAGAACGTTGTTAAGAAAAGAGTTTGCGTATCATCGTTACGGCAAGGTGACCAGTGCGCTAAGCGTGGATCGATGTCATGACGGATGTAGTAGTTGTCATTGTAAGGCCCACGGAATTCTTGTTGGCGGAAGTTGTAAGTGCTGCCGTTTTCATAACCCGGACGTTCGTTGCGAGGCTTGCTGCCATCAAAAGAATACAAGGCTTGATGAACAGCATAAGTGCCAGCCTCTGCATAGGCATAACCGCGGTAGTCAGCAGACACCACTGCGAAAGACCAACCGCGAGGCACGTGGAAATTCACACGCAATTCACACATCAATCGTGAAATTGGATTTTGCATTGTCGAACTAGCAACATAATTATCTAAAAGAAGTGAAAAGGATTGTCCGTCAGGAGAGATATTGGCGCTGTAAGATCCCGCTGGGCAGCCGCTGCCTAATGCTTGCAGTGATTGCACTCGCACGCCCGGTGGAGTTTGTGCATTTGCGTTTAAACCCGCAAACATAAGAGTCGCAAAACTGAGTTGAGCAATATTACGCCACATAATAAATCCTTCGTTAACTCTGGTGACATTGTCACCGCTGTTGAACACGAAAGAGGGTAAAGCAAGAGGGGTGCCAACGAATTTGGTGCCGAGTTGGGACCGAACGCCTATGGATTTTTTTGCTGCGCTTGGACGAACGCGTTTATGTGATTGATCAAATCATTGCGACGGATGGGTTTGATTAAATGCAAATCGCAACCCACCTCAATGCTTTTTTGAATTTCATTTTTTAAGGCGTAGGCCGTTAGCGCCCAAATTTCAACAGGGTTTTTATCGTGCTCCTTTTCCCAGCGGCGAATTTCCTGGGTCGCAGTGAAGCCATCCATGATCGGCATCTGCATATCCATTAAGATAATATCGAAGTTTTTTTCCTTTGCTAACTGCAAAGCTTGAATGCCGTTTTCAGCTTCTTGCACATCATGAAGCGAATCTTTTAAATAAGCTTTGATTAAAACACGATTGTCTTCGACATCGTCCACGATAAGAATTTTTATAGCAGAATCAGTGTGACTCGCAGTCGTAGGAACTTCCACCGCATACGGGCGCAGATTGAATTCAATCGGTCGAAGCTGCGTTAATGTTAAAGTGAAGCTAAAAATACTGCCGCGTCCTTCCGTGCTTTCTACTTTAATATCTCCGTTCATCATTTCAGTTAAACGCTTACAAATCGAAAGCCCTAAACCCGTGCCGCCGAATTTTCTAGTGATCGTTGAATCAGCTTGCGTGAAGGGCTGAAACAACTGGCTCAGTTTATCTTGTGGAATTCCAATCCCCGTGTCAGAGACTTCAAATAAAATATTTCCTGGGCGTGTAGAGCTATCATTAGCAGTGACAGTTAAAGTGATCTCGCCCTGGAAGGTGAATTTTAAAGCGTTTGATAAAAGATTGGTCAAAATCTGACGAATGCGGGTTGGGTCGCCTTCATAAATATTATTAACTTCCGTTGCGATCTCGACTTTTAAATCAAGGCCCTTTTCTTGAGCTTTTAATTTGAACATCGCACTTAAATCACTGACCAATTCAGGCATGTCCACTTCGGTTTTTTCAAGGCTGATCAGGCCTGCTTCAATTTTTGAAATATCAAGGATGTCATTGATAATACTTAAAAGGTTATGACCGGCCTTTTTAGAAATTTCAATATAGTGTCTTTGTTCGTCGTCAATTTGGGTGTCTTCAAGCAGGTCGGTCATCCCTACAAGAACGTTTAATGGAGTGCGAATTTCGTGACTCATGTTCGCTAAGAACTCTGATTTAGCCTGGGAAGCTTTTTGCAGCTGTCTATTAACGTCATTTAAGTGGGTGGTCTTTTCGTTGACGGCATCTTCAATACTTAAAATGCGATTAGCAATAATCAGCAACAACGAACAAATCAAATAAGTGAACACTAAGGTTGTAATAAGCAAAATACTGGCATTAGTTGAAACACCCTGACTTAAACTTGGATCTTGATAAACTGAAAGCTGCCATTTCTGATTCGCAACTTTTAGAATGTAGGACCGCTGCATTTGCGAATTAAACGGGGAATCTTTCCAAGTATCAGCTAAATCTTTCGGAGCATTACGATCCGTCACGTTTCTTAGGATAAAGCGGTAACTGGCATCATTAAGATATCTATTTAAATTCGCGATGACGTGATCGAGCTCGATAATTTCAATCAAGACGCCTCGTCCACCTTGGCCTAACAAAGCAAAGACTAAACTTTTCGGAGGAACTTTTAAACTTCCTAAGTCACCGGCATTTGCGACAACGATGTGCGGCCCTGTCATCGCAGAATCCACGATTTGTTTTAACGGTGGAATGGCAAAATTCTGTCCTATCAGCGAGCGGTTTTTATCTCGCGGTTCAGCATAGACCAGGGGATACTCAAAAGAATTTGGCGAAACCGAAATCCAGCCGACGGTAAGTACCTCAGGATAATTGATGTAAAAGCTCTGGGTGAAATCCTTGAACTCTTTTTCTGTGACATCCTGAGAGCTTTCATAAAAGCTTTTCAGCGTCACCATCATGGACTGGTAAGCCTGCAAATCCTTTTCAAACAAATTCGAAACAAGCTCGGATCGACGGTGGAACTCACTGACGATTTTATCACGTTCTGTGCGCCCGACATAATTCAAGGCAAAGACGATCAACGATAAAAGGATTAATAACGGAGCTAAAATTGTTTTAGTCGAACGAATCCAGTACTTTCTAGAAGGGATTGCAAATATCAAAGCCAAGGGACTGAATAAAATGTTTCCTGTGGCGTCCCCGATAAACCAATATATCCAGTTTAGCGCTAAATTCTGGGCGCTGACCAAATCAAAGCTGTAAAGAGAAAGTGAACCGGTGGTTGCAGAAATGGTGGCTGCCAAAGGCCCCGCGATAAAAAGGAATAAGAAAATATCCTTTTCACGATAAAAAGAGCGGGGGTAGTTCACCCAACGTTTGATTAGGTAGGCTGCCAACCACACACTGAACGCGGTCCCGGTCGCAATAAGGGTCGGTGGAATATAATCGGCAAAATCTACAGGCGTGCGCAGGTTGATTAATAGTGCCCCAATAAAAATTCCAGGGAATCTATTTAAACCAAATACTAGTAAAGCGGCTATACATAGGCCCGTTGATGGCCAAACAGGAGAGGCATACCCAGGAGGTAAAGCGAGAAAAAGACTTAAATAACCCGCCACATAGTAGGCAACTGCCACTAATGCGGTTTGAGCTATCCACGATCTCCAAAAAGCTTTTCCCATGAAGGCCACTGTATAAGGCTTACAGGGTAGACTCAATAATTCTCTAAGTTTTTATTCATCCGAACTTTGAAGTGCAGTAAAAATCGTGGTATCTCTTAGGACTCAATGAAAAACCAAAAGTGGTCCCGCATTCGCAAATGGATTCTGCAGTTTATCTTACTGTTTTTCGTAAGCAGTATAGGTGGGGTTTTAGTCTATCGTTTCGTTCCCGTTTTTATTACACCTCTGATGGTCTTAAGATCGGTGGAATCCTTGTGGGGCGATAAGTTCGTTGGTATCGAAAAAGATTGGGTGCCCTTGGAAGAGATGTCACCTTCCATCCAAAGAGCTGTTCTTAAAGCCGAAGACTATCGTTTCTTTGAACACAATGGGTTTGATTATGAAGCCATCCAAAAAGCGATGAAGTACAATCAAACCCACAAAAGAAAAAAGGGTGCTAGCACCATCAGCCAGCAAACAGCCAAAAACGTCTTTTTGTGGCCGCGAAGAGACTGGGTTCGTAAAGGTTTTGAAGCTTACTTCACGGTTTTAATTGAATTTGTATGGCCAAAAGAACGCATTTTAGAAGTTTATCTGAACGTCATAGAAATGGGTCCCGGCGTTTACGGTGTTGAAGCGGCTTCAAAAAAGTTTTTCAAGAAAAGCGCTAAGAATTTAACTCCGCACCAGGCATCGTTGATTGCAGCTGTATTGCCGAACCCGCGCCGCTTTCGTATCGATCGTCCCTCGATCTATGTCATGGCTAGACAGCGCCGAATTTTAAATCGTGTGGCACCTGAAATTCCTAAGTCCGCCGATGCATCCTTGTTAGATTTCCTTGATTTGAAGTTTGATTCTGAAGACGAAGAATAGCTGCAGAACTACAGATTGACCCTTCCGTCAGCGATTCTAACATAGGATCGTTAAAAGGAGGTTTTATGAGTGGGCGCCTCTTGCTTGTCGTCATGGTCTTTTTAGCGCTGCTTAACGGTTGCGGAGATTCAGGTGGAAGCTCCAATCCCAATAATCCGCCAGTCAACTTGCCATCAAAACCTGTGGGTCCCGAGGACTTACACTTTACAACTGTCACTAACGAAGTCTTTACACCAAAGTGTTATAAGTGTCATAACCGCGCTAATGGTGTCACCAACGGCGGTATCGGCTTAGACACCTTGATCGAAGTTCGCGCAAATTCAGCCAAGATCTATCAAGCAGCCATCTTAGAAAAGCGAATGCCTAAGAATGATACTTTGACCACCAGACAATACAATCTTTTAAAGGCCTGGTTAGAAGCTGGATCTCCAGAGTGGGAAGAGCTAGAATCTATGTACAATGAGTTCTAAAGCAAAAAAGAAAAAAATGATCGACGCCATCAACAACCGTGGGGCTTTGTTGGTGTATCCGCTTGAAAATAAGAAAGAGCCACCAAGCTTATGGTCAGAGCTTTACCCGCGCACCAAAATGCGCTGGGAGTGGGATCAAGGAGCGGACAATCGCGTGGCTGAAATGTGGATCATGCGCGAAGAACTTTCCCGTAGTGGGGATGTGGTTTATGCGAAATGGTTCCGCAATCGCGCGACATTTTTTTCAAAAGACGTGTTTACAAATCTTTTAGCGTTCTTTGGTTCATCAAGAGATCAAATCCAATTGCCATCGGCGTCCCGCGAAGCTTTGGAGAGTTTTTTAATGGATTCCCCGCAATCAACGAAGATTATTAAAGAGAACCTTGGCTGGCAGGGAAAGCTTATGGAAAGCCACTATAACCGCGCCATGAAGCCGCTATGGAATTATTTATTCCTGGTAGGCTATGGCGAGGTGAATGATTCAAGCTTTCCGTCGTTGAATATGGCAGCTACCGAAAGCATGTTTGAGGATTTATGGTTAAAATCCAAAAACATCGATCCGATCAAAGCCCAGCAACATTTACAAAATGCCTTGGGGGATGAAAGCTTGTTCTTAAAATACGCCGAAAAACTGAAGACTGGCATCAAGCCTACAGTCGACAGGTCCCTGTAATTTTTTATCGCACCCTTATCTTAAGTTGATTATCTAATTAGGGCTCTTAACAATGGGCCCATGAAAACATTTTTAGCATCAATCACACTGGTGTTCTCTGTTACTGCCTTTTCACAAGAATATTATGGCGATCCGATTATTAGAAGCACCGTTCCCGGCGCTTTGGACATTTCTTATTCCACGGCTTGTGATAGTCGTAATCAAATCGCGACCATCTCTTTTGTCGGCGATATCCTTGTTCACAAAATGCTTTATGAAGCTGTCGCACGTGAAACAAAAAACTTTGCCCAGATCTGGAGAAAATCAGACAGCCTTATTCAAAAAGCTGATTTTTCAGTTGGCAATTTAGAGGGGCCCGCCGCTTTAGGGATTGATATGGATGGCAAAGACCGTGGTGACATTGGTTTTGTCTATGATGGCGAAGTTTATTCCGGAACGAACTTTAAATTTAATTATCATCCACGCATCTTATTTGACCTAAAAAATTCTGGTTACGATCTTTTGACTGTGGCTAACAATCACACGTTGGATCGATACGCTATTGGTGTCGATCGCACCCACGAAGCGGCTCGTAAAATAAATCTGCCAATCGTGGGAACTCGCATGGCCCACGAACGAAATGCCCCTTTCCATCAGGTCGTGACAGTGAAAAACATGAAGATCGCTTTTCTTGGCTGCACGGAAATGACCAATGGGAAAGAAGATAAGAAAGACCAAGTTCTATTCTGCTATAAAAACCCAGATCGCATCTTAACTATCATTAAAGAATTGGCGCAGAATCCAAAGATCGATGCGATTATCGTATTGCCTCACTGGGGTTCGGAATACACGCACAACCCAGATAATAGTCAAAAAAACTTTGCTAAGAAATACTTAGAAGCGGGAGCGACAGCGGTTGTCGGTTCCCATCCCCACGTTTTGCAACCTTGGCAAAAATATGTGACTAGTGATGGTCGCGAAACTTTCATTATTTACTCTTTGGGAAATTTTGTAGCGGGGCAAGCCGGTCTTCCAAGAAAGACGGGGACGGTGGCTTATATGGGTTTATCTAAAGAAGGTTATCAAAAGGCTAAGATTGTTGGTGTCGCTTATACACCGACCTACCGTGACGGCACGGTGGTGTATCCCATCGGCTCTACCAATTCTAAAGAGATCCTGGCCCATACCGCAAAAATGTTTGGAACAAAATATCGCGTTGAGCCTGCAGGAAGTCTTCCGCAAGTCTTGTGCGCCAAGTAATTGCCACGTCAAAGCGACACTGCTAGGCTGCAAGCATGTCGCAAAAGTCTGATTATCCAATGACCATGGCCGTGCGTGAGCTTGAGAATCAAAAAGTCTCTTTTGCTGCGCATGTGTTTACTTACCAAGAAAAAGGCGGAACGGCCCATTCTTCTAAAGAGTTGGGCGTCAATGAACACGCTGTTATTAAAACGCTCATCATGGAAACAGATGATAAATCTCCGATCGTGATTTTAATGCATGGGAATTTACAGGTTTCAACCAAGCAGCTAGCGCGGGACTTGGGCGTGAAATCGATTTCACCGTGCAAGCCTGAGGTTGCCGATAAGCACACGGGTTACCAAGTGGGTGGAACTTCGCCGTTTGGGACGAAAAGAAAAATGCCAGTTTATATGGAAAAGACCATTCTTGATTTGGATTTGATCTATATAAATGGGGGTAAACGCGGCTTTCTTGTTTCAATGAAACCTCAGGAAATCGTACGAGTTTTAAACCCCAAGCTTGTCCAAGTGGGCCTCGTCAGTAACAAGGTCTAGCGGAAAGTTAAGAATCGGCTCTGACCATCGTCCAAAACACTAAACATAAGATACAAATCCCCGAATGAAATGCCGAATAAATACTTATGAATTCGGCATCCTTATTTAAAAACCTAGTGTCACGTTTCGGGGCAGAGGTCGCGTTGATCGTGGCCATTGCTTTAGGTTTTTATATTTTTAAAGATCCAGGAAGAATTGCTTCGCGGGTTGAATCCGAAAACTTCAAACGCATCACTGCCGCTGTTGCAAATATCAAAAAGACTGTGAATGATGCAAGCGTTGCTGAAAAAGCTTTTCTAAAAAGTAAACAGGAACGTGATCTTCAGGAATACAATAAGCAAGTTCAAAACCTGAATTTACAGATGGGCCAGTTAAACAAACTTGCTGCCTACGATACAACCTACGCAAATCAAATCACTCAGTTGAACCATTTGCTAAAAGCGCATTTTGATTCTGTGAACCAGGCTTTAATGCAAAGACAGCAGGGCGTGGTAGTTAAATCTAGAAATCCGGCTCAAGAAGATCAGTTGGCTAAAGCCTTTTATGATTTCAAAACTGTTCCTGCTGCTGCGAAAGTTTCTTTTGAGCTGATCCTTGGACTAAGCATAGCGTTAGCGCTGTTAGTAGCATTCAGTCGCTACTGGCAAGGTCAGTACTTACGAGCGCAAAGAAAAAAATCCTACAACTTACAAAACCGTTCGATCCTTCTAGATACGATTTTAAATAGCATGGGTGAAGCATTGATCGTGATCGACAAAGACGGATTTTTCACTCACTACAATGCAGCTGCCCAGCGAATCATCGGTACCAAAATTAAAGAAGTTGCCGCTGATATCACGATTCAACAACTGGGCTTTTTCAACATGCAAAATGGTGAGGCCTATAGCAAATCCACTTTGCCATTGATTCGAGCTTTGCGTGGGGAAGAAGTCGAAGACCTAGAAATCTTCGTACAAAACGAAACCCATCCCGAAGGTGTCTATATCACTTTAAGCAGTCGCAGTATCGGCGATATTGATGGCGGTATTTCTGGGACCTTGGTGGTCTTTAAAGACATCACTCGCCGTAAGATGATCGAACAAGAGTGGATTAAAGCTAGGGAAGCCGCCTTAGAAGCCTCGGTTAAAAAGTCGGACTTCCTAGCGGCCATGAGCCACGAGATCAGAACGCCTATGAACGGCGTTATTGGTATGACAACTTTGTTAGCTGATACTCGTCTAGATGATGAACAAAAAGAATATGTTGGAACGGTCAAACGTTCTGCTGAATCTTTATTGATGCTGATTAATGATATTTTGGATTATTCAAAAATCGAAGCAGGTAAGATCGTTTTAGATCCCCAGCCTTTTGATTTAAAGTTCCTTACCCAAGATGTGATTGAGATTTTCAAAGCGACGGTGGCTGAAAAAAATGTCGGTCTTCGTCTGAATTTTGACATCGGTGAAAAACCATTCGTGGTCGGTGATTCAGGACGTCTGCGCCAAATACTTGTGAACTTGATTGGTAATGCCGTGAAGTTTACCGAAAAAGGCACTGTATCCTTAGACGTATCGTGCCTACAAAAATCCAGCAAGGAATTGTTGCTTAAGTTTGAAATCAAAGATACCGGTCCTGGTTTAAAAGAAGAAGAGCGCAGAAACCTGTTCCAAAAATATTTCCAAACAAAAACGGGAATGAAATTTGGTGGCACAGGTTTAGGCTTATCTATTTCCAAACAGCTTGTCGATCTAATGCAGGGTGAAATCGGTGTAGAAAGTGTTGTAGGCCTAGGCTCTACTTTCTGGTTTACAATTTCTGTTCCCGTTGCTGAAGGCCAAGCATTAACACCAGTGAAAGAATCTAAGTTCGCTGAAGTCTTTTCTGGAACTGTCCTTTTAGTTGAAGATCAGATCGTGAACCAAAGGGTGGCAGTAAGTTACTTAAAAAAATTGGGTCTAAATGTGGAAGTGGCTAACAACGGTCTTGTTGCCGTTGAAAAATATCAAAGCAAAAATTTTGATCTGATTTTTATGGATTGTCAGATGCCGATTTTAGATGGCTTTGAAGCGACCAAAAAAATCAGAGCTATGGAAAAAGCCGGTGGCAAAAGAACACCTATCGTCGCACTAACGGCTGATTCGACTCAAAACGACAGCAAGAACTATCAGTCGTCCGGGATGGATGCTTGTTTAACCAAACCTTTGGAACTTAATGAGCTGATGGCGTGTTTAACTCAGTGGATGCCTGCTAATAGCGGATTGCTATTAGACACGGCAATGTTGGGGAAGCTTGAAAAGCTGATGGTGAATGACCAAAGTTTGATTGAAGCCCTTATTGAAGATTTAGAATCTTCAGCGCCGCAGTTGATTGAAGCGATGAGAGAAGCCTTTAACGAAATCAACCTTCAAGGAATCTCTGAAGCAGCCCATGCCTTAAAATCTGCCAGCGCGACCCTAGGTGCAAAAAAACTGTCAGAACTTTGCGCCAAGGTAGAATCAATCAACGATATTAGCGGAGTTGATGTTTTAATTACTGAAATTGAAAAACAATTTACCGCAAGCCTGCAAGAGTTGAAACTATATAAAACCCGCAAACAAGTGGCGTAAGTGGCAATATATGGCTAAGATCCTCATCGTCGATGACCAAAAAAGTGTGCTGATGACTTTAGAAGCCCTACTTACCCAAGAAGGTCATTCGGTCGTGGCGTGTTCGAATGCGGTGGATGCCACACGGGTATTAGCAACTGAAAAAGTGGATTTAGTCATCACGGACGCCATCATGCCCGGGGGCAGTGATGGATATTCGTTGACTCGCACCATTCGCAAGCAACCTGCTTTACAAAAACTTCCAGTTATTCTGCTAACTGGTAAACGTGAAAAAAGCGATATCGAAAAAGGGATTGAATCCGGTGTCAGTGATTACGTGGTGAAACCCTTAGACCCGGAACTATTATCCGCAAAAATAAAAAACTTACTTGTCACGAAACCGGAAGATTCAGTGCAATTTGCCTCAACCGCCGTTTCCATCAAGGCAGAATGGGAAAGTAAAACAGAAATCACTTCTGTTTCAGAATTAGGATTGCAATTAAATTCCAACTTCCCCATGCCGGTGGGGAAAATCCTGAAAATTAAAAGCACAGTCTTTGATGATATTGGAATTCCGTCTTTGCCGCTAAGAATTGATTCTTGCGAAGAAGGGGGAGGGAGCGAACCCACATATAAAATCCAAGCGCAGTTTGTGGGATTAACCGAAAAAGAACTTTCTCCTTTACGGCTGTGGATTCGCTCTAAGCAAAAATTTTAGTTCTCAAAGTCTTCTGGTGATAAAGGCATATTCATAATTTCAAAATTCGTAGCCTTGCGGAAACGTTCTTTCATCAAATAGTTTTGACGATTGCTATTGTCGGTAAAACGATTGAAGTGTTCTAAGTCAATCCGCTGACGGCTGACCAACGTTAATTTTGCATCAATTTCTTTAAAATCTAAAGTGTAGTGGGCGGTGCCTTGGCGGTGATCGGCATCTTCAACGCTTTTTCCATAGGTGTATAAGGGCGCTAGGCCGATATCACAAGCACTTGGCGTGCAAGCTCCGAACATACGCATTTTCATGTTCGGTGAAACGACGATGCGAACAACTCCACGACTGTGGGGGTTGACGTTGATCCAAGTTCCTACGAAATCAGAGGGGGCCGCTTCTGCTAGGGACAAAAAGCTAACGCAGAAAAGACATAAGATAAACGCACGTAAGCACTTCATAGTTCACTCCTGGTTCATAGCGAATTTAAGAATATTTAAGATGGAATCTGAAAATATAGAGTCTCTGGATGAGTCGCAATTTTTATTTTAACAGCGGATTT
Source organism: Bdellovibrio reynosensis (assembly GCF_022814725.1). Classification (NCBI taxonomy): domain Bacteria; kingdom Pseudomonadati; phylum Bdellovibrionota; class Bdellovibrionia; order Bdellovibrionales; family Pseudobdellovibrionaceae; genus Bdellovibrio; species Bdellovibrio reynosensis. Next base: position 3,550,216 of record NZ_CP093442.1, read on the forward strand.
TCAGAATGTAATAAAAGATCTTTCGGTACCAAAATTCTTTGCAAAAGAAAACATGTCTTTACACACAACATTGCTCGTAATTAGATCTAATAAACCGTAAGATGTATAGTGGGATACCAAGGAGCGCTTTGTTATGTATGACGGCAGTATTAAAAAACTGGTTCAAGTCATTCAAGACCTATCAGCGGTACGCACTCTTGATGAGGTCATGGCGATTGTTCGCACAGCTGCAAGGGATTTTGCGCAAGCTGACGGCGCCACTTTCGTTCTGCGTGATAATGACATGTGTTTTTATGCTGATGAAGACGCCATCGCTCCGCTGTGGAAGGGCCAACGCTTTCCTATGATCAACTGTATCAGCGGTTGGTCGATGCTCAATAAACAAGCGGTGATCATCGAAGATATTTATAAAGATCCGCGTATTCCCCATGATGCTTATCGTCCGACCTTCGTAAAAAGTTTGGCGATCACGCCTATTAGAAAAGAATCGCCGATCGGAGTTATTGGTACTTATTGGAAAGATCAACGAAAACCAAGTGCAGAACAGTTAGAGCTTTTACAAGCTTTAGCGGACTCGGTATCAGTAGCTCTTGAAAATCTTAATCTGTATTCATCTTTGCAATCTCGGATTGAAGATCTTAAGACGGCAAATCGTGCGAAAGATGAATTTTTAATGACGGTTTCCCATGAGCTGCGTACGCCATTGAATGCGATTTTAGGTTGGTCTGAAATTTTATTAGAAGCAAATAGCGATCCTGCTGAAAACAAACTAGGACTAGAAACAATTGAACGAAACGCAAAAAACCAAATGCGCATCGTAGAAGACTTGCTTGATTCATCAAGAATTGTTTCAGGGAATTTCCACTTAGAAAAAGTTCCGGTCGATATCGTTAAAATAGTTAAAGAAGTGATCAATGATATTTCGGTGCAAGCGCAACGTAAAAAACTTTCGATCGTCTTTAATAGTGAAATTGATTGTGCCTTGGTCTTTGCGGATCCAGAAAGAATAAAACAAGTTGTTAATAATATTTTGGTGAATGGAATCAAATTTTCACCACCGCAAAATATCATCATAGTTGATATTTCAGTTAAAGGTCCTACCCTAAAAATCAGTTGCAAAGATTTTGGCGAGGGCATTGAAGCCGAACTCATACCTTTGATATTTGATCGTTTCCGTCAGGCTGACAGTTCTTTGACCAGAAAATATGGGGGGCTAGGTTTGGGATTGTCCATAGCCCGGTATTTGTCAGAAGCCCACAAGGGTAATTTGCAGGTGGAAAGCCCGGGTAAAGGTTTAGGCAGCACATTCATCATCTCATTACCACTTTTAGAGGCAACCACCACGCAGGTTGATGGCGTTACTAAAGCTTTGTCATCTAGCCCAGCAAAACCGTTGGCGGGTACAAATATTTTAGTGATTGATGATGATGAAGATTGTCTAACAGTGGTGGCGACGGCGCTAAGAATGCATGGCGCTGATGTGCAATGCGCGGATTCGGTTCAAGGCGCCTTAAACTTACCCCAAGAATATAAGCCACAAATGATCGTGTGTGACTTAAGCATGCCCGATGAAGATGGTTTTTCTTTCGTGGATAAAATTAGACACGGGAAGACCCGCTTTGAATCTAAAATTCCAATGATGGCTCTTTCTGCCTTTGCTGATAAGGGCAATGAAAAGAAAGCTCTTCACCAAGGATTCAATTTGTTCGTGGGAAAGCCTGTGGGGGTAACTCAATTAGTGAAATCACTTCTCAATCTTAAAAGTGTCTAAAATAATAAAAGAGACCGCACCGTTGGTACGATCCCTTTCGCAAAATTGAAAAGCAATCAATTTACTGACAGATCTTCAATGACTTCACCATTGAGGTGATTGCAGAAATCTGTTGGTAACGGCCCCCAGGCTTAATCACAGCCCAGTATGTACCGCTAGAAACCTTGATGGCTCTTTTGTTTTTAACTTGTAAAGCCATAATCCCAACGCCGCAGTGAAGATTGATGTAAGGATCTAAGATTGTTTTCTTAGGATCTTTTGCAGCAAGATATTTATCTTTGCTCCAGTCAAACTTACAGAACGGGGCCCACTGGATATCTTGATAAGAAAGTTGCAACAAACCTTCAGAGTACACTGGCTTTTTTGTTACCGGATCTGTTCCCATGGTTGTTTCATGCATTCTTGAAACCGGGCTGTAAGCACTTTCATACTTAGCCATGGCTACGAAAAGCTGCGCCCACACATTTGCTTTTTGATTGTTATCCAATGTGTTGTAACGAGGGCAGAAGTCTCTCATATCATTGGCACCGTTCAATAATGACGGCCAGCTTTCAAGGATGTCCTTCATCAAGAACTCAGACCATTTTGTGCGTTCCGGATAATTTGGTGATTCCCAAGCTAAAGGCAGCATCTTGTAAGATGTGTCTGGCGGAGTTGTTGGAGTACTTGGTACAGAAGGAACCGAAGGCTCTGATGGTTGAACCTCAGGACGCTTCGTTCCACCTTTATCAAGAACGGCGTAAACTAAGCTTCCGCCTTTAAGGAACTTAACAACGGCATCACGATTCGAGTTTGATACCGCGGGACAACCCCAGCTGCGACCTTGAATCACGTTTTCTTCTCTAACATAGGAAGCACCGTGGATCACAATCGCTCTTGAGCGCGCACGTGAATTCGTAGATGAAAGACCGTCCATTCGAAGTGAAAGACCGTTTGAGCCATAATATGATTCAGCTGCTTTGTAAAAGCCCAATGAAGAAGCATTAGAACCAGACACGTTACTGAACTTTTCTGCGTAACCATCGTGATCAGAATCGGAACCTTTTCCATGGGACGTACGGATAGCCCAGACGCTTCCTGTTTTCATGTTGATAATGAAGAAGCGTTTGTTTTTTGAACTTTCTGCAAAGTTGATGACCGATACATAGTCTTGATTGGTGAACTTAGATTTATTTTCGTGAAAGTAAACCAAGGCATCGGACAAAGCTTTATAAGGCACGATGTGCGTAGGATCTACGTAATCGTAGTTTTTAAGAATAGCCTCTCTTTGGTTTTCTGGAACCGTGTGAACCGGAGCTACTGGTGTAGTAGATGTATCGTTATCCGGAGCTGCTGCGGGCTCATCAGTGAGTTCATCGGGAAGACGTACTTCATCGGCTCCGGCGCAAGCACCTAGAGTCAAAAATGAAGCTATAAGAAGCGCGGTACTAAAACGTGAGAATAATGTGCTTTTATTTTTTTCAATTTGCATTATTCCTCCATAGAAATTTGTGCGTTAACAAACTCTAATGGAAGAAAATTTCACCTCGCGATTTTTTCATTACGGATAAGCCAAAAATAAGACTAAGTGCGGATGTTATAAGAGGAGAATTCAATTTTTTTAGAACAAAGGACCAGTGATAAATTGGAACTGTCCGGAGGTATAAAAAAAGCCAGGAAGAAAATTTCTTACCTGGCTTTAAAGATTTGTTGCGATGATTTCAACTAGTAGTACATACCTGGGCGATGGCGATAACTGCTACTGCGATCTGATAAATCATCTTCATAGGAGTCTTCATCCTCGTCACTCCATGAAGTGCCTCTCGCGCGAATAGAGTCATCGTAGTAATCTTGATCCTGTTCAGAATAAAGATCTTCGTTTTCCCAGTTTTGTCCACCTGAGCGACCGCCGCGACCAGATGTTCTTCTTTGGTCTTGGTTCATGTCATCGCGATAGCGAGTGTCATAACGACCACCACCGCTGCTGCCGCCACGGCTTTGGCTACCATAGTCTTCATTGTAGCCACCGCGACCACCGCGAGATGATCCTTGTTGACCATATTCTTCTTCATTGTAATTGCGACCACGGCCTCCGCCACGGCTTTGGCTGGACTGATAGTATTCATCATCATATCCTCTGCCGCCGCCCCGGGAAGTGCCTCTATCACTGCCATAGCCACCAGTGGACTGGCTGGATGATGAATAATAGTCTTCATCATAAGCGCTTCCACCGCGGGATCCTCGAGATCCGCCGCCACGGCTGCTTGATTGATATTCATCATCTCTATAGCCTTGGTATCCGCCACCACTGCTGCCGCGTTGGCTTTGCATACCGCGGCGGCTAGAGCCCCGTCCGCTTTCCCAATCTAGATCTTGATCTTCGTTGTAGCTGCCGCCGCGACGAGAAGAAGAAGTGCTAGCGCGACCCTGCGTGCCCAGCGTTCCTTGATTGGAACGAGGACCATAGCTTTGTGAGCCATAGCTCTGCGAACCATATCCTGAAGCACCATATTGTGATGACGATGACCGCGAGCGGCCTCCGCCCATTCCACGATCTGAACTACTCCGTTGTTGCCCTGATCTAGCTGCCATACAACCTCCTGTGTATTTGGGTTAATCGTGCGGTCCACGCACGTGCACCGTCTCGGGTTTTCGGTGCGCAGGCTTTCTGATTTCTTGGCGAAGTGATGGCCGAGTCATTTTTTTAAACGAGTCTATTCTGACTGGTCGTCGAGTTCGTACAGAATCATATATTGCCTCAATTATCTTTATATCTAATAGACCCTCCTCAGCGGAAGGCTCTGGCTGCTGATCTTTCAAGATACATTCAGCGAAGTATTCAAGCTCTGGGGCAAACTGGTCGTGCTTTTTGAAAGTGCGTTTGGCTTTTTTGTCGTTGATTGTTGTTGTTAAATGCATCTCTTCTACATAGTCGTAACAATTTTCTAGACGTAAGGTGCCTTCTGTCCCCAGCAAATCATAAGTGGAGTTTGCCGCAGCCCCAAAGCTGATCACAAAAGTTGCTAAGCGAGACTTGGGATATCTTAAAGTCACAGCCATCATTTCTTCGACTTCACTAAATCTTTCATCCTCAGTGCTTGCTGCCATGGCAAAAGCTTCAATCGGCTCGTCCCGAAATAAGTAGCGGGAGGCATTCAGGCAATAGATTCCGATATCGTAGAGGGGCCCGCCACCCATGTCGTACTGAAGTCGGATGTTTTCTTTGTCGGTCACTTGAAAAGTAAAAACGGAATTGAAAATTCTTAGATCGCCTAATTTGCCGTTTTGTGCGATCTCAATGGCGCGCAAATTTGCAGGATCAAAGTGAAGGCGGTAAGCCACCATCAGTTTGATGTCTTCTCTTTTTGCCGCCCGAACCATGGCAAGACCATCCTGTTCGCCGATGGCCATGGGTTTTTCCGTAAGGACGTGGACGCCCTGCCTTGCCGCGCGCTCGGTAAATTCGCGATGATTGATGTTCGGGGTCGCGATGTAAACTGCATCAATCAATCCGCTTTGCATGCACTCATCGAATTGGTCATAGCTAAAAAGATTTTTAACCTTATACTTTTTCCCAAGCACTTTCAGTTTTTTTGGATCGCCTGATATTAAGGCCGTAAGCTCGCAATTCTTTGTGTTCTTAAAAGCGGGGAGCACGGCATCTTGAGCAATATGACCTAACCCCACCACAGCATAACGAATTTTTTCCGTCGTAGACTTCCGTGGCATACATAACTCCTAGTTAGAAATTTGGTAAAACTGAAATTCCTGTTCAGGAAGAATATCAGCGTAGCCTTCAGGATGACTGCTGTGCCATTGCCATGCATGTTTAATTATAGTGTCTAAGTCAGGATACAAACGTTCCCAACCCAGGACCTTTTCAGTTTTTTGACTGCTGGCAACTAAGATCGCAGGATCCCCTGGACGTCGGCCTTCTTCTTTCACGATCAATTTTTTGCCGGTGATCTTTTCGCAAGACTGAATAACTTGTCTGACGGAAAATCCTTTTTCGCTGCCAATGTTGAAGGTTCCGGAAATTCCGTTATTTAATCCTTCAAGTGCGCAGACATGAGCACGTGCTAAATCTACAACGTGAACATAATCACGCACGCAGGTGCCATCGAAGGTAGGATAATCAGTGCCGTAGATCTTTACTTCCGGATTGCTCGTCAAAGCCGCTTTCAAAATCTTTGGAATCAAATGGGTTTCAGGTCGATGATCTTCGCCGATCACTGCACTCGGGGTCGCACCAGCAACATTAAAGTATCTTAGTACTGTGGCGTGCATGCCATAGGATTTACAGAAATCTTCAATGACCATTTCGCTCATCATTTTTGAACGGCCATAGGGATTTAAAGGTGAACGAGGATGATCTTCTTCAAGCAGCTCCGTTTGTGGTTCCCCGTAAACGGCAGCGGTTGATGAAAACACCAGTTTGCGTATTTTTAAATCCACCATGGCTTGCAGCAAATTCAGGGTGTTAGAAAGATTGTTTTGGTAATACTTTTTCGGGTGCGCCACACTTTCTGCGACTTCGATATGTGCGGCAAAGTGCATGACCGCTTCAATACCATAAAGACCCATGGTGCGCGCAAGCATTTCAGGATTTGAAGTGCTGCCGCGAATGAAAATAGCATCCGGGTGCACAGCCCTGCGATGCCCTTGGGATAAATCATCTAGGACGATCACTTGGTGTCCAGCTAAAATAAGTTCGCGCACAGCGTGACTGCCGATATAGCCGGCTCCGCCGGTAACTAAGACCTTCATGTTACGACTCCTTCCTAGAGTGGATTTTGACTAAAGCGTGGCCATTGACTGTTTTCTTTTCCTAGATAATTGCGAACGAGGTCTAAAGACTCACCAATCACAACATGCATGTCGAGGTAACGGTAAGTTCCCAAGCGACCAATGAACGTCGTGTTGTTTTCACTTTGTGCAAGTTCGACGTACTGTTTTAAAAGTTCCAAATCATTTTTAAGCCTTAGGGGATAGTAAGGCGTGTCCTTTTCCTCACAAAGCGCGCTGTACTCTTTAAAACACACAGTCTTTTCATGGGTTTCCCATGGGGCAAAGTGCTTATGCTCTGTGATACGCGTGTAAGGGACGTGTTCTTCGCAATAGTTAATAACAGGATTTCCTTGGAAGTCGCCGTCTTGGACAAAACGTTCAAATTTTAAAGTGCGATAGCGCAAACGACCCAATTTGTATTGAAAGTATCCATCCATAGGGCCACTCCAGAAGATGTGGGAAAAGTTTTTCTTATCATCTGGATTTAAGCGACTTTTTAATTTCACATTAATATTAGGGTGGTCCAAAATCCTTTCGACGATTTTAGTGTATCCTTCAACGGGAATACCTTGGTATTTTTGATTATAGTAGTTGTCGTCATAATTAAAACGCACCGGCAGACGTTTTAAGATGGAGGCTGGCAACTCGGTCGGTTCAACACCCCATTGCTTTTTCGTATAACCGTAGAAAAAGTTTTTATACAAGGCAGAGCCCAGGAACTTTAAAGCTTGCTCTTCAAAAGTTTGAGGTTCCTGAATTTTGTTGTCGGCAAGTTCCTTAATAAAAGATTCTGCTTCCAGAGGTGTCAGTTTTTTTTGAAAGAACTGATTGATTGTCAAAAGATTGACGGGAAGTGAAAAAACTCCGGCAGCGGTGACCGCCTTAACTCTGTTAGTAAAAGGCATAAACTGCGACCAGCGTTGCACATACTCCCAGACATCCTGGCGGCTGGTATTAAAAATGTGCGGGCCATAGTGATGAACCATGATTCCGGTATCATCGTCGCGGGTGGTGTGGCAGTTCCCGGCGATATGATCTCTTTCATCATAGACATGAATTTCATAGCGGTTTGTTTCTGCAAGTTCACGGGCGATCACGGCGCCGGCAAATCCTGCACCGGCGATACCGATTTGGGTTTTCATGGACTGTCCTTTCCTTAGATAGTCACTTCAAGTTCTTTAAAATATCTAAATAATGCATCTTCCAGGGGCGGAAGAAGTTTACACCGCTCACTCACCAGCGCGCTGTTTCTAGGCAGCGGGGCGATTTGCGGCAGGGATTCAAGGGTGCACCTTTGTATTAAAGATTTTTTTTCAGGCACTTTGGCTTCCACAGCCAACGTCGCTAAATCAGCCCAAGTGATGTCGGCCTCGTTAGTAAGGTGAATGATTCCTTGCTCTTTATCGATTAGCAAATCAAGTGTCGAGTGCACAAGATCCGGCACATAGGTCGGCGTGATTTTAATATCTTGAAGTGCAGCGAACTGTTCTTCATTGCTGACAGCGCGCAGGGCATGAAAGACAAAGTTATGTTGATCCCACGGACCAAAAAAGGAACTCGTGCGAATCACTAAGGCCTCACTATGACTGGCTAAAACCTTTTCTTCGGCTTGGGCTTTGGATGTTCCGTAAATATTTAGCGGCGATACGGGATCGCTTTCCACATAGGGGTGATCCTGGGCGCCGTCAAAAACAAGATCGCTTGAAAAGGTGACTAACGGAATCTTAGCTAACGCACACTCTTCAGCAAGATTTGCGGGAGCTTCCACATTTTCGCGGAAGCATTTTTCAATTTCAGTTTCTGCCAGATCGACTTTGACGTAACCAGCTGCATTGACCACGGCCCACGGGCGAAGTTCTTTTAAAACCTTTTTAACGTTTTCTTTATTGGCTGTATCCATTTCGGTTCGTGAAAGGCTGTAATAGGGGATATTGCGAAATTCACAGATTCTTGCAAAGGCTTTTGCTAAAGTTCCATTGGCTCCTGTGATTAATAGCGCTTTGCCTGGACGCGGTCTAAGTTTTTGTGCAGGGGCATGCCCTTGCAGTGCAAAGATTTTTCTTTGGCCTTTATTCCACCACCCTGGTTCGTCAAAGATCGGATGATTATCCCAGTTTCCTAGCGCGAGTTTTTTAATTGTGGAACTTAAGGCGGTAGGTCGCGGTTGCAATTTGGGCGAGCGTAAATCAAAAACACCTGGTTCATAAAAGCCATGTCGCTCTGTGCACAGACTGTCCCAATCAAAGCTACCTAGCAAACTCCAAGAGGTGACGGCTTCAAACTCGACACCTTCTTTTTTTAAGTCCTCGGCGGCTTTCCAAATATCATGAAACCATCGAATTTGATCTTCGCGATGACCCCGTATATGAACTTCGGTGACTGCCAAGGGAATTTTGTATCTTTCCCAAGCTTCTCTAAATACGTCCTCAGGTGGAATGGTGTCAGCTCTTCCGGTATCAATGGCGCCGACATCGACATAGCGATGGAAACGATTTCCCGTGTTTCGTAAAAATTCTGGGTATAATTCAAGTTCTTCATCCAAAAAACGATTGCTTAATAAATAGTGGTTCATACCGAACACATCTGGCGGGCAGGGATTTTCGACAAGCCAGGTAAGTTGATCATCGGTGATACCGATTTTTAGAAAATCATAGATTGGATGATCCTTGGTTACTTTTCCGCACAATAAATCCAAGGCAATCCACCGCCGATGATTTTCAAAGTCGGCTTGATACGCAACGGTCGGGGTGCTTTGGGCTTTCCCTAAATCTTCAGTTTGAATCAAACGTGCTTTAGGGGTTACTTCGCGTATCGCACGCATAGCTAAGACGGTGCCTTTACATTGATTGTAAAGGGCTTGCAAAAAGCTAACGTCATCTTTTTTGTGTGGATACCAATAGCCATAAAGACAGCTAAAGCGCGCGGTGGTTAAAATTTCATTCACCGGCGTATAGTCTTCAATCCACGGATAGCGACGCGCAAAATCCCCGGCGTATCGTGCTAACTTTTCCGGGAACTGCGGATCTATTAAATCAGTAAATTTGGGCCCGCTTCCATGGTGAAGAAAGCCCGCGATAGGTTTTAGATTAAGCTTGCGCAAACGATGAAGGCGCTCATCAAGCCATGACCAATCATAGACGCCTTCGGCACCTTTGACATTAAGTTCCCAGATACAAGGATAACGAATGCGTTCAGCCCCGAGGCTCGCAAACTTATCCAGATCATCCAGACGCTTATGATGTCCGCTTTTATGCAATTGACTATGATAGACTGCACCTACACGGTTGTAGGTGCACTCTAGTCCGACCCAAAGCTTAAGATCAGCCACGAATTACATCCTGTCAGTTAGATTGTAATCTACTTTTGAAGGACGTACGTCCGCTCTTTTCTGTTTTAGGATATTGCTTTCTAAAGTAGACATTCTTTTCCAAGTCTCATCCCATGAAAGCTGACTTAGGAAGTGATCCACCTTTTTCTGCCAAGCTTGGTTGTTTTTATTCTTTTTAATAACTTGCTCAGCCTGGATCACAAAATCTTTAGGATCATCCGCGATCGCAACCATTTGACGGCTGCCGTAAGGTTCCACCACATCACGAATGGATGTTGAAACCACGGGGCAACCCGCTGCCAAATACTCTGGAGTTTTAGTTGGACTAATGAAACGTGTAGAATCATTTTTCGCAAACGGCATCAAAGCACAGTCCCATCCTGATAAATAAGAAGGAAGAGTTGCATAGTTCTTCATACCTAAATAATGAATGTTCGGTGCCTGAGGTAACGAAGCAGGATCGATTTTTACGATAGGTCCGATCATCACAAATTGCCATTCTGGTTTTAAGCTTGCCATGGCCCTAAGAAGTTCAATGTCCATGCGTTCATCAATGACGCCAACATAACCTAAACGGGGATGTGGAATATGCTTTTGGTCTTCAGGTTCTTCGGCGTTTGTACGAGCTTTTTTGAAATGCTCTACATCGATTCCACTTGGAAACGGATGGATGTTGTGATGAAGGTGGCGTTTTGCTTCAAATAAAGATTGTCCACCGGTAAAGACCAGTTCCGCTCTTTCTAAAAGCTCCATTTCTCTTTCAACGATTTCTTCTGGCGCACCTTTAAAGTGGGATAACTCATCCATGCAGTCATAGATGATAAAGTCAGGGCGCAAGTGGCGAGAGAAATTCAAAGCCATTGGCGTATAGTACCAAGCGCAGAATTCTTCGATCGCTTCTTGCGAAAGCAATTGATCTACGAGTAACGCTAATACGTTATCACGCTCGTTCGCAGGAATGTGTTCTGGAATTCTTGGAGTGACAACTGTCACGCCTTCGGGAGTTTCGGCCAGATCCAGTTGTTCATTGCTAAGTTTGCCGATCACAGGCTCTTCGATAAAATACACTCGTCGGAAATTGGCAAAACGAGACATCAAATGTTGTGGTCTTTGAAAAACAAAGTTCCATCTTAAATGAGAAAACACAAGAAGGTCTGAAGATTCACATAGGTTATTCATGCTAGAAGATCCTTTCAACTGCATTTGCAATGTGGAAGCGAAAGTTATTGAACTCTAGAAATCATTCAATGTTCAAAATTTTCAAAGTCTGGCTGAATAAATACATAGTGATTAAATCATTCTCTTGCCTTCATATAATGGAAACTTTTTTTGCAAAAATGATTAGGTGACTTGATGAATTCATATCCACGTAAAAACTTTCAACGAAGTAATTGGATGTCGCTAAACGGTTCGTGGTCATTTGCGTTCGATGACAAACAAGAACATCTTCATCCAGATACTGTAACAAAGTGGCCTTTAACTATTATGGTTCCCTTTGCACCTGAAACAAAAGCCAGTGGTATCGAAGATACGAATTATCATCCACGATGTTGGTACCGTCGAAGCTTTTCACTTCAGAAAGGTTCTAAACGAGTGATCTTGCATTTTGGCGCCGTTGATTATGAGGCCAAAGTGTGGGTGAATTCTCAATTCATTGGAAGCCACGAAGGCGGTCACACTCCGTTTAGTTTTGATATCACTGATGTGATGTCAGAAAGTGGAGAACAAATCGTTATCGTCTGCGCGGATGACGATCCACTGGATCTTGCTAAGCCCCGAGGAAAGCAAGACTGGCAAAAGGATCCCCACAGCATTTGGTATCCACGTACTACTGGGATCTGGCAAACAGTGTGGTTGGAGGAAGTCTCAGAAATCCATATTAAAAAACTTCGCTTAGCTCCACTAATTGAAAGATGGGAAGTGGGTGTTGAAGCCTTCATCGCCGGTCCTAATATTAAAGGCTTACAGCTTCGCTGTTTAATGAAAGTCGGCGAAACAGTTTTAGCGTGCGATACTTATGAAGTGGTTCATAACGAAGTTCATCGTCGCATTGCTCTTTCAGATCCTGGCATTGAAGACTATCGTAATGAACTTTTATGGAGTCCTGAAAAGCCGACACTAATAAATGTTGAACTTGAACTTTGGCACAACGAGATTCTGTTAGATCAGGCATCTTCATACACGGCATTAAGAAGTGCGACCTTCCATGCCGACCGCTTTTTACTTAACGGCCGACCTTACTATATGCGCTTGCTTTTAGATCAAGGTTATTGGCCCGATACATTCATGACTCCCCCTAATTCAGATGCTTTAAAGAAAGATATTGAGTTGGTAAAGGCGGCTGGATTTAACGGCGTTCGTAAGCATCAAAAGATCGAAGACCCAGACTTTTACTATTGGGCCGACGTTTTAGGTTTATTGGTTTGGGAAGAGATGCCCAGTGCCTATCGATTTACCCATGAATCGGTTGAAAGAATATTAAAGGAATGGACCGAGGTCATTGACCGCGACATCAATCATCCAAGTATTGTGATGTGGGTGCCGTTTAATGAATCATGGGGTGTGCCGGATTTGGCTGAAAAGGAAAGTCACCAACACTGTGTGCAGGCGCTTTACCATATTACTAAGACTTTAGATCCCACAAGACCGTGTATTGGTAACGACGGGTGGGAAAGTACTGCGACAGACTTATTAGGCATTCATGATTATGATGATCAGCCAGATCGATTAATTAAGAAGTATACGACCCATCAAAATATTGGCGATGTCTTAACCAAGTATCGTCCTGGGGGCAGGGTGCTGGCGATTGAAGGTTATGAGCACGGCACGAAACCTGTTATGATCACAGAGTTTGGTGGAATCACGTTTGTTGATCCTTCTGAAAGATCAAAGGTGTGGGGTTACTCTTCGGCGGGGACTTCAAAAGAATTCCGTGATCGATACGAGAAGCTGATGGATGCCATCAACCGCATCGATATTTTCTGTGGATTTTGTTACACGCAATTTACAGATACTTTCCAGGAAGCGAATGGACTATTTACTGCTGACCGAAAACCAAAGTTTTCAATCAATGCAATGACAAGAGCAACAAGAGGCGCTGGCATCGGTCGCGGAGAACTCACCTCCGCACCTCAACCGCCGCCATTGCCTCCACCAGAAATGGAAATTTAATAATTTCCTTTGTGCTGCTTATCGTAACCGCGGGTGTCTCGGTTGGTAAAACCTAGATCCTCGCGTTTATAGTTATGGTTGTTTTTCTCTGGGGTTTGCCGCATGTTTTGGCGTTCCCCGGTGGATTGATAACTATCGGATTTTTTATCCCGCTCAGTGTCCTTAATATGGCCTTTGTCTTGTTCTCTTTGAGTAGGCATATCGACTCCTTTCGCAGATACGTACATTTTAAGAAATGCGTGTCTGTGTCTCAAGGGACGGCCAGTGCTTTTTATACCTTCGCTCAGAATATTAACGATCATTAATACACTGCCAAATTAAAGGAAGTTCGGTGTGTGGGTGATCGTTGCCCAAGGGTAAAATGGCAGCAAGGGGGTTTTTATGACAATTTATGAACTCTTAAAAAAAGACCATCGCGAAGTCGAAAAACTTTTCAAACAAATCGAAGAGTGCATGGATGAAGAGGAATTCGATCAAGCAGAATCTTTATTTGACACCCTTCGAACAGAACTGACTGCTCACTCTAAAGCAGAGGCCGAAGTTTTCTATCAACCACTTAAAATGGTAGCTAAGAACGATGAAGGTGAAGATTTGGCATGGGAAGGCGAGCAAGAACATCATGTTGTCGCACTTATGCTGAATGAACTTTCTCGTCTTAGAGCTGAAGCTGATGAAGAAGAATACAAATCTAAAATTAAAGTTCTTTGTGAGCTAGTGGATCACCACGTGGAAGAGGAAGAAGGTGAAATCTTTCCTGAAGCAAAAAAAGTATTTAGTAATAAAGAAGCTGAAGAGATTGGCCGAAATTTCCAAGAGCTCAAAGAAAGATATAAAGGAATGGTGGATGCTGCCCTTGCTGAAGACATCGCTATTCTAATGAATCCGATTGCTAAAAAAGGACGAGTTCAAAATATTCAAAGAAGTTTATAATTCGACGGTGTCAGAGGGCCATTCCCTCTCTGACACTAGACTGTTAGTTCTGGAAATGTCTGAGTTACCAAATCTTTTAAAATTCCAATAAATTCATAACTCCCGACGGGATGTAATACGACTTTATATTGTAAAGACAGTAACTGAATCTGAATTGCGTAAGCATAGGATTCAAGACCCATTATGCTCAGTGCTTTTACGGCATTTGAATCTAAGTTAAGGAAGTGCGCCTTTAACTGACTTTTTATATAGCTTTGTGCCTCAACCTTATTGAGAGGTTGCTGACTTAACAGCTCTTTGTAAACACAGTAGTGAGCAGCGATAATCATAACCATCCTTTGTTTTTGTGTAACTATACATAGATTACTTTGCGGTCCCTAATTTCAATTTCGCCATATTTTTTTGAGACGCAACAGTGCGTACTTATTTGGAAGACTAAAGAAGGAACGACAAAAGATTAATTAAAATCACATCATGCTTTGTTAGATAGTAACAGAAAAAAATATCTACTGTTACCGTTAATACTCTTCAATGAGGAGTCTTCGAGTATGCACGTGATTGGTTTAAAAACTCTCAACGGCCCCAATGTCTATCATCATCACCCTGTCATCATAATGAGAATAGATTTGCAAGACTGGACTGACGTTCCCAGCGATGAGTTGCCTGAACTTGTTGCGGGATTAAAAAGAGAATTGCCAGGTATGGCTGATCATCATTGCTCACCAGGTGTTCCAGGAGGTTTCTATGAAAGATTAGAAAAGGGAACTTACCTTGCCCACATTTTAGAACATGTTGCCTTAGAATTCAGCATCCTTACGGGCATGGATGTCACTTATGGAAAGTCACGGTACGCAGGCAGACCGGGTTTGTATGACATTGTCACAAGGTTTACTAACGAAACTGGAATGAAAGAGTGTCTTAAGCAATCTTTGTTAACAATTTCCAATTTGTTAAAAAATCAACCAGTGGATATTGGTAATTCTATTTCGAAAATCAAAGCCGCCATCAAAAAATCCGAATTGGGGCCAAGTGCAAAAGCACTTTATCAAGCCGCGAAGAAGCGAAATATTCCAATTACCAGAATTGGTACTGAAAGTTTGTTGCAACTTGGCTACGGAAAAAATTCACGTCGCGTTCAATCCGCTATTTCTGATAGTACTAGTTTGATTGCTGCTGATTTAGTTCAAGATAAATCCTTAACTAAATCTGTTCTGAAAAAAGCCATGATTCCGGTGCCCCATGGAGTAGTGATCACTGAAGAAGGTGAAATTGCCGAGGCGATGAAATCTTTAACTCTCCCGTTGGCCTTAAAGCCAATCGATGGTCACCACGGTGAAGGAGTGAATTTAAATCTGCAAAATGAAAATGAAGTTAGATTGGCGTTACAACAAGCAAGTCAATATTCTTCCACTTTCGTTTTAGAAGAAATGCATCTGGGCCGGGACTACCGTGTTCTAGTTATCGATGGCAAGTTCACTGCGGCAGCTGAACGCGTTCCACCTTTTGTGATTGGTGATGGGACTAAGACGATTGATCAGCTTATCGCTGATCTAAATACCGATCCCCTGCGCGGTGATGGTCATGAAGCGTTCCTTACTAAAATTGTCGTGGATGAGATTTTAATGCAGCATCTTGCAAAACAAGGACTGTCATTAAGATCAGTCCCTTTGCCAGAAGAACGAATCACTCTTCGTGCGAACGCCAACCTTTCAAGCGGTGGTATTGCTAAGGACGTAACCTTTATCACTTCTGAAGAAATCAAAGACATGTGCGAACGTGTAGCTCGCATCGTAGGTCTTGATATTTGTGGAATCGATTTAATTGCCAAAGATGTAACCAAGTCCATTAAAGAAAGCCAAGTTGTTGTGATTGAAGTCAATGCGGGGCCAGGCCTTCGCATGCATTTGCAGCAAAAAACCCCAGAGAATCAGGATGTGGGAAGCAAGATCATCGACATGCTTTATAAAAATCCTGAACAAGCCAGAATTCCTATTGCTTCAGTCACTGGAACAAACGGTAAAACCACTGTAGTACGATTGCTGCAAAAAATTATGATGGCATCGGGGAAAGCAAATGTGGGGATGACCAGCACCGAAGGTATTTGGATAAACGATAAAAAGATTTTTGCCGGAGATTGTTCAGGCCCTGCATCTGCTGAAGTCGTTCTGCATGATCCGGCAATTGATTGTGCGATCTTAGAATGTGCTAGGGGTGGATTATTGCGCGGGGGATTAGCCTATGATTGGTCTGATGTTGGTATTATCACTAATATTAGTGCTGATCACATCGGGCAAGATGGAATTGAAACCATAGATGATCTGTATTGGATTAAATCTTTAATCGCTGAGCGAGTGAAAAAGGGTGGGACATTGGTAATTAATGCTGATGATGAAAACTGCCTTCGTCTTATTGATAACAACCGAGTAAAAAAACATGAATGCAAAATCATGCTGTTCTCAACGAACCCTGATGGCGAAAAGTTCACGGAGCTTTTAGATAAAGGCTACAATGCTTGTTGGCTTGAGGGTCGTCATATCATCATGTCGTTTAATGGTCGGGTAAGAAATCTAGGATCAGTGGAAGACATTCCAATGACTGTGTCAGGTCGTGCGGAATTCCAAGTCGCGAATGTGCTGGCAGCACTCGCGGGTGCGGTCGGTTTAGGTGCATCGCCAGAAACCGTGATGGATGTACTTTTAGATTTCAATCCGACTTTGGAAAATCAGGGTCGCATGAATCTTTATAAAGTGAATCAGGGTTATGTCATTCTTGATTACGGACATAATGCAGAAGCCATCAATAATCTTGGAAAGCTTCTGCAGTCTTTGCCAAATTTCAAAAAGACTGTGGTCATGGGATTGCCTGGCGACAGAAGCACGGACTTACTTCTTCAAAGCGCTGAAAAAATCGCTCAGTATTATGACAAGGTGATTCTGCGTGATGATGAAGATCTGCGCGGCAGAAAGCCAGGGGAAGTTCCAGCGTTACTTGCTGATTTATACGCTAAGAAATATCCAGGAATAACTGTGGAAGAAATTCTTAACGAAGATGCCGCGGTGATGCAGGCTTTAACGGAACTTCAAGGCCAAGAGATCTGTGTCATCATGTATGAAAATCACCAAATGGTGATGCGGGCTATGCGGGAGTTTGATCCTGTTCCTGTGTCTGTGTTGCCATTTAAGGAAACTCCAACTTTTCAGCAGCCTGAACAGGCAGCGTGGCAGTGATGATAAAATACCTTGTCGATGGTCGCCTTTTTGACGGAACTAAGTTTGTCGACGCCAATGTTTTGGTGGTCGATCAAAAAATTGTGAAGTTGGGAATGATATCGGCAAGTGCCTTAAGAGAGTTTGACGCTGAAATCATTGATTGCCGTGGTTGTTACATCGTTCCGGGGCTTATCGATCCCCATCTGCATTTGTCTGGAGGCAGTGGGGAGCGGGGTGGATTTCACACTCAAGCCTTGGAAATTCTTCTTTCAGAATGTGTGGTCGGGGGAGTTACTACTTTAGTTGGTACTTTAGGTGTTGATACCACTACCAAGAATATGCCAGATCTTGTCGCTAAAGCCCGCGGCTTTACCGAGATGGGTGTAACGGCCTACTGTTATACTGGGGGATATGACATTCCACCAAAGACCATCACTGATTCAGTTCGCAACGACATCTTATATATTCCAGAAATTATCGGTGTCGGAGAGGTTGCCATCGCCGACCGTCGTGCGCCAGAGCCTGAACTTAAAGACTTAGCTCGCGCCTGTGTTGATTCCTATGTTGGGGGTTTGTTAGCAAATAAACCAGGCATCACCCATATTCACGCAGGCGGTGGTGAACGAAGACTGCAAACATTGCGTGATCTATTCACTCATCATACGGTTTTTCCGGCGAACTTTCATATCACCCATATTGGGCGAAGTCGCGAGCTGATAAAAGAAGCCATTGAGCTAGCCAAACGCGGATGTTTTGTTGATTTAGATTTGTGGGATCAGGATTTTGCTTATTGGTATAAAGCTTACCGTGAATTTGATGGTCCGATGTCACAGCTCACAGTTTCATCCGATGCCGGGTGGGGAGAGCCCGCAGAGCTTTTCTATGAACTAAGGTCTGCAGTTATTAAAGATGGTTTTACTCTTGAAGAAATCCTGCCGCACTTCACGTCGAACACGGCCCGTGCCCTTAAGTTAAATAACAAAGGCCGGCTTGAACCAGGCTGTGATGCTGACATGGCTATCTTTGATCAAAAAAACCTTGAGATGATACATGTTATTTCCCGGGGACAGGTGTTGATGAAAGAGGGAAAATTAAACTTCCCTAATAGACCTAAAGACACAAGAAGGGACTTCGACATTTATGGCATCCGTAGTAAAGAAGCACCTTAATAATAAATCAGAAGCTCGTCATGTAAAGGCCATCAATCCTCAAGGAACATTAATAATTATTGGTGGTAAAGAAGACAAACATGGCGAAAAGAAGATCCTTAAAGAGATCGCTCGTCGCGCAGGAAAAGGTAAGATCATTATCATCACCTCTGCCAGTGATCTGCCCCATGAAGTGTGGCCTGAATACAAAGAACTTTTTAAAGGTTTAGGCATCGCTGTAAAACAGCTGCATCACCTGCATATCAATCAACCCGAAGAAGTCAGACGTCTGCAGTTAAATAAAATCTTTGCTGGTGCGAAAGTGGTTTTTTTCACCGGCGGTGATCAATTAAAACTTTCCAGTAAATTAGGCGGCACCTTGCTGATGGATTATGTTTTAGATGTCTATAAAGCGGGTGGCACCTTGGCGGGAACTTCAGCCGGAGCTTCTGTTATGGGTGAAATCATGCTTGTCGGTGGCGGTGATAGTGATAGCCATAAAGTTGGCAACTGGATGATGGCCCCAGGCATGCGTTTTATGGAAAGTATTATCATCGATCAGCATTTTGCCCAACGGGGGCGCATCGGTCGCCTCTTAGGGGCCATCGCATTAAACCCTGGCGTTCTAGGAATCGGTATTGATGAAGGCACAGCCGTCATTGTTGAAAACGATCACTTCACCATCATCGGTGAAAACGCGGTTTACATTCTTGACGGGCGCGGAGTGACCTATTCCAACATCTCTGAGGCTTCTGCCGACCAAACCATGTCCATTCATGATGTGCGTTTACATGTGTTAGCTGAAAATGAAGTTTTTGATTTAAAAAGACGTAAGTCCATTTCTAAATCCTGATTCTTTTGTTTCTTTTCATTTAGGACCTCCGCTGACTTGCGCATCCGGTTTAATCCTCCAATCATGAGCACATAAATCGGGAGGCAGTCATGTTAATTTACGAAGCTCTTCGTAATGATCATAATGAATTAAAAGTTCTTTTCTCTCAGCTTATGGAATTAAGTGATGACGATGTAGAACAAAGACATCGCTTGGTTGAACTGATCCGTGATGGGCTTATTCCCCATGCTCGTGCTGAGGAATCCGTTTTTTATAATTCCCTACGCTTAATGGACAATACGAAAAAAATCGCAATGCATTCTTATCGTGAACACTTAGAAGCAGAATCCCTATTACGTATGCTGCAAGTTCAGGATAAAACCCACATCAAGTGGCGTGAAACAGCCGGTAAACTTCGCACAGCGATTGAACACCACATTTATGAAGAAGAAAGCCAGCTTTTCTCTGTAGCGCAAGCTTTATTCACAAATGAAGAAGCGGTGGCTATGGCTGAAGCCTTTGAAAAACAAAAACAAGAAATTAAAGACAAAGGTTTCATGGGCACGACGTTAGAGATGATTTCAAACTTAATGCCGCCGACGGTGAGCGATAACTTTAAAAATCGTGATTCAAACCGCCATCCTTAGGTTTCAAATAGATTGCGCTTTTCAATAACGGGGCAAGTGCCCCTACAGGCTTCACCAGTATAGAAAGTTCTTGCCTCGTTATTGATTTCGTTTCCACCGGTCAAAACGCCCACAGACATGTGGCACGAGTTAGTGAGTGCCTGCGCTTTATGCCAGTAACCTGCTGGAATATATAGCCAGTCTCCGGCTTTAAGCCAACAACGGATTTCCGGTCCCGGTGGTTCTTTATAAAAATCTTCTTTTTGCGAAGTTTTCATACTTAAGGGACGGGCACTCACGGTGTTTTTTCTAAGACGGAATTCTTTTTCCCCGGCAGTTTGAATTACGAACACTTGTTCGACATCATAATGCCAGTCAAAGCCTTCTTGTCCTGCAGGTGTGCAGTAAAGTTGAATATCAATAGGTGCTTTAAAGCAATTATGAAAATCCCGTGCGATGTTTTGCATAATGGGGTGAGCTTGTTCAGCGTGACGAACTAAAACTGTTCGCCCTTCTTGAAATCCCTTTAAGGCTTGTTGATACGATAAGGTTCCCGATGACAGAGATGGCTCTGAAGGCAAA
Organism: Bdellovibrio reynosensis; assembly: GCF_022814725.1. Classification (NCBI taxonomy): domain Bacteria; kingdom Pseudomonadati; phylum Bdellovibrionota; class Bdellovibrionia; order Bdellovibrionales; family Pseudobdellovibrionaceae; genus Bdellovibrio; species Bdellovibrio reynosensis. The sequence continues at coordinate 3,570,580 of NZ_CP093442.1, forward strand.
CGACCTTGGTGGGGGAGCCAGCAGTTATTATGTCCACTTTGCAGAATCTCACTTAACAGATACCAAGAAACCAAGTTTTCCATTGTGGCCGCTTTAAATGGCGCTGCAAAGGGCTCTTTATCAAAGTAGTTCTTACTGAAATCTTCCAATGATAAAGGAGATAATAAGGTTTCAATTATGCTCAAAGCGCACCTCCGCAACGGCTTCTTTGAAATACCAGGGGCGAGGTGCAAAACACAAATTACGGTTCGCTTAAGTGGGGATTGTAATGCTGGGAGGGCATCTGGACTTTGGTGGGATTTTTATTGCTTCTTGCCAATCTAATTTTGCTGCCTAAAAATAAAGACTCAGCTTGAGAGGTACCATGCATCGTAGTTTGATCTGCTTGTTGATTGTATTAAGTGGCTGCGCTCAGAAAACACGTCCACCATCATTGGCGTTAAAGATGATAAAAGCAAAAAGCGAATCTGTCGCTTACACGCCGACTTTACCTCTAAAAGATCTTACTTCTGTTAAACAAGTAAATACTATTGCTTTCGGGTGCTGTGCTCACCAAAGCCAAGCGCAAGATTTGTGGGAACAAGTTGCGCAAGCAAAACCAGATCTTTTCTTGTTTGCCGGGAACACGGTGGATTCTGTGCGGTTCGATGAAAAACCATTGATGGCGCAGTATCAAAAACTTGATCAAGTTTCTTCTTATCAAAAAATTCGTCAGGCTGTTCCTTTCATGGCAACCTGGGATGAACAAGATTACGGAATTAAAAACGGGGATGGCGAATATCATGATAAAGATGACGCTAAAGCTGCTTTTTTAAAATACTGGAATTACATTCCTAAGCATCAAGCTAAAGAAGCCAAAGGTGTTGAACATTCCGTGATTGTTGGGCCGGAAGGCAAGCGAGTTCAAATCATCATGTTAGATACCCGTTATTATTCAAGCGCGCTTCGTTCAAATGGTGATGGCAGTTTCAAGAAGAATTGGAACAGCAAAGCATCATTGATTGGTTCGCAGCAGTGGAAGTGGCTTAAAGAGGAATTATCTAGGCCAGCTGATTTTAGAATCGTAGTTTCACCACTGCAGTTGGGTGCTAATTCATACCTTGGTGAAAGATGGGGTCTTTATCCCTTAGAACGTCAAAATCTTTTCAATATGATCCGTGATCTTAAAGTTAAAAACATCGTGTTCGTTTCAGGCAATCGTCGATTCGGCGCCATCGCAAAGGTGGATTTAAAAAGATTCGGTCCACTTTATGACATCACATCAGGTCCGATCAATGGTGACGCTGAAAAAGCTGAAAAAGATAGCCACTATATTGGCAAGCCTTCAGAAAATATTAATTTTGGTTTGATTAATTTTGACTGGAAAAAAGACACCGTTAAGATCGAACTTCGTGATAACGGAAATAAGCAAATCAGCGAATTGAAGCTTCGCTAGTACCAATATTCGTTACTATCTAATTCCACATTTTTTGCAAAATCATAAACTTGATCCGGTGAAAGACCCGGATCATTGCGATGAATCCAATGCGGATAATACTTCACGTAATGAGTCCCAGCAAAAGTCATTGGTGTCGGTTCCATATTTAAGGCAATACCCACTAACTTTGAGCAATAGGTCTTTTGGTTATTCCAAATGAATTCATAATCAAAAGGCAGGCCCATTTGAGTTAGCAGACCTTCTTCGCTGACTAAGCTGTCAGAAATAACAATTGTTTCGTCGCTTTTCTTTTTAACTTGAGAGATCGGCAAACGGCGACCACCTACGCGGGTGTCAGCTTCATACAAATAACCCTTATATTCCAAAGCCACGTGAAACCATTTCTGTGGGACCTGAGGGTGGGAGTAAAAATGCACCACCGCAGCTTGAGTATTTAAGGCCCAGAATAATAGAAATAAAATGACTGAGATCGTGGTTTTCATGGGCCTGGAAATAACAAAAAAACCCGGCTTTGTCAGCCGGGTTTCTAGATTTTACTATCTTATTTAGAACTATTTCGTGAGAACCGCGTTGATCAGAGCGCCACCTTTAATAAGGTTGATCAGCGTTTTGTTGTTAGCTACGGATACCGCAGGGCAACCCCAGCTACGACCTTGTTTTACGTCTTTATCTTGAACATATTTCGCAGCATGGATTACTACAGCTCTAGAGCGTGCTCTTGAGTTTGTTGTAGAAAGACCGTCAAGTCTTAACGAGAACCCTTTGCTACCATAATAAGTTTCAGCAGTGCGGTAGTAACCTAGAGAACTTGCGTGAGCTCCAGATGTGTTGCTGAATCTTTCTGCGATACCATCATGATCACGGTCAGAACCTGCACCGTGGGCTACGTGGATGGCCCAAACAGAACCTGTTTTCATGTTGATGATGAAGAATCGTTTTTGTTTTGAAGATGATGAGAAGTTAATAACTGCTACATAATCTTGGTTTTTAAATTTAGATTTGTTCGCATCGAAATAAACTAAAGTGTCAGCAAGAGCTTTCGTAGGAACAATTCTTGTGGGATCAACGTAGTTGTACTTAGCTAAAACACCTTCACGTTGAGTTGCTGTTAAGTTTGCTGAAGCATCTGCTTCAAGGGGAGCCATTGTTGACTCATCGTTTGGAACTACTTGCTCTTGAGTCGTGTCGTCAGGAAGAGCCATATCATCTGAGTTTTGTGCGCATGCACCAAGCGCTAAGAAAGAAGAAACTAGTACTACAGAGGCGAAACGTGAGAAGACATTTTTTTTCGTATCGTTAACTTGCATTAATCCTCCATTGGAATTCGTTGTGCGATGAACAAAGACTATCCAAGAAAAATTACACGCAGGAAAAAATCGTTACTCTAGCGTTAAAAATAGGACTTAGTTCTTAAGAAAGAAAAAGATCACTCATGACTTACTCAAAATGCTAATCGAAGGGCTTAAAAAATAGAGAGGATTCTCAGGTTAAAACCTAGTTTTTCAGAGGAGAATTTAAAGAAAATTACAGAGGAAAGTAGAGAGAAAATTAGGAAAAAATGCGAGTGATCGCGGACTCGCATTTGAAATATCCCTGCTTCGCAAGAATGTAGATGAAATACTCCTGCGAAGCAGGAGTGTAGATAAAATACTCCTGCGAAGCAGGAGTGTAGACAAGCTTAGTGAAGGCGATGTTGTTCTGCAATCCACGGAGAGAAGACTCCCACCTTTGCCGCCATCGAAGTGCTGATGCACTTTACTTTTCCATTCCAAGAATATTGTCCCACAACTCCAGACACAACGCCGATCACTTTCACGGAACCATTTTCATCAAGGAACTGCGGGCCACCAGAATCACCACTGCAGATGAATGATTTATTATCTTTTGGGCTTGTGAAATAGCGATCCGGAGCTGCATTCCAGTTGTCAGCTAACTTAATCACACCTCTGTGAAGAGTTCCTGCTCCGCCAGTCACGATACCTTTACCGTGTTCTTTAGTTTTGCCGTACCCATAGACATAAACTGTTTTATTTCCATGGTTAGCATAGATGTCACTATCATAAGCCATCGTGTTGTAACCAGCCGGGATGCCGCCAGAGAAAAAGGCAATGGCGATATCGTTGTGAATAGAAATCTTAGTCATCTTATAATCGGGGTGACCGACAAAGACGGTTCCGATTCTTTTTTCACCCATGCTGACACCAAGTGCATTTTTCTTATTAGTGAAGTTGATACGAAAGCCCGCAATGTTCGGATTTTTAGTTTTATCTAAACAGTGAGCCGCTGTAAGAACGCTGCGCTCAGAAATCAGTGTGCCAGAACAGATAGATATCGTAGAGCCAACGCCATTGTAGAATTCAAGTAGAACCACGCTTCGTGCGGCCTTCGTAGTTCTTTCAGTGATTTTTTCGCCATTAATAATGCCACTTGAATTTTCAAGATCAAAAGAACTGAAGTCGCTAGATGGGGCGCAAGCAGACAGCGCTAATGCAACAACAGACAACAGGAAAGAAAGCTTAAGCTTCATAGATAGCTCCATTTATTTAATGGGGCGAATATACCAGAAGCTGTTGAGGTTTTCCGTGAAACTAGGGAAATGATCCTTATGTCACGAAACTCTTAGAATAAAGTAAAAGATCGTCTACTGTTTAAACAGCTTTAAACGTCTTTTGAGGGTTCCACGTGGCTTTCAATAGCCTTTTTAGCGACTTTACCCGTGATGCCGACCCATTCAGGCAGGAAGAACATAAAGGCCACATAAACCATTATCGAAACTAACGATACGATGCCCATTCCAAAAAATAACCAAGTGCTCATAAAAATTGTGTCCTTTCTTTTGTTTAATTCTAACTTCTTTGGCACTTAGAGCATAGAGACCCAGTTCTTAACTTATAGCACAAACTTCCCGAATCCTTTGAATTTGCAGACATCGTTGCTAGTATACCCCCCAGGAGAAACATCATGCCTGATAAGAACCTCGAAAAACTCCATCCCATGCAAGATTTTGGCGTTGTGCCCAGTCTTCATTCGCCACTAAGAATCCAAAAGCTGGAGGATCGTTTAAAGCCCCTGGTTCCGTTTCCTCACAAGCACAGCTTCTATCATCTAGTCATTGTGATGAAGGCCAAAGGATGGCACGAGATCGATTTCCATAAGTATAATTTTGAAAAAGGCCGGGTGTTCTTGATGAAACCAGCGCAAGTGCATTCATGGGTTTTAGAAAAAGGCGCTTCTGGTTATGTTATCGAATTTGAAGAAGACGTTCTGAAAAGTCATCCCACACTTTACGGAAAAATAAAAAACCTAGTTGAAACTTTGCCTGACAGTTTTTTGATCCCTACGGCAAATTTGAATAAGATAAAAACCGATTGTGACAAGATGCTGACGACATACCAAGACAAAGAGGAGTATTTTGAAGAGTCGACTTTATTAAGTCTCTTTTTAATGCTCTTTAGTTTTTCAAAGATTAACAAAATAAGTGAACCCCTGGTATCACCCATTGAATCATTCGAATCCCGATTCAATAACTTACTTGAGGCGAACTTCCGCACACACCACGATGTCGAATTCTACGCCAAGAAACTAAACATCACCGCCAAAGCCTTGACGATGAAGATGTCACGAAGAACAAGAAAATCAGCAAGACATTTAATCCAAGATCGATTGCTACTAGAAGCAAAAAGATTGCTAGCCTATTCCGATTTCACGGTAGCAGAAATCGCAAGCCAACTCGGCTACGAAGACGCCAATTACTTTTCAAGATTCTTCAAAACCAAAACCAAAAAAACCCCACTAACCTTCCGAACCACGGCCAAATCCCTCTAGGTGCCTGCTTCTTTTTACGGTTGCGGCGTGCCATTTCCCTATAGCTTGCTGCGGTGCAACCGTAAAAAGAAGCAGGCACCTTCAGGAGTGGGTTTTTTTTATGGAATGAGGATAGTGGCTCCCGTGGTCTTCCGTGATGTTAGGGCTTCGTGGGCTTTTGCTGCCTCTTTTAGTGGGTAGTGTTGGTTGATTTCTATTTTTATTTTTTTAGTCAGGACCATTTCGAAAACTTCTTCTGATGCGGCCTGAAGTTTTTCTGGGGTGTCTATGTAGCCGCCAAGGCTGGGGCGGGTGACATACAACGATCCTTTTTGTGATAGAATGCCGAGGTTGATTCCAGTCACAGGGCCTGAGGCGTTGCCGAAGCTTACCATGAGTCCGCGTGGGCTTAGGCAATCTAAAGAAGTTTCCCAAGTGTCTTTGCCGACACCATCGTACACGACCGGAACTTTTTTTCCTTCTGTTAGCACTTTTACTTTTTCGGCGACGTTTTCTTTTGAGTAGTTGATTGTGGCCCAGGCTCCGTGGCTTTTTGCTATTGCCGCTTTTTCTTCGGAAGAAACCGTGCCAATAAGTTTTACTCCTAAAGCTTTTGCCCATTGGCACGCAATCAATCCCACGCCTCCCGCAGCCGCGTGGAATAAAATCGTTTCACCCTCTTTGATTTTATAAGTTTGGCGAAAGAGGTACTGAACAGTTAAACCCTTCAACATAACTGCTGCGGCTTCTTCAAAAGAAATGCCTTCGGGGATTTTTACTAAATGATGAGCTGGCATAGTGCGCTTTTGCGAATACGCTCCCAAAGGACCTTGTCCATAGGCCACGCGATCGCCGACTTTTAGGTGATTAACGGCACTTCCTACTTTCTCTATCACTCCGGCGGCTTCGTTTCCTAAGCCGCTTGGTAAGGAGACTGGGTAAAGCCCACCGCGATAATAAGTGTCGATGAAGTTTAGTCCGATGGCTTCGTGGCGAATTGTGACTTCATTATCTTTCGGTTCAGGAACTTCAACAGATTCATACTTTAGAACCTCAACATCACCAGTGCTGTGGAAACGAATGGCTTTACTTTGCACGAAGGCTCCTAACTTTTGGACGAAGTGAATATGTTAAAAAGTTTTTCACTTCATCAAACATACCATTTTTGAGATGTGCCATTTTAAAATGCATAAACGGATTTAGTCACTTTCAAAAAACGGACTGTTAGAATACTTAAAGAAACGTGCGGCAGGAGGCTTCATGCGCATTTATCATTTAGTGACTGTACTATTGCTTTTATCAACTCGTGCTTTCGCAAAATCAGATGCTAACACTTTGGCCGTTGGGCAGGGGATTGCAGCTCCGGCGGTGACTTCACCGATAAACTATTCAAATGGCTTCACTCATGAAAACCCGGCAGTGGCAGCGACGTTGTCGGGTGGACAATTGTCGTTAGAATATGACACTGGAAAAGATAATGATGAAAACAATCAATCAGGTCTTGGCGTAGAGCTTGGTTATGGAAACGGCAATGCCGGAGCTATGGCAGGCTATTATAAAAGAGACTGCGAAGGGTGTGAAGGTCGCGCCGGCGGTATACTAGGTGTCGGCACATCTTCATTCGCGTTCGGTATCGGATATCGCGAAGAGAATAATTACTCCGCAGGTTTGTTATTTAATCAGTCGGGAACCCACCGTTTTGGTGTCACCGCTGACTTTGAAGATGTCGAAGAAGAAGGTCAAGACTTACGCACCATGGGTGTGGGTTATGCCTACCAGGGAAGTTCGTTCACCTTTGTCGTTGATGCTTCTAAGCGCGATGATGAGTCGGGTGGAACAAGTAACGATGTGGTTATGGTGACTCCAGGATTATTAGTAGATATTAGCAAAATCGCCGTATCGATTTCATATGACATGTACTTAAATGATGAAAGTAAAGTCTATGAAGATGATGTGTGGTTTGGCGTAGCAATTAAGGGTTCCCTTGGACAACTTAATATCTACCACGACTATGTAAATAATTGGGCGCTAGTTGGAGCATTTAGCTTTTAAGAACCACAGACTTAAACGTTCGCAAGAGTAGAGTTGTTCCTTCAATGAACCAGCTAATTGCGCTAACACTGAAGTGATGGCGCAGTTCAGTCTTGTCTTAGTTATTATTTTTAGCATTGCAACTGACTTTGCTTTTGCACAAAGAAAAAAGAAAGAGGGTTGCGAGCGTCGCTATATTGTCGACATGACTGACTTTGCGCCTATAGTGATTCGCACTAAAGGGAAGCTCACAGGAATTGCTCCGGATTTGATTAGCGCATTAAGATCTAAAACCGGCTGCATTTTTATTGAATCTGAATTCAGCCTGCCTGAAATCGCCGACAAGCTTGTTCGGGGGAAGTCAGATATCGTTTTACTTGCGGCAAAAAAATCTGACATCGCTGCCACAAACTTCTTTGTTCCTCTTTATACGAACACGCGTGAAATCGTAGTTGCTAAAAGTGTTTTCGTTCCCAATAAAACCATCAATGACTACATCGATGATCCAAGAATAAAATTTGCACACCTGATCGGTGCGTGGAGTACGCTAGATCACGAAAAAGAAACCAAACTTATAAAAGCAAATCGAATGATAGGAATTCCTGGCCCAGAGGAAGCTTTTGGTCTGCTTAAAGAAAAAAGGGTTCAAGCGCTTCTTTTTACAGGAATTGTAAATTCTTATTTTATTAAAAAACTAGAAATGGAAAATCACAGTGCCCGGGTCTATGACCGCACCGATAAGGTGGAGGTCGGCGCTATACTTTCAACGCGACGAATGAATGACGATGAAAGAAGATATATGAAGCTTATCTTAGATGAAATTAAAGCCGATGGGACGCTTTTAAAAATTTTGACGAAATATGTGTCATACGAAGATGCCAAATCAAGGCTGAAATAAAAAAGGGGAGTCCATTCCCCCTTACAAATAAAAACTTAAAAATTCTTCTAACGAACAATTTCTTGAACATGCACGTGTTTCAAAACCACTGGCACGCCCTGATTAAGTCTTGGGTTTGTTCTAGTCGTTGTCACTCGCGCTGTAACCAGTTTTCTGTGACGAACTTTTTCATTTAAGATGGAAGTTGGCACACCTAAATCTTGCGCTAAATGAATTTTGAAAAATCCTTTGGTCGCCATCGGAGCACTTTCACGCAGGAATTCCTTTGTGGCTACAACGGTTCCATTAGCATCACCAATTAAGATCTCAATCTTATAAATCGTATGTACACCTTCATCTGCAGGTGATTGGTCACGGAAAAGAAGTTTAGCGTCTGTAGTTTCACCGCGAATTTCAAAAGTGTTAATTTGATCTTTGCGCATATGAAGTTCTGCGTTCTTTAACGGTGTCACTTTTTTTATTGCCGAAAGAAATTCATCCACAGTTCCAGATAACGGCAAACCTTGACGCTGAAGACGCAAATCCAATTGGTATTCTTTATTGTCTTCAAGAGCTTGGTCTAAACGAATTTCCACTTGTTCCAAAGATGCAGCAAGTTCCCCAGCAACGATTAATTCATTCGATCCCACTTCCCGAATTTGATAAGCATAACGACTTAAAACTCTTGGCTTTAAACCTTGGTCAACGAAACGGATGATTGAACCATTGATGGTTTCTTCAAGCGCAAGACCTTTAATTGAAACTCGTCCTAATTGCTCGACGCTGTAAAGAGGAACTGCTTTTAAAGTGATAATAATTCCGCCGCCATGATTTTCTTGGCTGTCAACCTGATATCCAAAAATACTTTGTTTCACCGTAAAGCTGACTTGTGGATTTGCTTCAGTACCACTTAGCACGATTTGGAAAGTTTCTTTTTCTTGTCCGGTTAACTGGGTTTCTGCAGGGAAGTTCACTGTTACTGGTACTGTGTAAGTGTGATCAAAGACGTCGCGGTAAACAGTCTTGCAGCAAACTTCTTTATCGCGGTAACGGGTGACAGTTCTTGTGCGAGCTTCCTGGCGATAACGAGTCACCCAGCGGGATTTTGTAACAGGACGAGTTTTACGAACTTGCTCCCAGTGACATTCTCTTTCTGTTCTTGGTACGGTTTCGCAGACAGGCACTCGAGTGCATTCTCGGCGAGGACCTCCTCCTGGCCCGTTGCCGGGTACGATATGGCAGTCTTCTTTATCTCGGCACACACGCTCATGACGGGTGCGAGTGTGACAGCGATATTCCTGATCCCAATAATCTTCATAGTCAGTATAAAATTCTTGGTGTTGGTAGGGCACATCAACATAATAAGTTTCAGTAGTTTCGTAAGGTTCTTGAACCGTGTAAGGAACCTGGTGTGGTTCCTGACGATAGACGTCTTTAGTCAGGGACGCATTCAGACTTAACTGCGACTGACTGTTTCGGTTTAAGACGACTTGAGTCGTTTCAGCAAAGACGGTATTCGCGATCAACAGCACACTTAAAAGTGCAGCAGGTAAAGAAAAGCGGTGCATTTTGTTCCCCCAAAATTTTGATTTCGTTCCAGGTCCTGGGAAAAGCAAGGTATATACCAATTTGCTTGGTGTCAGCTTGTCCTTATGAAATTAAGGAATATTAAGTATTTACCTAAAAAAGGTGCTTAAAACTTAGCCTCCTACAAATGTAAGTATTCGAATGCCCTAAGGTATTCAGTAAATTAATTAAAGTTCTAGTTTATATCATCCGATAAAGCTTTTATGAGGATCGTTGGAACGTTAACTCTTTTATTATCGCTCTTCATATCTGGCCAAGTCATGGCGGCACCAGCTGCTTTAACTTATCAAGGTCGCATTGTGAAAAGCTCTGGTGAACCGCTTGAATACAACGCGGTGGCGTTTCAATTTGAAATACTCGCGCCCAATAAAGTCTGCGTTCTTTATCGCGAACAATTAAATCATATCGACATGACGAACTCAGGCGGAGTGTTTGACGTAAAAATTGGTGCTTCTCACAACTATCCTGCAGCTCCGACTTTCACGATTCTTGATTCATTTAGTAATGCAACAGCATTGGTGTGTGATGGTGGATCACCATACAATCCAGGCCTGACTGACGGTCGTTTTTTACGCGTAAAATTTCATGATGGAGTTTCTTGGCAAACTATTTCTCCAGACAACGAAATCCGCACCGTTCCTTACGCGGGGTTTGCATCTTCAGCAGCGACGTTAGGAACCCATGTGTCTACAGACTTCGTTTTAAAAAATGAAGTGAATGATAACTTAAATTGCGGTAGCGGAAGTTTTTTAACTTGGGATGCAACTTTAAAAAAATTCGGTTGTGCCGGGGTGGCTGGCGCTAGTGGTGGTACCGTGCAATCAGTAGCGGCGAGTGCTGGAAGCAATCCGTACTTGTCTGTTTCCGCAGATACAGTGAACCCCGTAGTCACTTTAAATGTCGGCACAGTGGCTGGCACTGTGGCTGCCGGTGATGATGCGCGCTTCACAAACTCCCGTCCACCAAATGGTTCTGCGGGTGGAGCCTTAACCGGCACATATCCTAATCCAGGTTTAGCTGACGGAGCTGTATCAACAGCAAAGATCGGTGACACAGCAGTGACCACTTCTAAATTATTTGCAAATCCTGGCATTAACAGACTGGTAATGACGGACTCGTCAACCGGAGATACGCTAGCTCCGCTTTCATGTACAGCCGGGCAGTTGTTAACTTGGAACGTGGCAACGGGTTGGCAATGCACGAATGCAACAAGTCTTGCAGTAGGCAGTGCCACGAATGCAACAAACTTTTTAGGAAGTTTAGCCGGCGACGTCAGCGGTACGCAGGGTGCGACAGTCGTTGATAAAATTAAGGGTGTCGCTGTTGATGCAACGGCACCAACAAGCGGCCAAGTTTTAAAATTCAACGGAACTAGTTGGGCCCCAGCTGCAGATAGTAATACTGGTGGTACAGTTACGAACATCGCGACGGGCACTGGTTTAAGTGGTGGTCCAATCACCACGACTGGAACTATTTCTTTAGCGAACACCTCTGTTACTCCAGCAGTCTATGGTTCAACGACTGCAGTTGGTACCTTCACGGTGGATGCTCAAGGTCGTTTGACGGCGGCTTCAAATGCAGCCATCGCTTTCCCGGTAACTTCGGTGGCAACTAAAACCGGTGCTGTGACTTTAGATTATGGTGATATCAATAACGGGGCTGCGAAATATTTAACTTATAAACCCAACAACGTGGCTTGTTCTGATGGCCAAGTGATAAAGTGGGTGAATGCCAACTCTCGTTGGGAGTGTGCGAATGATACCGACACGAACGGTGGCGGTACTGTGACGAACATCGCGACCGGTACTGGTTTAAGTGGTGGTCCGATCACTGCAACTGGAACTATTTCTTTAGCTAATACGACTGTTACTCCAGCCGTCTATGGTTCAACGACTGCAGTTGGTACCTTCACGGTGGATGCTCAAGGTCGTTTGACTGCGGCATCAAATGCAGCGATTGCATTCCCGGTAACGACTGTTGCAGGCAGAACTGGTGCGGTAACTAACG